>PAYZ01000009.1 GCA_002716085.1 Methanobacteriota archaeon | reverse complement strand
CTCCTCTGCCAGTATCTCGTCCCACTTGCCGAACCTGATCATGACATGCCAGGGCATGGTCACGTAGGATTCCAGGAATATCGCGCCCATGGGGATAATCCCAGCCAGCATGAACTGGGCGCCTCCGTTCTCATCCCCGGCAGGAAGGGTCTCAACTGCCTTCCGGGCGTACTTGAGAGCGGTTTCGTACTGGCCATCGAACATTGCACACCAGACAACGAAGTGATGGTTGTGCATTCGGTAGAACTTGTAGAACTGCGATTCGTTTCCTGTGATTTCGACGTATCGATCATCGGCTTCCACTGCAGCTATGTTGCAGTCAATGGCCTCCTTCCACTGGCCCACCCATGCATCGATGTGCGAGGGCATGTGGACGAGATGGCCCAGTCCCGGCATCCGCGTTCGCAATACGTCGGCGGCAGGAAGTGCCTTCTCAGGGAACGGCGATAGCTCTAGTGCGTGGCAGTAAAGGTGGCAGAGTGCTGGATGGACCTTAGCCTCGTCACTGGACTGGAATGCGTCCTCCAGGATATCGACGAGAAGCAACGTGTTGTCGTCAGCAGGGGTAATCTCCCCAGTTGACGGGTTCTTGTCCCAGAGTTGCCATGCCTTCAGGTTCATCAGGGACTCGACGTATATCGCGGTGACGTCTAGGTTTCCTGCGTACTTTTCGTAGAGCGGTGCCATGGCTTCAGCGAATGCGATGTTCAGTTCGGGGCTATTGCCCATGTTCAGGGCTGCTGGATCGGCTGCGTCCCTGGCCTCGGCCGAGTGACGGGTCGAGAGGGCCGTGATGAGATCCTGCTCCAGCTGGCTGCAGTGACCCATCACAGACAGGCCCTGCTGGATGGCGTCATGGCCCGATCCTAGTCCTGGCTCCCAGTTGTAGTTGGACGACACGCAGTATGCGATGCCCCACCAGGCCATGGCGCAATCTGGATCCAGTTCAGTGCACTTCGTGAAGCAGGCAATCGCCTGTTCGTGGTTGTAGTTCAGCATGTGGCCGTAGCCCTCGACGAAGGTCTTCCTCGTCTCTTCGTTAGAGCAAGTTACCGAGGCGGCGAACTCGTAGTTGCTCTCATTTCCATAATCATATTCCGTTGGTGCAAGTGACATAGTTCCAACGGAAATTGGTATGGTTATAAAATCGCGCAGCCCCAATTTTGTCTTGGAGGAAGGAGTCGTTTTGGTCCGCGCTCCCGGACTTGAACCGGAGTCCGATATCGGATGACCTGATCAGGCTTCTAAGGTGTGCTGCCTCTGCCGCCCTGGCCTTAGCCTCCTGAGAGCAGAACTCGTCTCGAATGCAAGAACCAAGGCACAGAGTTGGAAAATGCAGAAGACGATATTCCATGTCAAGCTGAAGACCAGCCTTGGGTAGGGAGGTGCGTAGGCCAGCGTAGCGAAGCACCCCACGAGCTGTAGAGAGAGAGCGATGGAGTACGGGTGGAGAGACAACCCCCTCTCAAGCATCTTCATCGAAGTCAGGGTAGAGGAGAGGAGGAGAGGGATGAAGATCAGCGCGGCCATCCACAGCGTCGGTGGGTCCTCCCTGAATCCCATGTAGCCCCCTCTGACGATTATCCTTCCCGGGTCGAGCTCTCTGGGATGTGGGAGGCCCCAAGCTTCCAGACCGTTGACCTGTCCTAGCATCGTCCACCACAGTGTCCAGATCGCTATCGGGAGGACTGCGGCCGCTATGAAGGGTCTCGCATTTCCGAGTGAGTGCTCACCCTTTGTGACCCATTCCAGCTTGGTCCTCAATAGTCCATCGACGGAGGAAATGACGAGTAGTGTCACGGCTGCGGACCATGCCCCCCAAGTAAGCACCAATAGCCCGCCGAGAGCAATCGTATCGAGCTCCTTGGGAAGAGAGTTGAGCCGCGATATAGCATCTGCCCTTCCCGCCCTCACTGTGAGTCCAAGGATCCCTAGAGCTGAAATTGCCAAGAGCGCGGCAATATCGAGGAGATTGTTCCCTACCCAGCTCACCACTAGCATGGATATGAGCCATAGCGAGGAAAGCACCCCACTCAGGAGGAAGTCGCGGGATCGGCTGAGGTAGCAATACAGCATTCCCGATAAGGGAAGTACTAGCACGCTGAATAGCAACTTGGAGGGCGTATCTGGCCAGCCGTACTGGACGAAACTGAGGACCCAATGGGACCCCACCAGTCGCTCATGGACTCCTATCAATCCGAAGACCGCTAGAATGCCAAGGGTCCCTGAAGATATCTTCTCCAACCTACTCGCCCTGTTGCCACCGGAGTGTAGATTTTCCCGAAGCAAAATAATTGCTAGCGGTGCAAGCGAGAACCAGAATCTCAGGCCGCTGAAGCTCAGGGCCAGTGAGGATGCCAACCAAGGCCACCAATCAGGCGTATTTGCTGAGTTGCTGGCTTGCCGTTTTTGAGCCTCCGTCCTGCCAAGGGACCACCAGACAACCCAGATACACGACAAAGCTCCAATTATCCTAGGGATTACTGTGACATAGCCAATCATGACTTGGCTGAGTATCATCACCACGAGTGCGGAAATGAATAATGCGACGACTCTTCTTTCCTCTATGCTGCTCAGTCTTGTTCCGCCCACAAGTAGTATCGCAGTCGATGCCAGAACCATCCAAACACTAACGGAAATCAAGAGGTCTACCAGCCTGGTGAACTCTGCGTCAATAGGTATTTTCTCCCACTCGATGATTTCAGGTGAAATGCTCGAGGTAGCCGGTCTGCCTGAGCTCTGGAGGAAAATCTGTCTTTCGTATGCGGCCTCCCAGTTCCATTGTTCGAGTTCTCGCTTCTCAGACGCTGATAAGTCCAAGATATCCAGAGGTATTCTTCCATGGAGTTGAACTGGGAACGGAAGATCCAGAACAGCTACGGTCAGCGCTGGAATATCCCTCTGGTGGCCCGATGTGTGGGTTCCTGATTTGATGCCCGGGCCCCAGACGAGTGCTGCCACCTCCCTCGTGACCTCCTGCGAGGATCCATGTGTTCCAAGTTTTGTCATGCCGTGGTCGGCGGTAACCACAATTGTCCAGTTTTCTGGAACTAGATCTAGGACGTCGTCTACAACCCTGTCGATGTCGCTAATCTTCTCAGAGTACTTCTCGCCGATGGTTCCCCATCGATGCCCGACCTTGTCGGGTCCTGAGAAGTGCGCACCTATCACGTTGTATGTCCCATTCTCCAACCAATCGCTCAGTAGCTCGGAAGTTGCTATGTCCCCTTCGTAGAAGTCCGAGTGCCCCTTGAAGGTGTCAACAAATTCCAGTTCTTCCATGTCCCCGTACATGTTCCCAAACACGTAGCTCCCGATCATTCCCACTCTGTATCTGGATTGTGAGTTCCATTCGCCTATTCCCGATGCTAGTGTCCAAGGGTCATCTCCTCCAGGATGTTTGAAATTGAAGTTCCTCAATCCGTCACTTGGGGAATTAGGGACTCCATTCATGATTTCTGAGATGCATGTCGCTGACAGAGTCAGAGGTCCAGACTTGAGATGTAGAGTGGCTCCCCTATCCCTTCTGGAGTTCAGCAATGGCATGCGATTGTCGTCTAGCATCCAATCCTCACCAACACCGTCCAGAATTATCAGGAGGAAGCCCTCACTGAGAGGTTCATGGGGCTCTGGCGGTTGCACAAGACTCCCTGTTGGGTTTTCTGAGTCTAGCAAGACGTGAGGGGCTGTGATCACCATAGGAAGGATCAGAACTGCGGCTAGAAACGTGAGCGGTCTGTTTCTCACCACCTCGGCGGGCTTGATTTTCTCACCTTTTAGCACACCCTTAGGCAAACATTCTTCCGTTTTGAATCAAACTAGTGCTTCGCTCCGTTCCAATAGATAATTGGAGAATTTGCGCGTTCATGGGGGTTATCTGAAATGTGTTTGGTCCGCGCTCCCGGACTTGAACCGGGGACCCCCTGATGGCTGCCTACAACCAAGTGTTTCCAGTCTACAGTCAGGTGCTCTAGCCAGCTGAGCTAAGCGCGGTTGCTTTTCGGGGGGACTCTGGCTTTATCTCGCTTTCCGGTGGAGGGATGGAATTTACTGAGATAGTTGGGATGTTGGCTCTCGCGATTACGAATGGGTATGATAATCCGCTCCGACGGTCGAGTTACTCCATCAAAGGTTAAGAAGGCAGAGAAAACACTGGGGGGCGTAATAGGCAGAGATGCCTGGGATGCACGAGGCGGACTAATGGTAGAGGGTAACAGTAATTCAGTGTCTTCGGACGGCGTTTCGACGGCCCCTAGGAGAATCCCCACGGCCCTAACAGATGGGGAGCTGGAGAGCTTCGGCCCCCCCGATCCCAGAATCCTAGTCTGCGGATGCGGGGGCTCAGGAAACAACACAATGAACAGAATTACCCACATTGGAGTGGAAGGAGCTATCACAGTTGCGATTAACACCGACAAGCAGCACCTAGACAACACAAGAGCGATGCAGAAGCTGCTGGTTGGTCGCCACATCACTAGAGGTCTCGGAGCAGGGGGGGACCCGGTAATGGGCAGAAGATGCGCAGAGGCGGGTCGCGACGTGATTACCAAGATTGTCGATGGGGCGGACTTGGTTTTCGTAACTGCAGGACTTGGCGGAGGGACTGGGACTGGGATCGCCCCAATCGTGGCCGAGGAGGCTAAGAGGTCCGGGGCTCTAGTTGTAGCAGTAGTAACCACTCCCTTCACGGTCGAGAGGAGGCAGAGGATGGAGAGGGCGCTGGAGGGACTTGATCAGGTGAGGAAGGCCGCTGACGCTGTCCTTGTTCTGGACAACAACCGCCTCCTCCACTTCGTACCCAATCTACCTCTGGATGAGGCATTCAGCATAATGGACCAGCTGATAGCTGAGATCGTCAAGGGAGTAGTGGAAACAATCACGCTTCCCAGCCTGATAAACCTGGACTTCGCCGATGTGCGCTCGATAATGAAGGGGGGAGGGGTCACAATGATGCTCTATGGAGAGAGCGACCAGGGGCCCGAGGAGGTCGTTCACGAGTCCTTGAACCATCCCCTCTTGGACATAGAAATCGACGGGGCTACGGGTGCCCTAATCCACGTTACTGGTGGGCCCTACATGACTCTGGAGCAGGCCAACCAGGTATGCGACCTAATGACTGCTAGGCTCTCCCCTAATGCGAACGTGATCTTCGGGGCGAGGCAGGACCCTGCTTTCGGGGACACCATCAAAGTGATGTCGATCATCACAGGGGTTGCTCACGAACGCTTGGACAGGGAGATGATGAGTGCGGACATGCTGGGAGACGCGCTGAACATTGCAAGGAGAGGGAAGCAACGCCAAGACAGTGGATTCCAGAGGTTCGACTAGGCAAACAGGAGTGGACAAGCCTCAAACATGACCCATGGGACGTGCGTGATGATGAAGAGGAGAGTGTTTGCCTTCTGTCTGTCTCTTTTCGTGCTGTCATCTGTGACGTTTGCTCCAGCTTCTGCACAGGCAGTAGCGGACCCCAAGCAACCCTCTGTGGAAAACCCCCACATGCACTTCTGGGGGACGGATGACCTATCCTCCTGCTGGACTCACTTCGACAACAACGACTCTGCTGGATCGGCTGAGGATGGCTATGGATCCCGGACTTTCTCCGAAGGTCAGCAGGTCGACATCTCGTTCACATGCAGAATGCAGGAGAACTTCAAGCAGGACATGTGGCTTAGCCCGAATGGGACAATATTGATTGAAATCGGCGTGAGGATTTACTCTGACGACTGCAACGACCAGAGCCAGTGCACCAATCTCACTTTGACCCTATACAAAGGCAACTTGGAAGTAGCGAAGCAAGAGTTCCCTGCAGTTGACAACAGTTACAATGACGAGCAAATTAGATGGGAAATTCCCGTAGACGGCAATATGACCACTTGGAACAAAAGCCAACAAGAGCCAGCCTTACAAGTTGAGTATTCTAAGCCTGGAATTAATTCATTCGAATGCATAGTTCTTGATTGCGCTGGAGAGTTCTGGTTCTACTACTCGAACAACGAGGAAGGGATGACTGCAGAAGTGAGCTTCCCCGTCGTAAACCAGAGCGAGGCAATAGATCCGGACAATGGAGATGTGGGAGAAGAGGAAGATGATGGAGTAGCTGGTGCCCTGCCAGGGTTCGGACTACTTGCTGGGCTAGGATCTCTGGCCTTCGCAGCAGTTGCAGCCAGGAAGGAAGCCACGGAATAGTAGTCTTGTAGGGGCTTTTACCCGATTCCAAAGTCCTAGAGTGAGTCGAATTCAACTTCGGACTCTTCTCCCGATTCCAACACCTTGACCTTGACCTTCCCGTCTGCCCACTCATCTGGCATTACCATTACCAATCTCTCTGCCCCAATCCTCTCTGCATGCTTGAACACCCATTTCATCCTCTTGTCCTCAAGCACCAGGTCAACGTCCCTTCCCCTGGAGCGAATTGATGCTGCGACCCTCATCGCTGCTTCACGGAGGCCTGGCCCCATGCCGAAGACTACGTCTGAGACTCCATGCGAGAGTTCGGGAATCAGTCCCTTCGTCTGAAGTAGCTCGATTACGACCATGTCACCGAACCCGAATCCGGTGGCTGGGAGGTCCTTCCCCCCGAGGGTACCGATCAATCGGTCATAGCGTCCTCCCCCGCAAATGGCCCTAAGCTCACCAGAGCGATCGCTTGCCTCGAAGACCGGGCCTGTGTAGTAAGCCAGACCCCTGACGACGGATGCGTCTAACGCCACCCAGTCGCTCGCTCCGTAGGCCTCGATTAGCCCGAATAGGGAGTCTAGCTCCAAGACGGCCTCGCTATCGCCTCCAAGGGAGTCCTGTAGAGATCCCATGTCGCGTATTCCTAGTACTGACTGGATAGTTGATACTGCCTCATTATCCAGCCCTAGCTCGGATAACTGCCCCTCTATCGCCTCTGCAGGGAGCTTGTCCATCTTGTCGACGACCACGCAAGTCTTCGAGAAGTCCTCACCAGTGATTCCCAGGGACCCAAGGACCTCCTCCAGTACCTTCCTGCTGCTGACCCTGATGACCAAGTCTTCCGAGGTGAGCCCGACGCTCCGGAAGAAGTGGACCAAGACAGAAATCAGCTCTGCGTCGGCCTCGACGCCTGCTGCGCCCCAGATGTCAACGTTCCACTGGTAGTGCTCCCTTCCTCTGCCCCTCTGCGTCCTCTCGTACCTCCAGCACTGGGGAATCGAGTACCACTTCAGCGGCAGAGGGAGTGCCCCTGAACGAGCCATGACCATCCTTGCAAGCGATGGGGTCATCTCCGGCCTGAGGGAGATTCTGCGACCCCCCTTGTCCTCGAAGTTGTAGAGCTGCTGGGTGATTTCCTCCCCGGACTTCCTAGTGTATAGCTCCTCCATCTCCAGCATTGGTGCGTCGTACTCCTCGAAGCCGTGAGACAGGGCAGAGTGGTGGAACTTCTGGAACAGCCAGTTTCGCAGCCTCATGTCCTCCGGGTAGAAGTCTCGGGTGCCACGAACCCCCTGCGTCATGGCCATGCCAAGAACGGGGTGACTTCAAGCCCTACGTCTCTCGAGGAAGGCATCCAGCCTTTCTCTGCGTGTTACCCTACCGTCCGAGAGCGGGAAGGCGTAGAACCTGAGGGCCAGGAAAGTCAGGAATCCGAACGCTGTTGTGTTGATTACCCAGGACACCAACTGGCTGATGCCGATTATCTCCAACATTACGTGGAAAGTGATGGTAGAAACCGCCCATAGAATTCCGTAAACCGTCATGAGCTTGGAGAAGCTGGTAATAACGACCGAGTCTGACTCGAAGGTGATCCACCTGTGCAGAGCGTATGCCTGAGCTGAGCTGATCAAGAAAGAGGTCGCCCAGGCCACCGTTTCTACGTAGCTGGTCCATGAATTGTAGTTCTTGAATAGGATGTAGAGGGCTGCGAAGATGGTTACGTTTAGGCACCCCACTGTGCAATACATCGCGTACTCTCTGAATAGCTTCTGCCACGGATAGTCCTCACTTACCAGCATCATTTACCCCCGTCCAGTCTGAGAGAGTGTGTGCAATATGAATCGGCACGTCTTCCGCCAGTAGTCCTGGGCCCTTTTCACTTGCAGCCCTGTTTCCGGCCTCCCTTAGTAGTGCGCACCCTAGCCTAGCTGCTGGCCAAGGAGGCATCCCCTGGGCAATGAGTCCCCCGATGCTTCCGGCCAATAGGTCCCCAGTCCCACCCACAGCCATCCTGGGATGGCCACCAGAAGCCCGAGTGGACCTTCCTTCCGCTCCAATGATCAAATCCACAGGCCCAGTAATCACGATGCAGGAGTCCTCTCCCTTGACTCCCGAGAGGGCTTCTTCTGGAGTCGCTTCAGAAAGCCACCTCTCAGCCTCTATGGGGTGTGGGGTTGCAACCCCCGTCACCCCTTCTGGCCAGAGTCCCTGTGGAAGCGAAGAGATTGCGTCGGCGTCCACTACCACCGGGATGCGCCTTTCCTTTGCCATAGAGATGACCCTAGTAGAGGCTTCTATGGTGATTTCTTCCCTGCCTAGTCCGGGACCGATTACGAGGGCGTTTGGAGACCTGTTTGAGTCAAGTAAAGAAGCCACTGAGCTAAGAGACTCCAATGAAAGCGACTGCTCGTCTGGGAGATTGTGGGGTATCAGACTTGCAGGCCAATCGACCCTCTTTGAGGCGTCCGAGGGCATTGCCACGTGGACGAGGTCGCACCCGCTTCTAGCCGCAGCCAGGCCGGAGAGGATGGGTGCGCCGTGGTATGGGCCGCCCCCGATTACCAGTAGTCTGCCTCGGTCCCCCTTCTTGGCGTCAACTCTGATTGGGGGGTACCTCTCTGAGTCTCCTATTCCACAGTCCTGTACCTCCTCTGGCCAAGGAAGCGGGCAAACAACGATCTCCCCGCAATCGGTGGGGTCCATTCCCATCTTCTTCGAGTGGAACGTGATCGTTCTGTCGGCTACTAGGCACTCCTCTCTGCCCAAGCCTGTTGGGATGTCGCATGAAAGAACGGGGAGATCGATGGACCTTGCCCAATATACAATATCTCTTATCGGCGATCTCAGAGGTGACTCGGGTCCTGTTCCTCCCGCCCCAAGGAGGCAGTCCACCACCAGTGACCAATCGCCATGTGGCACAGAAGGCCAGACGTCGATTTCAATCAAGCTCCCCGCAGTAACCCTGGCTCTGGATGATACCTCAGTCTTCGAATCGGCATGGCTTGCGATCACATCCGCCCTTCCGGACAGGTGCTCGGAGATGGAAGCCAAGAATCCGTCCCCACCGTTGTTGCCTGGACCGCATAGGAACAGGACTCTGCCCTCGCCGCACATTCGTTTTGCCTCCTCGGCCAAGGCCTCGGCAGCAGAAGACATCAGGTCGAACTCATCGATTCCAAGGGAGATCGCGTTGCGGTCGAAGACGGCTACTTCTTCCCGGTGCATCGGCCAAAGTGACTGGGCATTCATGGACACCAACGACCTACGCGATCTCAGCATCTATGGCCTTTTTTCCACCCCTGGATTGTCCTTTTTCTCGGGGAGTCTCTGGTGGGTCCTCTCCAGCGATCAACACGTACGGGTCTTCTCCCCCAGGAAGCATGTCGATGGGGACATCGGCCCCCTCGGGGACGTTCCTGAAAACTGGACGGGATATCAGTAGCTTGTTGAAACCGATGAACAAAGAGGCAGTGACACCCCAGAATAGTAGGATTATGGATATTCCATGGGGGTTGGCTGGATTCCAGGGGTCATCTACGTTTGCAAGCAGATCGGTGAAGTACGAAAGCATGAGTACTGTGAACATGATCGGGAAGCCGAGGTACATCACAATGTCCCACCACCTACCGATCCACCAGTCGTTGTCGCCCGTATTGATGAAGTCATCACGGAACGAAGAAACCCCATGGTCGATGTAATCCATGAAATCGAATCCCTCAATTCCGTTTTCGTCCTGCCATGCCCTGTACCTAGACCACCCGTAGTTCCAGATAGTGTATGCCATGAACAGTCCGCTGAACATTAGGCCGTAACCCCAGATGTGATCCTGGACCTCTAGGAACTGCGGGAAGAGAACCCCAGTAGTGGGGTCCATCTTGATCCACAGGGCTGCGCTGGGAAGGCCAAAGAGGAAGATTGCCAGACCAGTTAGGGCGACTGACTTCGATCTGTCGAAGCCATGGTCAACGAAATTCCTAACGCATAGCTCGACTGTCGAGATCATCGAAGTCAGTGCAGCGAAGGATAGGGCTAGGAAGAACACAGCGACCATGATAAGCTGCACTACCGGGCCTCCCGGTGCCTGTGCGAATACCTCTGGGAGGACCAGGAAAGTGATCGCTGAGCTTCCTCCGCTAACTGCACCTAGGGGATCAGCTGAAACCGAGAATACTGCCATCATTACCGTGAGACCGGCAATGATGCTGATGCTGTTGTTTGCCAGGCACATTGTGGCTGCGTTTAGGGTGGTGTCCTCGTCCTTCCTCATGTATACGGAATACGTTATCGCCATGCCCATTCCCGCAGAGCAGGACCAAGCAGACTGGGAAAGGCCATTTATCCAAGTCTCTGGTTGGACCAGATACTCTGGCTGAATGCTGAACATGTAGATGAATCCGTCTAGGGACCCGTCTTTGACGTCCATAACGAAAGAGAGGAAGAGTGCAGTAAATAGTAGGACGAACAGAGAGGTCATCAGGGTTACGTTTGCCTTCTCGATCGCTTTCGCCCCTCCCCAAATTGCTGCTAGAGTGATCAGGACAGTTATCCACTGGAAGAAAATTACCTGCATTGGAGATTCCAGGAACGAGTTCCACACCTCGATTGTGTCTACTCCTTCGGAGAGGCCTCCCCTGATGGCAATTTGGAAGTAGTTCAGACACCATCCTGTGACCACGGCGTAGTAGAATCCGATTGCTACGTTGATCCAAGCCGTCCACAGGCCCATCCACGCAAATCTCCTTCCTGCGAAAATCCTGAATGTCCCCACAGTTCCGACTCTGCTTCTCTTTCCGAGAGCAAACTCTGCGATTATTAGAGGTACTGACCATAGAAAGAGGAAAATCAACCATGGGATTAGGAAGGAGCCACCTCCGTTCGCCCCTACCATTCTGGGGAATCTCCAGATGTTTCCCGTTCCGATCGCGGCCCCTATAGTGGCGAAAATCAGTCCTAGCCTTCCGCTGAACTGGTCGCTATTGCTAGAAGAGTCGCCATCCATCCTTTTCGCCTCGGGTTCAGCCATCTTGGCCCTCTTCGGACCTTGCCAGATAGCCGTTTTCAGAGAACATCTCATTGAGCGAGAAACCTAATCCTCCCCAAACGAATGTGGCAATGACGAGGAACATTAGGATACTGAAAACGGCGTCTCCGAAGCTCGCCCTGTATGGGATTGAGAGCTCGTAGTAGTTCCCTCCCTCGTCTACTGTAGGGTAGATGAATGGGAATGCACCATTTGTGGTGCCAAGCATGGCCTTATACTGTATCTTGCCGACAGAAGTATCCGGCAATGGAATATTTGCCTCCAGCATAGTACCGTTTGATCCGTCCCTTAGAGAGCAAGCCATGCCAGTCTCCCCAAAGGCGGCCATGTCCCAGGAGACATCTGACCACTCTGTGGGGCCGAAGTCGTCCTGCTGTCTAGTCGGCTCTACGAATCTCCACATCAGGTGAGTCATGTTGATGTCTGTTGAGTATGGGAATGTCTCGTCGAGGCAGAATCCTATCGGAATGTCACCTTTGGAGGGTACGGAAACATTGTCGGGTCCGGAAAGCCACTGCCTCGCAGTGGTATTTTCTATCCCGACAATAGCCCTGTATCTTGGGTCATCGGCGATCTCGGCCATGTAGAATGCAATCCCTATGTTCCTAACAGCAATGTGTGCAATGTCCTCGGGATACTGGTGGAATGCAGTCCCGATTTCAATCGTGTAGCAGTAGGAGTTGTGGACACCGTAGTGCCAATCGCAGAAGTCACCCGTTGTGGGATATAGTCCTGAGGATTGCATTGGCTCGTAATCGGTCATCTGCCCCATGACCTCACCATGGAAAACTAGGTACTCATCATCTGGAGCGTAGCATCCAGTGCAGTGTCCCCATGGCCATAGGACTAGCTCTGAGAAGGAGTGCCAAGTCAGTGTGGTCTTGAACTCGGAAGCGCCATCCCCGTCATCGTCATTCATCTCGGTCATGTCTTGGATGAACTTCGTCTCGGGTTCGGTATTGCCACCCATCCAGTCCTCGTCAATCTGCCCGTCGGCGTCGTCGTCATGCCCATCTACGTGATCCTCGTTGATTGCCCCGTCCCCATCATTGTCCTCGAAATTCACTGGCCCATTGTAGACGTCATTGTTAGCCCCATCAACGTAACACATTCCAGGGAAAAGCGGGCCTGTAGCCCCCAATGGGGCCCCCCACTCATACTGGTAGTTCCTGTTCAGGTCAACTCCGTCGCATCCTTCGTCGACCTCTTCGTCGATATCTGGGAGGGGAGTGATCCCCGTGACGGTGTTATCTCTGAGGTTCTTCCTCCAGCCGCTCTGATAGCAGTTTTCCCAAGCCGTGGGGCCACAGAAAACCTCCATGTCGTACCTAACTCCATCCACATTTAGCATTGGAATCAAGTAAATCTCCCTGGAATCAACAAGATCGGTGATGAACTGCTCAGAGAAGTCCTCGTCGACCCCCAGATCTCCCGGGCCACATGGTTTCCCATCTCCATTGCTATCCTGGTTGGAAGCATTGAGTAGGCTGCAGTCGCCATCGTCGTCTATCCCGTTCCAGGGATCCTCGTCAATCAGACCGTCGCCGTCGTTGTCTATTCCTGCCTTACCATAGTAGTGGGCTACTGTCTCAAGGAATAGCATGGGAACCTCGAAAGACATCCACTCCCTAGCATGATGGTTACCAACTAGCATTACATCGGGCCTTTCCTCATAGTTTCCGCAATCGCCCACGAAAATATTGCAGTCCCCACCAGTTGCGTCTCGGGTGATCTTCATCCATGGGCTTCTATGATTGTAGAACCATCCCTCATAGTCTGTTGCTACCATCTCGTCTCCACGAGCATTCACACCGCCCATCAGTCCCTCGTGGAATGTCATTATCTCTGGGTTCCTATCTGCAAGGTACTGCATCCTGCTCTTCAACGTGAAATAGTCGTGGTACTCCCTGAACTGGGCCTTTTCGTCTCCCCCCCATGGGAAGAACTGGTTGACATAGTCCTCGGACCAGATATCGTTAGGGGATGCTTCAGGCGGGGATTCTTGGCCCGAGGCAATAGGTGCCAGAGCTACTGGAGAGATCATCGAAAGAAGGAAGGGGAGGATGATAGCGACTATAGTTGCCTTTGGACTGGAATGGGATCTTGGTCGAATCTCGATGGTCTCTATTCCTGACATGCTACGAATCGCCGGGACGACTGTAGGTATTGAAACGCACGGGTTACGGTCCGTAGGACCGGGTTCATTTTTTGAGTAGGTCTTTGTCGGAAGCACATGGCTGATAGTTTTGGGATAGGTGGAAAAGTTTCGGGGGAGGACTTTGCCTACGGGTTCTCGTCCGGGGGATTCTTCCTAGTAATTCTACTAGTAGTAATTAGTGTTGGATTGGGCCTAGTGTCTAGGAAGGTCCTTTTCCCAAGAATTATGGATCTTTTCTCCAAGACTGAGAGGATAGATGGGAAGACCCTGTTCGCTCCAAAATCGCTGGGATGGATGGTAGGGCTACTTGTAATGTGGCAGTCACTTGACTGGTTGCTGGCAAATGTAGAGGCTTCCCCTGGAGAGGTCGTTTGGAGAGTAGGGTGGATGGAGAACGTTGCTGAAATCTGTCGTGCGGGTTTCGTAATTCTGATGTTGATTGCAGCCTATAGGCTAGTCGACTACCTCGATGCCTTCATCGTAGTCGAGGGGGACGATGTTGCGGCGAGGAAGTCACTCGCTAGCGTTGCCGAGGCCATAGGAAGGATGGCAGTGGTGGTAATCGGGGTTTTCGTGATTGCGGGTCTAATTGGATTGAATCTGAATGGTATGATTGCTGGGCTTGGCATTACAGGTCTTGCACTTGCACTGGCAGCAAGAGACTCAGTTGCAAATGTGTTCGGGGCCATTTCAATAATTGTTGATCAGCCCTTCAATGTGGGAGACTGGATAATTGTCGATGGAGTTGAGGGAGAGGTCATAAGCATAGGACTTAGGACCACAGTTATCAGATCTGGAAATGACACGATAATCACTATGCCTAATTCGAACATCACCAACTCGCCAGTGGAGAATTTCACAATGAGGAGATTTAGGAGAATAAGACCAATATTCGAGTTTGAGGAGGAAAGTGACCAGTCTGCGCTCAAGAAGTTCTGCGATAGCCTATGTGAAGAGGTTCTCAAGGACTCTAGGGCTACCAAAGCAGAGGACTCTTGGGTGAAGATAACTGCTAGTCAACCCCCAAAGGTTACAGTTTCTTGCAACTTCTACTGCGAGTCCAGTGGGAAGACCCACAGGGAGTTCAGGGAGGACATCCTTCTCATGGGGAGGTCTGTCGGATTAGAGTGCGGCCTCAGTTTCCACGAGCCACGAAGAAGGCGCCAACTATAGGTGACCGGGCATGGCCGAACTAATCCTAATCCGTCATGGACAGTCGGTTTGGAATGCTACAAATCGGTTCACAGGTTGGACTGACGTGGAACTGTCGGAGAAAGGAATAATGGAAGCAAAGGATGCTGGTATTGAGCTAAGCGGAATTAGAATTGACATAGTTCATACGAGTGATTTGGTTAGGGCTCAGATGACAGCCGACATAATACTTGAGCACAACGAATCATCAAGTGAAGCTGAAAGAAGGTATGACTGGAGATTGAACGAGAGGAACTATGGCTCCCTACAAGGACTAAACAAAGCAGAGACTGCCGAGAAGCACGGTCAAGAGCAGGTTCGAACCTGGAGGAGGTCTTACGACATTGCTCCACCCGGAGGAGAGAGCCTGAAGATGACTGCGGATAGGACAATACCATACTTCGAAGAAGAGATAATACCAAACTTAGAGGATGGTCTGAACGTTCTAGTTTCTGCACATGGCAACTCTCTCCGTTCCATTGTTATGCACATTGAGAAAATTAGCCCGGAGGATATTGTCTCTCTGGAGATCCCCACTGGAGTACCTTTGTACTATATCTTCGAAGATGGGAAAGTCAGAAGAACCTAGAGAAAGGCATCTCAGGAGGGGGTGCCAATCTCCTGTAATACCTCATCAGAGCAGCACTTGAAAGAAAGCATGCTAGTGGAATGGGCAGCTCCTCTCCGGAGAATGGGAATGTGTTTGCCAATGATGATGCCCCGAGGAAAGCCAACAACACTGAGAGGGCTGCGATTGTTCTGTTGTTGAACATCCTCTTCTGAAATGGACGGACATAACTAATCAGGTTAGTAGATGGCTGAGGGGCTCCGGATTGGTTCGAAACCGCCTCTACCACATCCAATAGGCACTGCTCATACTCCCAAATCGCCAAACCCCCCCTATGGGTGTAAAACACACTGTCTGACGACCAATTACTAGGAGCTGATTCTCTCCAACCACCTATCAGAGCTGATCTGAGGTCAACAATGTCTAGATTGCAAGCGGTGTTGTGATGGATCCTAGAAAGGTCATGTACCAATGAGGCTAAATCCCTGATTGCAGGGAATTCGCACTTTGGGGGGAAGAGGGCATCGCTGAGCCTTGGCCTGCCGATCCTTATTTTCCCCTCTTTGAAGTCCTGGAATCTCACGCTACCCAGTCCAAGCATGCATTCTGCATCTCTAGAGTGTGGGGCCCTCCACATTGAGTGGGCCCTGAGAGACTCCTCGATTCCGGCAAGCCTCTGATTCCATCTAATTGGGTCTGCGGGAGTGACTCTCTCAGAATTAACATGTTGGTGGTAGAGGCCTAGTGATTTTCCGCATGCTCCGAGAATTTCCCTTGCTACTCCAACTTCTCCAGCTTGCAGTGCTTCTCTAAGATTTTCATCGGAGTCAATACCCATAGGTGGGTTCTTCCTAATGACCATGATGTCGATTCCCTCCCAAGAATACCCGCCACATGGCGCGTCACATATTTCTGAGGCGGATTCAGACCTTCTTCGTAGCATCCCATCAGATCCCCAAGGGAGGAATTCAGCAAACCATTCACTTCCAGCATGAAGTATGGCGATTGGCCCGCTCTCATCCTCGGAAATTGAAATTGACTGCAGAGATGACGTATCTGGGACTTCCCCCCATTGTTCCAATTCTGAAACGATGCTTGCCCAATCAGAAGTCTTACTCAATGACTTTGGTTCAATTATACTGCATTTCATCCCGATACCGGCGAATGTGAATTTCTCGAATCCTTTAGGTGCTGAATTGTCGCTTTCCAGAGGCGTCATTGCTGCCGGCCTCCAGTTCCTCTTCCACTCTGCCATTTTCCCTCGGTTACTAGGAAAGGGTGTATGGCTTCATTGAATCGGTCTGCAAAGACTTGAATCGAAGCTGCCCGAGCGCGGGTCGTGAGTCAGGCCGAGCAGGGGCTGCCATTGGCAGTGGACATGGATGGGACCCTAATTCTCACGGACATGAGTTGGGTTAGCTTTCGAAGCTTGATGCTTAGACGTCCTTGGATGCTACCTAGGATGCTGATGTTGGAGTTTTCCGGCAGAAGGGCAGAATGGAAAAGAGAGCTTGCCAATAGACTGGTATTCGACCCTGCTAGCCTAAGTTATCATGTTGAGTTTCTTGACTGGTTGACTGGAGAACATGCAAAGGGGAGGTTGATTGTTCTAGCTACGGCTTCTGATAGACTGATTGCTGAACAGGTAGCTGGGCAGGTAGGGATATTCTCAGACGTAATCGCATCTGATAGGTCGTTTAACCTCAGAGGGGAAAAGAAGGCAGAGGCACTAGTTTCAAGGTTCGGAGAGGGTGGCTTCTCATATGCTGGAAATAGCAGGCACGATATTCCCGTCTGGGACCATGCTGGAGAGGTTATTGTCGTCAATCCAGAAAGGGGACTTCTAGACAGGGTGGGTGACTCTGCTGACATCATTTTTGAATAGCGCATTCCTAGTCAGTTGTATTAACGGTTAGATGCCTCGGCGCATCTAATGGCAAGGCGCAGGGGGGGCATTGGTCGTCGAATCGACGGTTTGGCAAAGTGGCTTCTTCGATTCAGAATTTTCTCCTGGCCTGCTAGGAAGATTTCCGACTCCTGGTTAGCATGGAGCTTTGTTTCTAGATTAGATAGGGTCAGGGCCAATAGAAGGAGGGATAGGGTAATTTCTGGGGAACTGCCAAAACACATCTCCATAATCATGGACGGAAATCGTAGATTTGCATGGAACATTAGCGCTGGGACGGAGATTGGTCACAAGTATGGGAAGGAGAAATTGAAGGAGGTTATGGACTGGATTATGGATCTGGGTATTCCTTATCTTACTGTCTATGCACTCTCCACTGAAAACATTTCAACTAGAGATGTTGACGAGTTGGATTCCCTATACGACCTATATGTTTCCGGACTGAATGAGATAGCCGAAGATCCGAGGATTCACTCCGAAGAGGTGAGAGTTAGGGCAGCAGGAAGGATTGGAAATCTCCCAGAGAGAGTCAGGGAGGCAATAAAATTCGCTGAAGAAAGGACGAATGGCTACTCAAACTTCACCTTCACAGTTTGCCTTGCATACGGGGGAAGGGAGGAAATTGTTGATGCAGTGAAGGAAATTGCCTCGGACCATGCATCTGGAAGCCTGACAATTGATCAGATTGATACAAGTGAAATCTCCAATAGGCTTTACGATTCTGAGATTCCAGATCCTGATCTAGTAATCAGGACCAGTGGGGAGGAGAGGGTTTCGAACTTTCTCCTATGGCAAATCGCCTACTCGGAGCTGTATTTTACTGATGTCCACTGGCCTTCATTCTCGAAGGGTGACCTTTACGAGGCAATAGAGACATTTCAGATGAGGAGGAGGAGATATGGCGGGTGAAGAATTTAGGAATCCATCGCTGGCCGTGGATGCCATATCACTTAGGGAGAGCGAACAAGGTACTCAGGTTCTTCTTATCAGGAGGAAGTTTGCCCCCTGGAAAGACAGGCTGGCATTTCCTGGGGGATTTGTTGACTACGGGGAGGATCCGGAGGATGCAGTATTACGAGAGCTGTTGGAAGAGACAGGGCTTGAAGGTAGAAATCCAGAGTTATTTTCAGTTAATGGGGACCCACGGCGTGATCCTAGAAAGCATGTGATATCAATATTCTACCTAGTCGAAGTTGATGAAGCTGCAATACCAAATGCTGGGGATGACGCATCGGATGCTCAGTGGTTGAGTCTTGATGATCTAGGGTCAGAGGATCTGGCCGGAGACCATATGGAGATAGTGGAGCAACTTCGCAAGTAAGGCTATACCCAATACCCCTTAGGACCACCATGAGCAGGAAGTTGAAGATTGATACCGGAGGAATCAAGTTCGGTCCATACAGCCCCGGAATTGTATCTGGAGACCACATCTGGCTTTCGGGGCAAGTTGATGTGGATTCCGGAGATGACATCGAGTCACAGACTAGGGGCACTCTAACAAAAATTGATGACCTGTTGGCAGCCTCAAACAGTTCAAAGGCTGATTTGGTTAAAGTAACAATACTGATGGCAGATATTGACTATTATTCGAAAATTAATGAGATTTATGGAGAATGGCTTGGAGACACAATTCCTCCGGCCAGAGCAGCTTATTCTCCAGCAAAACTTCCTCTTGGAGCATTGGTTGAGATAGTATGTGAAGCTGTGAGGAATTCTGGAGATTATAGGACAGATTTACCTGCTGAATTGGAAGAGGCTTTTATATGAAATATTCTCATCTAAATCGTAAGAAAATTACGTAAAGTAATTTTCATTATGGATAATAATTAGGTGAGCTTACAGGAGTAATATGCATGAGCGTTTTCAAGGCCTACGACATTAGAGGGATAGTTGGAGAGGAGTTGGACGTCGAATTCGCCAATCGTCTGGGGAAGGCCATTGCAACTCATCTAGATGCTGATTGTGTTTCTGTTGTCAGGGACATCAGAGACTCAAGTCCTTCCTATCACGAGGCGTTCGTTCGTGGTTTGATGTCAGCTGGAGCGGATGTTCTAGATTTGGGAATCTCTACTACGGGTGTACTATACAGATCGACGGTAGACCTTCCCGTTGATGTTGCAGTGGCTATCACTGCAAGCCATAATCCTCCCGAATACAACGGTTTCAAGATCTGCCATGGAAAGAGGCCTCTCGGAGGGGAGGAGCTACAAGACATTAGGAGAACTTTCGAGTCTGGGGATTTCAGAGTTGGAGATGGTTCTCTAGAGGTCAGGGATGACTATGAGGACTCCTATATCGATTCGGTGGTAGGCAGTGTTGGTAAGCCGGAAAGGGACATCAGGGTGGTTCTGGATTGTGGAAATGCAGTTCCAGGGCCACTTGCCTTGAGAACTCTGGAAAGCCTTGGTGTTGATGTGATTCCAATTTTCTGTGACTGGGATAGCTCGTTTCCAAACCATCCACCAGATCCAACTCGTCAGAAGAACATGCTAGATCTAGGAAAGGCCGTGATCGAGCATGGCGCTGAGTTCGGCATTGGGATGGATGGCGATGGTGATCGACTTGGTGTGGTGGACGAGAAGGGCAGATTCATTCACCCGGATCGGTTAATGGCCCTCTTTGTCAAAGATGTTCTTGCTAAAGTCGATGAACACGCAACTGATGAAGAAAGGACGATATTCTATGATGTGAAATGCAGTATGGCTTTGGAGGAGGCTATTCTACAATCGGGAGGGATTCCGAAGATGGTTAGGACTGGACATACTTTCATGAAAATGGAGCTTAGAAACAATCCTAGTTCGCCAATGGCGGGAGAGATGTCTGGTCATTTCTTCATGAATGACCACTGGGATGGCTTTGACGATGCAATCTACAATGCTGCCAGACTGATGGAAATAGTTGGCCGGGATGTTTCGCCCGAGCAAGGTGGAGTTGTGTTCTCTGAAAGATTTTCATTTATGCCAGAGTACCCTTCTACAGACGAAGGGAAGGTCCCACTGGTTGGGAAAAGAGAGGAAGTGATGGAAGCGGTAATGGAAGCATTCTCAGACAAGGATTTCTCCAGTGTCGATGGTGTGAGGGTTAGATATGATGGAGGTTGGTATCTCTGCCGACCCAGCAACACTGAGCCTATCCTAGTAATGAGGGCTGAGGCCAGGGATCATGAAACTCTGGATTCAATAATCGCAGACGTAGAAGAAAGAATAGGCCATCTGGCAGATATTGACAAGCTGCAGTGAGTTCGGGAATCATTCTCATTTACTTTACCGATTCTCTTATGCCAAGAGCAAAGGTGGGCGCGATGCTGCCACTGTAGCTTAGCCTGGTAGAGCGTCTGATTCGTAATCAGAAGGCCGGGAGTTCGAATCTCCCCAGTGGCTCCATCAGGATTTAAGACCCAGATCAGACAGTCTCTCTCCGAATTTTTTGAACGATTCCTTCAGTGAAGCAATTACTGGCATTGGTTCTCCTGATAGGAAGCACATAGTTGAGCCCCCCCCTGTGCTGTTATGAGTTACCTTATCCGAAACCCCTCTGCTGTTAACTAGGGCACTAGTGTGGCCGCCCCCGATAATTGTCATTGCATCAGTCTCAGTACACATGTTTAGGATCTCTATGGTACCAAATGCGAACTCCGAATGTTCGAAGTAAGATGCCGGTCCGTTCCAGAGGATGCAGCCAGCTTCCTTGACTATTGGAGAGAGTTTCCTTAGGGTCTCTATCCCTATATCGTATATGGGGTCCTCCGAGGGCAGGTCTTCTATGGACAAGGGCACTCTTGCCCCATCCGACTCGATTGCAACATCTATTGGCAGAAGCAACATCTCAGAGTGATTTGAGAATATTCCCTTGCCTGCATCCCAGGCAGAATTGAATTGGCCCCCTAGTGTATTCCTGATGAAGTCCTTGTTTCTCTCCCCTATGTCTTTGCCTGAAATCCAAAGCATCAAATTTCCAGTAACTCCGACGAATGAAATGTAGTCGACTTTTTCCTTGGAAAGAAGGTTGTGAGCTACCCTAACCGAATCATCGCACTTGGCTCCCCCTAGTATTGCAAGATATGGCCTTGGAGGGTCATTTAGGGCGATTCTGAGATTGCTGATCTCGCTTTCCATTAGTGTCCCAGCAATGCAAGGCATTGAGTTTGTGAATCCAGTTAGAGTCGGTGATCTTCTATGTGCTGCAGCGAATGCATCAGTGACATAAACATCCGAAACTCCAGATAATCGAGACACTATTTCTGTAGATTCGGTCTGCTTGTTGGAATCGTATATTTTTCCGTACTCTTCGTCATTCGATCTGACATTATCTAGGAAGATTATCTCCCCCTCCGGAATCTTTCCAATTTCTTCCAAGACAGCATCGCCACAAACGTCTGGAATGAGTGTGATTGATTTTCCCATGATCTCAGAAAGTCTTTCGCAGTGTGGAGACATGTCTGTGAAGTCAGATTTTCCGGGTCTGGACTGGTGGGCAAGGATAATCACTCTTGATGATTTTAGGCGACTGAGGGTTGGCACAATCGCACGCAGTCTACCGTCATCAAGCAGCTTTCCTGAGGAAGGTTCCAGTGGGGAGTTTACGTCAACCCTGTACAGAACAGTTCGCCCGGATAAGTCGACATCGTCTAGGGTCAGAACCCCTTCCACACTTTTCCCAAGCAGAGGATGGTTTTGGCCGTTTTGGATTCAATTCATGGATTCAGATATCCAAAATGCCTTTCTGTTATGGCGAGTCAAGTGGACATATGGCATGGGATTCCTCGTTGCTCTCCGGACCTGAGGGGGAGGATTGGAGAATCCCAGTATCCGAGTTGGAGGATAGGCAGAAAAGACTTGCTCGGAAGCTTGCAGAAGAAGGGACACAGTCGGTTTTCATCGAGGATCCAGTGGAGATTTATTGGTTGACAGGGGGAAGGCAGAATTCATCATTGCTTCTGGGGTCTGAGGGTTCTGGAATCGAGACGCGCCACTGGGTTAGAAGATCTCTGGATAGGGCTATTTTTGAAGGAGGGGGGGGAGATTCTCCCCACATTACGGAAACACATCCTAGAATGGCTGAACTAGAGGGAACGTTGGCAAAGGCAGGATGTACAAATGTTCCTGCAATGCAAGGAGAAAAGGTTCCAGGTAGTAGGCTAGATTTCATTCATCAGAAGATTAACGGCCTTGGAGGGATTGGTTCGGACTGCTCTAGAATCTTGTATGAATTAAGAGAGAAAAAGTCGGATTGGGAGATTTCCAGAATTAGAGAGAGTGGCGAGATAAATCGACAAATGTTCGATTTGATAGCCGATTTTGGGGGACTTGGCAAAAGTGAGTTAGAGATGGCCGGTGCTGCTGAGGAGCTTAGCAGATCATCAGGCTTTGGTGGGAGGATTAGGATGAGGAAGTGGCCAATGGACTGCGATAGAGTAGTTATTGCAGCAGGAAGATCCGGAGGAGTACCATCTTACTTTGATGCGGCTTTAGGTGGAACTGGCGGGAGTCCTATTTCTCCCCTTGGTGCAGGATTTTCCAGGGTCAAAGAAAGCCAGCCCGTTCTTGTCGATATTGTTCACGTCCACAGAGGTTACGTTTCTGACTGCACCAGGATGTTCAGTGCGGGTTCCCTTTCACAGGAATGGATGCAAAGGTTGGAAGACATGGTGGAGATTAGTTCACTGGTAAAATATAGCCTAGGAAGAGGAGATGAGTGCTCCAAGGCTTGGGAAATTGCTATCGATGCAGCCCAAGAAATGGGACATGGGGTAAATCTAATGGGAGTTCCCCCGAACCAAGCTAAGTTCCTAGGTCATTCAGTTGGACTGGAGTTGGATGAGTCCCCAGTGGTGGCAAAAGGATTCGATAGACAACTAGAATTCGGTGGAGTCATGGCAATAGAGCCAAAGCTGGTTTTTGATGATGGAGCGATTGGAGTTGAAGATACTTGGGCAAGAAACACTGAGGGGATGAAATGCCTTACTGCTGGTGAAGAGTTGCCATATCTAAAGGAGTGGTAAAATGGCAAATGGTGTTACTGGGGTTCATCGCAGCGTTGCTAGAGTTCTAAGAAAGCGTAGCGACCCCCATGGAAAGCCAATCGTTGATTCTTCAATTCTGAAGGGAGTGGAAATCGATAGTTCGGGAATTGTGGAGCTCTGGATAAAGCCAGACCATCCACATTGTCCATCCTGCCTGGATGACCTAATCAAACTTAGAGCGGAAGTTAACCTGCAGAAGGGAGTTCGAGGTTGCATCATTCAGGTTGTGGGAATCCCTCAATCGGATAGATGGACAGCGGCAGTGAATGAGTAGTACCTATTCTTCATCGGTTGGACCAAATGTTGGCGCCCAATTGTTCCGCTCCTCTACCTCTTTGAGTTTCTGGATTATCCGAGTGAATAGCCACCATGACATCAATGAGATTCCAAACACAGATATGGATAGAGAAAACAGGAAATCTGGTTCGGACCAATAGCTCAATCTATCACCTACAATGGAGGGATTACGTCAATGTCACAGTCACTGGTAGCAAACAAACAACATGTGAGGATTCCTCCCTCATTGACCAAAAAATCGTCCAATCCGGGCGGGAGAGGATTTGGAATTTCCACATCACCTGAAATAAGTCTGGCTAGACAAGTTCCACAGTTTCCCGAAGTGCAGTTAGTGGGAATTATTACTCCTGCAAGATCAGCAACTTCTGCCAGAGGGGTTTCTGGCTCAGCATTTGCAGAGCCGATTATTTGTTTTCCGCGGAAGAATCTGACAACTGGGAGGTTTCCTGACATCCGGAATTCACCGGTCCTCCCATCTAGTCCATCTACCTGTTTGCTTGTTGAAAACTAGGCCTGCTTTCTTCATCCACTTGTTGAACTTTGTAGCACCTGCTCCTGTGGCGATAATGAATTCCTCTCTGTCCTCCTGAGCCTGAATGTATCCCTTTGCGGCAATGGTCTGGTCAATCCACTCATCTATGCTCATTAGAACCCCAGTCAAGGAGCTGGCCTCCAAGGCTGCTTCCAACTCCTCGGCTGATGCACCTGCCGATTCTAGGTCCCTCTTCATCAGGTCCGTAATGGAGCCTGCTTTGGCCTTACTTGGGGCTCTAATTACAGGCATCCTAGGTTTAATCTTTGGATTTATCTGAATTCTAGAACCGTTGTCAAGTCTTACCTCGACAGATTGAGCCATTGGGGCATGGAACTCCTCCTCACAGTCCCAGCAGATAAATGAGAAGTCCGAAGTTCCTTCCATAATGTTACTCCCCCTGGGGTCCATTTCCTCGCCACAATGTGGACAGGCATGGAGACAAAGCACAGGTGCAATTTTTCTCCTGAAGTCTACTATGTCTTGTGGCGTCCCAGATAGTTCCAGCATCTCGTGATCCCTAGCGGCCTCAAGTCCTCTTGTCTCGAGCTGGTCTCTGAGCTTGGACCTCTGTTCGTCCTTTGACTCGTCGTCAAGGTTGTTTTCCAACTTCACAATTAGCTCGATTGTCTTGCCCAAGCGGTTCATTACAAGCTTCTTGTTTCTGAAATCTTCGACCCTTGCAAGCCTAAGCTGCTCTTTCTTCTCCTGAAGTTCTGCGTAGATGTCCTTCTGTTCCCTCTTGAAACGGGTCTCTTCAATCTTGTCTACCTTCTTCTTATCATCGGAAAGTACGTCTGCTAGGAACCTCTGTCTGCTGGAAGATCTGGGGCCTGATTTTACAGCATCAAGTACTGAGTTGGCAACTTCCTTCTTGATTCCGTAATTATTGATCAGGGTCTCGGCGTCTAACTTCTTCAGGTCTCCAATCTTTATTCCGCCATCAGCTAGAATCTGGGCAGTAGTCTCATCAATCCCTCTCCGAAGTAGAGCGAGATAGGTGTCCTTCTTCGCCATTACATCCCTTCCCCTGAACCGGGCTACATCGCACTCCGGCCCTACCCATCGGAGAGGGTGGGGGCCTATCAAGTCGATGTCAATATGCTAGACAAGGCAATCATGAAGATATGTTCCTAACTATAGAGACCCAATCTTCTGGCTCTAGATTTTCTGGCCTAAGATTATACCATCCTTCTTCCAATTCTGGGATTCCAGATTGTATTAGTTTGGAAGTACTCGATTCCCACCTTTCCCTATGCCAACCCGAAACCCTTGAAATTCGAGAAGGAGTTTTTTTCAGAAGAGTGCTAATCTTTCTCCTCCTGTTCGAGAAGCAGTGCTTGGTTAAAATCCTGAAAAGTTGCTTGTTTATGCCCTCTACCTCTGGCCTCTTTACAGGTCTAAGTATAACCAATCTGGAGTTGACCCTAGGGGATGGTATGAATGAGTGTGGTGCCACTTTCTTGTCAATTTCCACTTCGAAGTCGAGCCACAGGTTCAACCCTAGAGGGCCAATGTCGTAGGGAGCAGATGTCATTGCCATCCTTTGAGCGAAATCGTCCTGCACAAGGAGAATAGATAGTTCGATTGGTAATGAAGAATGTAGTTTTGTCAGTCTATCGAGAATAGGGCTAGAAATCTGGTATGGAATGTTGGAAATCATATGAGTAATCCCTTCGGGCCAACCTATCGAAAGCGCATCGCCTTGGATAATCTCTAGATTGCATGCCTTATCTCGAAATACCCTGTTCAAGTGATTTACAGACTTCTCATCTATCTCAATTGCAGTTATTCTTGCTGACCTTTTGAGCATTGCCAATGTCAGAGATCCTGGTCCTGGACCTACCTCTAGGACATGGGAATTTTCTGAAATTGGGCTTCCTTGCTCCGCTGAAATCTGCAAGGTCCTTTCGATTACCTCGTCGTCAATAAGATAATGCTGCCCTAGTGATTTTCTGGGTTCAATCCTGTCCATAAGAAGATCTACTAGAAGTCGCGTGTCCAGGCTCTCCAGAGGATTCATGTCACTTCTCTGACCGCACTAGCAAATCAAGTAAACGGGGAGTCTGGGCTACATCCTCCATCTCCTTAACGTACCTTTCAGCTAGCAGTCTGACTGATTCAATACCACATGCCTCGTCAACTTCCTCAAAAGTAGCCCATCCGGATAGTCCTCTTTGTTGGACCATCTGGATCGCCTTTGAATTGCCAATTCCGGGCAATAATTGGAATGCGTGGAACTTCAGTGACATTGGTCCTGCGCTATTGTAGAATGATATGTGTCTATCCTGATCCTCTCTAATTGAGTTTGAAAGTGCACCAACTAACTCCTGTTGTGAAGATCCGCTTAGATCCTTTAGCCGGACCTCGGACAAAGCTCCGATGTTTCCTGATGGGAGATCCACCCTTTCACCTACAGAAATCCCCGTGACTTCTGTTACCCTAGTCCTAAGGATGAACAAAGATGGCTCACTAATACACTGGACCTCATGACCTATGGGCCTCCTATCTTGAATATCTAGGATTCTTAGACCGGTCTCTTCTTCAAAGGGTCCCTTTTCATCCTCATTCGGGTCTGTTGCACTCCCTTTCTCCATATCTTTCATCCTCCCAGAAGGGCTCTCCTTCATGAATAAGTTGTTTTCAGAAAATTTCACAATACTAGAGAACATGCTGTCTAATGGTCGTAATTACTTCCTCTACCTCTGAAGTATCCATGGCAATCCTCTTGCTGGCAATTATGACTCTCACATCGGCTACAGTCAATGGGGAGAGCTCAGCCAGTTTAGAACAGACCTCGGGGTGTTCCTTGAGCTTCTCGTTCTCCATCAGAGCTGCCAGCAGATTGCCGAAAACAGATGGATCTATCTTTATCTCACCCGTAGGATGGCCCCCTTTGCTTGCCTTCCATTCTGCGTGTTGAAGAGCCATAGTCTGCTCGTAGGAAATCTCTCCTCTCCTTTCGATGGCCTCTAGAAGCTTATCTCTTACTGTCACAAAGTCCACGAATTCCCTTTCTGACATCTTTTCACCTCTACTCAATTGGCCTAAGGTGCTCGGGCCTTGAGACTACAGTCTTCATCTTATTGCCATCGGCAACCTTCACCACATAAGCCCTACCTTGTGAGCTCTCAATGACTCCAGTTCGTCCTTGGAATCTGCGGTGGGGCATTCCCTTCTGCTGAGCGCCGTCCAAGACAATGGCTACTTTATCGCCTTCGTTGTATGAGTGCATGGCCCTTCCTATGAACAGCCTTCTCCGCTCTCTCTTTCCCTTTTTCAGGATGCTTCGAGTTCCCTGCCTAGATCCCTTTGTCCTAGTCACCATGCTCTCACTGAATCCATTATCGCGAATCCGGGCGACCTGTGGGGCGTTCTTAAGGACTCGGATGTATATTTTCGGACTAGTCGTCGTGAATCTCCTCAACGTCTAGCCAAATGACTTCGCAAGCCGCACCCAATACACTCTGCACCGAAGGATTTGTCCTACCCTCGTCAGAGTGGACTAATTCCTTGACGTAGGTCCCCGCTTCGCACCGAAGGGTCAATTCTACCTGACTTCCATCAATCTCTATTCTATCTACTGAAGAGACCTTCCTCCTCCTAGTCTTCGCAGCTCTTCTATGAGATACTCTCTTTGGGGTTTCTTGATCGATTACTTTTCCGGATAGAGACATAATTGCCTCCTCCGGGTTCTCGATTTCGGCCAACTCTTCAACTTCAAACCGAATAGTGTAAGTCTTTTCCGATCTGGACTGTTTGACCTCGTTTACTTTCTTCCTAGTACACCACTCAAAATTTCCAACCTCTACCTTTTCGTTACCATTTTCATTAACCATTTCAACGAGATCTTCTAGTGGGAACGATCTCTGTCTTGGCCTCTTAATTTCCAATACAAAAGGCCGTCCAGATCCGAGGCACCTAACGTCAATGTCTTCTCTGCCCATTCCGTGGAATGAAGTGTCTTCTGCTCCCAAAGCTTCCCTGATTGGCTCCCCAATTAGGTCTTGAACAGAATCTGGATACTGGAGTCCTGATTCTCCACAGGAGTCGCACCCTTCTGCCCTCCCTCTGCATGCCCTACATGGCCAACGAGTCTGTGGAATTCCTCTGGAAAGTTTCCTGTACCTCCCGTATAGGAAAATTGGCCTTACGTCTACATCAACTCTCAGGGTCAACCCATCGACCAGAATCATTACATCAGGCCTTTCTTTTACGAATTCTACCTCCTGGTTGATCTCTCTAATTCTCCTGTGAATTCCTTCTACTAGAGCTCCTTTGAGTGGATAAGATCCTGGAGCTCCATATTTGGTTCTGATTCTGTCTTCCTCCTGGATCAAATCCTTGGGAAGATGAATTCCAAATTGCATCGTAGAGAATTGAGTTTCTGAGAGGGTCTCGAAAACCCTAGAAACAATGTTTTCTACATCTTCAAACAGATTCTCGCAAAGTGGGCAGTAATCCTGAGTGATCTTTGACTGTAGATTCTCATCCCTCTCAAATGCCTCTGACCTAACAATGGATCCGGCATCAGACCCTCCGATACCAGTGCTAGACCCAGAAATTCTGCCCAAGCAATGGTCACAAACTCCGATCTTAATTACGTGTGCTATTCCCAATGGCGCTGGACAGGGTGGAGCGTCCCAATTCAGAGTACTGCCCTGGAAATCGAAATCATCTCCATCGAACCAGGCTTCCTCTGACTCTATGCTCTCTTCATTTTCCTCCTCAGAAAGCATTTCTGTAGAAGCATAACCAGCAGACGCGTAGAGCTGCCATTCGTCCTCAGAGTCTATCTCCGAGTCATCATCCTTCGGCTCGTTTGTTTCCATAGTATCGCCACACAGAACAGGGGGGACCTGTGTCTCTGACGTCGTTCGGCAATGATTGGAGGATTTGACTTCTTCGCTAAGCCTCTATTCCAGATTTTGCCCGTGTTCTTCACAAATCTCTCTGAGATGCGAAAAGGAGTGAATTCCACTAGAGCACCCAGTGGGCCATTCAAGTTGTATACCATACCTCCCTACCGGGGAAACCCGTGGCTTCTCAAGCATCAGTCTCGCAATCTCCTCTTCTAACTCAATTTTGCGTTGCTCGTTCTGCTGCCTAGGTTTACATTTGGCACACTGGCAATTTGAGCGGATTACCAGATAGCTTACCCTGAATGATGCTCCATCTTCGAATCTCATGATGCAGCTCTCGTCACCTCTCTCAAAGTCAGAAAGAACATCTCGTGACATGCTAGACCCCAGTGAAACAAACTCGCCATGCTGTTAGACATATGAGTTTATTTCAAATGGCAAGAAATAAATTAGACCTAGTCTGTTTCAATCTAACATGGGGAGGGAGATAGGAGATTTCCTTAGCTTTCCGGACTGGCCAGAATTCAGGCCGAACATGACCCCTAGGGAGGTTTTCTCTGAGGGAAGTTTCGGAGGAAGCTACTGGAGACCTATATTCTCATCAATAATCTCAGAGAATCTGAATGGGCAGCATCTAGAATTCAAAGATTGGTGGATTGGACTGGATGAGAAGCTGATCTGTAACGAAGAGTATGACAAGAAATTGAACAAATATTCAGTTTCCTCCGGTACGTCACTAGAAATGTGGGAATCAAAGGGATGGATAAGGGAACAAGACCCGTATGGTTGGATTCAGTGGTATTGCAGATTCTTCTCGGGAAGGAGAAGTGAAGATGATTACAGGCAGATAAGAAGATGGAATTCATTTGCTGGACCAAAGGGGAGGTTCAGAATTCAACTAATTAACCGGATTATTGGAGCCGATGCTACTTTTGATGATGAGCGAGTTAGCCCAGTGATACGACAATCCCTGCAACACTGGGCATACAGGCTTACTTTGAGTGACTTCGAAGATTATGCAATAGAGAAATGGAAGTCCAGTATGCCGGATGAGTGAGCTGGATATGGATGAAAGATGAAATACAGAAAATATTGCCATTGGATCAATAACGAGGATGGAATTAATGTACAACTACAGACATGAAACAGTTGTAGAAGCTGATGCAGAGACTACCTTCGCTTGGTTCGAGCATGAGGGTTCCTTTAGGAGACTAATGCCCCCTTGGGAAGTTGCGGAAGAAGTACGAGCTGACGACTCACTTGAAGTCGGTTCTAAGAGGATCTTCAAATTCCCCATGGGGCCCCTAAAAATGACTTGGGTAGCAGAGCACACAGGTTACGATCCACCCAGATTCTTCTCAGATAGAATGCTGAAAGGTCCCTTCAAATCTTGGAATCACGAACATCATCTTGTCGAAGAAGGGGATGTGACAAAGGTAATCGACGAGGTGACTTACCAAGTTCCCTTCGGTCGTCTTGGTAATCTCGTTGACAGGATCTTAGGTGGACTACTGGTCAGGAAGAGGATTTCCCAGATGTTCACAGCCCGTGAATTGCGACTAAAGAGAGACTTGTTTCATCACTCCAAGTTTGCTGATAAACCCCGTAGGAGAATTCTGGTTGCAGGATCATCTGGGACCATTGGTACTCAGCTAGTAGCGTTCCTTGACACAGGAGGTCATGAAGTATGGAGACTTGTCAGGAGAGAAATAAAGGAAGGTTCTAAGGAGCTTAATTGGGATCCTATTTCAGGAAAATTAGACCATGGAATTCTCGAGGGTTTTGATACCATTATTCACCTAGGAGGAGAGGGGATAGGCGACAAGAGATGGAGCTCGAGAAGGAAGAAGGCGATTAGGGATTCAAGGGTCGACAGCACCCTGATCTTATCCAATGCTATTCGGGAGATGAAAAGTAAGCCGGAAGTCTTCATTGTAGCAAGTGCCATAGGGTGGTATGGAGATAGGGGTGATGAGGAGCTAGACGAGAATAGCCCCCCTGGAGATGGTTTCCTTCCTGATATTTGCAGGGAATGGGAAGATGCAGCTTCAAAAGTCGAAGAGTCGGGGGTTAGGACTGTATTTCTCAGAAGCGGCATAGTTCTGACAGCAACAGGAGGCGCACTAGAGAAGATGCTTCTTCCATTCAAGCTAGGTGGTGGTGGCCCCATGGGAGGAGGTAAGCAGTGGATGTCATGGATTTCATTAGATGACGAAATTTATGCAATTCATCACCTGATAATGAACAGTGGTTCGACTGGGAAATACAACCTCACAGCTCCTGAGCCCGTAAGGCAGAAATTGTTTGCTAGAGTTCTGGGACGTGTACTAAGGCGACCAGCTATAGCACCTATTCCAGGTTTAGCAATCAGAGTAATGTTCGGTGAAATGGGAGTAAGCCTTACCTTGGAGAGTCAGAGAGTTTTGCCAAATAGACTGGTGGACGAGGGTTACGAGTTCCTTCATTCGGACTTGGAACACGCACTTAGGGACACATTGGGGATGTGGAATGACTAGTATTGAGCTGCTTGATCTCTACTAAATCCTAGAATCCCATTATCCGGGTGTGAGAGCGCCAGAGCTGCAGGCGCTAAAATGAGGCTGGCTATCAGTGAGAGAAGAATCATTACCGCACAGAACAGGCCGAAAGTCGAAAAGAAGCCCATTTCAGACTGATTTATGATTAGAAATCCTGTCATGTCAGATACCGCCGAACCGAAGAGTGCAATTCCGGAAGCCCCCCCTACAGCGCCAATAGAAGAAATGGTTGAAGACCCTGCTTCCTTTTCCTCTCTAAATCGCTGAATAACGTGAATCACGTAGTCAATCCCAACTCCTAACGAGATTGCCGCTATAGAGACTGTAACCATGTTAAGCCCATAACCTGCCATTCCCACTATTGCGTAAAGCCACACGATCATCAAGAAAATAGGGGCAGTAGTAATTGTTGCGAGGATAAACGGTCTTGTGCCCCATAAAATGGATAGGATTACAGATAGAGAAGCTAGGATTAGCAAATAATCCTGGCCGACTAGAAATAGAGAAATAGAAGACAGCATGATTGTGTTGAGTGAAATCTTAGAAGCGAGTCTAATTGGGTTCTTTTTCTCGGCATTGAATCTTTCAATTGGGGAATTCTCCTCACGGAACCCCCACCAGAGTGCTAGGATACAGAATATCACTCCTAGAAGGAGTGTATCTTGCAAATCATCTTGCATGGAGTCGGCAGCTACGAATCTGACAATTGGCTCCCCTGTGGGAATTGCCCAGGAGACGGGGTATTCTTCGTTCTCAAAAGCAGAATTAATACTGCCTCTCTCGTGTATCGGATTTGTTGAGAGATTCTGAAGTGGTGCCATGTCCACTACTAATTGTTCCAATGCTGGCTCGACGAGAGCGAACTGCTCGGGACTGGAGAGGCCGAATCTAAGGGATGTTCTGGGGAATCTTGGCGTGTCTCCTGAGCTAGTTAGCCAAGGCTTCTCGAAATCCAATTCTCCCTCGACTTGAATAAACTCGCCTACTATGCTTGTTGATAATGAAGGATAACCTCCACTAGCAGGAACTCCGCGAGTCACCATGAATCCGTAAAGGAAATTGAGGCATGTGCTGTCATCAATGGAAGGAACATAGATGAATTCCATTTCCCTATTTGGTATCTGAATGGCATCACAACCTATGCCTCCTTCGTTAGAGTCGAAGTCCCATCCTGCTTGTTCGAATGGCGTTTGATTCCAAGCCATGGCTGCCCTGGTGTACCATAGCATCAGATCTATTCCAATAAGCTCAACTTGCCCATTGGGCATCTTTGAAATCTGATCTGGTTCGTCCGGACCATGGGAGTTCATATTGTTCCTAAGCTCATCGATTGCATCAATAATTAATGGGTTCGAGATGTTTCCCTCTATCAAGAGGAAAGCTGGCTCGCCCTCATCACTGAATCTTTCATTGATTAGTCCAACACCTACTGCTAAATCGGAGTCCTCTTCGATGAAATCTTCTACTTGAAAATCACCCTCGAGAGAAAGCATTATTGGAGTAGCAAATATTGTGATAAGAATCGAGACTGCTACAACTATTGGAGAGTACCTAGCAGACAAAGTTGCAAGATTTGACAGCCAAGAGCTAGGAATCATGTGAATAATGTCTGATCTCTCTTCCTCTAGCCTCCCTTTAGATTCCAGCCAGATGTCGATATCCAGTCTAGCAAGAGGAACCCAAAGTCCTGTAAGGAAGAATGCGCATAATACGCCCAATCCTGCTTCGATTCCAAATGAGCGTAATGCGGCAATACTCGAAGTCATGTTTGCCATGAAGGCGACAATGGTTGTGACTGAAGTTAGCAGGATTGCCAATCCAATCTTACTAATCGCCTTATGTACTGCTTCTTCGGATGTTTTTCCCAATCTTCTCTCTTCCTTGTATCTGTGTAGACTATGCAGACTATCGTCAATTTCTAAGGCGAGAATCAGTATAGGCAGCAGATTGGAGAATTGTGATCTGAAAATTATCTCGTTATCTGCCCACTTTCCTATGATTATGGCCCAGCCGATTAGCCCGTACATCCATATCAGAGATACTCCCAAACTAGTAGCAACTATCGCCACATCAGACGCTCTCCTGAGACTGGCCCATAGTAGAATTAGGATTGCTGCCCCCATAAGCAGAATCAAGTAGGCACTTGAGAGAAGCTCGCGGTTTATCTCTACATTTATTGATTCTGCGAACATCAGAGAAACGATGTTCTCATCGCTCTTCCTGAGATCTTCTTCTAGAGATAAGTAAAGCCACTCAACGGAGCATAGTGGCTGATCGTTTTCCTCCCTATTCCTGCAATCCACAACTGAGTATCTAATTGGCTTTGTCTCTAAATTAAATCCTTTTCTCTCATACCCAAATTCTGAACTAGCGTTTTTCCATGAGAATGTCCACCCATTCTTCTGCATCTCGTTCCTATCGAAATTGACAATCAACCAAGCAGCCGATGCTGACCATCTTCCAGGCACCCAGTTCTCGGAAAGTAATGTCCCGTTTTCTGAAATACTGTGATCTACTGGTCCGATTACTGAGCTGAGTTCGTCCGGAAGAAAAGCCCTATCGTTGGAAAGAAATCTGAGAAAGGCACCATTGCTGTTGTTTGCCATTCTGTGTGCAGCCAAATCGATGTGCTCTTGGGTGACATTTGGATCGTCAAAAGAAAGGCATTCCAAGTGCCCGCAATTCGACCAGTTCGTAGGAGCAGGGTCGGTAGAGGCATTGATGTCCAGTGTAGCTTGCAATTTGAAAGGATTTATTCTGGGAGAAGTGAGAGACGACTGCCCTGACATGAATGCACGGAACTCTGTGGCCAGATCCAATATCCCGTTCACTGGATCTCCTGAAATCTCAGAAGCCATTGGTAAGTAGAATTCTGAAATCTCATTATTCTTTAGCTCTCGAGCGTCCTCATCGATCTCCCTTAGTACTGATAAGTTCAGTATCCCCCCTATGGGCTCGACAATACCTTGGCCACCACCTCGATATTCTGCAATCATCCCCACATCCGAATCTGACTCTCCGAAATAGCTTGGATCTCTGACGAAAATTCCGAATCCCCAAATATTACCTGCAGCAGTAAATTCCTCCCTCAGAACCTGGTTTGCATCGAGCTCAGGGGACTCCATATCGTAAGACTCAATATCAATTGGTTCGAAAGAAGCAATGATTCCCGGAACCATTAGGATAGAGACCACTACTACAAGAAAATGTACTTTCCTTCGTCTGGGAATTATATAATCAGCAAGACCCTCGAAGCTCCTCACAGATATTCGAGAACAATGGGATATTTCACTAATTGCGTGTAGTCACAGCCCTGATTCTCTTAGAATCTCAAGCGCCTCTCTCTGAGATTTTGTTAGCTTTTCTGGCTCGGAGAGCACGAATTCGACATCTAGTGGTCCTCCTGAGTGACCGTGTCCCTGCAGTCTCCTCCTATCTCCAATTCTGGCTCCCTCTGGAATTTCAATTTGCACCTTTTTTCTGTCGGGAGTAGTTATTCTGACCTTTCCGCCCATAACTAAAGTTGAGTATGGAATCCTTACCTCTTGGACAAGTCTCCCTTCCTCCCATCTACGTCCATCTTCGGCATCCAGACGAACGGTGATAAGCAAATCTCCAGATTCTCCCTCTGGGTGCTCGTGGCCCATTCCCTTCAGACGTAGAAGATGGCCGTGCTCCGCCCCTTTGGGAACACGAACTGTTATTGTACTTCCCTTGGTTTGAACTCCATAGCCGTTGCAGGAAGAGCACTGGCTGGATGAGCCAAAGCTAGTTCCTTTACACTTTGAACATATGCGCATCCTTCGATGACTGAACTTTACATCTGCTCCTCGAATTGCCTGATTCATAGAAATATCGATGCCTGCCTCGATATTCGCACCCCTTGGAGTTTCGTGGCTTTTTTTACGGCCCTGGTGATTTCCTTCAAAATTGAAATCGAATCCCGAAGTTTTTCCCCCCCTGCCTCCAAAAAACTGTGAGAATATGTCTCCCAGATCTGAGCCCCCGAATGGGGAGCTTACCCCCCCTCTACTGAACATCTCTTCCATCCTTTTTTGTTGATCGTGATTGCTTCTAGCTTCAGCAGTTCCTATTTCTTCATATGCTGACTGAATGGACTTGAACCTCTCCTCGGCAGCTGCATCTCCTGGATTTCTATCAGGATGGTATTGCCTAGCTAGCTTCCTATACGACCTCTTAATCTCTGCATCAGTAGCATCCTTCGAGACATCCAGTGTTCGGTACGGGTCTTCTGACACGTTAGTTCTCTGGAGGGCATCGTCCTTCAACCTGATGAGTGAGAATTTAGAACCGATGCGCTAATCATTAGTGTCTTTCTAGGGGCATCATGGGAGTTGGCTGGGCTGTATTCAGAAACTATTCTGGACATGCCAAGGAGATCCTTGGGGACGTGACAGACTATCCTCGATTCTTTCTGATGCCACCATCCGCAATGGTAGAAGCAACCGGTGATGGGACAAATGTGGTAACACTCCTTGAGCCGGAAGAACACATAGATCATGAAGTCGAGATGGTTTTCAGAATAGGAAGTGATCTTGGACCAATTCAGATGTGTGTCGGAATTGATACCACGAATAGGACTCGTCAGACAATGGCGAAGAAGAAAGGATGGCCTTGGCTAGAAGGAAAGGGGTTCAGAGGATCCGGGGTTCTTGGAACATGGGCCGATTGGGATGAGAGGCCCGTTGAGATAGGGTTGTCTTTGAATGGTGAGACAAAGCAATTGGCATCAACCGAATTGATGGTGCATTCTGTAAACTCATTGCTTGAGCATCTAAAAAACTGGTACGATCTAGAGCAGGGAGATTTAGTATGGACAGGAACCCCCAAGGGAGTGAGCCCTATGAGTCCAGGCGATTCAGTGCATGCATGGATGAAGAATTCGGAAGGAGAGACGATTAGCGTACTAAATGCTGTATGCAAATAGGAATTTTCAGGAGTGCTAAGATGGACTCCGAAACTAGGAGAATCACCAAAACGTGGTTAGCTGGAGACGATGGTTTAGTTAGCAGAGGCGACTATCTCCTCCATGGAGATGGATCAGTCTCAGAAAGTAAGGGAGATGAGGACGTCATAGAGACTATCGATGGCTCTTCCCGCCTAGTGACTCGCTCTCTACAGAACTGGCATACTCACCTCGGGATGGTCCTCAATCGTGGAATGGGAGAAGGTTTGCCCCTGATGGAGTGGCTTGAAGAGGCTATATTCCCAGTCGAGAAGAATCTCACAGCTGAGCTAGTAGAAATAGGCACTAGGGCGGCTGCAGCAGAGATGATTGCTTCTGGTAGTACCTATTCTTGTGACATGTATTATTTCACTCAGACGATCGGAGAGACACTAGCGGAAACTGGAGTAAGGGCTACACTTTGCGGACCTATCTCGGATGGTCTGACTCCAAACTCCGAACACGGCTCAGGAGAAGCCCTGAGGCAAATGGAGAGTCTGATCGCTGGTCCCTCTCCCAGACCTGGTCGGATCGAATACGGAGTAGGTACCCACTCGGTGTATGTTTGTGATCAGGAGACTTTGCTAAAGGGTTCAGAGCTTGCAAAGAAGACAGGATCGATGTTGCACATCCACACCTCAGAGACTCGGAAAGAAGTTGCGGACTGTTTCTCTAAGCATGGAATGTACCCAATAGAATATCTTGATTCTATGGACTATTTCGTGAGCGCGGACGAAGGAGGGACGGTATGTGCCCATTGTGGCTGGGTTACAAAGAAGGAGATGAGGATTCTTGCAATGCACGGGGCCCATGCTGTTCACTGCCCTACCTCCAACCAGAAGCTGGCTTGCGGAGGCACCATGTCATATCCAGCGATGAAGGAAGCAGGTGTCGATGTCAGGCTTGGCACAGATGGCGCTGCTAGCAACAACTCCCTGGACATGAGATCGGAGGCTAAGGCTGCAAGTCTAGTCCAGAGGCACGATCACTGGGATGCCAGGATTCTTGGTCCAGAAGAGGTTTGGAAGCTTGCCACAAAGGGATCTAGAGACTGGGTAACCTGGGACCTAGATGATATCAGGATGAGACCCCGAGGAAGAGATGGAAGGCGCTTGCTTTCGAATCTAATCTATTCAGGAGCAAAAGTGCTTGACGTGTTCGTAGACGGTGAGGCCTTACGAAAAGATGGTGTTACTCTAACAATTGATGAGAAGAAAGCAGGCGAACAGCTCGAGATTTCAGTAGAGGACTATTATCGGGAGATTGGCGTCTAAGGATGGAATAGGAACGCGGCTCCTAGGACAGCGTACGATGCCAGAAGCATGGATCCCTCTAGCCAATTTGACTTTCCATCGGAGGCAATCGAGTTCACAATCAACACTGCTAGGAACGCAGACACGGTTTCTATCATCCCAAACTCAAAGGTAAGGGGCACTCCTAGGGCCCAAGCAAAAATCACCATCATGGGGGCTACGAAAACCGCTATTTGAGTCGAAGAACCCATAGAAATGGCGAAAGAAAGATCCATCTTGTCCTTAGCTGCAACGGAAACAGCAGTGAAGTGTTCAGCTGCATTTCCGAAGAGCGGGAGAAGTATCACACCGATGAATAGGTGTGGCAATCCCATATCGTCGGCTGCATACTCTACCGAGTGCACTAGTATTTCCGCCATCCAAGAAACTAGGATTGTAGAAACCACAAGAAGTGTGACAGCATCACGTTGGGTCATTTCAGGCTCCTCATGATGGGATCCATCGGTGGCAAACAAGTGTACATGACTTCTGAACTGGAAGAATAGGAACATGCCGTAAATCAGTAGTAGAATGATGGCGGCAATATGGCTGAGGTGCTTTAATGGCTCTTCCCCGGCTTCGCCTCCTACGGTTGAATGGAAAACTGTTGGAATAATTAGAACGATCATTGAAAGGAGGAGAAGGGAGCCGTTTGAGCTGACTTGAGTTTCTGAGAACTTCTGCTCGTCGAAGTGTAACCCGCCCCATACGAATGCCAACCCCATTACTAATAGCAGGTTTCCGAGAATGCTCCCAATTAGGCTGGCTTGAACTAAGTGAACGTAGAACATCTGCACATCTGGGTCTGCTTCCTGATAGGCACTGTAGATGAGAAGAAGCGCAATGATCATCTCGGCAGCATTGCCAAATGTTGCATTCAGGAGACCTCCGAGGGACTCTGAAGTCCTAAGAGCTATCTCCTCAGTAGCCCTTCCCATAAGGAATGCTAGAGGCATTATTGCTACTAACGAAGAAAAGAAAGCAAGGGAAGAGTCGTGCTCAATGTAGTTGAAATATACAGTGATTGGGACTGCAATCAATAGCAGATTGAGTTTGGTCTCTCTAGGGTTGAATGCCTGTATCCAACTTACGGTCTCGGTCATTACGATTAGTCGCGTAATAGAATCTAGGTCAATGTTGCGGCTTGAGAGGAGCGTTCTTGTTGACTGTCTTCACGGGATAAACCATGCGAGGGCCAGTAAGAGTGGCATTGACTGGTACTCCTGGCACTGGAAAGACCACGGTTTCCTCATTACTTAGAGAGGCTGGGAATAGGGTTGCTTCGATAGAGATTCTAGCAGAGAGATTCGATTGTATAGGGGATGCTGATCCCGATGATGGGGCCAGACCAATAGATATCCCACAGCTTTATTCTAGGGCTCTAGATGAATGGGGTGAGAGTCCAGATGGTTCTTTGTTTGTTGATGGGCACCTCTCCCATCTTCTTCCAGTAGATTGCGTAATAATCCTGAGATGCAATCCTGTTGATCTGCAGAAGAGGTTGGAACAGAGGGATTATGGGGAAAGAAAGGTCTTGCAGAACGTGGATTGGGAGATACTAGGTGGTCCTTGGAATGATATTGAAGAAGAGATCCCAATTCTCGAGTTCGACTCCTCGTCAGATTCACCTGAGGCTATTTTTGAATCTATTTTGGAATGGATAGTAGATGGATTCAAGCCCGAAAGGCCAGCCAATCCTATTGACTGGGTTGAGATGGGGGCGGTATGATGTTCGAAAAATTTCGAGATAGGTGGACCAAGGCAATAAACCCCCTAATTATGAGGATGGAGGGTGTTGATCCTAGCTTCCTAACTTGGTCCAGTCTAATCCTGTCTCTTGTGGCTTTCTATCTTCTAATGGAAGCTGATTTGGACAGCAAGGGATCTCTAGCAATTGTAATCGGGATTGTTATCATCCTAGTAGCTGGCGTCTTGGATGGTCTAGACGGAGCCCTTGCTCGCCATCAGGGAACTGATGGGCCGTATGGGGATTTCCTAGACCATACTATAGATAGAATAGTCGATGTAGGCCTATTAGTAGCTATAGGGATGAATGGGTCTTTCGTTGACAACCCTAGTTCTGGATACCTTGCTGGCCTGCTGACTCTTTTCGGATCATACATGGGTACCCAAGCACAATCGGTTGGCCTGGATAGGATCTACGGGGGATTTTCCAGGGCAGACAGAATGGTGCTAACTCTGGTTGCTTTGGTTGCTGCGGCATGGCAGGCTCATGCTGGTGTTTCTGGTTTTGTCGTGTCAGAGATAAATGACGCGGTAGAGTGGATAATTCTTGGAAACAGTGAGCTCAATGGAATGACCTTCGCTCTGGCAATTTCTGCATGGGGGGGAGTCTATACGTTTCTCGTTAGATTTACCAAGACTAGAAACGGATTGTTGAATTAGTGGCCATCCCAGTGGTCTAGTGAAACCCCTGTTTCACATAGGAAGAGTGGGGCAATGGTTATCCTCTATTCAACGCGCCTGAAGTTTGTGAAGCACCTTATTGAGAGGGTTCTAGAACTCCAAGAGGAGGAAACACAGGCTCCAACGGTATCGGAACCTGAGGAAGTTCCAGATCTTGAGAGTCTTCTAAAATCACTACAGCCGAAGATCCGGGTTTTCGGTTGCGGAGGATGTGGATCAAACACAGTCGCCCGATTAGAGCAGGAGGGTTTGTTCGATGGAGATTACGTCAAGGGGATGGCAGTAAACACTGATGCTCAACATCTGTTGAGAGTGAGCGTAGAGAACAAGGTCCTGATTGGTCGGTCCGCCCGAGGCAGGGGGGCGGGGGGCGACCCGGAAAAGGGAGAGCAGGCGGCATATGAGTCCGAGCGTGTTCTAAAAACTGAGGTGGAGAAATGCGATCTTGCTTTCATCACCGCTGGCCTCGGCGGCGGCACGGGCACTGGTAGTGCTCATGTCGTTGCCAGGCTAGCAAAGGCATCAGAAGCGTTGACCATTGCCGTAGTAAGTTACCCGTTTGTTTCCGAAGGAGCAGTGAGGAGGCAAAATGCTGAATGGGGCCTCGAGAGACTCAGGGAGGTTTGCGATACCGTGATAGTCCTACCAAATGAGAGGCTTCTGGAAGTTGAAGGGGTTCGGGACCTTCCTCTAGACGCTGCATTCAGAGTAGCAGACGAATTGCTAATGAGAAGTATCTCTGGAGTCTCAGAGATGATTGCAAAGGAGGGTGTGGTGAACCTGGACTTCCAAGACTTGAGGTCAGTAATGGAAAACGGAGGAGGAGTGGCAATGATTGGACTAGGAGAGGCAACGGCCGAAGAGGGGGCAGAAAAGGCCACGATGGAGGCTCTGGAGTCGCCTCTTCTAGATATCGACATTTCAGATGCAAGGGGGGCCTTGGTAAACGTAGTAGGGGGCCCTGGTCTGACTCTTGGAGAGGCAGAGCAATGTGCAAAGATAATCCGTGAGAGCATCAACCCATATGCTAGGATGATTTGGGGGGTAACAACGGATGATTCCATGGGTAATGATATCAGAGTTCTACTAGTACTAACTGGAGTAAAGAGCGAGCAGATTCACGGAGCGGCACTCCATACTCAGATGCGTAACCTCAGAAACAGAACCGTAGAATTCGTTAGCTAGTTGAAAAATGAGGTGTTTGTCTTCTGCTTTCTTCCCGTCGTCCTTAAATGGAATCTGTAGGTCGCCGTGGTGCTTCTAGGTGGTAGAATGGCAGTTGAGAACTCAAAGGTAGGCCCGATTGAGGGAGTTGCTCAATCGTGGCAAGATGAAATAGAAGGGCGTCTAAAGGGGCTACAGACTGGCTCATATGCTAGAATATTAAAAATGGCAAAGAAGCCATCTAAACAAGAATTCAGACAGACTGTGATTGTTTGTGGAATCGGGATGTTCGTTCTTGGCGCAATCGGTTTCGTGATTCTCGCGCTGATGGTGAATGTTTTCCCACCTTTCTTCGAGTGGTTAACTGGGTGAGGTGTGTTTCTTGTCTGAGGCTTTCACGGTTTATCTTCGAAGCGGAGAGAGAGTTCTACTAATGCAAAGAGCCGATGAGGTCGCAGACTTCCCCGGTGCATGGGATGGAATCTATGGAGTTGGAGATCCCTATGATGAGGATTTAGTATTGTCTAGAGTCTCTGAGTGCACTGGAATCCCTCCAGAAAAGATGGAGAGAGTTAGATCTGATATGGCTAGGGGGCTGGCTTATGGAAACCGACTAAACGACGTGACACCGATTCTTTACTTAACCGAAGAGACCGAGGTCAACCCAGGAACACTATACAAGAGCTTCGAATGGGTTGATCCTGGGGCAATTCAGACCAAGGATTACGCAACCCCCCAACTGAAAGAGATGTATGGTGATGTGGCTTCATACCTCTACATCCTGAAAACCTCGATAGGTCAGGAGCAGAACGTTGCTGGCGAGATTAGAGCTAGGCTTTCGGGTACTGGTTCTCTCAAAGATATCCAAGACAAAATTTTCGGGGTTCTCAGCCCTCATTACATGAAGGGATTCATTTTTGTGGAGGCAGCAGCAATGCATCACGTTCAGAAGTTGATTGGCAGGGTCGGAGTGGGGGTTACTCCACTAAAGAATTGTAGCAAGGTTCTGGATGGAGAGGCACCATTGGAAGATGTCCTGCCATACCTTGAGCCCAAAGCAGCTACTTCCGGAATAGAAGAAGGTTGTATTGTCGAAATTTCTGGAGGGGCATTTAGAGGGCAGGCTGCAAGAGTAACCAGGGTTGCTGAGTCAAAGGAAGAGGTTACTGTAGAGCTATTCGAAGCAGCAGTCCCTGTTGCCCTAACTGTAAGAGCTGACCAAGTAAGAGTGACTCAGAGGGTAGAGTAACCTGAATAATCGAGATTTTCTTATTGCATCATCATCAAATAGGGAGAGCAGGTCGGCGAGTCCCGCAAAGGAGGTAATTTTCTTGTCTGCACGAAACGAAACGCCCCACAAGGTGATACAGGCATTAGGGAAGAAGAAGTGCAACGGGTCGTGGGAAGCCTCCACAGAAAATCTAACGATGGATCAAGTAAAGAGCATTGCTGAGGATCAGAAGGGCAGGCTTACCGGGAAGTCTCTTTACGCACGATGCAGAGAAGTAATGGGTACTTGCGTGGGAATGAGAGTTAGGGTAGAGGGTCTGGAACCAAAGGTCGCTCTCAAAGAGATGAGCGAGGGGGCATTTAACGAGCATTTTAGTTAAATTTCACGAGTTGCGGGAGAGGTGAGCCTCGTTGACCGCAGAGGTGAGGAAAATGAAAGAGAATCTGCAAACTGCAATCCAACAGGCCATCGAAGGGGCTCCTGAGAGAAGCTTCGTTGAATCCATAGAGATGTCATTTACTATCAAAGACGTTGACCTGAAGATTCCAACCAATAGGATCCAGGAAGAGGTCAGGCTGCCATCCGGAAGGGGGAAGCCTGTGAAGATAGCGATGTTCGCTGGAGGGGAGATGGCTTCGAAAGCTAAAGCAGCTGGACTGGATGTTATCGATCCTTCGACGATTGAGGACTTAGGTGGAAATAGACAGAGAGCTAGGAAGATAGCAAAACAATACGACTTCTTCCTCTCAGAGATTCCACACATGGGGACAGTGGGTAGGTTCCTGGGAGGAGTACTGGGACCTAGAGGAAAGATGCCTCGTCCGGTTCCTCCAACACTAGATCCGTCTGCTCTTGCCTCTGGACTAAAAGACACAGCGATTGTTCGCTCGAGGGACAAAGTGACGTTCCACACTGCCCTAGGTTCTAGGGAACAGGGGATAGAAGACCTGACATCCAACGCCGTGGCAATATGGGACAGGGTTACTGGAAAGCTAGAGAGGGGTGCAGGAAACATACGCTCTTGCTATGTTAAGACTTCAATGGGGCCGTCCGTTAAGGTAGAGGTGGTACTATGATTCCGAAAGTTGCAGGTTGGAAGAAAGATAGTGTCTCTGAGCTGACTGAGATTTTCAGCAGCGATGGAGTAGTTGCAGTGATCGATGTCTCTGGAGTTCCCGCAAAGAACATGATAGATATGAGGAAAACACTCAGGGAAAGGATGTCAATTACTATGGCAAAGAAGTCTCTGATGAGAATTGCATGGAATGAAGCAGGGAGATCACCTGATGAGATTGAGATTCTTCTTGATGGAGCTGATCAGCCTTGCGTAGTTCATAGTGATTCAATGAATGCCTTCGAGATCTTCGGAGAATTGGAGAAGACACGCCAAGGAAGGGCTGCTAAGGCAGGAGAAACGTTCCCTGACGACGTAACAATTCCGGCTGGACCAACTGAGTTCGGTCCGGGACCTATTGTAGGAGAATTCAATGCCGTAGGAATTCCAGCAAAGATAGACAAAGGGAAGGTTGCGATTCAGAAGGCTACTACCTTCTCGAAAGGGGAGGAAATTTCCGCAGATTTGGGAATTATGCTTTCAAAGCTTGGAGTTAACCCAATTGAAATTGGACTGATACTCACTGGAGCGATAGAGGAGGGTCACATTTTCTCATCCTCTGATCTTGACTTGGACACGGATGGCCTAAGGAACGATATCTTGAGTGCTACTTCAGGTGCATTCAACCTTGCATGCAATGTGCGATGGCTTTCCTCAACAACACTTCCTACTCTTCTTTCCAAGGCCTCATCAGAGTCGCTTTCAGTGGCTATGGAGGCAGAAATTATCAACGAAAAAACTGCTACGGCCATTCTTTCGAGTGCACGCACTCGAGCTCTGTCCCTTGCCGGACAACTAGATTCCTCAGCTCTCGACGAAGAGCTGCTAGCTGCTATAGGAGCAGCATCTCAGAGCGCTGAAGTCGCGGTTTCCGAAGCGACGAAGTCGGAAGAGTCAGAGGATGGCTCTTCCAACGAGGAGGAGGAAGAGGAAGAAGAAGCTGAGTTCGGAGGACTTGGCGATCTCTTCGGATGAAAAATGGTGAATGAAATGGAATATGTGTATGCTGCAATGTTGTTGCATTCTGCAGGAAAGGGCATCGATGACAAGGCTGTAAGCTCAGTGCTGAAGGCCGCAGGAGTTGAGGCTGACGGGGCCAGAGTGAAGGCCTTGGTAGCTTCTCTAGGCTCCGTGGACATCGATGAGGCCATGGCGACCTCGGTCGCCGCCCCAGTGGCCTCTGCTGCTCCGTCTGCTTCTTCCAGTGGAGGGGCGGCTGATGCTGCTCCTGCTGAGGAAGAGGCAGCTGAAGAGCCAGAGGAAGAAGCGGGCGGGTTCGAGGGCCTGGGCTCCCTGTTCGGCTGAATGAACGATTAGAACTTACGACGCGAAGCCGCTATGGGCGAGGGCCTCGAGGGTGGGCCGATACTAATGGAGCGGACGCTTGAGATTCCAGTGAGCGTGGTGCCAACTGAAGCAATCAGGGCGATGCGCGTAATAGGTGAAAACCATGGTTGGAAAATGAGTCGTTTCGAGGAAACGACAATGGTACATAGATGGGCAATTATCGTACCTCTTGCAAATAGGACTAGAGTCTTTGGGCTATCATTTGATGAAGGAGAGATTGAAGGGTTATCCATTCGAACATGGAGCTATGTTCCTGGATCTGCAGGTCGCTTGTCATTTGTTTCCTTCAGAATCCCGGAAACTGTGGATGCTTCTTTATGGAGAGGTTTGCTAAATGAATGGGTAGATCTTCTACCTAGGTGCCCGTGGAAATGGACTTTTATGGAGAGGTCAGTTGTTGGATATCTCCTCCCAGAATTCAGAAAGTCGAGGAAATTATTCTCTCAAGAAGGAGTCGATATCAAGAGATGGAAAGAAAACCCCAGTTAGATTCCCATTCTGATAGTTTTCACAATTCTGAAAGTAAAAACGGCATAGTGTTTGAAAGGGTGACCTAAGACGACACAATAGAGGAGCATGGACTTCCAAGATCTAGTAGATACCCCTCAAAAGGTGAAGACTCTTGCTGGTACTGTTGTGTTCCTAGTAGCCTTTCCTGTTTATTTCGCAGCTCTTCCTTCGTTAGTTGAAGGAGATATCGCAGGAGGTTCTTCTGGGTTGACTGGAACCCTTAAGGTGAGTTTTGAGGAGAGTGAGAATACTCAAAGTGAGTCAGTAACCTTAGGAGACGGTGATAGTTATGAGACAACTTTCGACTTGATAGTGGAGCCTGGTATGAGCATTGGATACGTAGAGTTGCAAGTTTCCTGTTTCGATAACGACGATCCTGGTCCAGGGTTTACAGACAGTGTTGAGGGGCAAAGCGAGCTGAGCGAAATAGAAGGGGTGGAGGATCAGAATGCAGAAGGAGACTGCTCCGGAGGAGGAGAGGGGGGTTTCACAATCAGATGGGATGTTACTGAGAACTATTCTGGATCGGAATATTCTGAAGAGGAGATGAGTGAGGGTGAAATTAGGCAGTTGTGGAATGATGGCGGAAATGGAAGAGGGGAGTGGTCTGCGACAATTACTGCAACAATCGAAAATGCCCCAGTTCCCGTTGCTGGGGGGATTATCGACAATGATGAGGACTTCGAAATAAACTGGACCGCAGTTTTCTACAATTTGACAATCGATGCTGAGTAGATCTAGATTTTGGCTTGAATGCTGATTATGTCTCCGTCATTTAGCTCTTGATCCGCACCAATAATCCTGCCTGAATTAGCGTCTATAGCTCGAACAAAACCATCACCTAGATCTGAATGAACCTGGTAGGCGAGGCCCCTAGCGGTAGTTCCAGATGGTGCAAGGACAGCATCAGGAAGGGAGTTTCCATCCCCATCAATCCAATGTGTCTCGTCCTGAACTGGATATGTGACTATTCTAGAGAGTTGTCCAAAAACAACTTCTCCTATTAGTCCCACAAGGCCACCGCCTTCCCAAGAAGAGATTGACTCGGAGATTGATTCTAGAGCCTCCCTCTGCTTGACTGAGAGTTCCTTATCCCCCTTTTCTGTTAGATTGAAAGTGGAATCCCCAGGGTTGTATGAAATCAATCCCGAACTGGATGCTCTTCGCAATGCAAGCTCGGCTTCTGCGCTAGTATAGGTCATCTTGCCCCCATTAGATTCTACTTCTTTAGCCAAATCTGATGCCTCCGAAGTCTTCTTGTCAGACTTGTTGGCAGCTACTGATATTGGAAAAATCGACTTCCTAATTGAGCTGGCCAAGAAAAAAAGTTCCTCATGCCCCCATGAAGATGGTTCTGAGTTGGTATGGTCTCTCTGCAATGTGGAGATTCCAGTTGAGACGTTAGATTCGCTGGCTCCTATTCCTGAGAGTCTGCCAATCAAGTGTTCTTTGATTGCCCTCTCGCCTTCAGCCTGTGCCTTCCTAGAAGCTCTATCCCAACCATTGGAGATAATTCCGAAAATCCATGAGTCGATCTCTTTGAGCAGGAACACGTGTTCCTCCAATGGATCTGATCCGCCGGATCCGACTGGATTTCCTTCCAAGTCAGTTGAGCCTGAAACGTCGACAACCTGTACTAGAGCATCACATCTGGATAAGTCCGAGAGAAACTGGTTACCCCTTCCTCTACCTTCGTGAGCTCCTGGAACCAGGCCAGCTACATCAATCAGAGTTACTGGAACCAATCTCTTGAAGCCTGTACAAGATCCTGAATTGGGGGAACAAATGCTACCCTTTCTGGGGTCATCATCACTGACTGGACCGATTCTCCCCGAGGACTCCCTACGCTGCCTAAGACTGCGACATGCACAATCTTCTGGAAGTGGCAGCCAAGTGACTCCAACATTAGGATCAATAGTAGTAAATGGATAATTGGCTATGTCTACTGGGATTTCAGTTAGTGCTGAAAAGGCTGTTGACTTCCCAACATTTGGCTTTCCAACAAGACCGATGCGCATGCTATCCGCCCCTGGCAGAACCTATCGAGACAAGGAGTATGTGGTTATTTCAGAGCTCTATTGGACTTCCTGGTACTTCCGAAGCTGTTTCCGGAACTACCACGGTATCTAGCTTGCCCTCCCTTTGAGCCAATATCTTCCTAACTGTTGTCTCTTTTGTGAGCCTATATGGGCTTGAAATTGATGTTGATGAAACAGATGTCGATTCAGTGCCAACAATACTTCCTCTGAAAGAGCCACTGATAATGTTCAAGCAGTGATAGATTGACCCGATAACTGTTCCATAGAAAAGAGTCGAGCCAAGGACCCTTAGGCGATTCGAAATAGAGGCCTCTTCCTCTACTGCGACTTCTACAAGGGAAATGTCGGAGAAGTCTGACATCATAGTGAATACTAGACCGAATGCGCCACCTGTCATTAGCCAGAAGGCCCATCTGGAGCGGTTGACCGATAAGACATTCCTACCTGATACCTCTGGGAAAATACACAAAGTAGAGCCTAGTGATGCTGGAATAAAGACTAGCCAAACTCCCATCAAAAGAAGGGATGTTTGTATCCCGGAGAGGTCATTTGTTCCAGTAAGATAGTCTGTGTGAACGAAAAGAGCTCCGACTGAAATTGGAACTAACATTATTGCTGCGAGGTTTATCTCTGGCATTCCTGGAGAATCGGGATTCTCCATGAAAACATCGTCCCCTCTCATGGTAGCCAAAACGTTTGCAGAAAGAGAAATCACAGGAATCAGTGAAAGAGCGAGTAGGAATGAGCCTGCAATTACCTCGTTCCTAGACGGTTGGAAAGCAGCTGAGTCTACCGCAAGAAAGTTGGAAGCAACCTCGCCATCGAAGAATCCTGCTGAGTTAATTGTTAGAACAGTTCCAGCTAATGTTACTGCCGCGAGTGACCTTGACCAGAGGGGATTGCCGCTTCCCCTGGATGCAGCGTAAAGGATAGCTCCGGCCACCATTAGAGAGAATGATGTTCCTGAAAGCCTAGTTACAAGCCACTGACCGATCCCGGTATCCAATGATCCCGAGATTACAACGGAAACTACTGAAAGCGGGCCTGCAATCATTCCCATAATCATCATCCAAGCAGGAAGTGGCATCTTCCTACTTCTAGAGGCTGCAGTTAGTAGCATGTTTACAATTACAGCAAGGCCAGAAAGAGAAAGTAAACCAGTTGCAATGAATAAAATCTTGACTCCTAGAATCTCCGGCTTATTTGCGCCTATGATTAGAACTACAACCGCTAGAGTCCAGAGGAAAGACATCAGAGAGGCGTTCTTCTCACTGGCTAATTTCGTTCCACCCAATTCTGGTACAATGTGCATTGCAGCTCCGTTCAATAACATGCCTCCAGAGCCGTAGCTCGCAGTTAGAATTCCTGCCAGTATCAATGATGAAGATGAAGGAGACATTCCCCATGATGACAGGCTATGGATGGCATCTGGATCATGTTGCAGCCATAGTCCGCAGAAGGTGAGGATTGATGCTGGGATTAGCCATAGCGCTCCCTGAATTATCCAAGTCGTCGAAGCTGAGCCCTTTCTTCCTTCTACGAAGTCTATGGGAGGTCCCAGAGCCTTCTCGAGCATGAACATGCTCAAACTCTTGCTGACATCTGTGAAAACCCATATCCCTCGGTTCAACAAAAAGAAGATCGCTAATGTTGCTGCCCAAAATATCGTCATCGTAGTTAGCAGGCCCAAGATATCACCTCACTCACTAGTAGCCTCAGTTAGCATAGTTCCAAGAATAGCGAAAACCCCAATCATCGCTCCCAGGATAAAGAACCATATTCCTGAGTCGAAAACTCCATCGAACACAGGAAGTACTGTGGAAATCACTGGAAGATCGCTATTTGGAAATAGAATTCCATATAGAATTAGGAAGATTATTGTGGAAACAAAACCCAAGACCAAGAAGACCCAGGAAGACGGAGGCTCGCTCTCCCCTTGGATAAATTCTCCAATCAATGAGCCTACTTCATCGGACATCATTACACCTCGTAATTCATAGATTACGCCACTACCACGAAAGATTCGCCCTTAAGCATTGGGCGGATTGGGTTTGGTGATGTCATCAAGGGGCACGAACGAGATCTATCGGATTTCCTCTTCTGAATGCTCCTGTTCCAAGGGGCAATGGGAGGGTTTGATCAATGCCTAACTCTGCCTTCCAGTGTTCCTCGCATTGGCATCCGAGACCTTCGAACTCCCCGATATCTGCAGAAACGGAGAATCTTTCGATAGCTGCGACTACGTCATCGTCACACGATCCGCAGTTATGGGCCCCTCTGATCTTTCCCCCAGCAGTCGGATGTATAATGATCCTGCATTGAGAGCTGCTTATCTCTTCATATGAGCGTTTTACCATTTCAACTAATGACCATAACCAGGGTGGCCTATACTCACCATTCCTGAAAAGTCTGTCAACAACCGTATTCTTCTGTATGTTCATCGGATTTACGGAAACCTCATCAGAATATTTTGAAACTTGAGAAATCCATTTTGTTGTATGGTTAAGTGCGTCTCCCTCTGACATGAATGGAGGTTTGAAAATTAGGTATGTCTTTACTCGTAATTCGTTCTCTCTAAGCATCTCGACTGCCCTATGCCACTGCTTAGTAGTGAAGCCCTTGTTGACATGAAAACGAAGGACCTTGTCGTCGTATGCCTCTAAACCAATAGCCACGGTGCAACCAGGATGCCTCTCAGCAACCCACTTTATTTTCTCTGGAGTGCACATCTGTGCTTGGGCTTCGACGACTAGATGAAGTCCCATTTCTGCAGTCTCTCTAAGAACACACTCTTGCCACTCAGGTGGATTCTCCCTGTCCTCGAAGAAAGTTCCGGATGTGTACACTTTTACCATTGAGCATCCTTCAAAATTATTTGTCGATTCCTTGGCAGATTCCCACTGAGAGAACATATCACGAATGGAAACATCATCTCTAACATCGTTGAAATAGCCACAGAATGTGCAACCTGACTTCCACCACCATGCACATCCCTTTGTCCTTAGAATTACTGTGGCAGCCGTGCAGGGAGTGCCATCTGGTAGATTCTCTGGGGTCTTGTACACAGTAACTGGTTTGGTAGCATCCCATGATTCTCGGAATGAGATCGACTCGGGGCTATTCTCAGGGGCCTTTATCAGATGGTGAATCTTGATGGCTTTCGAACCATCTCCCAGTATTCCCGATGAGTTGGCCATGGCACTCGTAGGTACCTTTGCACTTGATATTACGTGATGAATTAGGTTTGATGTTACGCCAGATGTTGTAGTATACACTAAACAGGTGAGTCTCCTCGGTATTGTGATAGCATGTCATTCGGGACAATAGAAGGAATGAGCGATGAGCAAAATAAGTCGCTGAGAAGTTGGTACTGGTACGATTGGGCGAACCAAGCTTTCGCTTTGACTGTGGGCACGGTGCTTGGCGGTCAGCTAATTACCAGATACTTCAATCTGGCAACTGGCGGTACTTCTCAGATTGCTGGATTGAACGTTACAGGGACTTCTTTCTACGCTGCAGTACTGGGTTTATCGATGGTCTTTGTTGCAATTTCTAGTCCAATATTGGGAGCAATTGCCGATAGAATTCCAATAAAGAAGAAGATAGTATGGATTTACACGATTATTGGAGTGGTCTTCACTGCTTTCATGGGAATAGCCCCGCACTTAGATGAGAATTCTGCTTACAGACTTCTAGCCTTCTGCTTTCTTATGGGGCAGATTGGCATGGCGGGTGGAAACACGATTTACTATGCATTCATGCCCTATCTTTCAGATGAAAGTCAGATGGAGAAAATCTCTAGTTGGGGTTATTCCTATGGTTTTGCAGGAGGATCTCTGATTCTAATCATTCATCTAATTGTAATGGGCTCCGGTGCGTTCGGGCTAACTTCGGAATATGGTGATTGGACCCTTACCTTTGCGTTTGTTACAACTTCTCTATGGTGGCTTGGGTTCGGTCTGCCATTCTTTAGGAATACACCCGAGCCGAAGATTCCCAATGAGAAGACTTACGAGTCTGCAATGGAGGCCTTGAGAGACGGAATTAACGAGGTAAAGGGAACTTTCAGAGAGGTTAGGAAATATAGAATTCTAGTCATTTACCTTCTTGCCTATCTTCTGTTCTATGACGTTCTTCACACGGTGGGGGGTGTTGCGAGCTCGTTCGCTGAGAATGACCTTAGGCTTCCCGTGGTGATGAATATCGCTCTAATCCTATTGGCGAACATTATTGCCATACCCATGTCGATAGTTGGTGGTATGCTCGCTGTAAGGTATGGAACCAAGGCTGTACTCGGAGGAGCGATAGGGGTGTACATGGCAGTTCTAATCATTGCAACGGGATTCGCCCCTCTGGACCTAGGAGACGATCACGAAAGGTTCGACTTTCGCTATGATTACATTGAGGAAACCGATGAGTATGAGCTCAGCACCCTCCACGATAGGGGGGTCACGGGATGGGTTAGCAAGTCTGGTCCGGGGGACGAGGATTTCAGAAATGCATTTCTCTCCTATTTGATCGAAGGGAGCCTTGAGGGTGATGTATGGTCTGACTCTGACATCGAAAAGACGAGGATTTCATCCGATGAGGCTTCAATTCTAGCTTCTGAAATGGAACTAATGAAGAGTCACAGATGGTCTTTCTCCTTCAGAGGAGGTATCTTGGACGGTAATTCCTCAGTAGGAGACGAGCACATTACAGTGATTGAAGGCGGGCCGATTGATTGGTGGCCAAATTTCCTCAGAGATAATGTATGGGGGCCGCTAAATTTCGGAGTTACCCTTCAATGGCTTCTACTTGGGACAATGGTGGGATTCGTGCAGGGTTCTGCTGGTGCACAGGCTAGGAGTCTATTCTCATATCTGGTTCCAAAATCCAGAACTACGGAGTTCTTCGGGTTCTTCGGGTTCATGGGGAAGGCTGCGGCAGTTATTGGCCCCTTCGTATTCGCGTTTTTCTCTGCTGCATACGATACTAGATTCGGTATAATGATCCTGCTGGTAATTCTCATCATGGGTTTGATGCTCTTTCCATTCATTGACGTGGAAGAGGGGAAGAAGGTAGCTAGGCAGGCTGACATAGATGCCGGGTTAATTTCGGAGGAGGAGTGAGTTTGAACTCCTTCGGAAGGGTCCAACACGTTCTGTCAGTCTTGGTAATGGCACTGGTAGGTGTAATTATCGGACTTGCCATTGTCCCATCCTATCTTTTCTTCGACTGGATGACTGCAACCACAGATGGCCAAGACAGGGTTATCGAGGTTGTAGTGACTTGTATCTCATTGGGCCTCGGATACATCATTTGGGGTGTTAGCCTGATTGTAATATGCGGGGTACTCGGAGGTATGTTCAGGATCAGGAAGCCTGAAGGAAGGTATCCACTGAGGTCGTTCATCACAATACAGTGGGCCTTCTCTTTAGTTTTCCACAGGGTGGCCCAGATGTTCCTAAAGCAGGTTGTGCCTTCCTTCCTGGCAAACCTGTACTACAGAATGATGGGGGCTAAGATCGGAAAGGGAGTCCAGCTAAACTCAGAGAACATAAACGACGCATCGATGTTGATCTTCGGCGACGGGGTTGTAGTCGGCGGGGGCGCTACGATTAACGGGCATCTTGTAGAAAGCGGAGAGATTGTTCTCGCCCCCGTCAGAGTCGGAAATGGTGCTTTGATTGGTGGAGGGAGCATAGTTCAACCAGGATGCACAATTGGTGATGGTGCTGTGATTGGATCCAGGGCGGTAGTACCAAAGTGGACAGATGTCCCTTCAGGAGAGGTCTGGGCAGGAATTCCGGCTAGATTCATCAAGAATGTGGGAGAGTAGAGTTATTCGTTCTCTAGCTCAGAGTCTTCTGACTCTTCCTCTTCCGATTCCATTTGCTTAATTTCCTCAATTACAGCCTGCTTCTGAGCTTGGAAAGTCTCCTGCTTAGATTGGATCTCCTTAGCGGTTTCCACAGCCCTGTCAATCATGTCATGTCTAGTCTTGATCGCCTCGTTTAGCTCCTCGAAAACTTGCATATGCTGGATATACCAATCATCCCTTGCGGCAAGTTCTGCCTGTGCAGCCTGGTTAGACTCGTCAATCTCCTCGGCGAGGGTGATTGCGGTGCCCAGTCTTGCCTTCTCTCTATCAAGCAACTCCTCCGTTTTCTCCAGCTTGCTTTCTAAGTAGGGGATTTTTGTGTTCGCCTTCGCGAGATCGACCTCCATCTCATCCTTCTGCCTCCTAAGATTGGAGAGTAGGTTGTTTATCCCCTCCTTCTCAGTCTCCTTATCGATAAGTTCCCTGTTAAGCGTCTCAACCTGCGCCTTTAGCTCACCAATGTCGGCCTCTTGGGCCTGATAGGCGACCAGGAGTTTGTCCAGAGCTTCCTTGTCCTTTGCAGCCTGCTGCTCTAGGTCCTGAATAGTCTGTTGAGTATCCGCTCCTGCGGACTCGTCTTGGCCGATCATCCTACGTGGTGCGCAGGTGACCCCGATATAACCCCGGCGGCATCAGGATTGGAAAGTACGGGCTAATCAGGGGGTTTGTGAAATAGCTGCGATTGTTGCTGATAGCGCTACTGTGAGTCTTTTGGATGAAGGGATATGCAACTTTTCGTCAGGACCATGGGCGTTATTCCCTGGTCCTGAGGCTCCAGTACACAGGAACATTGACTCAGGATATTTGCCCTGCATCATTGCCATGAAGGGGATCGTTCCCCCGGTCCATGTTGCCAAAGGAGGCAGCCCTGTTAGCTCTGTGGAAGCTTTCTGAATAGCTTCTGAAATGTATCCTTCAAGGGGAGGGGCGTGGAATCCATCTGCACAAGAGTCTGGAGTGAAAGTTACTTCTGCCCCATAGGGGGGATTGTCCTCTAGAGTTTCCTTTGCTCGTTCTAGTGCCGACTGAGAATCGACCCCGGGGGGAATCCTGAAGCTAAGCTTCAGGTCTGTGTTTGTACGAAGAACGTTACCCGCATCCTGGACAGAAGGTATGCCGTCTGCTCCGATAATTGACAGAGTTGGCTCCCAATTCATAGCGATAATCATGTCCTCTGTAGTATCCGATGCTTGCTTCAGGGTGTCGACTGTGGGGAATTGCTCCCAGATGCTATTACCCACTATTTCGGTTAGTGCGGAGGCTTTCTCCATGACTTCCTGAGAAATCTCTACATGCATCTCTGGAATCAAAACTCTCCCAGTGGCTGAATCTTCAACTCTATCGAGAAGAATCCTCTGAATTCTGAACGAAGAGGGTATCGAGCCCCCTGAGTTTCCTGAATGGATTCCTTCATTGGAGACTTTCACCGAAAGCGTCCCCGAAACAAGCCCCCTTAGGGCTTCAGTCATCCAAATATGATCATAATCTGGCCCTCCGCTATCCATAACCACAACCATGTCGGGATCACCGAGTTGTTCTGTCAAGGCCTCTAAGTATGGAGGTAGATCAAATGATCCTGATTCCTCGCAGGTCTCGATTATCATCGTGCAACGAGGATGGGGTTCTCCGGCTTCCTGAAGAAGCCTAACTGAGGTGGCACAAAGATATCCCCCGTATCCGTCGTCTACAGAACCACGACCGAACAGCCATGGATCCCTCCGTACTGCTTTGAGGGGATGGAGTCCCTCCGACCATAGCTCTGGCTTTGACGGCTGCTTGTCTAGATGGGAGTAGAAGATCACTTCTCCCGGACCGGTTCCCTCTATTGTCACAAGTAATACTGGCGATAGGTTTTCTATCCTATGAGTCTGGTAGGACAGGCCCTCAATTCCTTGACTATCCAACCATTGGCAAAATAGTTCTATGGTGGCATCTAGCTCCCCGATCTCAGCCCACTTGGGCTCAAAGAGTGGTGAAAGTGCCTTGATTTCTATGAATTCAGAAAGGCTGGGCAATATTGATTCCTCCCAGATCTCATCACTTCTATTCATCATGTGTCCTAGGTCAAGGGCCATGACCTCTTCCCAGAGTGCTCACTCATGGACTCTTCGACTGGATTCCCTCAGAAAGCGTGCAGATCTGGCACTTTGAGATTCGTGCTCCGTGTTGTTCCTCGACCACAGAGAGGGGGAATTCGGAAGCAAGAGACATTCGAGCTGTAAGGGCCAGTGTTTCAAAGAGTTCCTCCTTTGCCCTTTCAAGAACCTCAAGTGGATACTCCACTAGTCTCCCGGTAAGTCCAACAAGAATTGCCGGAGGCAGAGTTTCTCGCTCGAGCAAGCCCTCTATTCCCCTGTCGGATTCCAATCCTTCCAGAGCTAGGTGATATAGGGCCATCTGGAGTCTATGCTTGTGAAGAAGAGATTTCTCTGCATGGCAGCAAGGACCGATTGAGTCGTCTCCAAGTGCTTCAAGTAGATCGCTTTGGGGTGAGCTATTCAGGGAGTTTGCGTCTGTAGTCTTGAGATCAATGGCCCTAATGGTGGATTTGTCGTCGACGCTGGTAGTGCATACAACCAAGTCGATTACTCCACTCAGTTCTATTGTCGTAGAGTCGATGGAGATTAGTTCCTCCTCCCCTTCAGGAGACCACTTGCCCCTAGTGATAGGGTCGAAATTTACCGGAATTGAAATGTGGAATGGCAACTCTGTCCTGAGACCCTCCAGATCCCTACCATCTACGGTCTTACCTCTGACCATCTCTCCTATTTTTCCCTCAGAGATTCTTTTGGCCATGATGCGTGTGGCCTCTGCTACCTTTTCTATATCCGTGCCTGGGGGGAGTAGCTCATTGAACGCGGTTCTATGGATCCCTTCATCTGTAATTCTGTCTTCTGCAGGGGTTGACCAGGATTTGGGAAGTGGTCTGCTCGGTCCTTTCTCTCCAGGGCCTGGGTTTCCAATCCCGATCTCGATAATCCTATGGAAAACAGTTCCAAACGTTGCTGGGTCGAAGGATAGTGATGAATCAGTGAAATCTGAGGATTCCCTATCAGCAACTATTGGGCCCGGTTCTAAACCGGCCCTGACTTCCATCCAATGGCACCTAGGGCACTCGTAGTAGGATGGTAGTTTGCTTGGATTAACTCTGACCACTGTAGAATATTGGTTGATTTCAGGACGAATTGGATCCGAGTCTGGCTCTCGATAGATTCGGGATGCCCGATCAACTATTTCGAGCCTCTGGATTGGGGTAGTGAAGCTCTTTCCATCGCTTCCGTTGACCGAGAAGCAATCTGGGTGATGCAGCATCAGGATTCCGGCCTTCTTCCTCCCCCCAAGATAGGAGTCTTCGAGAAGTGCCTCTGGACAGAGAGCGATGCTCCCACTAGCAGGCGATTCTCGTTCTGATTCAATGGCCGTCTGGCTCAGCCAAGGCGAGCTTCGCTCCCCTCTCCTCAAAGATCCCTGCCTCAATGACTCGAGCCACATCTGGCCAAGTTGTGGAGCGTACTTGTCGTAGGCCCAAGGAATCACGATTCCCTCGTGTTCAGCCCACTCGGTTCCACTTGGGGAGCCAGCGATAATCAGCCTCTCCTCGGCTCGGGTAGCAGCTACGTAGAGGAGTCTCCTTGCCTCGGCGTTCTTTCTAGCTCTGTTCAGAAGCTTAGCGTGTTCCCAGAGGGGGGATATTGGGGTCTTTCCTGAGGGCCATGGTTTGGGGTGTCCAGCAAACATCTCTGGACCGACGATGAGTCTGCTGTTCTGCTCATTCTTCATATTGGTCTGTCTAGTCGAAAATAGGTCTGCAAGAATGATGACCTTTGCCTCTAGTCCCTTTGAGCTGTGAATTGTCATCACTCGGACTGCATCCGTTTGGGGGATAGTGCTGGCCTCAAGAGCGTGAGAGCTCTGCTCCCTCAAATCCCTCAATCGGTCTGCGAGAACAATTGGATCCCCGCCTACCTCGTCCGACAATTTTCTGAAGATCTCAACAAATTGCTCGGCATCCTGTCGAGATACTTCGTCTGGATAAGCTACAAGCAAGTCTGATCTATCGATAGTGTCCTCGAGAAGTTCTGCAAGCATAGAAGAGGAAGAGAGTTCGCGCCATCTGGAGACCAATGACCTCTGTCTTTCGCCAATAGAATGGTTTAGCATGGCAGAAAGCAAATCTTCCCCCCTATTTGTCGAAGAAAGATACCTCTGCAGTTGTCCATCGCTCATTCCGACCAGAGGGGAGCTGGCGACCCGAGCTGCATTGTGACGAGATTGTGGCCTAGCTACAAACTGAACTAGGCCCTCCAAGGTCGAAGCTGCAGGACGGTCCAACAGAGGACCCTCCCGGTCAACTTGTACTGGAACCCCGGCATCATTCAGGTGCCGGACTATAACGTCTCTCAGATTCACTCTGTTTGGTAGTAGGATTGTGATGTCCTGTGGTTCGACTGGGCCCCCTGAATCGGCTTCTTTCCATTCCCCGCTAGAGGACCTAACTCTTATCGGATTTCCTTCAATAAGGCTTCTAGCCCTCAGAGCAATTAGCATGGCCTGCCTCTCGAGTCTATCCGAGATGCCTGGTCCAAAGGGATCGAGGTGCTTCTCCAAATCCACAGGAGGGTTGGTCGAGAGCTCTGAATCGGGGGGACAAATCCACTCGATTGCCCCCCTATTGTTCCTCTTCTCGGGAAATGAGTGTAGAGTCTGAGCAGATGCGTAGAAATCGGCTTCGGACAGTATTCTGTGTCTGTCGGAGAAAATGTCCATCCACCACTCGTTCATCACCTCGAGGAGTCCTCCCTCGGATCGATAATTTACCTGGAGAGAGACCATTCCCTCTTGTCGTGCTTTGACCTCTTCTATTGACGGGGCTGGAAGGTCCCAGTCGGTTGCATCGAAGGGGATCCAAGGAACTAGGTCTCTTCCCCCCCTCTCCATGTACTCAGATGCCTTGGCAATGGATGAAATGTGGTCGTTTCTAGGATCCCTGCTGTGAGACTCCCGCCTGAGTGGGGGCTTTCTAGTAAGTTCTGGAACGCTAGAGAGCTCGTGGACGTTTATTGCTCTGAGGGACTTTGCGAAATCGAGGAATCCTGTTACTTCCGCCTGTCTAAAGGCATAGATGCTCTGCTTGACATCGCCGACATAGCAAACCGTAGGTTCCCAAGGAGTGTCTGGCCTTGGGTTGTCATCATCTCTGATCTCACGAGGCCCCCATAAACGAGATAGAAGCCTCCATTGGAGAGGCGAGTTGTCCTGAGCCTCATCGACGATGAACGCCCTGAACCTCCTTCTAATTTCTCCAAGTATGAGGAGTCGGCTCTCGAGGTCAGAACGCATGGCGGCAAGTCTTGATATCGCTTCGCCGGCAGAATACCGATTTTCCTCCAAATACGAAATGGCTTCCAATGCACGGTCTATGTGATCATCTCTCCATGGTTGGTCAGGATTGATTGAGTCTAAGGCCAGTTGGACAGAGGGGTGGTAGAAAGTTCGACATACATCTGGGCATTTTGCTAGGAGTAGGTCGCCTGCAAGCCTCTGTATGTCATCGAAGTCATGGACCTCATTTCGTTGCTTTAGATTCTTCATCACTCCTTGGAATCCGAGATGCAGAAGATGCAGGTCCCTGAGGTTCCGAATCTCTCCTTCAAGGCTGAAATGATGATTCTTGTTCGGATTCTCTAGACTCTCTGGGATCTCGGTAGGCAGTGTAATAATCGGCTTCATCCATCTATTGGGAGAATGAGGGGGTTTTGTTTCGTCAAGAAGGATTGCAGTTCGAACAAAGTGAAGAGCCATTCTGCCCAAATCATCTGACCAGATTCTGGTTAGTTCTGCTTTTTTCTGCTTGAGTGTGGATTTGTATCTGTTCTTGAGGTTCGCGTCTTCGATTTTGGAGTAACTCCTTATTCCTGCTTCCCAATCGTCCGATGGTAGCTTCATTCCTGGGAAGGGTTTCATGTCTCTCGCCATTAAGGAAGATGGGCTGACTGTGCATGTTAGCAGATGACCCATCCAGCATAGCTTCCCCCATGCATTGGAAGGTGGCCCAATTCTGTCTAGCTCCTCCAGACAGGCCATTCTAGTCCCAGATGCCCAACCAACAGAAGAAGGAGATTGGATGCATTCCTTTATGGTCTCGCATATCTCACTTACAATATTGTGAAGCCTCTCGGCCTGGTCATTAATGTCCTCCTCATTTATGGATGACATTAACATAGTTAGCAACTTGTCTCGATCTACGTTTCCCTCATCGTCCATGACCTTCCTAGAAGACTCTTCTACGAACACCGATTTGCCTACAAGAGTACGAAGAACTCGAGAAGCAGAGGTTCTCCCGGAGTAGTGCTGGGCTACTCGATCCCTTGCTGAGAGAACTTCCGAAACTATTTGAGCTGGTATTCCAGCATCAACTGCATCTCCAATTCTGGATCTATCGCTTGCTAGCCTCCAAATTGTTCTGAGTGCGGTCTCCACCAGAATTGCCCTTGATGCATCAGATACATTCTCCCTACTGAGAGCATCTCCCAATTTTCCTCGGTACGGGGACACCAATTGAGAAAGGAAGGAGTCTATGGTTCCGATTGGTGCATCTTCGAGAAGAGTGAGGAGTTGTTCGATGAAACCCTGGCTCTTTACTCTCGGATCGTAACGATAGCGGCCGTCGTCCCCCAATGGTCCTGGCCTAATTCTCGAAATCGCCTTCCTAAGGCGGTCCTTCATCTCGTCAGCCGCCCTGTTTGTGAAAGTAAGTAGAACGACCTCGCTGGGTAGGAGCCCTTCCCAATTCTGCAGATTGGTCCTCTCCGAGCTAGGCGATGTGACCAAGCCCGCTCCTATGCTTGGGGCTCTCGCTGGCTTGGGAAGGAGGCGTGTTGCCCTTTGATCGCTAGCCAGATAGTGCTCAATTACCCGATCGACTATGGTGCTGGTCTTTCCAGTACCGGCACCAGCATCAATCACGATGTGCGAGTCCAGGTTAAGAGCTAGGCGCTGTGCGGAATTGAGGCGAATCAGAATGAACCCTCCATCCTAACATTGCAGATTTCGCTTACCGGACAATACGTGCAAACGGCTCTGGAGGGTGTGGGGTGAACCTTCCCTAATCTGGCATTGTTAGCAACCCTCAATGCTACTGAGAGGCGTTGTGCCAGCCAAGCCCTGAAATGATCCGATGAAGGGTTCTCGTCCTCATCTTGGAATCTGTGTAAATCTCTAGTAATTGATGTTCGTGTGCCGATTTTATTTCCTTTAGAAGAGTCGTAAAGTGATGAGGTTTCGAGGAAGTGTTCTGGTTTGTGACCGAACACCGAAATCCCGGCTGCTAGAACCAGGTCCCCCGGGTGTGCTTCCTCCCATGCTCTGGAATATATTGCAAGTTGAAGTTCTGCGAGGAGGCCCTTGTAATGGCGGTTCTTTGGAGAGTCTGATTCAGATGTCTTTAGATCTCTAATTGCAACTATTCTTCTCGGTTTCCAACCCGAACCATGGACTCTTAATGGTGCGACAGAATCATCCCCTTCATGGTCAATCCATGTATCTGAGTCCGAGTCTATAGGCAGAATGTCGACCCTATCTATTGACCCCCGAATCTTGATTGGTTCATATCCCTCTTTCCCGGTAATCTCGGGATCGAGTCCAATTAGCATGCCTTCAGAGTCTTCTATTCCAATCCTCCACTCTATTGACAGAGGTGCAGAATCGCCCACTTCTAGCTCCGCAGTGACTATCCCCCCGATTCTGCCTTTTGGGGGAGTGGGTTTTGGGTCTGCTAGCCAGCTACTCCATTCCTCCTTGGTCATTCCAGTCAGTGACCTAAGTCGTTGGATGGAAACCGCATCTGTTCTCTCCAACCAAGGAGCTCTTGAGTCCAATGACTCGAGGGCTATTTGCATAACTTCATACTTGTCTAGGCCAGACCTTTGAACGCTGATTTGCCCCGAACCACCATCAAGAAAACGTTCCTCACTGGTCTCAAAACCCAGAACCTGGGCGATAATATCGTGATGAACGTTGTGAAGCAGTTCTCCAAATGTCCTGCTGTCGATATTCTCATCCTGCAATTCTTGTCTGTCTGCCCCTAGTTCCTTGGATAGCCAACCCTTCCTTGGACACTGTAACCATGACTGAAGCCTAGTGGGTGACCACACGGGAATTTTCTGTGGCGATTCCCCAGAGTGGCCATGCCGAGAGTCGCTAACTTGAGCGCCAGTAGCTAGTGGGGACAGAGGTCTTGGATCTATTGAAGGGGTCGTCTTTCCATTGTAAGTTCCACCGACCACTGGCCATCTGTTGTTTGTTCTGGGCGATTCTACTCCTTCTGGAGTCTTTGCATGGAATTTGAGTTTGTCCAAGGAGAGCAGGTGTGGATAGTTTTTCTCTCCCAAGTATCCATCGGTTCCGGCAATTGAGGGTTGCCTCCTCTCTCGATCCCTCTGTACAACTTTATCCAAGGGTATGGATACAGAACTGGGATTTAGTGGGGGGTGAATTGGTGGCCTCCCCTTTCTGATTAGGGATCCATCTATCTGCCTTGAATGGCGAGGAGATGGGTGCATGGAGTTTTGTTCGTTGTGTCCTTTGCTCTCAGTTAATTCAAACTCCTGGGCCCATTCCCTAATTGGTGCTGCTGGTGGGGCTGTTTCGTCCAGACTTGGGTCTAGAACAAACACCTCTGGGGATGAGCTAAGAATGTGCTGAAAGCAGTGTCTAGCTTCTCTAATCGGCCCGTCGGGTCTGAGAATTCCCAACGAATGGCGTTCATCCTCACCCAAGAAAGGAGCCTTTGGGACTCTGAGATCCCAGGATGAGCTGGACAAGTTAGCCATCACGAACAAGTCAGCAGTGCACCCCAAGGCCTCCTCGGGCCTCATTACCGAAACGCTTCCAGAGAAGTTTGGTCCACCGGTCATAGCCCTCGTCTTCTGGGCTAGTGAGGTGAGCTCATCCACCCACTCGGATCCGAGGGTTGGAATTACCTGGCCAGATATTCGCTGCATCTTCCTGAGAATTAGTCGTTCATCGATCAGGGCTTTTACTGCGGAGGCAGGAGAAAGTCCCCGGCCGGAGAATCGTTTCATCTGGGATTCCATGTCAATTAGAGACAGCGTATGGATTAGCCAGACATCACCTTCCGTTGCGGCCATCGGGAGGGGCAGTGGTTGGCCTGAATGGCACCCTATTGGATTTCCAAGTTTGCTAATTTGTTGTCTGTCCGATTCTCGGAGCAACGGCCATAGTGACTTGGCTAGGCATAGAATCCACCATTGTGTCGATTCCTTTTTTACTCCATCTTTCTCATCTCTGGGAGCTCGAGAGAGGGTCTCTATCCACTTGAAGAGTGCTCCTGGGCCTCCCAGAACATGCTCGTTCCTAGCTAGTCTGGTTAGAAGTTCTGAGTCGGCAATTGGGGAGAATTCTTTTCCTGATGGGTGCTGTTTAGGTTCCTCAAAGGGCACAATTGAAGACTGTAGAGATAGGGCTCTCAGGTTGTCAAGAGAGAATGCTTCGGCTCCATGGCCCAATCTTGCTAGACATAGGATCCAATGACCAATCGGGTGGGAAGATGGTGGTTTTTTTCTCCTTTCGAGACTGATCCCAATCTCCCCAAGAAGTTGTTCCCACCTGTGTCTGTTTTTCTCCAGAGCTGGGTCTACGATAATTACCTCGGCATCACCTCTATCGAGTCTGTTAGCAACAATACTTACTGCCTTTTGAAAGGAGTGTTGCTCTCTCCTAAGCAGAATTCGGTTTACTTGGACTGAAGATTCTTCTTGTGGTATCCTTCCAGGAGGCACCCATTTGGGAAGGTCTTTCGGATCTTTTATTGGGTGCTCGTCGACGAGCATGAAGCCGTGATGCCCCAGGCGGAAATTTCCAGGATACGTCAACTGGTGTATTGGACGCAGCTTAGATAGGGATAGAAGGGTCTCAGAAAAGGATCTGCACATTACTGGTGATTGGTCGAGCATGATTATTCCATCTATGTCGGAGATCGTGAATGGAACTCTTCCACCCTCTAGGGAATCGATAATTCGTTCACATACCATGTCTGGATGAGTGAATCGAAGCTTCTTCTCCATCCTGTGAATTATTCTTCTGAAGGTTGTAATCCCGGGGCCATCCCATGTATTTGCTACCAAATCTCTTGAAAGATGGCGGTGGAGTGTGACAAGGGCCTCGGTCTTCCCCTTTCCCCATTTCATTTCTGGAAGGGGGTTGATTAAGGGGAACCCGAGTCTGGCTGCTTCCTTCTTGCACTCACTGTGAAGTATGGAAGTCAGAGGCCCTTCATTTTGAATCACTCGAGGGAGTCTTAGATCCGCAATCAAAGAAGATAGCAATGACTCCATGGTGTGATGGAGAGTGCGGTCCACGCCTCCATGGAGGTCGATAGATGACAGTGCCTGTCTACGAGAGTTCTCGGTTGGATAGATTATGAGAATTCGCCCAAGAAAGCTAGGATCGTCGCTGGGAATTCCAAGGGATTGGAGTCGGATTTGTTCCTTCAGCCATCCTGGCATCCCCCCAATGGGTACCTCCTCACTCGTTACACAGTGTTCGGCTGGCGGCAATGGGTCATCTCCGAGCGTTGGCCATGCTCGACGATGGTTATTGAACCCACTGCCGTTACCCAGTGCTAGTCTTGTTGTTGTTGTTGCCTTCTCGGGGCAAACGCAGCAAGCATGCACAAGAGAGTGGAAACTGCAGGAGCTGGCAGAGAATTCTCAATGCCGAAAGTTTGCCAGTCGATTACCAAGACAACTGTCAAATCATCTCCGTCCCAAGTTCTGGGCGGTTCCATAAGTATGGAGCCATTTTGGCTGGGCCCTATGTTTACTGCCTCATGGAGAACGTGGCTGTAGTTCTCCTTCCTGTTGCTTCCTTCGGGAAATTTAGCTGTTTTCTCAACGAACATAAGCCAGCCGTTAGCCTCCCAGTTTTCGGTACTAGAGGAGAAAACATTGTCCCAAGAAAACGAGAACTCTCTCGAGTCCCCCTGCCTTTCTGCCGAGAGGGCCAATGATCCGTTATCGTAGAATGGGTGGCTAGAGCCGAGTACCAATGCAGTAGAATAATCGGTAACAAGGCTGTTTGATTTGGTGCTGATCCCAGTGTACATTCTCTCCCCGTCGAAAACCTTGGATGGTGCTACTCTCTCCTGTCCGTCTAAGAAATCCGTCTTGCTGGACTCGATAGAGCCCATGCCGTAGGAATCGATCCATCGGGATTCTGTGGAATTGCTACCGAAGGGATCGGTGGGTTCGAAGAGGTGTCTGTGGTAGTGTATCCTTGTCACTTTCTGATCCCCGAGAGCCTCATCCAAAGCCTGTTCAGTGGTGATGCAGTTAGTGCACCAAGTGGCCGTGTATACCTCTACTATGCTAGGCAAATCGGATATGCCAAAAGAAGCTGATGTTTCGGTGGTATTGTTTGTCAGATCAATGGGGAGTGTCCCTATTGTTCCTGCTAATTGCCCTCCACCGCCCAGAATCCTAGCATCATCCCAGAGGCCCTCGCTCGACGCCGAAGCCTGGATTGGAATGATGATGATGGAGACTAAGATCAGGGCCACTAACTTCCTCATAGCTGTCTCGAAGAGGGCGGGTTATTGAACGCTTACGGGTTATTGTGACTCGTCGAAGGCCCCTATCGCCCTTTCTATGTCCTCGTCTGTAATGTGCAAATGCACCACAGCCCTGACGATTGATTCCGATTCATCGAGCACGTCGACGCCCCTTTGGGAAAGCCTTCCCATAATCTGCTTAGAGTCCGACTCCAGGCAGTTGACATACACCATGTTGGACTGAACTGCATCTAGATCGACTGAGAAATTGGGCATTTTTTCGATGGCCTCTGCGAGAACCCTAGCTCTGGAGTGGTCCTCCGAAAGCCTCTCTATGTTGTTGTCCAAGGCATAAATGCCTGCGGCTGCAAGCATTCCCGACTGCCTCATCCCTCCTCCCAACCTCTTCCGGGACCTATGGGCCTCTTGGATAATATGCGTGTCTCCGACTAGAACAGAACCTACCGGGGCACCCAGGCCCTTGGACAGACAAACCGAAATCGTATCGAAGTCCCGAACCATCCTATCTGGATCGGTGTTACTTCCAACTACTGCGTTGAACATTCGGGCTCCATCCAAGTGGACACGGCAGTCGTTAATGTGGGCAATCTCGCATATTGCGTCTAGAGTCTCCTGGTCGTAGATTGAGCCCCCTCCGACATTTGAGGTGTTCTCTACGCATACCAGCTTGCAATCGGGATAATGGGAGTCGCTTCCTGCAGACTTCCTGATTGCGTTTTGAACTCCCTCTGGTGTCATCTGCCCCCAGTCGCCGTCCACTAAGGCGATGGAGCAGCCGGCTAGAGCTGCGTATGCGCCTGCTTCGTAGAGGTAGATGTGGCTCTTTCGATGAGCGACGATCTCGTCCCCGTGTCTGGTCTGGGAATTTATGGCGACGGTGTTGGACATGGTCCCTGAGGGGACGAAAAGTGCTGCTTCCTTACCCAACATAGCTGCCAGCCTTTTTTGCAACTCGGCCACTGTGGAGTCGTCTCCCAGGACGTCGTCTCCTAGGATGGCGTTTGCCATGGCCTCTCTCATCCCAGGAGTTGGCTGGGTGACGGTGTCGCTGCGGAGGTCCACCCTGTCGCCGGGATAGTCTCTCATGGAAATCCGGGGGGGATTTGCTCAAATAACAGGTCCTATGGAGATCTATCCTATTTCTTGAGCTGTCCTACCGTTAGATCCTCGGAGTACATGTAGGCCTTTCCTCGGCCACCGCCGCCGCCCTTCTTCCTGTTCGAGATGTATAGGATAGCCATAGTGCCCAGAATAATGGATGGGACTCCGAAGATTAGTAGTGACAGCCATAGTGGCCTCTCCACGTCAACGCAGGAAGCCTGTCCGCTAAGCTCCTGCTCTTGCCCTCCAGGGCACTTGCTCTGCTCGGTAGCTCCAGCGTTGGGAACGAAATTCCCTGGTTGGGCTGGATCGCAGGATGATGATCCGGAGTCACCTTGGAATGTTCCCGGCTGGCATGCAAACTGGGAGGTTGCCCCGCTCTGAGACACGAAGTTCCCAGGGTCAGCTGGCATGCAATCCTCCTGCCCTGATTCGGGCTGGTAGTTACCTACCTTGCAGCTGGTCTGGGATCTGGCTCCCTCCTCTGGAACGTAATGCCCGGGCATTGCCTGGTTGCACGATGACTCGCCTCCGAAAGACTGGAATTCTCCCTTGGGGCACTGGGTCTGGCCTGAGGATCCCTCCTCTGGGACATAGTTTCCAGGGCTGGCCAAGACGCAGTCCGTCTTTCCTGAAGTGGATCGGTAAGAACCTGGTGCACAAGGCGTCTGAGAGGATGCCCCCGACTCGTTAACGAAGTGCCCCGGGGATGCCTCTAGGCAAGTGGACTGGTTCTCGGGCTTGTATGTGCCGGGGCTGCACTCCAATGTGGAGGTCCCATCCGGGCTGACTATCTGACCTGGAGGTGCCTCCTCGCAAGAACCTGAGCCAGATGACCCCTGGAACTGGCCGGGAGGGCAGGCAGTCTGACCGGTCGCCCCATCCAGTTCAACGTAGTAACCTGGGTCGGCTGCAGTACACTCCGATTCGCCTGATGAGGACGAGTAGGTTCCAGATGGGCATTGGGTCTGAGAGCTTGCTCCCTCTTGAGAGAAGTACCCTGCCTCGGACTCAATGCAGGAAGTCTGTCCAGGATCTGGTTGGTAATACCCGCTGGGGCAGGGGGTCTGCTCAGTAGCAGACTCGCTCGAAGTGAAGTTCCCTGGATCTGCCGTCAGGCATTGCACCTGTCCAGAGTCGGGTTGGTAATCTCCGGGTTGGCATGCTGATTGGGCCGTGCTCTCGGCCTCCAAGACAAAGAATCCTGGTGAAGCTTCTGTGCAGGTATCCTGGCCCTGGGAGCTGGAGAATGATCCCGGCTGGCATGGCTCTTGAGAAGTTGATCCCTCGGAAGACACGTAGAAGCCGGGATCTGCTTGGGTGCAGGAATCCATGCCGCTGGATTCCTGGTAGGACCCCTCAGCGCAGGAAGTCTGCCGGTCGGAGCCGAACCCCGATACGAAGTTGCCTGGTTGGGCCTCGAGGCACCCGTCCTGACCCGACCACGGCTGGTAATTGCCCGGGGTGCACTCGTACTGGCGAGTCTCGCCCTCGATGGAGACGTAGTTGCCCGAGTCTGCCTCGAGGCAAGCTCCTTGCCCCTCATCGGGCTGGTAGTGCCCTGTTGGGCAAATGATCTCGCTCGCAGATCCCTCTGGGCTGTAGTGGCCCGCAGATGAGGTCAGGCAGTTATCCTGACCGGGCGAGGGTTGGAAAGTTCCTGCGGGACAGGGGTGTTGGATGGTAGAGTACTCCAAGGAGTAGAATCCAGCAGTTGTGACTCCGGTGCAAGCACCGTTGACCAGGTACACTCCTGATGGGCACCCATAAGGCAAGTCGTCTAGGATGGAGATTACGCCGTCTCCGTCCGGGTCCCTGTCTGAAACGTCTGCCCTTCCGTCCCTACCGGGGCTGTAGATCAAGTTGGGTGCGTTTCTAGAGCAGCATGGCGGCCCATCTCCTAGTGTTCCAAGCTCGTCTGTCCCCCAGCAGAAAACGTAACCAGTCACGTTGATGGCGCAAGAGGATGCGGTCTGCGCTCCCTGGTAAGTAGAGTTCCACCTTGAGTTTTCGTTGAAGTAATATGAGCCGGTAGCTATCCCCACGAACTCTTGGCCTCCAGTGACCATAGAGAAGGGGGTATTTCCTCCGGTTGAGCCCAGGCCAAGTTGGCCCCATCCGTTTTGGCCCCCGCACCATGCCTCGAAGTTATCCAGGATCCCGCATCCGTGGCTCTCGCTCTGCGAGAATGAGATCACGGTCCTACCCTGAGGGATTGCAGTTTGAATAACAGGCGTTGAGTTGTCGCCGTCATGCCCCCAGAATACGGCTTTCCCGTCGCCAACGATCGCTGTTGTAATGGCCCCGCCTGAGTCTATTGCCAATGCGGGTTCGTCGTTGGGCATCGGGATGTGTATCGGTTCCCTCTGGATTGCGTTGGCGATGTAAGTTCCAGCGGCTATGGTGCCGACGCCCTCGGTATCAACCAGTTCAAACCCGGTGAGGTTGTTGCCGCTCTTCCCAGACCAGTAGCCTTCACGCCAACCTAAGACTGCGTAGCCCGAATCTGGGAAGGCGTCGGGGTTTTCCACCTCGATTGATGACATGGAGACGTCCCATGAAGATGTGGTGACTGTCGTGAAGTGGTCTTCCCCCAGGCCCATTCTACCGGCTAGGGTAGATCCCCAGCAGTACACGCTATTGTTATCCAGGACAGCGCATGAGAATTGGTCGCCGGTGGTTACCGCTATGGCGCTCCTGTTATCTGGGAAGGGGACCAGCTGGGGCCTTGTTTTCCCATAATTCCAATTGCAGTCATCCCCAACGGCGGGTATCGCGTAGGAAGTCATCTTGGAGCAGAAATCGCTACCATCGACCTGGCCGTACAAATTCTGTCCCCAGCACATTACCTCTCCAGTTTCCATGATTGCACAGAAGTGACCCGAACCCCCGGTACCGGAAATGGTGAGGACAGTTTCGTTGTTAGTGAAGTTGACTTTCTGGGGGGGCTTGTTCATTGCGTGCCTGCAATGAAAATATCCACCACCTGTGGTGTTCTCGACGCAGACTGGGCGGCCGAGCTGACCATATTGGCCTCCCCCCCAGCAGTATAATTCGTCGCCCTCAGTGATTGCGCAGGCGCTCATGTGACCTACTGCTACCTCCCTGAACTGGAGTCCCCCGACTCCGATTATGTCTTCTGTCGAGTATGTACTTTCCATTCCCCAACCACTGTACCCTGTTGCGAGCTGGCCGTTATCGTTACCTCCCCAGCACCCTATGGTGCCATCGTGCCTGACATAGCAAACAGTCCCTCTAGCATTGGATATGGTCGCATCTGAGTAAATTGATCCTGGCGTGAAGCCCTGGAAATTTACTGATTCATGAGTTTCTGACCTTTCCGTTCTTTCCCTCAATTCCCCCGATTCTATTTCCATCTGGAATGTAGATGCCGACATTCCTAGAATTAGCAAACATATTGCGACTGGAATTATTCTCTCTGAAGTGCGTGGATCGCTCATGACCCCTGACAGGGATTTTTCGTATTAACAGTTCTTTTCGGTGACCTCATGTATCTGTGAAGTCGCGATGGTCAAGCTAATTTGTATGCTACCCCCCGGGGAAGCATGGGTGAGCAAGGGAACGGAAATGGGATCACAAATGAATCCGAGGGGCCCGGTGTGGAGTCTTTCCTGTCTGACAATTGCCCCCCAATGGGAATCTATGAGACTCTTTACGCCTTCAGGGACTCCTTTGGAAGCTTCATGGGCTCAGAGGGAACTCATCCCTGGTCCCAAGGATTCCCACTAACTACTCAGCTTGAGAAGTTCGATGGCCCCCCGTTGCCAGACAGCATTGGTGTCTCTTCGGAGGATCGTTTCTATCCCAAAGCATGGGGGCATCCGGAATTGCGCGATTCTATCGTGGATTACTACAACTCGCAATACGGATCCAGCATCACAGCAGACAACGTGATGATTTTCGCTGGAGGGAGGCCTGGAATCTACACCGTGATGGCTTTCCTAAAGGAGCATGTAAAGGTAAGGATAGGAAACATTGAGTGGCCGGCATATCTGGACATCTTGGAACAGAGCAATACCGATTACGAAGTAGTTCCATTCACTAAGGAAAACAACTTCCATCCAGATAATTCGCTATATTTCGATAGATCGGGGCTCGATCCGGAGGCCTTCATAATGCCCGTGATTTCTAATCCGCAGAATCCATCAGGACAGACTCGTTATGGAGAAGAATTGAGGGAGCTTATTCAGATGGCTGAGCAACCAGGTAACGGGATTTTGCTGGATGAGGCCTACGAGATGTTCCATACTCCCTCAGTTAGCGGGATACAGTACGTTGAGGATTTGGACGACAGCAATGTGTTCATTGCTTGTGCCTGTACCAAGGGGCTCCAGTCTCCAGGGATCAGGGTGGGGTGGATCGTTTCCAGCAAGAGGAATATCGAGACTCTGGCAAATTTCTCGAGCTTCGGCATGGGCGGTGTTAGTCACCCATCGCAGCTATACGCTGTCAAGCTCCTTGAGCAAAGTCGTGTAAAAAAGGCGCGACTAGCCGTCGAGAAGCACTACAACTGGCAACGGGAGAGGTATGGAAGGGCGTTTGAGGAGATGGGTCTTGGCGTCTACACAGGCAACGGGGGTTTCTACCACTGGTTAGAGCTGCCTCAGGGCCTGACTAGCGCGGAGCTGAATAGACGTCTATTCAAGAAGGGAGCGGCAATACTATGCGCATCAGATTGCGACATGGCACGACCTCATTCGAAGGATCCTTCGTATGTTTCTCCATATTCCCGATTTTTCCGATTTTCTTTCGGACCGCTGCTACCGGAGACTTTTGAGTCTGATATCGAACTATTCAGAGAGGTTCTAGAGGAATACAAGAGTGATACGCTGGGGAGCAGTTGAGGGTTTTTGGAGAGAATCCTAGAAAATTAGATTGCTAGATATTTTGGTCAAATCCTTAAGTGATGGTTTTTCCCCACAATATCGTGGCCGAAGGACCGACTGCCGAGCAAGCGGCAAAGTTAGCTAAGGCGACATATGCCCAGTTCCTAGAAGAGCCGGAGAGATCGAAGCAAATTGAGAATATCCCCAAGCTACTCAAGAAGTTCAAGGGCGATTATGGAACAATGGTGAAGGCGCTTCAGAAGAAGTACGGGAAGATTGAGACAAAGAAGGAGAAAGCTCCAGAACCAGAGCCAGAACCAGAGCCAGAACCAGCAAAAGAGAAGCCCAAGAAGTCAGCCAAGCCTGAGTCTGAAGATCCAGCAGAGGCCAAGGAGAAGGAAGCCGCTGCAAAGGCCGAAGCCGCTGCTGCACAAGCCGAGCTTAAGGCTGCAAAGAAGGAAGCTGCGGGTCAGGCCAAGGCGGCGGCCAAGGAAGCCAAGGCAGTTGCAAAGGCAGAGGTCGAGGCGAAGAAGGCAGAAGCCGGGAGGAAGGCTGCTCAGAAGCAGGCCAAGGCTGCAAAGAAGGCTCTAGAAGACGTAAAGTCGTCTTCAAAATTGTCACCTGAAGAGCTCAAGGCAAAGGAGGCGGAGCTCAAGGCAAAGGCAAAGGAGGAGTCTGTCGCAGCCAAAGAGGCAGGTAAGGAAGCCAAGGACGCGATGGCAGAGGCCAAGAAGCTAGGAGCAGAGGTTGCTAAGGAAGGAAAGGCTGCTGCAAAGGCTGAAGCGGAGCTGAAGAAGGCCGAGATGGAGAGGAAGGTTGCTCAGAAGCAGATCAAGGCTTCTGGTAAGGCGAAATCGAAGGCCGAGGAGCAGCTTGAAGAGTTCAGAGCAAAACGAGAGCTGGCCGAATCCAAGATGGAATCCACCATGGCGAAGAAGCAGGAGGCTCTGGAGGCTTCGAAGGCTGAGGCAGAAGAGGCAAAGGGAGCCCTCAAGGATGTAAAGGACCAGATGAAGGACGAAATGAAGGCAGCCAAGTCTCTGGAAAAGGAAGTAAAGGCCAAGCAGAAGGAGATTGCCAAAGTAGAGCTCGAGGCCAAGCAAGCAGAAGAGATGAAGAAGAAGGTCGAGCAGGAGATAGAAGATAGCCAGAAATTCAAGTCCGAGACTGCTCGGAAGGCCGAGCAGGTCGAGGTTGAGATTGCCAAGATGCAGAGCGAGATGAAGGGGAAGGAGACGGCACTAGTTGGTGTAGAGACCGAGGCAATGAGACTAGAGAGAGAGGCGCAGGAGGCGGAGCTGAAGCTGAAGGCCAATCTACTAGACAGAGAGGAGCTGATTCTCGAGAGGGTGGGTCTTAAGGCCGTACAGATAAACTGGGCGCAAATTGGTGAACACGAGGACCAGAGGGCAGATGATCTTACAAGAATCAAGGGTCTAGACGAGTTCTCTCAAAAGAAGCTGAACGTACTTGGGATTCATACCTATGATCAAATCTCTAAGATGGACCCAGTTACTGCAGAGGTAGTGAATGACGCTCTTGAGTTCACTCCTGGTAGGATTTCAAAGATGATGTGGTCCCAGCAGGCTATGCAACTAATGGCCGAGAGAGGGCGCTGATCAACTAGCTTCCGAGTAGATTTTGAATCCACTCAGTGGCGGAGTATAAACGTGCAAATTGATTAGATTGGAACCCTCGTCATTCGAAACCCTGTGGATGTCTGGCTCTTTTGCGGCGCAGACCTCACCCGGCATGTACCTCCTGGTTGAAACTGGGAAGGCGGAGCCGTCATCTCTGGTTCTGTAAGTTGTCTCTGTTGAGACTCCTGACACGATTAGGAATGCGCAATCGCTTCCTACGTGGTCATGGATCGGGGTGTCCTGACCGGGTGTCCAGCATATCGCCACTAGTTCGTAATGCTCATTCTTCTTTATCACGTTCCTCTGGTACCCGTCTTCCGAGTATCCGATGCATTCTTCCAGAGCCTCGATATTAATCTCCAAATTGGATAGTCGTGAGTCGAGCTCTTCCAGACCCGGTCTCCTGTCGATTCCGTCTAACCATCTTGTCAAACCGCTAATCCCATCACATTGTTCAAGAAGTGCCGACCTGATCTCTTCCGACAACGGGGCTTGGGTAACCACAATGGTCCCAACAAGAGCAAGCTCAAGACTCTTCTGGAAAATGAAACGGGGTTTTTCTTAGTGCTTCTAACTTACAAGAGGAAGGTCACCTGTGATCTTGTCAATCTCATTCCTTGGACCTGGCCCTATGCCGACTACGGTTTCTGTTCCGGGGGGAATTTCTGTGTGCCCAGCATCCTTTACTAGGTGACAGACTAGGCCTGATTTCTTTGCTCTTGAGAAGGCCTTCTTTAGAGCCACTAGATCTGAAACCTTGCAGACTATTTTTCTTGCCCCCCTCCTGATGTAATTGTCCAAGGACCTGGGGTCGCTTCTTTTTGCTTTCAAAACACACTCTGCAGCGGCATGTGAGCACTGAGCTGCTAGCTTCCCTTTCGACAGTCGGAGATCCTCCCTAGTCACAAGGACCATGGTTAGCTCTTCATATCGAGGCAACTTCTCTCACCGCATCTGGGTTTCTAGTTGTCCTGTGACGAGCCATCATATCTCCAAGGGGAACTGCCATCCAAGCGACGAATACCACATTTCCAGCTGCGTGATAAAGATCGAAGACCAGACCATTCAGCAAATACGGGATCATCATGGATGACCCTGTTTCAATGAGGATGCTAAGTGATACAATCCAATTGAAGACGAAGCCCAAGATGGCCGCCAAAAAAGCCATCCGATTAACTCTAATCTCTCCATTAACGAGCAAGCTATCCGACAGTTGGGAGCCAACAATACCTACAAGCCCCCATCCCAGAGCCTGAAATAGCGTCCAAGGTCCGTGTCCGAGAAGTATGACGTTCGATGCCAGCGCAATGGTCGCTGCAAGTGCAATAGCGCGAGGGGCTCCAAAGTACGCACCTGCAAATAGGACTAGGACCGTTACCGGCTGAACATTTGGTATCGGGTCTAGAAGGATCCTTCCCGACACTCCGAAGACTGCGAGCAGGAACAGCAGTCCCCACTGGCTCTGGTCCCTCAAAGATCGCTCGCTCCTAATCAGGGATAGGACGATAATCGATAGAATTGCGATATTCAGGAAAAGCGACTGGATTGGGGACAATGAAACATTATGAAAGTCGTACAATCATTCACCCCGTTCCTCTGGAAGGCCCCCATCACTTCATACTTGCGAATTCACCAAGTACCGATGCTCCATGTGATTATATCGCCCTCGGACATCTCTAAGTCACCAATCCCTACCATTGAATACTCCCCATTGTGATCTAGTTGCCAATACGCCCCATTGAAATCCCCCGTCAAAGAATCTACATTCAGGCCTCCGATAGTATGGACGAAAACTCCCCATTGACCTACTTCGTAACCTACGGAAAGGGCCCCGCTTGCCATTCTTGTGGAGTCCATCATGAAATCCAATCCATTGGAGTACCCATCGAATCCACCAACGCAAGCTCCTGTCCTGTTGAGGTCTTCGTTCACCCCCAGATCAGAACCATCGGCCCCAATCATGGTGACGCCGTGTGAAAACTCGTCATGCGGAGAGGATGCTGGGAAGTGGATGCAGATTACCTGCTTGCCCTCCCACTCGGTTGGGAGGCCGTCGTGTGCAGATTCATTGTCTTCTATGAATTTGGTCGCCTCTTCTGAAAGCCTTTCCTGGATCCAGGGGGAGATTAGAATCAGAGCAACTAGTGCCAATACAGATGTCGTTTTCAACATATCAGACATAGATTTCAATGTTTGAAAAAATAGGTCTATGAATATAGTTGTTAATTTTGAGGATATCAGTTATCAATTCTTGATCGCGTGTCAATCGATTTTCTGATTAATCCTATCCCTCAGGATTTTGCTGACTGCCTTCCCGTCAGCGGAACCCCCTAGCTTCTGCATCACCATGCCCATGAGAGGACCGATCGCGCCCACTCCTCTCTCTTCGATGAAGTCTTGCCGCTCTCTGATTACAGCATCTACTGCCTGCTCGATTGAGGATGTGTCAGCGGGGAGGAAGCCCCGAGACTCAGATTCTGATGACATCCAAGAAATCAATTCTTCTACGGGTGCTTCCACCGATTCTTCGAGTAGCGTCTCGGCCCCCTCCCTGGTCAACGAACCACTTTCTCGGAGATGGACCGATGCCGCCAGCGCGTTTGGCTTGTCGGTGCCGTTTTCCAGCAGAGCACTTGCCCAGGCCTTCGGAGGGAGCTCGAGAGGCCCCTCGATGCCCTTGAAAAGAAGGTCGTCAATCTCGCCGTTTAGTAGTGCCTCTACTTGGTTTGAGGACAGGTCCAGACCGTTTAGCCGCTCCTTCCTCTCTTGGGCTGTCAATGGGAGGTTTTCGCATATCGAACTCCACCTTTCGGGAGAGATCTCCAAGACCGGGATGTCGGTCTCGGGATACATTCTGGCACCTCCGGGTAGTGGGCGCAATGCGGTGGTCGTCCCGTCCTCTGGCTTCCCCTTCCTAATAACCACGTTTCTGACCTCCTGGGGAATTCTGTGGAATGACATCCTAGCCCTGAAAACAACTGATTCCAGTGCTAATTCCCCCTGCCACCTAGGAGCGACGCATATTACGAAGGCGTCCTGATCCTTCAGAGAAAGTGCTGATCTCACTGAATCTACTTCTGATTGTGATATCCCGTATGCAGGAAGTTCGTCAGATTGGAAAATCCCTGCGACCCCGGCAAGCTTAGCAGCACTAGCCAATTCTCTCCCTAGCCTGGGTAGTTGGGGGCCATCTCCGTCTTCCTTCTTACCGAGACGTCCGGAGAAACCGGGGAGAGATGTAGCTAGAACAGAATGGCCCGTCCCCAACGAAGAAGAAACCAACTCAGATTGAGAGGAAGAGAACAATTCGGTTATGTCATGAAGGTCAAGCTGAATCCTGTTTGAGACTGCTAAGGAGACCCTGTTCTCGACTGGAATGGAGTCTTCCCTCCTGTCAGGGGGCAGTGGAGGGAGATTGGCCTCACTACGTAATTCGTTAGCGAGACGATAGAAATGAAGCTGCCTTGCCATCTCCAGCCTGATTATTTGGGGAATCCATCCCAAGTCTTGGCAACCCTTGATTTCAACTCTGTCTCCACAATCAATGCTAACGTTGAGATCCTGCCTGATCGACCCCAGTCCCCTTCTAACTCTCCTAGTGTCCCTTAGCATCCTGCCCAGGGCCATTGCTGTCTCTTTCGCATGCTCTGGTGATCGTATATCAGGGGCAGTTGCCACCTCGACGAGAGGCGTTCCCAGCCTGTCAAGATTGTAAACCACAGTCTCGCCAGATTCTGATGAGCGCGCCTCCAACTTCCTTGCAGAGTCCTCTTCGAGAGATATTAGATCTATACCCACCCGTGCCGGTCCTGCTTTGATCGCTCCACTCGTTGCAACAATGGTAGTCCTCTGGAAACCGCTAGTATTTGATCCATCAACTACTGTCTTCCTCATTGCCTGGAGATGAGGGATTGGCTTTGCTCCCATCATAGCTGAAATTGTGAGAGCCACATCCACGGCATTGGAATCGTGATTCCTTGGGGGAGCCTCGTCCAGTTCTATTAGCCCAGCATTTGGAGGTTGAACGTACTCGAACTTTCTGTTCCTGCGCTGCTCGAACCTTGCTGCAATATCTGTTTCTCCTGCCTCTCCTCTAGAGGCTCGGAGCCTCCTTGTGGACCTATTCCACTCAGAAGGTATTTCCTCGGCCTTGTAATCATATAGCTTACTGGGCATCCTGGAATGAAGCTTGTCAGTTGCCAGCTGTTGATGAATCTCTAATCCGCACATGAAGCCCAGGGCAACTGGGTCAAGTGAAGCGGGATCCACGATGTCGCCAATGGGCTCCATTATGGTGTTCAGAGAGGGTCCCATCTCATAGGCTAAACGGAATTAGGCGAAAGAGAAGTGATCCATTCTGGGGCTGAAAAGTTCTCCGCTAGTTAGCATCCTGGAGATGACATTGTCCACCTCTGACTCTGTAATTCCTCTGGATATTGCCGAGTTGTAAATCTGAGTTCTCTCTGCTATCCCTCCACGCTCTGAACAAATTTCTCGAATCATCTGCCTAATTGTGGAGTTGTTTGATCTCACCCTAACCGAGACTCCGGAATGAAGCTCTGATTCGTCTTCTATCCCGGACTCCTCCCTCCAATGCTTGAACACCGCAAGTGCGACCCTTGCATCGTGTGAAGTAGCCACTTCATTGAGGTGCATTCTTGCATGGGCTTCTGTGAGTCTGATCAGGGCCTCTAGAGCTCTCGCCGTGATTGGTATCACAGATTCCCTATCTGACTGATCGGACTGGAACTGATCTTCTCTGCCGAAGGACTGCCTCTCCTCCGTGTAGTACTTTAGAATCTCGGCCTTTGCATCCTCGTCCAGTTGTGGGTGTATTGTTCTCTTCGCAAATGCAATGTACTTCCTTAGGAATTCCTGGGTAAGATGCTCCTCACCCTCCTTTGATTTCGTAATTACGGTTTCTTCCGAGGAGTCAGATTGGGCCAATTCGATGCTCCCCTCTAAGACAGCCTCACTCTTTCCAGAGGTTCGGTTGTCCAAGATGTGCCTAGCAATTCTCTCGTCGTCGTGGATCCTAATTTCATCCCTAATCATCCAAATAATATCGAATCTGGATGCGAGAGGAGGTGGTAGCCCTGTCTCCTGAAATGATCTCATGACGCTCTGATTTGGGCCCCTCTTGCTAAAGCGGCCATCCTTTGGATTCGCAGCTGCAAGAATTGAACACCTAGAATGCAAGGTGGCAGTAATCCCCCCCTTGGCAACGTGGACCTGTTGCTGCTCCATAGCAGGATGCATCATCCTTCTGTCATCGTCGGAGATCTTGTCGAACTCATCTATAGCTGCCAAACCCCTGTCGGAAAGAGGTAGTACGCCTGCCTCCAGGGCAAATCTCCCATCTCCGAAGGCATCTCTAACTGCAGCTGCTGTAAGTCCTGCTCCCGAGACGCCCCCGCCTGTAGCGAACCTTCCCCTTGGGGATAGTTCGGAGATGAACGTCAATAGGTGAGATTTAGCTACACCAGGATCTCCCATCAGTAAGATATGGATGTCCCCTCTCGATCTAGTTTTATCATTCAGTCGTCTGGATACTCCTCCAAAAAGCTGCAGAGCCAGAGAGCGCTTGACGTGCCCGAGAATCCCTGTAGCGAAAACAGAAGGTGCGATTGACTTCTGGACAAGTGACATCAGGTCTTCCCTCTTTGAGATCTCGATAATCCTCGCGCTATCCTCCTCATCAATGGTAATTTCAGTAAAGGGGGTACTCTCGTGTTCAGAGCTAATTAGGTGGAAAATTACGTCGAACATGGGTGTCTTCTTCCTGTTCTTTACGTGAGTCCTTACTATTGGGATGACGTTTGCAGTAACCCTTTCACCGGGAAGGTGCTTGTTCACTTGGTCGCCCTCGATCAATACCATCCCCCTACTTGGTTGTGCCCCACTAGGTACATTTTCTGGCTGCTCCTGGATCTCAATCCACTGGTTGTTCACCATTCTTGAGCTAATCAGGACCAAGTCGAACCTAGTTGCAGGCCTGCTGCTTCCACAGCCCCCCAACGCCTGAGGGCAATTCAGTGGCTCCTTCAACTCCCTCTCGTTCTCTTGATCGATTTCTATGTCATGACCGCAAGACTCGCACTTGAACACTGCCCTGTGGATCCTGGGCTTTATTTCGGAAATCTTCGTGATAATAACGTCGACGCTTCTGAGTTTGTCAATGTCGGAGCTTCCAATCTCCCTCAGAGGTTTCCTTGTGTCACTGGGAAGCTCGCCTACTCGAAGTAGGGCGTCGATTTCCTCCCCCCTCTCTCTGCAAATCTCCATTAATGTCTTAGAACCAGCTGAGAGAATCGATTTTGGGTATTCCAAGATGTCCTCTGCAAAGTCTGGATCGAACATCTGGAGCTCGTGGAAAGGTACGGATAAGAATGGGAAGTTCGACTGACGAGAAAGTAGGGTCAGCACCTCAGACTCCTTGGCCTCTTCTAGGAAAGTCCTCCATCTTGAGGATGCATCATGTGCTGCCATCGTCATTTTTCCACTGCTCGGCTTTGCAGCTCCGTAGACACGGCCTATGAACAGTGTGGTAGGACAGTCCAACCCCTTTGCTTCCACTGGAGATTAGTAGTTCTTTCAAGACACGCTGATGGAAATATAATTCTTCTAGTGGAATATATCTTCTAGTTCTCCGAGAGTGTTTGATTGATGGAGAGTTTGAAGTTCTGCCAGTGGATGGGGTGGCATGGAACATACCCGGATAGGGCGAGACCTCTTCGTCCGACTCGACAAGGGGGAGGAGATTCATGAGTCGATTAGAGCGCTTAGTGAACAAGGTATTTCTGCGGCAGCACTAACTAGCGGGATTGGAAGAGTAAGGGATACCGTGATAGGATTCCTTGATTCCGAGGGGGTTTACCAGAAGATTACCGTACAAGAGCCCATGGAGCTTCTATCCATGCAAGGAAACCTCGTGCCGGGTCCAGATGGGCCATTCACACATATTCACATAGTTGCCTCTGAAGATGACCATGTTGTAAGGGGGGGCCATCTTTTCGAAGCAACAGTTGAGGTAACTGCTGAGATTCACTTGAGAGTTCTAGGGGATGAAGGCTCACCGATGGAGAGGGAGGTCACTGATACCGAGTTCCTAAGAATCTCGTTCTGCGATTTGGAGGGATAGCTCTGAAGGTCCTATTCGCACACGGTTTCGAAGGCAGTCCTGAAGGATCCAAGCCGACATACATGAAGGATGCATTGGGATGGGATGTCACTGCACCAATAATGTCTGAACTTGGTTGGAGCATTGCTAGTCAGACAGAGGTTCTAGTTCGTCATCTAGACGAGGAGCGATTCGATCTAGTTGTTGGCTCCTCTATGGGAGGGCTAGCTGCAGCGAACGCGTCCTCCTTGAGGCCTCAGGCAGAGACGAGGTTGCTTCTCATCGCCCCCGCCTTTGGTCTTGCTGAGAACTGGGAGGGAATGGAGGAAGCTGGCCGGAACGCATGGAAGGCCACTGGAGAAAGGCGCTACACTGGCTACGATCTTGACATAGTCCTCCCATGGGAGTTCATGGAATCGGCGGAGAAGATGTCGTGGCCAATCCCGGCCCACCCTACAGCGATAATGCACGGGAAGTTCGACGAAGTAGTGCCAATCAGCCTCTCAAGGAAGGTCGCGGAAGAATGTGAGAATGTTTTACTTCACGAGATTGATGACACACACCGAATGAAGAATTCCATGAGATTCATCCAAGAAGTGGTCTCAAACCTAATGCATGGAACCGAGATCTCTTCTTTCGATATTACTGAAATCGGAGAGTATGATTCTACGGATGAGAAGGATAAACTTGAGGTACCTAGGCTTGTATCGAATGAGGTGAAGGACGATTCGGATCAGGTTGCCTCATTGGAAGAGAACAATGGACAGAATCCAGACCTGATAAGCGATGCAGAGAAAAAATCTGACGAAGCTGAAAAAGACATAGAGCAAATTCAGGCTGAAATGAAGAGGCTTGAAGCTGAAATGGCTCTAAAGAAAGAGGTCCTTGAGTCTTCTAAAGAAGAGATTAAGACCGAAAAGAAGGCTCTGGAAAGGGAGCAAGAGAAGGCCCAGAAGGAGGAAAGATCGGTTGAGGTTGAAGAGGCCCTAAAGAAGGCGAAAGAGGAGATTATCGAAGCCAAGGCGGAGGCTGAGGCGGCTAGGAAGAGGGCGGATGTAGAAGAGACTGAGGCGGAAGAGGCGCGTTTGCTAGCAGAAATCGAGGAGGCTGAGGCGGAAGAGGCCCGGGCAGAGGCTGATGCTGCAGAGAAGAGGGTGGAAGATGCAGTTCGGAAGGCAGAGCATGCTGGGAAGGACATTGATCATCTATCTGAAGAGCTAGAAAGGGACAAGAGAGAAGAGATGATTCTACACAGAGTCGCAGAAAGGCAGGATCAGATAGATTGGGCCCAGATCGGGATTGCTGAAGATAGTGAACGGGACGATCTGACTAGCATAAAGGGTATTGACCAGTTCACAGAGAAGAAGCTCAATGCATTGGGAATACTAACCTATATGCAGATCTCCAATTTTGATTCGGAGACCACGGACATTGTGAACGATTCCTTGGAGTTTGTCCCAGGAAGGGTGGAAGAGATGTCATGGACTCAGCAGGCTAAGACAATTATCAGGCTTGAAGGCGTTGACTCTGGGTCTGAGAGGCCGGTCCTTATTTCGGATGAGTCTGAAATGGAAGGGGCCAAGATGGTGAAAATAAACTGGGCCCAGATAGGGGAGGCTGGAGATAGGAAGTCGGATAACCTCACGAAGATCAAGGGTGTCGATGTAAAGATAGAGAAGAAGCTGAAGGTCCTAGGTATTCGCACTTTCGATCAGATTTCAAAGATGGACAAAGACACTGAAGACGCGGTGAACGAGGCACTGGGACTGATGCCTGACAGGGTCTCCAAGATGCTATGGGCCCAGCAGGCATTGTCTCTGAGAGATTCCTGAGTGGTTTCCTAGTTTTCTAGATCAATCGTCCTTGTTGCCGAGGAAATACTCTCCAATCTCTGGGTCGCTGAGGATGTGCTTTGCATCTCCAGTGTGGACTATCTGCCCGTTCGCCATTATGTATCCTCTATCGGACCTAGCTAGAGACAGCCTTGCGTTCTGCTCCACTATCAGAATGGTGATTCCCTGTCCTCTAAGCGAGTCTATGCTCTCGATGATCTGCTGTTGGTAGAGAGGGGAGAGGGCGGCTGTGGGTTCGTCCAGAAGGAGGAACCTAGGGTCAGAGATCAGCGCTCGTGATATCGCGAGCATCTGCCTTTCACCCCCGGAAAGAGATGCTGCTAGGTCATGTTCCCTGTTTCTCAAGTCTGGGAACATCTCCAACGATCTCTCGATCCTTTCGTTAAGTTCTCCCTGTGAGAGGCTGTTGCCCCCCATCTGCAGGTTCTCCTTCACTGAGAGTGATGGGAATACGTTGTCAACCTGGGGGACATAAGCGATCCCTCTGTTTACTAGTTGATCCGTCCTCCATCCAGAAACGTCTTGACCCCTGTATTCAATACCCCCACTGTAGTAAGAGGCTATTCCGAATATGGTTTTGATGAATGTGGACTTACCGCATCCGTTTGGCCCGATGATGGTGACAAACTCGCCCTCATCGACGTGCATATCTATGCCGTATAGTATCTGGACTGCCCCGTACCCACCTTCGAGGCCTGTTACCTCAAGAACCCTGGTCATTCCTCTTCCCCCCGGTGATCCCCAGCTGCTCCGAGGTATGCCTCTATGACCTCTCTGTTCGATCTTACTTCGTCTGGTGATCCCTGCATGAGGACCTGACCCTCGTTCATCACGATGATTCGGTCCACACCTTGCCTGAGGATGAAGTCCATGTTATGCTCGATGATTAGGATGGATATCCCTGTCTCGTCGACGATCCTCCTAAGGTTGTTGAAGATCTTCATCGCTAGAGGTCCTGCCACCCCTGCTACTGGCTCGTCCAGGAGCAGTAGTCGGGGGTCGCCCATCATTGATCTGCCAATGTCGACTAGCTTGCTCTGGCCGCCTGAGAGCTCGCTGGTGAGATTGTTCGCCATGTGAGGGACCTCGAGCTGGTCTAGAACCTCGAATGCTCTGGTTAGTCGGTCCTCCTCGGACTTCCCATAGGGGATGAATAGGGACTGGAGGAGTTCTCTGAATGATGTCCCGAACTGATTGCGGGGTGGCACTAGTAGGTTCTCGATGACTGTCATCTGCCTCCAGAGATTGGTGTGCTGGAATGTTCGAGTCATTCCCAGGTTCTGAATCTGGTCTGGCCTGAGTCCAGATACGTCTTGGCCGAACATCTCGACGCTGCCACTTGTCTGGTCAAGTAGACCGCTGATGCAGTTGAATGTGGTGGATTTTCCGCAGCCGTTTGGACCTATGAGGCCGACGAACTCTCCCTCTTCTACTTCGAAGGTGACGTTCCTCACAGCTACTAGGCCTCCGAATTCCTTTCGGAGGCTATCCACCTTCAGCGCTATGCTACTCAGAGCAATCACCACCTATTGGGCGCTGGGGCCTATTCGGAACCTCTGGCAAGAGTCCCTTGGGATTGAACTTGAGGGAGAAAAGCATCAGACAACCTACAAGCAGGAGTTTGACGTAAACCATGTCCGCGGATATTTCACCGAAAAGGAAGGACTCTCTGATTGACCTCTCTCCAAGAACCACAGCTGTGAAGGCGAAGATTGCGCAACCTGAGGCCCCTATCTCGAGGATTCTCTGGGATCTAATAGCGAAGCCCACCAGTGCCATTAGGAGGAATACCTGGAATGCCTCCCACTGACTGGAGACTAACCACTCGAAGAGGCCGTCTATCCTCTGCGCGGTAGAGTGCAGAGGCAGGTCTGGGGAGCTTTGGCCCGCAACTAGGACGTTGAATACGAACTCCATTAGGACGATGATGAATGCCCCCACGATCATGCCTCTGTTGTTCGACGCACCTCCAATAATGAATGCGGCCCAGACCAAGAATGTGGATTTGGCTGGAGACATGAATGTGGGTTCGAAACCGGTTAGCTTCCAAGCCCATAGCGCTCCTGCTAGTCCAGCTATTGATGCGCCTAGCGCGAGGCTCGATGCCTTGTGGGTTAGGATGTCATGACCGTGGTGCTGAGCGACCTCCTCGTCCTCTCTTATCGCTTTCAGGACCCTGCCCCAAGGAGAAGAAATCAGGGTTGACAGCATCTTCCATACAACAATCACGGAGATTATCGAGATTACCATAAGAATGAACATGTAAGGAGCTGGCTGACCTAGGCTTAGGATTTCCCCCATTTGGTAGGCCGGTGAGTCTACCAGAAGAGCGTCGTCCCGGCAGTCGGCGGGATCTGCCCATTGCGTGCCAGGGCCAATCTCATTTGGCCCGCAGAACCACCAGTTCTCCAATGGCAAGGGGTATGCGGCAATACCTATTCCAAGGCCAATTGACCCGACCCTGAGAAGAGGCTCGCCGCCTAGGAGGACCCTTACTATCTCACCTAGGGAGATTGTCACTATTGCGAAGTAATCAGTCCTCAGCCTAGCAGTCGGATATGCTAGGGCCCATCCGAAAATCCCGGCAAGAACGATTCCGACAATTGTGGCTGGAAGGATCCCCCAGCCATAGCCGTGCAGATCCTCTGGGGCAGTAAGAATGCCCACCGTGATGGCCCCTATTGAGACGAAGAAGATAATACCGAAGTTTACCATTCCCGTGTACCCGGTATGGAGGTTTAGAGAGAAGGCCATCAGAATGAATATTGAGAGGGTAAGTAGGACGTTCGAGACTTGTAGGACCTTCTTGAATCTGAAGTCGTCCGACTCTGCGATAGGAAGCCAAACCAGGAACATGATCAGAGTCAGCAACAGGACCGAGAACAGGATCCAAGACCCGATGCTGCTCTCCCTACCGTACATCTGGATGCCCCTCTTGTGCCGTTCTGAACCCATGGTGAGGGTATCGAGTGCCTTTTCGGAGGCCCTACTAGCCCAATCCGACGCACCCTGCATAGTGGAAGTCAGAGGTTTCCTAATCCTCTTAGCAATGTCATCTATGGCGTCTTGATGCTTTCTACCGAATTCATCCCAACGGACTCTAAGCCCCCCGATTCTAGCTGAGAGGGTCTCCGAGGCTCTGCTTGCCCACTCTTGATATCGGGCAAAAAACGGAATGGAGTGTGCTTTCCTTGACGGCCCGAATACTTCGAATATTGCGTACGCCCAGAGGAGGATAGGAACTAGGGGCCAGACCAGCTCACCCACGTTGGCGATGAAGTTAACCAGCTCTATCTCGAATTTCATCATGCTAAGCCAGGACTCGTGCATCTCCGAGATGGAATTCGATAGCCACTGCTCGGTTTCGAATGGGATGTCGCTGGGTGGGCTCTTCTGGCTCAGAAGGCTTGACTGATCCAAGGGCGAGTCCTCCAGGAGAAGAGTTCCATCATTCCTCCCTGTAAGGACCGCGAGGTTGGTCTCCGCGAATGGGTCTGATTCGCATGCTTCTGAGCACGCTCCGTCAGCGAAAGAGTTCCTCCCGACGAATGCCCCTAGCCTGTGAATGACGTAGGAGGAGATTGCGATGGCGGAGAATGTCTGGGTCCTGTGACCCCTGTTCCTCCACCAATGGTGTAGGCCCAAGGCCCCGGTAGGGAGAATTGCTAGAGCCTTGGCTACGCCGTCCTCCTCCTGGGGAACTGGCGCCTTCCTTCTTCTCAGCCTGTCAATCTTCCATTTCTCGTAGGCATCACCAATCCCTTGGGGCATTATCATGAGGATTGCCACTAGGAAGATGTAGGGCATCACGCCGTCCATTGCAGTGTAGTTCGATCTACCGAGGGGGAGGCCGATCCCAATCAGTACTGGTGACGATAGTGCCCTGACGAATCCGACGACTAGTGAGCCCACGATCGCCCCGGGTATTGAGCCGATTGTCCCTAGGACGATGATTGCGAATGAAGGAAGAAGGAGTGCGAAAGCTGTCTCTGGGTTGTACCGCAGGGTCATGGCGAATACTGCCCCGCCCATCCCTGAAATCCCAGCTGAGAGGAATGCGCTTGTCAGCTGAACCCCCTCCACGTTGATGCCGCTGCTTGCTGCTAGCTCGGGGTTGTCGGCAACCGCCCTCATCCTCCTACCTAACCTGGTCTTGTTTAGGAGGAGCAATAGCAGCAGCACGGAGGAGAAGATTACGAATGGGACTGCTCCCTTGTGATATGGGTAATTCGTAGTCGCCTGGGTGATGCAGTCGGTTGTTGTGTCGTAGATCTCGTAGACCGGTTTTGACGATTCGCTAACTATCCTGGCTAGTATCGGCTCGCTCGTGACTTCGTCTGTGCCTGTCTGCTCGCAGTTGAAGTGGGAGTAAGTTCTCCCTTCCTCCAAAGAGCGTTCCCCGAGGTTTAGCCTGAGCTTGGTCGTTGGGAGCTCCCACCTCTGAGTTGGCATCCTCCAGTCGCCCTCTGGTTCGAAGATGTTCCTGTCATTGCCGAATCTCAGGAAAAACAGTGAGCGGAGAATCAAAGCCACTCCCAATGATGCGATCATCATAACCTGGGGGTTAGACTTCTTCTCCCTGAAGCCACGGAATACTAGTCTATCTATGATGACGCCTGCTATTCCAGTGAGGATGAATGCGGAAATCATGGTGAAAATGAGGACTGACCAAGTTAACACCCCGTCCTTGGAGGATTGCAGGTTCGCCATAGGAAACAGGAAATCGCTCCAAATCATGATCATAGCAAGGAACATGCCAATCATGAATAGCTCGGATTGTGCGAAGTTTCCGTACCTCTGCACCTTGTAAGTGAGAGTAAGGCCGATGGCGATTGCCAAGTAGGTAGACGACCAGATTAGGGTCCCAGTGGAGATTGATACGAGATCCAGAGTGAACGAGGCGCTTGCTTCTTGTCCCTGTAGAAGGAAATCCAGTGATAGGAAGGTTGTTGCGACCATGAAGAAGGGAGAGAGGAGTATTGCTGTAGTCCTGTAGAAGCTGCTAGGCAAGTCATCGAAGACGACCTTGACTACTATGAATGCCGAGATTATCGACTCCACCAATTGTAGTAGCCAGACCATGTCATTGGGGAGCTTGTCCCTGACTGCCCAGTCGATGAGGTTCAGCGCCCCTGCTCCGTTTAGAGTTCCCAGGAAGTTGGAGTCTGCGAACAGGAGAGCTGCTATGATCAGTCTTCTATAGCCCCTAGGCAGGCTGGAGAACTTTTGTCGTGGCCCATCTAGCATGTTGCTACATGCCGCGTTGCCAGAAGGCAGAGATAATTGTTGGGGCAGTGCGGCGGGCAGGTTGCCCGCCGCACTGCTTTACGTGACCAAATCAGACCGTTACTGCTGAAGTAACGCCGTTCGTTGGGTCCCAGTACCTTGCACAGTCGTAGCTGAGGGTGTTGACTCCATCAGCTGTGGTGACGGTGAACTCCCCTATGCAGAATCCTGCGGGGATTATGTCTCCGTTGGCAAGGAAGTTGATTCCGCCGCTTGCTCCGTTCCATCCCTGGCCAGTTCCGGCAACCACCAATTCTGATGATATGGTGCCATTGTTGGCTAGATAGGTGAAGGCTGCGAAGGCAGCTATGGTTACCGCATCGAAGGCCTCAGCGGTGTAGATACCGCCTGCGCATGCCGGGTTAGCGCCACAGAGTGCAGCGAAGACGTAGCCTACTTCTCCCATTGGGTTTGGGTTGTGGGGCTTGGATGCGATTATCCCAGCCACAGTGGAGTTGTCGGCCATGTCTGCTCCTAGGCCTTCCTCTGCGATTCCGTCTCCTCCGTAGATCTGGCCGGTGAATTGCATGTTCCCCACCAGCTCGTCGATGATCATTCCGCCATCTGCTGCGTAGGAGACCATCATCACCGAGTCGCAACCGTTGTCGATCACTGCCTGAGCGATGCTGCTGTAGTCAGTCGTGGTCGTCTCGTCGTACCCAACCTGCGTGCATATGTTGGCGGAGCCTATCGTGGAGACGAAGGTGTCTGCCAGACCCGAACCGTAGGCGTTGACCATGTGGATCACTGCGACGTTGCTGTATCCGTCAGCTGCAACGATGTCTGCCATCACTGCGCCCTGGTAGGCGTCGCTGGGCACCACTCGGTAGAAGCCTGGGTAGTTCGTGTCGTTCTCCAGAGCTGGGCTAGTGCTAGCGTAGGAGATCTGTGGGATCCCTGCGGCTGCGAGGACAGCATTGGCGCCTATGGAAGCGCCGGAGCATGCTGCTCCGACCACTGCCCAAACTCCTGCATCGACAAGTGTCTGTGCTGCAGTGGCTCCGGCTGTACCGTCGCAACCAGAGTCGGCCTCGACAATCTCGAACTGGACTCCGTTGCTGTATCCGATGGTGTTAGCCAGATTCATTCCAATCGTGTAAGCGGCCCTGAATCCGTCTGCGTAGACCGAGATAGGTCCGGATGCGTCGTTCAGGAATCCGATCTTTACAGTGGTTCCTGCCCATGCTACGGTGTGGATGCCCTGAGTGGCGTCCCATCCCCTGTCGCAGTTGAAGTACGTGTCGTAAGTAGGCACGTGGTGGTAGGTGCAAACGTCGTAGTAGAGTCCTGGAACCTCTCCATTGGCCTGGAAGGTGTGAGTTCCGCTCTCTCCAGCGTATGCGTTACCAGTCATCTGGATGTGGTTGGACATGTTGGCCCCGGCTTCGTGCATTGCAGCGTGGCCGAGCATCATCACGGCGTCGTATGCCTCATTCTGGTATATTCCACCAGAGCAGGCATCTGTAGCTGCACAAGCGGCTGCGAAGGCACCTCCAGTGCTAGCTCCGGGAGCTGCTCCTGGCTTGGTGACCTGTAGTCCGTTTGCTGCAGCGGGCGCAGTGTAGTCGTCCAGGGAGTTGTCACCGGCCATTCCGTCTGCGCTGTAAGTTGGGAGGGTTGCTCCCATTCCAGCCATTGTTTCTACGATCAGTGCACCGTCAGCGGAGTAAGAAGCGAGGACTACTGAGTCGCAGCCTGCGTCAATTACTGCTTGCACCTGGGCGGAGAAGTCTAGCTGAACGGCCTCGTCGTATCCAGCCTGTAGGCATATGTCGCCGCTCCAGTATCCGATGAAGGCTTCTGCCAGACCGGATCCGTATGCGTTTACCATGTGGATAACAGCAGGGTTGGTGTGACCGTCTGCTGCGACCATCTGGGACATTACGTTGGACTGGTAGCTGTCGCTTGGAACTATCCTGAAGAAGTGAGGGTAGTTCGTGTCATTGGACAGAGCAGGTGATGTGCTCGCGTAGGAGAGCATTGGGATGCCTGCAGCCGAGAGGACTGCGTTTGCACCGATGGTTGCTCCGGAGCATGCTGCTCCTGCTACAGCGATCACGCCTGCGTCGACCAGGGTCTGAGCGGCGGCGGCTGCGGTTGTTCCATCGCAGCCGGAATCTGCCTCTACTACCTCGAAGACGTAGTCGTCGCCCATTGCGTTGAGGTCTGCCACAGCAGCCCCCCACGAGTAGGTGAAGGCCCCCGCGAAGGCGGAGATCGGGCCCGTAGCGTCGTTTAGGAACCCGAGCTTGATTGTAGTCGGGCCTGCTGGCTCATCGGGCTCAACCACTGGAGCCACATACTCGAACATCGGGTTCGCTGTGCCCATGTAGTGAGCAGCGATCTCGTCAACTAGCGCGTTGGCGATGTCGACATCGAAGCCGACAGCGACGCCAGCAGAGTCGAGGTTCTCGAACGGCGGGTATGACGTGTCAGAGCAGAACTTCAAGGATCCCGCGTTCAGGACCTTGGTCAGGGTGCTGCCATCGCTAGGCGTTGGATATGCAGTAGCGGTATCAGCAGTGGAGTCGTCAGTCAGAGGGGCCTTGAGGTCCCACTCCATGGCGATGTTGTCCCACTCCCCAGAGTCTACGATAGCTGCGATAGCCACGTTCAATGCGTCCAGGAGCTCTCCCGAATCCTCTCTAACTGCGAGGCCGAAAACCTCGTCTGAGAAGGTGGTCATCAGTGTGCCCTCTAGGGCCAGCACTGGCGAGTCACCCATGGCGTACATGACGTCGCCATTGTCCAGAGCAGCGATCACCGATGGGAAGTCAGCGTAAGCTGTCTTTGTTGCCATCGACAGGTCGCTATCGGCGTATAGGTCAGAGGTTGTCCCTGACTGGACACCTATTGTCACCCCAGCGGCATTCAGTTCTGAGACGTCGGAAATCGTAGCGACTCCAGTTCCGCCGATCACTCCTTGGCTGCTGGTATAGTAGCCAACGGTGAAGTCGACGATCTGGTCCCTCTCATCGGTCTTGGTCATTGCCGATATGATGGCGTCACACATCTCTCCGTCGTTCAGGTTCGCGAGGATTGGATCCCAATCAGAAGTGACGATGTCAGCAGTCAAGTCTGCTGCCGGGTCGTACTCCTCTAGGTCCTCGTCCCCTGCGCATCCGGCGAGGCTAGCCGCCAGCATGCTCAGGGTAAGCATCATTGCAATCATTTTCTTGTTATACATAGCATTCACACTATCCGTGGGCCTCGCGGGCGAACTTTGCGTTATAGAGATTGTTGAGTTTCTCTTTATAAGTAAAATACCAAAAAACGACGTTTTGATGGTTCTAAGGGCATTTCTGGAATGGGAAATTTTGAGGATTCTGCTCCGAGAGGATGAAGTCATTCGAGCCATGCGCATGGCCGTGGTAGAGCCTCTTGATTACTCCTCTAGTGGTGTGGATATCGATCTTGAAGGGGATGCCGTATCAAGCCTAATTCGTTCCATTGCCCCTTCTTCGAGGCCTAGTGGGAGCCTTGGGGCTCCATTGAGTCTTCCAGGGGGCTTCGGGGGAGTTGTTGAGTTCGGGCAGTCGTGTCTGGCATTGGCTACAGACGGTGTAGGCTCAAAGCTCCAGATTGCTAGCGAGGTTGGACACCTATCGGGAGTAGGGATAGACTGCGTTGCAATGAATGTGAACGATTTGATTTGCGTCGGAGCAGAGCCAATCGCATTCGTAGATTACATTGCAGTTCCAAAAGCGGATCCATCAGTTCATTCTGAGCTAGGTAAGTCACTTTCTAGAGCTTGCCAGATAGCTAGAGTTACTCTAGCAGGGGGCGAGACTGCAACCCTTCCTGGAATAGTGAAAGAGCTAGATCTCTCGGGAACTGCACTTGGATGGTTCCCCAGAGGGTGCGACATAACTGGAAGAACGCTAGAAGAGGGAGATTTGCTGATAGGTCTTCCAAGCAGTGGCATCCACTCTAACGGTTACTCTCTTGTTAGGGCAGTATTGGAGAGATCGGGGCTCGGATTGGGAGATAGTTGCCCGTTCGATCCCAATCATAGCTCTAGAGCCATAGAGGTTTTCTCGGATGCTGGCGAGGAGCCTTCTCTGGCAGAGGTGCTGCTTAATCCCACTAGGATTTACGTGGACCCTGTAGTAGATCTGGTCCTTGGGTCTAGGGAAGGAGGCGGCGTGTGTGAAGCAGAATCCATCAAGGCAATTGCGCATATCACCGGAGGGGGGCTATCTAATCTCATTAGGCTCCATGACTCTCTTGGTTGGCACATTGGTGACCCCCTCGAACCTCAACCCGAGTTTGATTGGCTCAGGGAAGTGGGTTCAATTAGCAATTTGGAGATGCATAGGACATTCAATATGGGGATGGGGATGGTGATCGCCGTTTCTGCTGAGTCTGCTCAACCTGTATGTGAGTGGCTGAACGAGCGACTTCCGGGAAGTAGGTTAGTGGGGGAGGTTAACTCAAACGCTAGGGTGGTGACCCACTCCGACCCAGAAGTGGTATTTTCTCACTATTGAATTTGGTCAATGCCTTTTGTGCCTAACTCTTCCGCGCATTCATGGGTAGCGGCGGGCGAAGCTCTAGCGGAGGCTTCTGCTACCGAGAGGGTAGGACTCTTCTTCTCCTACCGAGTCCACCAGAGTCGGGGGTTCTAGGCCCTGGGACCAAGGGTTCTGGGGAGGTCTTCTACAATCCAGCAATGGCTAGCAGTAGGACGAGAAGCGTCCTATTGTTCAAGCATGCTACTGAAGAGGGTTTGCTTGGAGATGGTGAAATCTATGCGTTGGATGGCCTCACTGCCTCTGGACTAAGAGCGAGAAGATGGTTGAATGAGCTGCCAAAAGAGATAGCTGGGAGGATTTCGGCCTCAATGGTTGACCTAGACATCGAGGCTTTGAATTGGGCTGAGAAGTCTCATGTCCGTTTTCCTCCAAATCACGGGAAGGGGGTCTTGGAGTCGGTTCTTGGAGATCTTAGAGTTGAAGTTCTTAGCAGTGGCAGGCACTGGGTGGACATCGATCCTTACGGGTCTCCTGTAAAGTTCGTCGACTCTTCTATGCAGTCGATGGCGAGGAGTGGGGTGATGGAGGTAAGTGCTACGGATACCGCTGCCCTAACTGGATCGTCCAAGACTTCCCTGATGAGAAGGTACGGCGCTAGGGTCAGGAATGATAGCCTCTCGCATGATTCCGGAATGAGGGTCATGCTGGCGGTGATGTCAAGGATTGCGGCGAGGCATGATCGATCGATTTCCCCGTTATTGTCTGTTTGGGACTCCCATCACCTCAGAGTTTCCTTCCGTGTTGAGAAGAGCATTTCTGCCGCAAATGATTTCGAAGAAAACATTGGTTGGAGGGTTTTTTCTCCAATGGAGGAGGAAGTGTCAGCTTCGATGGATTCTGGATTGCTTCCAAGGGGTTCCTTGAATGGTCTCCCGATACATTGTATGCTACCTCTGAATTTTCCTGTAGACAGGCTTGACCCGAGAGTTTCTGGGCCCTTGTGGATTAATGCTACAGGAGAAATGGGAGCTATGTCGTCTATGACTGTGGGGTCGGCATTGGAAAGTTGTGGTCCGGATTTTGTTGAAGATGACCCGTCTGGATGGGATGAGAAGAGGTTCGAGAGGGAGAGGAGAGTGGTGTCCAGAAGCGTGCGAAACATCTCAGAGGAGTCTGGAGTGATTGATGCTAGACACCTCATAGTTGTTGACGACCTATCTTCGTGGCTTGGAACCGGTGCTCCGCCCAGTCCAACTAGAATCGTTGAGTTGCTAAAGGAGGAAGGCCATAAAGCAGGAGTCTCGAGCTACGGTAGGCCCTCTTTCAGAACTGACTCCCCCTGGGAGGACATAGTGGAAGCAGCTAGGTCGATTCACCCGCCGATGTAGGACATCTCTATCCTTGGCAGGGAGGACGTCTCGGAAGAACGGGCCTCGCTGTACCTGTCCGAACGGCGCTCCCATACAGCGGACACGGCCTCAGTTAGCTCATTGACGCCTCCGTCTCCATGGATTATGGCCCTGAGGTCGTGCCCTCCGGACGCAAAGAGGCAGGTGAATAGATGCCCGTCAGCTGAGAGCCTGGCTCTCACACAGTCGCCGCAGAAAGGGCTAGTCACGGACGAGATGAAGCCAACCTCTCCTGAGTCATCTGAATGAGCCCACCTAGTGGCAACGTCGCTGGGACTTTCTGGCTCAACTGGGATAAGTTCGAATTCCTGCATCAGCCTCTCCAGGATCTCCCCTGAAGGGACCACTTGTCCGCGCACCCATCCATTGGTCCTCCCAACGTCCATGTATTCTATGAATCGGACAGTGACTCCAGACCCCTTGAAGTGCCTTACTAATTCGGGTGCCTCGGTCTCGTTTACCCCTCGTTGCACCACGCAGTTTACCTTTACAGGAGACAGTCCGTGGTCCAAAGCAGATTGGATTCCCTCCAGAACAGTTTCTACTGGGGTGGTGCAATCAGCCATTCTTGAGTGGATTGTTGGATCTAGTGCATCAAGGCTTACTGTTACCCTGTCGAGTCCGGCTTCGGCCAATTTCTCGGCGTGTGCCTTCAGAAGCGAAGCGTTGGTGGTCAGTGCGACCTCGACGCCAGTTCGTGAGAGTAGGGAAACGAGGTCTGGTAGGTTTGGCCTCAGGAGAGGTTCCCCCCCTGTTATCCTAACCTTCCGGAGGCCAATCGGGATGCAGGACTTGACAAACTTCTCGATCTCCTTGAATGTCAGTAATGCCCTCTTTGGCAGGAATGTGTGTCCATCTCCGAACCTCTCTCGCGGCATGCAATACCTACAACGGAAATTGCACCTGTCCGTAACGGAGATCCGTAGGTCCCTCAATGGCCTCCCCAGCCTGTCTTTCGTCACAGATTCAATCCGTGGGGCTTGCAGTCATGAGCTTGTCTGATAGAGAACAGGTTGAAGAACAGGCGATTGCTGCACATAATGTGCTCGAGATTACCGACAAGGCCAGGGAGATGCTGGACACCTTCCTGGAGAAGGCAGAAAGCGACGAGGACATGCTCCTGAAGATCGAGATTGTGGGGAGGGGGCCAAAGGGGTTCCAGTACGACTTGCAGCTGGTCAGCAGGGGGGAGGCCCTTGAGGACGATTTGGAGCTAGAGATAGGGGGACTGGCCGTATTGGTTGGGTCGAGGAGCGTCCCATACTTGGAAGGGACCATTCTAGACTACAAGGAGACGTTGATGGGCGGGGGATTCAGCTTTGAGAACCCCAATCCAATGTGGATTGACGACGTATCAAAGGCCGTTGCAGAGGTGATCGCTGATCAGGTAAACCCTGTGGTAGCGACCCATGGTGGTCACGTGGACCTTATTGGGGTCGACGAAGGGAAGGCGATGATTGCTTTCGGCGGAGGATGCCAAGGTTGCGGAATGGTGGACGTCACCCTAAAGGAGGGGATCGAGGTGATGATCACGGAAGGAGTACCCCAGATCTCAGAGGTAGTAGACATGACTGACCATGCGGCAGGAACCAACCCGTTCTACTGATCAGTAAACCATGGGTACATCGTCATCGTCTTCTTCAGGCCCCGGTGCAGGCAGTGCAGTAGACTGGGCCCTCTCGAAAGCCTCCCTGACCCTCTCTTCGATGTTCTTTGCGTCCTCAAGAAGGCCTCCAACCGGAACCTCGATCCCGATGAGCTCGCTTAGTCCCTCAACCGCAATTAGTGCGGCTCTAGCATCAGGGTACATGGGGTTGCACTCAGCCAACAGGGCTGTGACGTCTAGGCCCCTCCTCTCCCCCTCCGCTATTAGGTAGCCCGCGATTCCAGTGACCACCCCTTGCTGGATTCTCTGGATGCTGGAGTTATCCAGCTGCAACCTGCCGGCGGATGTAGATGAGACCCCCCACAACTCGCTATCCTCTTTGATTCCAAGGTCGTTGCTAACAACTCCATCAATCACTACTAGCCTGTCGAACCCTCCCTTAGTGAACCACTCCAGAACGGTGTTTGCGAAGAAAACGTCATGCTCACTAGGGAATTGTATCTCGGAAGTGAATACTCCTATCCCTTCTCCCTGGTAGACCCTGACTGGATGCTTTGGCACAGAGTCGTGTATCAGAGCGACGGCTGGGAATTTCGGGTGCAGCACTGTGCCCATTGGATTCAGTTCCAGAGATCCTATCAGGTGAGAGGTCGCTATCACCCCTACGGAACCCACTGTTGAGAATCCGCAAACAGCCGTTCCTCCCAGACGAGAGGGGTCTGCCTCGGAGTGAAGAACCAAGGGGTATCCGCTGGCGTTTTCCTCGCTCATGGCCATTCGTTTAGCCGACGCTCTTTGAATCTCACGGATAATGGATTATCCCAAATTGTTAAGGAAAGTAGGAGAAAATTAACCTGATAAATATCGACGGTTGGGGGATCTCATGGCTGGGGGTGCTCCGAGAGATCTTGGTGGGCTCTACCTAAGGCTGGGGTCTCAAGAGATTAGCCTGGCCGACTATACGAAAGAGGCTAGTGACAGATGGCTGAAAGTCACCCCCCAGGACACTTGGTCGTCTACTCTTTCTCGAGTTAGGATTGCCAGACAGGAGGCTCTGGAGAGCACTCTGGAGTCTATTCGGACCAGTGGGTTCCCAGACAGGGGTTCATCTTTCGCGAGGCTTCTGGGAACATGCGGAATTGAGAATAAGTCAGATGTAGTTCTCGCGGCTATTCAGTACATGAGGTCAGTAGAGAAGGAGGGTCACACGCAACCGAGGGAGCTCAGGAGGCTGATCGAGGAAACGAAGAGGTGGCCAAAGAAATCCGTAAAGAAATGGAACCTCTCACTATACATCTCAAGGATGCTCGAGGGGGGCCCAGGGGGAGCGGGGCCGTTCCTAGAGTTCCCTAGGAGGAGGCCGAGAAAGAATGGCTTCGTGGTCCTGACTGAGGCTGGAAGGGACCACTTGGACAAGCTTTCCCTGGATAGGTGAGAGGTTGACTGGGGCGCCAAAGGACTGGTCGTTCACATCCCATGTTGGGGAGGACCTCAGGGGCGTGGACCTATCTGGTGCCAACATGAGGAGGGCTATTCTGGACAAGGCTGACCTCGAGGGTGCAGACCTGTCGGGGGCAGACCTGAGGAACTCCTCCCTGAAGGGGGCGAATCTGATGAAGGCAGCTCTCGACGGGGCGGATCTAAGGGGCGCTAGGATGGTGAAGGCCCGTCTCGGGCTATCGAACCTGCAAGGGGCAAGGCTCGACGGTGCGGACATGAGGGGCATCAGGGGGAAGTACGCAGTATGGAAGGACGCCAATTGGTGGGATGCGGAGATGGATGAGTCCCTGACCAGGTCCCTCTCCAAGAAGTGGCCACGGGACTAGCCCTCGGGAGCCATCTTCTGTAGGCCCTCCCTCATCCAATCTGGGACTGGGATTTTTTCCCTCACGCTGTCCATGGATGTGCATACCGTCACCTGGTCCGCAGTCCAGCATACCGTCCCATCCTGGTTCCTGAACTCGTAATGCCACTCTATCGATGTGTTGCCGATTCTGGGTACGGTGATCGTGCACTGCACGGACTCCCCGTACGCTATTGGGTGGTGGAAACTGGCCTCGCTGTGGACCAGCGGGAAGGCGATTCCCCTCTCCATCAGGATGTCGTTGTAGTGCAAGCCGCAGGAGAACTCCCATGACTCCTCGTAGAACCTGTGAGCCAGGTCCCAGAACCTCGGGTAGTAGACTATCTTTGCTAGGTCGACCAAGGCGAAGTCGACCCTCCTCTCGGAGACGAAGGGCATGCCTCGCGCGTGAGCGCGATTCGGCTTGAACCTAACCTGCGGGAAAACGTGTCAAGCGACTTGGGGCTCATCTCCATGAAGGGGCGTACTGTATCCCTCCCTCGGACACTAGGGCGTTGAGCGTCCCGGACCTCGGGAAGAAGCATCCCGTCATGGCATCTGACCCACTAACCCCATCGTACGTGCCGTCGCAGAACGACTGGTCGTAGGCCTCCCCGTAATTGCCCACTGCAGCGAGAACGTCCTTCATCCAGTTATCCGATAGCGGGTTTGATGGGGTCCCTAGGCCAAGGCTTTCCTCGAGGAGCGTGCAGATCTGGTAATTGTAGTCTGCTCCTCCCCAAACGCATGAGTCGGCAAATGAGGCGAAGTTCCCTGAGTGGACTCCCAGCTCCTCTGCGGTGACCATACCGTACCACGTCCAAGATACTACCTCGTTCCACTCGGAGTCGTAGTCCCTCGTCACGGCTGCCAGTGGCTCCTTCGACAGCGTCTCGGGGGCTATCCAAAGGCCATCGCAGTCATCGTCGGTTGAGTCGGCAACAGGGCCGCAAGACCCATCGCTCTCCAGGATGTACTTCCTGGCAACCAATGCGGAGGTGTCACCAGTCATTGCGGAGCAATGCCCATCCAACAGGCTGATTACGGCCTCCCAAGAATCTTGGACGCTTACGGAGGTGATGGTCACGCCATTGGTTTCGGCCCAGCCAGCGAGGTTTCCTTCAGAGGTAGTCCCCACTCCGACGCATACCGATAGTCCATCTAGGTCAGCTGGGGAGTAGTCCCCATCGTCTGGGACCATGTCTCCGCGGATCAGCATTCCCTGACCGTCGTAGAAGTTCACCGCTGCAAAGTCTGCATCGAGTTCGGCATCCCTAGACCCCGTCCATGTCGTTGTCCTGATCAGTACGTCTATATCGCCGCCGGACAATAGGTCGAACCTGTTAGACCCTGAAGCCAGGATGTACTCGACATCCGTGTCCGGGTTCAGGCCTATTGCTGCTGCTAATGCTCTGCAGTACTCTATGTCCAAGCCCGATCTGACTCCAGTTTCCCAATCCAGATAGCCCATTCCCCACTGAGACTCCTTCACGCCGCACTTTAGGGTCCCCCTCTGGTGAATTAAATCGAGAGTGCTGATTGCGGACCCATCTGAAGACGCGTCTGCAACGCCTTGGGCGTAACCCATCTGGAATTCCTCCGCTAGCTGAGCCTCCAATGCTGCCTTCTCGCTTAGGAGTTCTTCCTTCGTGGCTTGAAGGGAGTCGACCTGCTGCTGCAGGGATTCGCTGGCCTCCTCTTCGGAGGTTAGGTTCTCGTCCAGAGAGAAGATCTGCATATTCAAGTTCACGATCAGTGAGTTCAGGGCCGAAATCTGGCTCTGTAGGTCTACGATCTGGAAGCTCGAGTTTGCTATTGACGAGTTGAGCTGCTCGATCTTCTGCTGGTCCTGCAGAGCCGAGGCCTCGAGTTCCTGGATTGTGGTGTCATCCCCCGTGCAACCCGCAAGGGTCACGGAAGTCATCATTAGGGCCAAAAGAACTGCGGATGCTCTATTCATGGCGACAAAAAAGGGAGGAGGTAGATGATGTTGATTGTTTATGGCGGACCCACCGCGATTCGAACACGGGTTTCCAGCTCCGGAGGCTAGGGTGATATCCGGGCTACACTATGGGTCCAGGGGACCCCCAGCGAACGGCACTAATTGAACCGGTCGCAGGGCAAGGTTTTGGCGGACCCACCGCGATTCGAACACGGGTTACGAGCTCCGCAAGCTCATGTGATATCCAACTACACTATGGGTCCAGCGACACTAGGACGGAAGGGCTGGGCTTAATCCCGACGGTGGGGATGGTCACATGGAGAGCGGGAGCAGGGTCTTCCATCTGGGCTCTGCTAGCTTCTTTGAGTTTGGACCGGTCATGGGCTTGGGTGTCTTGTGTGTAAGGGCCCCGTGCATCCCCTCAACGCTGAACTTGACCCTGAGCTCGAGCATCCTGTCCCTCTCGGCAGCTGTCATCTGCTCGGAGTCCAGCTCGAAAGAAGAGGAGGTTGGCTCCTCGTTGTTGCATAGGCTCAGGGTACTTCCTTCGATGCTCGCACGTGGGGAGAAGTCGAAGTCCTGCGGATCCAGCATTACCACGTTCACGTCTATCACCAGACGATCACGAACCGACGCCTTGGTGATCTCCATCGACTTGACCATGAAGGTCCCAGTGACTGGTGGTTGAAAGGCCTTCGCTAGAGGAGGCCCCAATCAGACGCTGACCTCGCTAATCCTCAGAATCAGGACCACGAATCTGGCCTCAACGTGCCAGTCGTTACCCTGATCGGGATCGACCCCATCAATCGGCGTATCTGGGTCGCACTCCAGCGCCGTGACCTCGATGATCCACTCTCCCTGGCCGAATCTTCCGTCCGGGTCATTCAGGAGATTCTGCTCAAGCTCATCCTTTGAGTTTGCATAGACCGTGTAGTCGGAGCCTGGTGCCGGGTTCATCCCGAGCTTCTCGATGCTAGCCGATGAGTTCTGGGTAATGTTCCCCTGCGTGGTGATGACGTCGTAGGACCACCCGGAAGCCGGTACGTCGATTCCCATCGTGAAGTTGTCCTCTGGCCAGGTGATTGGTATCAAGTCCCTAGCTAGGGTGATTGTTGCGTTGACGTCAATTAGCCTGGCTCCTTCCCCTGGCTGGAATCGAATCTCATGAGTGGATCCTTGCTCCAGGTACCCTGACCATTCGTAATCGACGTGAGCCTCCTCCCAAACAACTCTGAACGATCTAGATATTACCCTCAGAGACCAGAGGGTGGTATTCGACCCTCCGCTATCATCCACTACTGTTACTGCCCCTGTTACGTTCTTGGCCTCAGAGACAGCGAGCCTTACTAGGGGCCCGGAGTCGTCCGCGTCGTTTAGCGGATCCGTGTCGCCATTCGAGTCTGTGCTGGTATCGAAGTCCCAGAAAACTTCCACCTCACCGCCCTCGGGGTCGAATGAGTCGCTTGCGTCAAGAAGCCCCTCCTCCCCCGTCTTGATGAAGTCTGGGAGGTTCAGTACTATCTCAGGTAGGGCATTGACGAAAATCACCAAGCTAGCTGTGTCCGATTCCCCCTCGTCATTGAAGACTTCCACCGTGACGTCATAGTTTCCTGCCTTTGAGAAAACGTGGTTTGCCACGCCTTGCTTGGTCGTCTTCGTCTCTCCGTCTCCGAAGGACCAGCGGTACTCGTCAATAATGGTTGGACTCGGAGAGGTTGAGGACCTTGCATCGAAGTTGACTGACTCTCCGGCATTGATGGTGTCTCGGTCTGATGAGAGGCTTGCGTTAGGGCTACCTGGGCCTATGCCCCCGCAACCTGCTAGAATTGAGGATGATAGGATAAGAAAAATCAGGTAGGTTTGCCTTCCCCGTCTTGGTGGCATGGACCCAGTAGGGTAATGCCACTCATAGGGGTGTTGGGTGATAGAATGCCTAGGCGAGCTTTGGGATAGTTCATGGACGTTGTCGGGAGGGGTTGTGTGTGACGTCGGGCATGTTGGACGGATTCAGGGTTCTTGGTTTCGATCTCGAAACCACGGGTTTCAACCCCCGCTCAGACAGGATCGTGCAGTACGCTTTGGTTGGAAGTGACGCCGACGGGTCTCACATTAACGTTCAATCTCTCGTAAACCCGGGTAGGGGGATTCCAAGAGAGTCGTCAATGGTCCACGGTATTTTCGACGAAGATGTCGCAGGGGAGAAAGGGTTCTCGGACCAGGTGGCGGTGTTCTCGGATACTGTAGAAGGAGCGGTTATTGTCGGACACAACGTAATCGAGTTCGATTGGAGGTTCATAGAGCTGGAATGTGCTAGATCCGGTGCGGATGTCCCCCATCCTCACGCAATTCTGGATACCCTGGTGATTGCTAGGGCTCTAGGCGTTCCTCGCCCCCACAAGCTCGGCTCCCTTTGCGAGAGGTTCGGGATTAGCTTGGAGAGGTCGCACAGCGCAGATGCTGATGCTGGGGCAACTCTGCTTCTGCTTTGGAAAATGATGGTTCGTTATCCTCGAAAGTTCTCCGGCTCGTTACTCGATTTTCTTGAATTTCTGGGAAGATGACATAAGCATCGGTGACCAAGGAAGAATCTCTGACCAATCCCCCAGATGCATGACCTTGCCATCTAAGCGGGCGCTTCCGAGAAACAGATGGTGGTCGTCTGCAGAAGACTGGTTTTCGATCATCTGTTGAAGCGCTTTGTCCTTCAGGATGGCCCCAAATCGATGGTCGGACGGGGCTAGCTCGCCATCATCACCTACGGGTGGTGACCTCTCGAAGAGAGCTGCGCCGGACTCTTGGTCGAACCTGACTAGTCGGACGACTTCGTCTCTGAACATCGAGCCCGGTGAAAGCTCTCCCTCTTTCCGAGCGACCCACCAGCTTGGGCACCAAGCCTTCCACTCGCAAAACGCACAAGAAACATCGCTAGGGGTAGCATCCAGGGGGAGTTCTGTTGGGGCCATCTTCTCCCAGGCTTCCAGTGCTTCGTCAAGTATTGGGGGGCCATCGGCTCTGTGAACAGTCTGGTTTGCAGAATACCATCCCTCCGCATGGACTGGTGGGTGGTCTGGGTTGTTCTGCTTCAGGAGGTCCCTGTAGAGCCTCAGCTGACGATTGACCTTCAAATCTAGGTCCTCCTTCGGGGGCCTTCCTGTTTTCAGGTCGGCTACGATCCACTCTGCGACTTCGCCGTCCTTGTATTCAGCGATCCAAAGGTCGAGCCTGCCCATAACCCTGCCGCAGATGGACTCCAAATACCCCTCATTGGCCAGAACCATGCTCTGAACCTCCTTCCAGCACCTTACTGTCACGTCTGACAGGTTTCTCTGGGGTTTTCGAGCTCTTACTAGTAGGATCCCTAGAGCCCCCCTTAGCCCTTCATTGGCCTTTGTGATCAGCTCTGGCTTCCATCTGGGATGTCTGGGTGTGTCTTGGAAAATCTGCCTCTCTATCTCCCAATGCCTGTCCAGGGCTTCCTTTGAGGCGATGTCCAGCCAACCCGACTCAGCGTCCCTCATACCGACTAGATCTAGGTTGCAGAGGTCTTCTACTGAGTTGTGGATGGCGGTTCCCATCGATGCGGGCATGCTTGCCTTCTTGGGTAGGCCCTGACGAGAAAGCCAGTACTTCCTCGGGCACTCTTCGAATGTATTCCAGGAGGAGGGGGAAAGCCGGTGTGTTGGGTTTGCCGAAGAATTTTCCATCGATCAGGGCCCCTGCGAGCGAAGCGGGGGAGTGGCAACGATTAACACCATTGAGTAGCTACTAGGCACATGACGGAAGGGCCCCTGGTGGAGGTGGACGAGGGGGTGAACTCGTCTGGGGCCCTACTAGTAAGCTGCTTCCCATCTGTGGGATTCGTAAGTAGCATTGTCGCCCACTTCCTTGTAGAAAAACTGGATCTGGAGCTTGTGGGTGGCGTTAGGCATCCAAAGCTCCCCCCAATGTGTCTGGTCCAGGAAGGTAAGCCCCTCCCCCCTATACGATTCTATGCAGGTGAGCCGATTTGCAATATGGACCAATGCGACAAGGTGGTTCTGATTGCATCAGAGATCCAGATCCCCCCGGAGCTCTCACTACCTCTCTCCTCGGGCCTAATAGACTGGATTGTTGAGTCGGGGGTGAGTTCTACGATCATGGTTGATTCCTTCGCTCATGGAATAGACAGCAGCCATAGCATATTCGATGACGACGAGGGCATGGACTCGATGCTGGGGATAGGGTCGACAGACTCCAGCCACGATCTTCTGAGAGGTATCGGGGTCCCACTTCTGAAGCATGGAGTCGTGGGGGGGATAACCGGTGTGATGATGGGGGAGTTCAGAAGGAGGGGGATCGATGGGCTTGCAATTCTGGCCGAGTCAGACGGTGAGATCGGGCAAGGGGTGATTCCCGACGCAGGGGCAGCGGCTAGGATCATAGGATGCATGGACAGCCTTCTTCCGGCCGTTCACCTTGACCCTGTGCCCCTTATGGAGGAGGCCCAGAGGATCGAGGGGCAGATTAGGGAAATGATGGCAGTGAGCCTAAATCCTCCACAGGAGGGCGGCTCTGCCCCTACTGGAATGTATGGCTAATCAGAACTCGCCCAGGGTCGATTGCCTCTCCTGAGGCAGTTCCTCTAGGATTGACCCCCCGAGTATTTCGTCCAGCTCTGACTCTGATATCACCCTGATCCCGAGTCTGTTGGCCTTGTCCATTTTGGATCCGGCAGACTCGCCGGCTACTAGGTAGTCCAGATTCCCGGAGACCGATGATGCCACCTTGCCCCCCTCAGACTTAATCGAGAGCGAGATTTCCTTCCTAGGGCGACTTAGGGATCCAGTGATGCAAAAAGTGAGCCCCGAGAGGGGGCCATCGAAGGATTTCTGCTCCTCTTGGACTATCTCAATCTGATCGAATAGGTCCAGGACTGCCTCCCTGCGATCCGAGATCCCATCCAGAAGCAGAGCCGCGACGGTCTCGCCGACTCTGTCTATGGCAACCAGCCTCTTGATCGAGGCCTCCCTGTTATCAGCCATTTCGATCAGTTCCTCTAGGGACTTCACTTCAGTGCATACCAGGGTTGCAATCTCCGGGCCTATCCTGGGGAGGCCTAGTGCCGAGATGAAGGTGCTCAGGGTCATCTTTCTCGTTGATTCCAGCTCCTCGAGAACGTTTCTTGCCGACTTCTCCGCCATGCGCTCTAGGGATAGCAGCTGAGCCTTATTTTCCCCTAGCCTGTAGAGGTCAGCCAGACTTGTTACAAGGCCTGATGAGCAGAGCTGCTCGGCTAGTTTCTCTCCTATCCCATCCATGCCCAGCTTCCTACACCAGTACAGTATCGACCTCTCCAATCTTGAAGGGCAGTCTATGTTTGTGCATCTGATGAAAGCTCCGTCCTCGATGAGCTCTTTCGAGCAACGGGGGCAAGTCTCCGGGATGGGGATCTCGATGCTATCCGGGAGTGTCTCGGAGAAGCTCGTTCCGTCCGCATGGGCCCTCCCTCGGAGATCCTGTTCCGTAGCTGGACCAAGGACCTCTGTGATCTTCGGGATCACGTCGCCCCTCCGAACTACCCTGACTTTGTCGCCGACCTTGATTCCTAGTCTCTCTACCTCCCCCCTGTTGTGAAGAGTGGTGTTCTCCACGGTGACCCCGGAGACCACAACCGGGGCCACTCTAGAGACGGGGGTAACATTCCCGGTTCTACCTGTCTGCCAGAACACCTCCATAAGTACAGTAACGGCTTCTTCGGGTGGGAACTTCCACGCGAGGGCCCATCTGGGGTGATGCGCTGTGACGCCTAGGAGTTCCCTCTTGTCGAGGCGATCTAGCTTGATGACTACGCCGTCAATCTCCCATTCTGCCGAGTCCCTCGATTCGAACCATTTCCTAGTTACAACAAGTATTGACTCCGCTGTGGATAGGTCGTCTTCGCCCGAAACAACAGTGTTGCCAGCGACCTCGATGCCCATCTCGACAAGCCAGGAGATTAGCTCCGAGTCTAGCTTCATTCCCGGAGGATCGGAGCTCTCGGGGTGACGATGTGGGTTTTCGGGGAACTCAACGCCGTAAGCAAGGAACTTCAGGTCATGCGGGCTGCCCTTTCCTGCGTCCGCGTGCTTCTGTCTGAGTGCGCCGGCCGCTAGGTTTCTTGGGTTGGGGGCGACTTCGGAATACTTCTGTTTGAACAGACTCAGAGGCATTACGACCTCCCCCCTGACGTGACAGTCGCCCTTCCAAGGAATGCTCTCTGGGACGTTCATCATCCGGCGTGCGTTTGCGGTAACGTCCTCCCCCCTGCGCCCGTTCCCCCTGGTGGCAGCCCTTACGAGACGCCCCAAACGGTACTCCAGCGAAAGCGCTGAGCCGTCTAGCTTGGGCTGGCAGACGAACCTCCGCCCATTGGCGGTAGTCTGTGAAACAAAGTGGGCTACCTCCTCGTCCGTGGTCGCCTTGTCCAGGCTCATCATCCTGAACAGGTGATCGACCTTTTGCGAGCCGGGCGGGGGATCTGATCCGACCCTGGAGAGCTGTGGGTGGTCCGGGGACAGCCTCTTGAGCTCGTCCCTCAATGAGTCGAAATCCGCATCTGAAATCTGCGGATCGGCCATGTTGTAGTAGAGGTCGGAGTGCAATTCCAACTGGTCTGCAAGCCACTCTATTCGCCCCTCTGGGTCTGCCTCGCTCGGAGCATCGGCCTCCATGTCGGTGCAAAGGGGCCGGCGTCCTTCAAACTGACCGTGGTGGGCCTGCCAGGATTTGAACCTGGGTCGCGCGACCCCCAGCCGCGAAGTATAGGCCAAGCTAACCTACAGGCCCCATGGGCCTGCCTGCGAGCGAGTTATCGGTCAAAGCCCTGACGGAGCTCACTGCTGCCTGTCAATGCTGAACGGGGCGACCTCGTCGATTAGGTCAATATGCCCTATAAACATCCTTCTGCAGCAGTACCTCTTGAATCCGAGCTCGTACAGAACCTCTCCCGGGTCCTTTCCCTCGTCCACGGCTTCCTTGTACTGCTCGTACCTGTGAGCAATGACCTTCCCGCAACTCCAACACCTAACTGGGATCAGCACTCTCTCACCTACCTGTACGACTTCTGCCACTTCTTTCGAGCGCCTCTTCCCATTTGATGCTTGGGCTCCTTCCTTCTTGGGTCGTTGACGAGAATCTTCCTCTGGAACCTTACGAACTCGTCCCTCAGTTCCTCATCGTCTCCCTCGGCGCCATCATTGAACTTCACCAGCCCTCGGGCGATTGCCGTCCTGATTGCATCGACCTGTCCCATCTGGCCTCCCCCCCTTACGTCTACTGAGATGTCCACTCTATCGATTCTGTTCATGGCCTCTGCTATCCTGATTGGCTCCAATGCCTTCCTTCGTGCCAGCTCGGGTTCCATGATGTGGATTGGCCTTCCATTGACCCTAACCCTGCCCTTTCCTGGCTTGAGTGTGGCCCTTGCTACTGCGGTCTTCCTCTTTCCGCTCGTGTTCACGATCTTAGGACCCTTCTTCTTGGCCAAGTCACTCACCTCTCCATCTCGAAGCATCCACACCTAGGTGGGAGCTGATGTCCCCCAACCTTACGAACTTGTTAGGTGTATCGCGCTCGATACCACCCGTCTCACCCCACTGGTGCCCCTCTGGCAGATCTTCCCCCGATAGGTTGGATGGAGAGCCGATCATTACCCTCAGGTCCCTGAGGGCCTCCCTGCCACTGCTGTTCTTCTGGTACGGAAGCATGCCTCTGACGGTTCTCTTGATAATCTTGTCAGGCATTCTGGGGAAGAAAGGGCCCTTCCTAGCGTGGTTTAGTTTGTACTTTGCCCTGTAGTCGCTGAACACCTTCGATCTGGGGCCAGACACAATTGCGCCCTCGGCGTTGATAATGATCACTCTCTGCTGCCTCCCAGACTTCCTTGCTGAGATCATCTCCTTAGCTACCTGGCTAGCGAGACGTCCTAGGATCTTGTCAGTTGCATCGTACACCATTGTTGTTTCAGACAAGGATTCTCACCCCCTTCCCGTTTGGATTCTCCTCCATTAGCTCCCTAATGCTGAGTGTTCTGCCACCTGATTCCTCGATCTTTGTCCTGGCTCCGTCGCTGAAGCTGAAGGCTGCTACTGTCTGCCCTCCGGTTATCTGGCCGCTCCCCAGGACCTTCCCTGGCACAAGTACGGTCTCCTTCTTGCCGGAGTTCCTTGATATGTGGCTAAGGTTCGGCTCTGCCCAGTTCTTCCTGCTTGTCTCTAGCCTGAAAGCGGTGTCCCTCCAAATTGCCGAGCCGGTCGATCGGCTGTGGTCCTTCAGGTCCCCGATAAGCGAGACTAGGGCGGCATTGGTCTTTCTTGCTGGCCTACTCATTGCTTGCGCCCCCATGGCTAGGTAGCGCGGCCACCCAAGTCCGTGTTATGAATCCTGCGGGCGCCCCGTAGGGGCGCTCGAAGGGGCAGGATTTGGTAGCTGTCTCAGATCCTGAAGCCCTCGTCCTCTACGGAGTCGTCGACGCCGGCGAACCTGACGTTGCCATCTGCATCAACGAACTGGCCTGCCTTTACGGACGGCCCGTATAGGGAAGACTCGCTTGCTGAGGTCCTTGTCAGCATGCTGTCACCAAGGGACCTGTTCATCCTCCCAATCATAGACTGGAAAATCTGGATGGCCCTGTCCCTCTCCTCCGATCCGATCTCGTGATCCGAGTACCTAGCCTCCTCGAAAATCGAGAAGAACATGTCAAGCTCCTCGGGCGGCACCACCCCCCCTAGCATGTTGTTGATTACGCCCTCGAACTCCCTGGTTGTCTCGAAGACCTTCTTCATGGCCCCTCTCATCCTGAAGTACTTGATGAGGTCCTTGTAGCATGAGAATATGGCTTCAATGTAGTTGTTAGAGGCTCTGAGAGAGAGGAGTGCGTCGGTTAGGATTCCCCTTAGCACCTGTATCTTTCTCCTTTCTCTGTAGCTGTTGTACATCACCGCACCTACCAGAACCACTGAAGATAGCGATATGCCGACTAGAAGGATCACCTGGGTAGACCAAAGTCCGGACTTCGATCCCTCCAAGTCTGTCGCCATTTCAATAACAGGAGTGCTGTTTAGCCACTGCTCGACGAAGTATGGGGAGTTCTCGTCGGCCGACTCAAAGTGCACCAGGACCCTCCATTTTCCATCAACCGCAGACCACTCTGGATGGCCGGGAACTTCCTCGCCCGTGTATTCGAAGGAGAAGTTAGCCGACCCCCTCTCGTTTGTGATCAGTATCTCAACCCTCTCTGTTTGCCATCCGGACCCATTCCAGAACTGCCTGTGGAATTCTACCCTCTGGCCCTCGACTGTTAGGGCCAGCCTGTCCCTCAGTATAGCGACCTCTCCGACGATCATGTACTCCTCCGGGTCGTCTGACATCTCCTTGGTCAGGTAACCTGATGGCCTAGACCAGTGCTCCTTCAGCAGAATGTCGACCTTGCTCCTTACTAGGACTTCGACGTCCATGTGGGAGCTGTTGAGCACTGGATTGGGCTCCAGTTGCTCATAGTCGCATCCCCCTGGGATGTATTTGTCGGGCTCGTAGGAAACCCTGATGGTCCTGAAGCCCTCTAGGTTGTTTCCGCTTGGCTCGACCCCCCTCCTGCTAGGGTTGTCTTCGGGGTCTGCCGAGTACCACTGGAACTCCCCCGTACCGTCTGTGGTGAACGCTGTTGCTATTGGCCTGGTGTTGATCTCTGGGTCCAAGTAGATATTCACGCATTTTCCTCCTACCGGCTTGCCATTTGCTTGGGAAAGCTTGGCATTGATGTGGAATGATTCCTTCAGGTACAGGATGTCGAAAACGGAGCCGTTTGGGAATGCGTATGTGAGGTAGTCTGACCTGTATGGGCCGACCTCCGAGACTTCTATGGTTGAGTTTGAGAATACAGGGAAGAACATCGGTTGGGTTTTGTTCTTGTACCTGTATCTGTCGTTGTTCAATGGGTCCCAAGCGTTGTACTCCACTGTTACCTTGGCCGTACCCGCATCCACCCCAGTTAGGGGGCAGTTGATTTCGAAGAAGCCGCTCTCGTTAGTGGAGCCGGGTATGCATGCCTCGATTCCATTTTCTCCTGCTCTGAATTTCATCCTGTTGTCGGCTGGATCGAAAATCATCGACCCCATCTCGAAGCTAACGCGAATTAGTCTATCAGCGAGGTTGCCGCCTAATTCGTCGGTGAGTTGGCCGGTTACGATCATAGGTTTCTCCAGTACCTTCCCGGTGTTTGGATCGATCTCGGACGTGTAGACGATCTGCTGGTCGACGTCTAGATCCGTGTTTCCGATTAGGCTGAATCCATCGACCTGGTACTGCAGGACCTTTCGGAAGTGGTCGCTGTTCTGGATCGTGACGCAGGGGTCCCATGCACCTGAGGTCGACAGCATTCCGGCATCGAGAGGCTCGCATCCCTCGTGAGGGAGGTTCTCTTCGAATCTGAGAATTACGTTAACGGGCCCGAATCCATCCGGTAGGAATGAAAACGGGTCGTCCTTTAGTAGCTGGGGATCGAGGATCCTGCCATAGCTAATCGACCCTGAAGCAGGACATTCCACAGAAACGATCTGACGGTGTGTCCTATCCTCGAAGTCTATTCCTTCGAAAATGACGGTGACGTTCCCTCCCAAGTCATACCCGTCGGGGTTCTGCATATCTCCGGCGCAGCTATTCAGGACCTGCCCACCGTCCTTCTCGAATGGGGTCTTGTTATCGTCCGTAACCACGGCGGTGAATTCCCAAAGGTCGCCGTTTGACCTGACGTTTGGGCTGGTGCTCTGGACGTTTACGAACGTCCTGGAAACGACCCACAGGCTCATGTCTGCGGTGTTGCCCTGTCTGAGGCTGTCGCCGAGGTATGTGAAGCCGAGTGTGAAGTTGCCCAAGGTATCGATTTCCGTTAGGTTGACTCTGAAGTATCCGTTGTTGTCCGTGATCGAAACTCCGCTAGACAGGTCTTCTGACCATGTCCAGTTTACCGGTGCCTCTCGGATTGGCAGGCCTGCGTTATCTACCAGCCTGGGCTCTATTGATGTGTTCTGGCCCCTGTGGAGGCGTGGCAGTTGGGTGAGCTCGAATTCCGTAGTACCAATCACAGTGACGTTCCCATATGCTCCGGTTGCTGCTAGAATCTGCTCTTGCTGGCCAGTGAAGTAGTAGTCCGTCTGGCTGAAGTCTGCCCTCAATCCATAAGTTCCTGCTGAGTACCTAGAGTACCAAGAGAAGTTGTAGTCGAACCTAGCTAGGCCGTCCTTCATCTCAGGAGGCTTGCTGTGCTGGGTCTCGGTTGAGCCGACGAACATCCCGTTACGGTCGAAATCCAGCTGAAGGACCACTGAGTTCTGGGTCCAAGGAGTGAATGTCCTGTTCCAAACGTTACCCACCACCCTTAGCTCCTCTCCAGTGAACATCTCAGGTACGATCTCGCACCTGATTTCGCTGTCCGGGAGCAAGGGATCCACGGGACCGCATGGGGGCGAGTCGAAGTCTGCCCCGTTCTGCAATTTGACTGTCCAGTGCGTGCCATTAGAGGACAGGAAAGGAGAGAGGGCCCCACCTGCAATCTCGTCAAGACCGGAAGGGGTTCCATCCCAAAGTATTGGGTAAGGCTTCCCGATGCTTGCATCGGGGAAGGAAATCCCTGCATTGTCAAGAGACGGCTCATGGAACAGAGCCCTCCACGCACCGAACGAAGAGCCGGTGAATTGGGTTCCGTCCCAGAAGTATACTGGCCTGAAAGAGGACACGAACAGGTCTGCCTCGATGTACATTCTATGCATTGAGCGGATGTAGAAGGTGTCCGTCTTGGAACCCTCCAGATGGGCCCAAGGCCACTCATAAGGGTCATCGTTGCAGCCACCCAGATCAGGCCTAGAGAAGCCCACGAAGCTATAGTCGTCGGCCGGCAGAGACGTGTTCTTGTACTCGTAGGCGCCCTGGGACGAGTGGGATCCCTTCGGTTCGCCATTGCCGATGTGGCATGGATTCCAGACAATCTCCTCGTAGCCGCCCTTTGGCAATCCAAGGCCATTGTCGAGAAGAGAGTTCCACTGAACCTGTTCCCAACGGTCAAGGGTCTGGTTATAGGCCAAGGAAACCCATCCACCCGAGTCTGCTCTGTAGCCCTGGTTTCCGTATCCGTCGTAGACGGTTGGGTGTGTGATGTTGCCGAATAGAGTCCCGGGGTCACTTACGGTGAATGACACAGGGGCGTGGGCGAGTCTGTTGTCGAATATCCCACGATTGTAATCGGCAGAATAGTGGACCTTGAAGTCGAGCTTTAGCGGCTGCTCATCGGCTCTGAACCTCTCCCCCGAGACATATCCAATGGTGGTGTTCGCTCTGACCTCGACTGGAACTCCAGATTCCTCTATGCCGTCTCCGTCTTTATCCTCGAGGGTAGAGCTATAGTCGTGGACGAACATCTCTGTGACCTCCGCGTATACTTCGTATGTTGTGTTGGGCCCGACTTGAATGTCCTCTGGGAAGAGGAACTGCCCTACTACGTATTCTCCGTCGGCATCGGTAAGTACGTCTATTGTTTCAATTACCGAAGTCTCGTTTTCTATGTATCTGATATGGACCTGTACGGGAAGTTCTGGGGCAGGGACGAATCCCGTATCTCCAAGCCAGAAAACCGTCCCATTGAAGATGGCGGGCCTTGTATCGTCCAACCATAGAACCGATTCCGTAGACAGGGTAATCTTTGTTGGGAGCTTGTCGTCGTTGTCCAGAACCCCGTCGTTGTTGGAGTCCCAGTCAGAGCTCCAACCCGAAGATTCCTCGGTCTTGTTTGACGGAGTGGACCAGTTTCCTACTGAAGGAGAGTTCCAGTCAGTATCGGCCCTTCCATCGTTGTCGTCATCTATGTCGTAGTAGTCTGGCCCAGTTGTGTTGTTCGTTGGATCGGCCAAACCAACACCGCCACCGAAGTCGTCATGATCCCATGGGTTGGTCGATTGCAAACCAAATCGAGATGGCCAAAGCATGACTTCGTCCTCGTCCTTCATTCCGTCATAGTCATCGTCTTCGTCGATATCGTCCCTGATTCCATCATTGTCGTGGTCCCAAGGGGCTATGGGGAAGTTTAGGCAGCATGAGTCGTCGAACGGGTCTGCTGTTCCATTCTGGTCTACGAAGTTCTGGAGCTCCAGAGAGTTGGGGATCCCGTCGCCGTCCCAGTCGTCATCGGCCCAGTTCACGATTCCATCGTTGTCGTGGTCCCATGTGCTCTGTTCCTCTCCAGTGAAGCAACCGGGGAATTCTGACTGGGGACCGTCGAGCAACCCATTGTTGTCATCGTCTGGGTCCTCTCCATCGGGAACTCCGTCGTTGTCGTTGTCAACGTCATAGTATTCGGGGAATAGTAGAGCTTGCCCGAGAACTCCCTTGTCCCAGACTGCCTGGTATATCCCGTCCAAGTCCGGGTCAGTGTCTAAGCCATCATCGTCATTGTCGGCGCAATTGCTTCCGGTGAAGTAGTATGGCTCATCGACATTTGAGTCATCGTCGAGGTCGTCGTTAGAGTCCACCTCAAAAAAGTCCCAGACTCCGTCGTTGTCGTCGTCTACGTCGAAGTGGTCGTAAACTATGTCCCAGTCGTCATCCAAGTCATTGGTGTTGTTGTACATGCAATCCGGAGTCCATATCGGCGAGCCTGTAGCGTCTAGTAATGGCTGGCCGCAGTCTATGTCCGGGTCAACATCGTTCTGCAGAAGGTCTCCAATCTCATCCGGGAAGAAGTTGTTGTTGGGATCGGCAGTCCATGGGAAGAGTCCGGTTCCGTTGTGGCCAATTCCTACATAAGCAATCCAGAGGTCCCTATTGTTCCTCATCTGATTGTAGGTAACCGCCACGGATGGAGATGGATTGCTTTGTGGGTCGAAAGTGAACCAGAAGCAGTTGTTTTCACAGCTATATTGGCCCTGGGGGTGATTGTTTCCGTCGTACGCTCCATCATGCCATTCTTGGTCCGGGCGAGTGCTGTATGGGACCGAGAAAGTGGCTCCGCCGGATTGAGTTGGCGTCAGAAGAGGGACCTTGAAGAGAACGGCATACTGGAGGCCGCAAAACCGCTCTTGAGTTGGTGAGAAGAGGATGGTGCCGCACGAGTTGCGGTCCAAAGAACCGCCCATTCTTACGTCGTTGACGTCCAATACCCCGTCGTTACCCTCGTCCTGGTCCCACCAATCGGGAAGTCCGTCACCGTCCTGGTCCACGTCGATGCCGTTGACCAGGGAGTCTCCATCAGCATCTATGTCGAAGAAGTTGTCTCCATTGTATGGGCTCCACTTCATCATGAGGAACCAGTACATCTCCGGAACCATCCCCGAGACAGGGATGATTGGGGTTTCGTCGTATCCGTTGTAATCAAGCATGAATCCGTTATCGGAATTCAGTGGGTTGAATCCCCAGGTTATGTTCCAATAGTAATGGTCGAATCCAGCATAGACATCGCTGTCTTCGCTTCCGTCTATGGCATCACCGTCACTCTGAGGCCAGCTATTACCCCAGAAGCCATCTGTATTGTCGATGTCCACAACCCCGCAGTTTCCATCATCTGGATCGTAGAAGTCGCTAATGCCGTCGTTGTCGTCGTCCCAGTCCTGGTCGTTTGGAAGCCCGTCTCCATCCACATCTGTGTCTATGTCGTTTGGCCCGTCATCCCTGAACATCGACCCATTCAGCTCATGGAGGTATCCGTCATTGTCAAGGTCGCAGTCTGGATCTATGTCCATCCAATCAAGAATTCCATCGTTGTCGTCGTCGACGTCGACCCAATTGTTAACTCCGTCCCCGTCCCAATCGTTGAATCCTGTGTAAGATTTCCTCCAAAGTAGACAATTGTCGCTCGGGTTCTGTGGGTTCGGGTTTTCGAGAGTAGCACAGTCCCAGGAAGACACTTCTAGGGTGCTGTTAAGGGGGAATGGGTCTTCCTCGTTCGGCAGGCCGTCGTTGTCCAGATCCCAAGGCTCGTCAAATCCCTGGGTGGTCCAAGATGATGGGTTATCTGGGAAGGGAACTCCTCCCATGTCAGGGTCCAGCCAGTCCCAGACAAGGTCGTAATCCTGATCTATCGCCCTGAAGCGATCGTCATCCAAGTCCCCATCGTAGTCGATTTCACAGTCCCTGCCCGGGGTCTGAATGGCGACCACTGTACCATTGAATACAGATAGGGGGTAGTCGCCCTGGCCATCGCCATTGGTATCTAGCTGCATGCATTCGTCGGGAATTCCGTCATTATCGTCGTCGACGTCGTACATGTCTGCCAAGCCATCGTTGTCGTCATCCGTGTCAGCAGAGTCCGGTGACCCATCGTTGTCGTTGTCTGGGTCTAGGAAGTTCGGGATTCCGTCACCGTCAAGGTCGCCGTCGACGATTTCCGTGAATGCCTGCTCCCTTGGGTGCTCAAGTGCATGGAGGGCAACGTAGTCGAGGCCATCAACGTACACTGCGTAGTCCTGTGGTTCCCAGATCTGCCAACCGTCACAGAGAATGTCTGGGTCGAAGCATATCAGTAATGACTGGTCGGGATCCCAGGGGTGGATGTCCAAGATGTCCCAGACAAGGTCGTTGTCATCGTCCCAGTCAAAGTAGTCCTGGATGCCGTCCGAGTCGAAGTCGCACGGCCAGGTGAACTGGTCGATTCTGCCGTCATTATCGTCATCCTCATCGTAAGACCCCCTTCCAGAGCCGTCAATATCCTCATCTGGAATTCCATCGTTATCGTGGTCCATTGGATTCTGATCTACAATGTAATTGAAACCGACTGCCTGTCCAGTCCAAGGATGGATAGTCGATGGATCAACATGTCGGTCTGAAGAAACGTTCCAGGGATCTGTTCCTTGGGTGTAGTCGATGGGGCCTTCTAGAATTCCATCGTTGTCGTCGTCCCAGTCGAACTCATCGGATATTCCGTCGTTGTCATGGTCAAATGGATCGGTGCCGTAGCACCCATCGAACATCTCAATCAGGTCGTTAATACCGTCGTTGTCGTCGTCGAGATCGTTTAGATCGTCAATTCCGTCGTTGTCGTGGTCATCAGTATTTGTCTCCTCGAGGAAAAACCCGTAACTTGGATCTAGTGCTAGTGCGGATCTATCTGAAACCTTACCGTAGATAGCTGCAGGGTCATTATAGAAAGGGTCCCAGAATGCTGCCTCTTGGAAGATACTAGTAGAAGCTGGTTGGTTTTGATTCTCTCCTTGAATTGGTCCGGATGTGAGTGGCTGCTGGTGGATTTCAGTCCTCATTGGTAGCTCGGAAGGAGCCTGCTTCTCCACCTCTTCATCTGAATCCTGGATTGTCATTAGTTGGGTGCTGAGAATCATAATAGAAATCATTGAAACTGCAGACAGAATTTTCCTGTTTCTCTTGATTTGTTCTATACGTTCCACATTATCATCTCCTCTGCCTGAGTGCTGTCGACGATTCTTCTCGCTTATGAATGGAATGCCTATCAAAGTTTGATTGGTATCACTGAGACTCTGATGTATCATTTCTGAATGTCATACTCTGTGGTACCGAGATCCTCGATTGATCTCAGAGGCCCTGTACAATTGCTCTAGTAGAACGGCGGCCGACATCTCGTGCGTCATCGTAAGTCGAGATAGTGAAAAAGATGAGTTTGCTGATTCCTTGAATTCACGGGAGAAGCCCTCATGTGGCCCCACGACAAAATGGGTTGTTTCCCCCCTGAGCTGTGTGGATTTTATCCATGATGCGAATTGTTCGCTAGACATCAAGTCCCCCTCTGGGTCCAAGATGACTATTTCTCCAGATAGTCTAGAGAGCTCTGATTCGTATTCTCCCGAGTCCTTCGTGTTACCATGGGTATGGATGCTGATTCCCCTAGATCGGACTCTATCCTCAAAATCGCTAATTATTGACGCGATGGATTTTTCCTTTGGCTTAGAGTCGAGGTGAACTACTATGCGTCCCACGTCAATTCGCGAAGATGCTAACACTTAGTGGTTCACAAACCATCAAGACGTTTGGCCATTGCGACTGATCGATAGCATGGGATGGTGGCCCTTCAAGAGGAAGAGTGATAGCTTCGAAAACGATCCTCATGTAAGGAGCACAAAGATGTGGATTCAGGACCTTAGGGAAGTATGTGAGAGGTACTTCGATGACAGAGAAGCCGGCCAGGATGGAGTGAAAGGAATTCAGGTCGACTGGAGGAAATCTCATTCAGAAGGAGAGTTAGATGATTCCCAGCTTAACGGCCTAGAGAGGAGGGCAAAGTTGCTGTTGGATGCTGATGACTCGGATTGGAAGAAAGCGTTGGACGATGAAGAGTTCTGGAAGGCCGGCTGGGGAAGCTCGATGGAGGGATAGCATGATTTTCTGGGTTCTTCTATTTGCGGTTCTAGGTTTTTTCAGCTACTACCTAAGCCGTCTGCAACCATTTCCTGAGAGGGGGGGGTTGTTCTCTTCAGTACTACTGCTCTCTGCTCTGATTCTCTGGATTGCAAGTACAAGTCCCAGGGAGGTGGAAGGTGATTTTCCTGCTGTTTTATCGGTGTTCCTCGGAGGTCTATTCGTTGTGTCGGGCATTGTAAGTATGAGCATCTCAAAGACTGATGTAATTGTAGCTCCTTTGGGAGGAATTCTGTTCTGTCTAGGTGGGATCTCATTGCTTTCTTCAAGGTGGGATTATGCCGGACAGACCGAACAAATTGGCTCATTTATTCTAGCCAGTATCATGGTGGTCACAGAGTTGTACTTGGCATTCCGTGGTCTAGTGATTGGTGTTCCGGGAATCGCTTGGTCGAAGTCCGGTCTGAGGCAGATTCACAGAGGATTACTAATTGGTCCTAGAGGGGCAATATCGCACTTCGAGAAATCATGGGATATGCAAGAGGAATGGATAAACTCCATGAGTCATGCAGCACTTGTACTGATTCACAAACATCTAGGGAATTCTGAGGAGGAGAGGTTGAATCTAGCAGAGCTAGAGAAGTTAGGAGGATGGAGTTCTGTAGACTCTTCTTGGACAGATGCTATTGAGGTAGGTTTGCAGCATTCTAGCCCCTCGGTTGAGTACGATTGAAAGCGAGAGCCCCCTCGGAAGGCCATGGTCCGAATTAACAGGGTCCATACTGGGGGCGGAGATGGTGGTGAGACCTCTCTGCTCGATGGCTCAAGAGTTGGCAAAGAAAGCATAAGAGTCGGATTATTTGGAACCATTGACGAGCTAAACTCACAGATTGGAGTTGTGAGAATGGAGATGTCAAGAATGCCTGGAGTAACAAGATTCCACCGACCTGACGATGCAGAGGAGGCGTTACAGAGGGTGCAGAATGAGCTATTCGACATAGGAGGAGAGTGTGCCTGTGAACCAGAAATGCTTCCGGAGCAGATGGTACTCATAGGAATGGAGGAATGTGATCGGCTAATTGGAGAGATGGATCTGTGGTTAGAGGAATTGGATCCCTTGGAGTCTTTTATTTTACCAACTGGAAGTGCTCCGGTGGCTTTCCTTCATGTATCAAGAACCGTAGCAAGAAGGGCAGAGAGAGAGGCTTGCATCCTTAGAGAAAGTGAAGGCGAGGGGTCTGTCAGGAGTGAAGTCATATGCTACCTAAATAGAATCTCGGACTGGCTATTTGTGATGGCAAGATGGATAGCAAAGAACACTGGTGAAGAAGAGTCGCTATGGACGCCTCTGGGTAAGAGAAAATAATCTAGGAGAGCTTTCCAATGGATATTAGGTGATTTCTAGCTAATCTTAGCAATTCCTTCTCCTGCTCGAATGTAATCAGTTCCTCGGCTTCGTCGACTTGGAGCCATAGAAAGTTTGTATGCTCATGGGAGAGAGATACTTCCAGTTCTTCAGTCTCGGCAAGATACCAATATACCTGTTTTGGTGTTTCTACTCCCCTCTTCGAAAACGTGTACTCCGTCCTCTTGCTCCAGCCATCGAAAATACTCACTTGAGAAATTCCTGTTTCCTCAGTCAACTCTCTCACTGCTGTCGAGTGGTGATCAGAGTCCCCTTCTTCGACGTGCCCTTTAGGAAAGCTCCAGTGTCCTTGGGGGTATTGAAGCAGAAGTACGCTGTCAAAGTTGATTAAAATGAAGCCGCAAGAGGTCTCGAGAACCCCCGCCTTTCGGGGCATAAACCAACTTTATGGGGCGAGGCTGAAAACCTTCCGTGCCCCTGATTATATGAAGCGAAACCACCATTGGGTGGGTTTCGTGCCCTGAGTTTATGGTGCCTAGCGCATTGGATCTTGAAATCCGTCGGATTGTCACTGACAGTGACTTAGATGGAGTGGTTACAGGAGCCATTCTACGGAGATATTGGCCGGATGCAGAGGTTGTTTTTGGTCATCCTGGGGAGTTGAGAGCGGGTCTTCTTGATGAGTTTATAGATTGCACAACTGCAATATGTGACCTTCCAATGCATCCTGAATGTGGCCTGAGTATTGATCATCACCAGTCAAACAAGCCCGATGGAATTGGTTCCAAAGATAGCATAGTTGTTTGGAGGGATTCTCCGTCTGCAGCTAGAATTGCATTCGAGGTTTTTTCGGAGGCGGTGGATCTATCGGACCTATATGATCTCCTTTTCTGGGTAGACAAACTAGACGGAGGGGGGATTTCTAGGGAAGAATACCTCTCCGAGATTCCAACATTGTTGCTTAGTCGGGTGATAGATTCTGGAGAGGACACAGCAATGCGAGTTATGGAGTTTATACAAAATGGGGCATCCATAGAAGACATTCTTTCTGATTCTAAAATTTCAATTCTAGTTCAAGAAAAGCAGATCCACATGGAGAGCTTGACTGCTGCGATCAGAGATAGGATGGTGTTGAATGACAGGTTGGCTTTAGTTAGGCTTGATGGCCTTGGAATGCGATCAAATGGATACCATGTTACTGCAATGGCAGGGGATGAGTGTGATGCCTGCGTAATTATTCACGGAGATATTGGCGCATCGTTCGGAGATAAGGGGAGCTATCCAGTATCTGCTTCCTTCTACACTAATTCTTTCCTTCATTTGGAAGGGGGGATCTTCGACTTGACACTCCTAGCAACGCGATTTGACCCGGATGGGGGCGGCCATGCGAATGCTTGTGGTTGCAGAATAAAACCACTGGGCCCCAAAGGTGTAGAGGATAGGGAGGTTTCAGAAGAGGATGTCCAACGGAATGTCGAAGTTTGGCAGGAAATGTGGTCAAAGAGAAGCTAATTGATAATTGTCAACAAATATAGGAACCCCAAGAAGGCGTGAATTGCAACTAGAACCGCCATGAGGTCACTGAGCTTTCCGTGGGATGTCTTTATTCTGGAGAATTTCTCACCCGATTCTCTGGCTTTTTTTGTCATTCTACCCAGTCTCCATAAGTAAATCATCAGAAAAATGCCGATTACCCCGGACCATCCGTGAAAGTGGCCTGGAACAATAAATGCGGTCATATCCCCATTGTCCATAATCCCCCTTGCAGCATTAGAAATGAATGCCAGAGCTACCACAAGTATGCTTGCAATTGTAATTCTATCACCTCTTTTCTCGTGGTTTCTCACTCCAGAGAGTCTTTCCTCCCCTCTGAGATTGTTGGCCTCTTTCCTCCAATTCCTCTGTCCAAAGAAAAGCCAAATTATGTAAATTGCAGCTATTGGGTGAGATAGTATTACTATCGTCCGAGCTATCTCCACAGCCCCTGGAGGAAAGGTCTCGACTTAGATTTGGCTGGTTTTTTTCCAAACTGCTCTGTATCTGTTTGATTCCTTGCCGGGGATAATCGAAGTGTGAAGCTCTACTTTCTCAAGGTCCTTCCCTATGTTTTCAATTTCCTCAATTGAAAGGGGCCATGGGGGGCCCTCTGGATCTTCTTGGGATCCAGAAATTCTACCAATGCAAACCAGAAATCCTGATTCCGAGACTAGTGGAGCTAGTCTTTTGGAGGCCGCTTCGCAAATTTCCTTCGGGATTGCTTGGAGGATGTGAACTTCCAGAACCAAGTCAAAGTTACCTTTCCAAGAGTCGCGTAGATCAAGCAGATCGGCGACCTCCCAGTCTACTTTCGAATCATTGTGGATTTGCTTGGCCCAAGCCACTGCTGTTTCAGAAATGTCGAACGCAGTTACGTCCCAACCCAAAGAGCTCAGGAAGGCTGCATCCTCGCCAAGTCCGCATCCAACAACGAGAGCGTTGCCACCCGGCCTATTTTCCCTAGCCCATTCCACTACAAATGGATGTGGTTCCCTCCAGTCCCATGGAATCATCCCTCTGTCTCTTTCTGATTCACTGTAAAGTTGCTCGAACCATAATAGAGGTTCATTGAATTCCATTGAACGATTGAAAACCTCCATCATCCTCTCTCTGGACTCTTCTATTCCATCACCTCATACTTTCAGACTTCGAGAAGTTGCGATCTCATCCATTTCTCGACGACCTCTCTCCTCTCATCAAAGTCGAATTGTGATGAGTGGGGCATATCAATCACGTGAATCTCGGAGTTTTCCAAGAGGTGTGATCTAATCAGATCAAAGTGATCTTGTCCGAGAACCTCATCGTTTTCAGACTGAATGACCAGAGTAGGGACGTTAGGAATTCCACAATATGGAAGCTGAGCATTAGCGTATCTTATGCTCAGATCAGGATGGATTCTCTCGTGTTCTCTTCTAAGGATGTGCCTTACCCATGGTTTTGCCATGACTGCTCTTCCGGGAAGCAATTTGTCTATTATCTTAGGAAATGATGCAACCGGAGATTCCAGGATAATGCCTCTAAGTGATTCAGCCCACCACCCTGATGGGTGCGAGGAAAGTCGTATGGTAAGAAGGCCGCCCATGGAATGGCCGTAAATCCAAAGCCTACTTGGGGTAAACCGAAAGACTTCGGGGACAGATATGAGAAGCCCCTCGATATCAGTCAGAACCTTCAGAAGTGTCCAATCCTTTCTTTTTCCTTGATCTCCGAAGCCCCTCTGATCAAGGCTGACTATGTTAATTCCAAGGCTTTGGAGATGTATTGCTCTTGATTCGCCCTTGAACATTCTAGAGTTGTACCCGTGGAGGTATAGAAGAAGGTCATCACTTTCCTCTTCTGACTCCATCATGTATGCTGTAAGTGGCTCGTTTCCCCATCCATTGAACTTGAAGGGTGCCCATCTAGCATCTAGTTGTGGCACTGGGTCCGCCTTCTTTGTTACGAAAACCGACTGGTAGACTCTCCAATAGACCAAGAACCAAGCCAAGAACGGGACCGTTAAACCGATAAAAAGCCAAAATAGTCCATACGAAGAAGCCTTTGGGATGAAGATGAAGGCAAGAATCTCGCAAAGAATTACTGCGAGAAGAAAGCTCGGAATTGAGGGAGTGATCCTAGATGGAGTCGATTGGTACGATGAGGAATTCCCCTTTATGAGACTGGAATTTTCCAGATTCCTCTCGGAAATCAAAGCATCTCCTCTGTGAATTCCATTAGGGGGGCCTGGCCGGATTGAATTTTTGCAGCAAGACTTGTTGTCTCGGGAAATATTCTAGAAAAGAAGAATCGGGCACTGGCTAGTTTGGAATCGTAGAATGTTTCCCCCCTTCTCGCTAGGGAGACTTTAGCCATCTTTGCCCACATATACGCAAGTAGCACGTTCCCAAAGTACCTACAGTAATCGGTAGCCCCAGAAGCTAGGAAGAGCGGGTTTGTGGACCCTTGAGAAACCATCAGTAGGGTGAGTTGCTGTAGCCCTTTCACTCCCTGATAGAGTGGTTTGTTGAATTCATCCATGTCAGGATCTTCTTTGTTGTTCTCGATAAATTCGGAAAGAGGCCACATAAGATAGCGGAGGTTCTTTCCGAAGTCTTGGGTGATTTTCCTACCAGCTAAATCGAGAGCTTGGATCCCATTTGTTCCCTCCCAAATCTTAGAAATTCTGACGTCACGATAGAACTGCTCAACGCCATACTCGGAACAGTACCCTGCCCCTCCCATTACCTGCATGCAAGTATCCGCGGTCTGACATCCCAGATCTGTGAAATGGGCCTTAGCAATCGGAGTGAAGAGCGCGACTAGTCCCTTTGCTGGCTCTGAGACATCTGGATCATCACTGTTCATCTGATCGAGAAGAATTCCCGTCCATGTTGCTAGAGCGCGACAGCCCTCATTGTTTACTTTGGCTTCGAGAAGCATCCTTCTTACATCTGGATGAACAAGTATAGGGTCGGCAGATTCGTTTGGGTCACGAATTCCTGTTAGATCCCTCCCCTGTCTCCTTTCCTTCGCCCATGAAAGAGCATTTTGATAAGAAATCTCACCCAGTCCTAGACCCATCATTGCAGTTGCTAATCTCTCTCTATTCATCATCTCGAACATCAGAGGCATTCCCCTATGAAGGGGGCCGACCAACCAACCTACGCTTTCCTCGAAGTTCATTACGCACGTTGGACTTGCATGTAGGCCCATCTTTTCCTCTGAGCCGGAGCAAGATACGCCATTCTCCACCGAGTCTAGATCCTTACTGAGTCCGGATACTGCTCCACCATCCCACTCTGAGGGGAGGTACTTTGGAACCAAGAATAGGGAGATTCCCTTGGTTCCTTCAGGGCCCCCGGGGGCCTTTGCCAGAACTAAGTGAAGGATGTTTTCCGTCATATCATGCTCTCCTGCAGTAATGAATATCTTTGTTCCAGAAATCCTGTAAGACCCATCATTTTCTGGGACGGCTCTTGAGGAGATAATTCCCAAATCAGTTCCAGCATGAGGTTCAGTCAAACACATCGTTCCAGACCACAAACCAGAAGCCAGATTTGCTGCGTAGTAGTCTACCAAATCCCTACTACCATGTTTGCTGAGGACATCATAAACTCCTGTAGAAAGAGCGGGGAATACGCTTAGCGCCATGCAAGAAGATGTGCCGTATTCGGACCAAGGCACAGATTGGAAGAATAAAGGGGCGCCCATTCCTCCATGCTCGGGTTTGCAAGATGTTGCGAACCACCCCTCCTCAACCCCTCTGAGGTATGCTTCCTTGAATCCTCTTGGCATAGTTATCTTGCCATCTTCAAAAATTAGGCCTTCGTTGTCCCCGATTTTGTTTATTGGAAGCCAAACTTCTCGAGAATGGGTCCCCCAGCCTTCAATCAACAATGAAAGAGATTCTTTGTCGAATTCATCGAACCCTAGACCCTCGATTGAAGGGATAGCATCGAAAACCTCGTTGAATAGAAAATCATAATCTCTATCCGGGGGATTCCAAATGACCATTTTATCTCCTCAGTTTCTTAGTGGCTTTCCTGTTTGAAGCATGTGCTCCATTCTTTGTATTGTATTTTCGAGCCTTCCCAGCCTTCCAATAGATTCTCTCTCCAGAGCCAAAATTTCCTCTTCGCCTAGTGAATCTATTAGGTCTGCTTCACCCCCTGACAGAACCTTTGCTAACTCGGAGGTTACAACGACATCGTGGGGGGTTGCCTTTCCAGATCTTGCTAAGTCAGAAACCGCCATTTCTAAAGCAATTCTTGCTGTTGGACCTGGTAAATTGAATGAGTGAGGCTCTGGTGGAGAATAGCTTTCGGACATTTCTAGAGCTTTCATCTTAGAATCTGCGAGAAGTCGGTCTCTGTTCATCGAAATCCCATCATCGGGACCTAGGAACCCCATTGATCGTGCTTGATCAGCTGACTTGGCTACCTGCGCGGTTCCAATTGTCTCGAAGGCCTTCATAATTGGGCCCATTGGCCCTCCTGGAGCAAGATCAAAGTCGCGAATTCGAGCTATCATCTCTTTGCACCCCCCCCATGCAGGAATAATTCCTACACCGACTTCAACTAGGCCGATGTATGACTCTGAATGTGCTTGGATAGCGTCGCAGTGTAGTAGGACCTCGGCCCCTCCACCGAGACACAATCCTGCAGATGCACCCACAACCGGAACGCTGCAGAACTTCAGTTCCTGATATGCCTCTTGACCGGATTGAATGAATTCCTCTACTTCATTCCAAGCTGAAAGATTGATTGCGAAGAGGACCAGCCCTAGGTTAGCTCCTGCTGAGAAGTTCTTGGAATCATTGCCTATGACTATGCCTTTCCAAGGCTTTTCCTCTGCCATTCTAACTGCTTCTTTCAGCATTTCAATGATCAACGGATCAACTGCATTCATCTTTGTGTGATACTCAACAAGTAGGATGTCGTCACCCATATCCCAAATGCTTGCAGATGGATTGCGAATAATTGGGCTGCCTTTTCTCTTGAAATCAGAAATGGAAATTGTTTCTTCGGGCCTTGGTACGGCCGACTTAGAACCATCAGGAGTCATGCGCATCAATTCACCATCTTCGAAGGAATAGAATGACCCCATAGAAGCGGCCTTGTTGACGAGAGGAGGGGTCTTCCTCCCTGAAGATTCTAGACGTTTAGCAAAATTCTCGACCCCTATGGAATCGATCATTTCGAAGGGGCCCCTCTTCCAATTATATCCTACTCTCATTGCCCCATCAATTGAGTAGATATCGTCACTTACCTCTGGGACAATGGATGCAGCATAGGAAAGGGTGTCAAGTAACACGTCTTGAACGAAGGCGGCTCCCTCGTCAGGATAGTCCATTAACTGGCCTAGGCCCTGTTTTCCCATCTTTGCAGAAGGAAACCCAGCTTTCCTTTCTGCGGGCGCATACTCACCAGTTTTCAGGTTTCTAGCCTCTTTTACTCGCTTTCCTCCTTCCTTATTGAGACGATAGAACCCGCCCTTTCCTTTACGACCAGTGTACCCTTCTGCAATCATTCGTTGGATGATTTCTTCTCCTGAACCAGCAAAATTATGCAAAGGGTCATCGTCAGGAAGATGGTCTAACATGCTTCCAATGACGTGAGGTACTAAGTCGATACCTACTAGATCCATAAGCCCGAAAACTGCTGTCTTTGGTACCCCTATTGGGATTCCTAGCATTGCATCGGCTTGCTCAACGGTTAGGTCATGTTCTATCGCAGCGCTTAGCGCTCTTTGGATGAAGAAGATCCCCAATCTATTGCCTATGAATCCAGGGGTATCATTACAATGAATTACGCGCTTCCCGAGGCTTTTATCTGCGAAATCAACTAATCTAGAGAGGAGGCCTCCATCGACCTTCGAATCTGAAACCACCTCCAGAAGAGGGAGATACCGTGGGGGGTTGAAGAAGTGAGTAATTAGGAACCTGCTTTCCATTTCCTCGGGCATTCCTTGGATTAGAGAAGACCTGGGTAGGGTCGATGTGTTTGATGAAACGATGGTGTTAGTGCCAATATACTGTGAGATATTCTGGTAAAGGGACCTCTTGATTTCTAGATCCTCAACTATTGCTTCAATTACCCAATCACAATCTTCCAATTTTTGAAGGTCGTCTTCTAAGTTGCCAGGAATTATTTGCTTTGCAAATGACTTGTGCATCAGCATCTCTGGATCCGCCTTAAGCATGTCCTGGATGGCTTTCCTTGGAATTGAGTTGCGATCCTCTTCTCCCTCGCAAACAATGTCCAAGAGTATGACTTCGCAACCGGCGTTCGCGCAATGTGCAGCGACACCGGCTCCCATTACTCCGCTTCCAATTACCGCTACCCGTCTAATTTCATCATCTGGATCCAGCATTGGCTCAGTCATCAAAAATCCTCATTCAAATTTCTCTAGAACAGTGGCAATTCCCTGGCCGCCTGCTGCGCACATCGTTGCAAGGGCGTGTTTTCTTTCGCCAAATTGTAGTAATTTTGCAGCTTTTCCTGTGATTCGGGCCCCACTGGCCCCCAAGGGGTGGCCTAGAGCTATTGCCCCACCTTCTAAGTTAACTCTGGAAATATCCAATCCCAGTTCTTGAATTACTGCCAGAGATTGGGCAGCAAATGCCTCATTGAGTTCGATTAAATCGATATCGCCGATTTTGAGATCTGCTCTGTCGAGAGCTTTTTTTGACGCCTCTACAGGTCCTATTCCCATCAATTCTGGAGCACAGCCACTTACTGCCGTGGAGAGGATTTTTGCAAGTGGTTTGATTCCATTTTCCAATGCGAACGACTCGGAGCAAACGAAAACGAATGCGGCTCCATCCGTGAGGGGAGAAGAGGTCCCAGCAGTAACCGTTCCTTCAGAGTCGAATGAGGGTCTTAGTTTGGAAAGGGCCTCTAAATTTGTCCCAGGTCTAATACATCCGTCCTCTTCGACAATTCCTCTTTGGGTTTCTATGGGCACTATTTCACTTGAAAATGAGTCTTCTTCCACCGCCTTGGATGACTTGATGTGGCTATTCACGGCAAATTCATCTTGCATAGAACGGGGAATACCGTACTTCTTTGCCAGATTTTCTGCGGTTATTCCCATCGATGTGAACACCTCGGGTGAAGTTTCACTTAGCTTGGGATTTGGCATTGGGTTGAATCCTGTCATTGGGATTCTCGACATTGACTCCACCCCTCCTGCGATGAATGCTTCACCAGAGCCCATCGCGATTCGCCCAGCTGCATCGTGAATAGCCTGCATGCTTGAGCCACAGAATCTGTTTATGGTGACTCCTGGAACCGTTTCAGGAAGATCTGATAGGAAAGAAATTATTCTAGCTAGGTTGAACCCCTGCTCTCCTTCAGGGAAGGCCGTCCCTACAATTATGTCTTCAACCAAATTCGGATCGATCTCGAGGCTCGAGATTAGTGAGTTGACTACCGTTGCTGCAATGTCATCTGGTCTTGTTTTGGCTAAATCTCCCTTTACTGCTCTTGTGAAGGGAGACCTAGAGAATCCTGCAATTACCGAACCCATGAGGCTTCGAAGTTTTTGATTTAATTAAATCATCGAGTGTGCTGGTTTACTACACGTAGTGATAATTACACCTAGTGCAAAAATTTTCGATTTTAACCCATATGCGAAACTATGGCATTTCCAAATTCCGAACAAGATAGCAGAGTGGCATCTTCCATTAATCTCTCGAAATCGTAGGTCACAGTGCCAGCAGAGATTGCTCCCTCCATTCCCCTAACAATCAGATCTGCTGCCTCATCCCAACCAATGTGTCTGAGCATCATCTCTGCAGAGAGAATTAGACTACCTGGGTTTACCTTGTCCTGCCCAGCATACTTCGGAGCAGTGCCATGGGTGGCCTCGAAAATTGCCACGCCCGTATCATAGTTGATGTTTGCTCCAGGAGCTATGCCTATTCCCCCAACCTGCGCAGCAAGAGCATCCGAAATGTAGTCCCCGTTCAAGTTCATAGTGGCTAGAACTTCGTATTCTCTTGGTCTAGTAAGGACTTGCTGAAGCATAGCATCTGCAATTACGTCTTTGACTGTAATTGTTGTCCCTGTATTGGGATTCTGGAATGTGCACCAAGGACCTCCATCTAGCTCCAAAGCTCCGAATTCTTTCTTAGCTAATTCATAACCCCAGTCTCTGAACCCACCTTCTGTGAATTTCATTATGTTTCCTTTGTGAACTAGAGTTACACTATGCTTATCATTATCAATACAATACTTGATTGCTGCCCTAACTATTCTTTCCGTGCCCTCCCTACTTACTGGCTTTATTCCAATTCCTGAAGTATCTGGGAATCGGATTTTATCCACTCCCATCTCATTTTTCAGGAAATCTATGACTTTCCTAACTTCATTGCTGCCTTCCTCCCATTCTATGCCGGCATAGACGTCTTCGCTATTCTCCCTGAAAATGACCATATCTACGGCACCCGGGTCCCTTACTGGGCTAGGTGTTCCTTCGTACCATCTTACTGGTCTAACACATGCGAATAGATCCAATTGCTGTCTTAGAGCAACGTTAAGACTTCGGATTCCTCCTCCTACAGGAGTAGTTAGGGGACCTTTTATTGAAATAAGGCCTTGTTTCATTGCATTTTTGGTTTCCTCGGGTAGCCACTCTCCCGTCAAATCGAAGGCTTTCTGACCTGCTAGAACCTCAACCCATCTTATCTCCCTATTTCCGCCATAAGCCGTATCAACTGCGCTATTTACCACTTCAATCATTACTGGAGAGATATCAATGCCTATTCCATCTCCTTCAATGTAGTGAATTACTGGATTTTTTGGTACTTCCAAATTACCTTCTGAGGTAGTAATCATTTCGCCTTGAGACATATTTCTCATGACTCCGAACAATGAGGTATAGATGAAGCCAACCCTTCAAGGGGGGTGGCTTTGGTCGGAGATTCATGAACGGAGAGGTGTTGTGGACTGAAGAGCATGGGTATGTCGGTACTACAGGCAGTGGTAAGAAGTTCGGAATTTATGGTTCAGACTCGCCTAGTCCAATGGAAATGGTACTTCATGGCCATGCTGCCTGCTCACTTATTGACATAATTGGGGGTCTGAAAGACCGCGTTGAGAGTGTTGATTCGATCAGGATTCGGATTGAGGCAGAAAGAGCCGCTGAGGCACCAAGGGTATTCACTTCTGTCACCATGAGGTATATTGTCAGAGGTAGCGTTCCTGAAGCACTTGTTAGAAGGCTAATCGAGAGCAGTCATGAGAAATACTGTAGTGTGGGTATAATGATTTCTCGGTCTGGTGCCAATCTAGATTGGACCTTAGAGATGAGTGAATAATTCATTTGGCTAATTTCTGGAATTGTAATTTTTTTCGCCAAAATGCTGATGGTAATGGCGAGTTCAATACTAATCATTAAACACCCCCCATTCAGAAGCGCAACTCCCTTGCACAGACGGGACCATTTCTGACTGATACAATACGGGAGATAGCATACAATGCAGACAAAAATTAAGTCGTCCGATGGGGAATTAAACCCAGAAAGTGGATTGGTGGTAGAACGCAGATTCACTTCCGCGGGCCAAGATCCCTTCGATTCTTTTGAATGGATAGAGATGGACGTGGAAATAAGAAACCTTGACGGTTCGATGGCCGAATCTATTGAAGGAGTTGCTCTTCCTTCTGGTTTCTCCGGAGTTCCCGGAAGGGTCTGCGCCCAGAAATATCTGCGCAAGGCGGGTGTTCCGAAATATCTTCGGAACGTTCCCGAAGAGGGGGTACCTGTCTGGCTACAGCGAAGTGAGCCAGATCACGAGCGGCTTCAGAATGTTGATGTCGCAGATAGAATGGGTGGTGAGACTGACGGGAGGCAATTATTCCGTCGACTTGCAGGGACCTGGACCTACTGGGGCTGGAAGTACGGCTACTTCGCAAGCGAGGCAGATGCCCGCGCCTACTTCGATGAGATGTGCTACCTGATCGCTAGTCAGCGTTCCGCACCCAACAGTCCCCAGTGGTTCAACACAGGCTTACACTGGGCCTACGGAATCGAGGGGCCTGCTCAGGGCCATAGTTTCGTTGACCCAGATACAGGTGAGTTGGGGAAGTCGACAAATGCATACGAGCACCCCCAGCCACATGCCTGTTTCATTCAATCTGTTTCGGACTCCCTAGTGGGAGGTACAGATTCGATCATGGGACTTTGGAATAGGGAAGCGCTGCTGTTCAAATACGGCTCTGGAACGGGTTCAAATTTTTCGAACATTAGAGGTAGGGGGGAGCCACTATCAGGAGGAGGTACCTCAAGCGGATTGCTCTCGTTCTTGAAGATAGGAGATAGGGCTGCTGGGGCAATAAAGTCTGGAGGGACAACTAGGAGGGCTGCGAAGATGGTGACCCTCGACATGGATCATCCTGATATCGAAGAGTACATTGATTGGAAGCCCTCGGAAGAAGAAAAGGTCTCTGCACTGGTTATCGGTAGTACAATTCTGCAGAAGCATGCTGACTCCATAATGGAGTCGATTTGGTCATTTGGAGATGATGAGGGAAGGTTCAACCAGAAAACGAATCAAGGCCTCAGAAAGGCCATGGTCAAGGCAATAAATGACAGTGTGCCACAAGCCCATATCAAAAGAATAGTTGACCTTGCAGAGCAAGGCTGGAAGGGCTTGGAGTTCGAGGTATTGGATACCGATTGGCAGGGAGAGGCTTACATGACTGTCTCGGGCCAAAATAGCAACAATTCTGTCAGAGTCCCGAATTCCTTCATGGATGCAGTAGAATCAGGAGATGAGTGGGGCCTATACTTCAGAACAGAAAGAGAGTTGGCGGCTATCGAGGGAAGGGACCCAGTCCCGTGTAAAACCGTCGATGCCAGAGCACTTTGGGACAAGGTCGCATATACTGCCTGGGCTTGTGCAGACCCTGGAGTGCAATTTGACACCACAATAAATGAGTGGCATACATGCCCTCAAGCTGGCAGGATCAATGGGTCTAATCCTTGCTCCGAGTATATGTTCCTAGATGACACAGCATGCAACCTAGCCAGCATTAACCTACTGCACTACTATGATCTGGACACTCACACCTTCCAAATCGACGATTTCAGGCACAGCGTGAGAATCTGGACAACGACCTTGGAAATCAGTGTTCTGATGGCTCAATTCCCATCTGAATCTATTGCTAAGGGCTCCTATGATTACAGAACTCTGGGATTGGGCTACTGCAATATTGGATCGCTGCTGACACACATGGGAATTCCGTATGATGATGAGCGGGCCTTTTCGGTTTGTGGAGCAATTACCTCCATAATGTGTGGAGAATCCTATGCTACTAGTGCCGAGATGGCCTCATATCTGGGTCCATTTCCTGATTATGAACGAAATTCGGAGGATATGCTCCGAGTAATGCGGAATCATCGAAGAGCCGCTTATGACGCTCCTGAAGAAGAATACGAAGGCATTACTGTCCCCCCCATGGGAATAGATTCAAAGAAGTGCCCAAAGGATTTGCTTGAGGCGGCTAGGAGCTGCTGGGATAGAGCCGTAATAGAGGGAGAGGAGCATGGATATCGAAACGCACAGACGACAGTGATAGCTCCCACGGGAACAATCGGATTGGTAATGGGTGCGGACACCACAGGCATCGAGCCACAGTTCTCAATGGTTCAATACAAGCAACTAGCTGGAGGAGGTTCTCTTAGGATTATCAACCAAGGCCTTCCCAGTGCTCTATCAAGGCTAGGTTACTCTAAATCTGAAGCAAAGGAGATTGAAGAGTACGTAGTAGGGACTGGTAGATTGAGCCCTTCAATTTCCCGTGATTTGCTTACAAAGGCCGGGTTCAGTTCCGAGCAATTGAGTAATATTGAGTCTGAACTTCCAAAAGTATTCCATGTAAGGAACGCATTCTCACCTGATATCTTAGGAAGGGATTTCTGTATTGAGAATCTTGGTATGTCGGAAGATGATTTCTTCGTCGATGATGAAGGGGAAGCCAAGTGTATCAATCCTTGGTTCGATACTTTGGGCGAAATCGGAATGAGTAATGATGAGATTGAGGCCGCCAATACGGAGATCATAGGTCGGGGAACGATTGAGGGGGCTCCTGGTCTGAAGGATAAGCACCTTCCGATCTTCGATTGTGCACAGCCATCGGGTTCCGGTGTGAGGTCGATTGCTCCAGCGGGGCACGTTAAGATGATGGCAGCCGCACAACCATTCATCTCTGGGGCTATTTCGAAGACCATCAATATGCCATCTGATTGCTCAATTGAAGACGTGAGGGAGGCTTACGATCTCAGTCATGCCACAATGAACAAAGCATGTGCAGTTTACAGAGACGGAAGCAAGCTTTCACAGCCTCTGATGAGTCAATTAGTCGACTCGATGGAGCTCGAAGAGGAGGAGCAGGAAGTTGCTGAGATGATGGTTGAAGAGGCTGTAAGTGCGATTCCAGTTTCAGAAGAGGAAGCAAGGCCTGTGGCGCAGGCCCTGGTTCAGAACTATATCGCGGCTAGAAGGCCCCTTCCTGATATGAAGTCTGGAACTAACTTCAAGGCAAGGGTTGGTGGTCACAGTGTCAGGCTAATCACTGGAGAGTATGAAGATGGGAAGCTTGGTGAAATATTCTTGCTGACCTCTAAGGAAGGAGCTGCTTGGAGGGCCCTGCTATCCCAGTTTGCTATCGCGGTTTCCATAGGTTTGCAACACGGAGTACCGATAGATGCATTCGTCAAATCTTTCACCTTCTCCAAGTTTGAGCCAAGCGGAATGATAGAGGGCGGGAGTGGTCGTGTCAAGATGTCATCCAGCATTATTGACTGGGTATTCAGAGAGCTTGGAATAAAATACGACGGTAGAGACGATTTGGCTCATGTCGAGGCCGTTGACCTAGACCCATTCTCGATTAGTAAACCAGAGATGACTAATCAGGGGCTATCGAGGAACCAAGGTGAGAAGAGAGAGGTCCAAATGACTCTCGAGGCCACAGTGGCTCCCATTGTTGACTCTGAGAGCGCTATCAGAAGGGCAGCGAAAGAGAGGGGATTCACTGGAGACATATGTGACGACTGTGGTGGTAGTCAGATGGTTAGGAACGGGACCTGCCTGAAGTGCAACGAGTGTGGTTCCACTACTGGTTGTTCCTGATTATCCCAATTGATCAAATTTCGAGTTCGATATTGAGGTTCTGGATCAGTTCCTTGTATCGGTTTCTGATTGTTACTTCGGTTACTCCTGCTACTTCTGCGACTTCTCTTTGTGTCCTACGCTTGCCACAGAGTACACTGGCGATGTAAATGATGGAGGCAGCAATTCCAGTGGGACCTCTACCACTAGTAAGCTCCTTCTCTTGGGCTGCTGCAATCAACTCATATGCCTTTGCCTGAACCTCTGCATCGAGGTCTAGTCCTGAGCAGAATCGAGGGATGTAGTCTTCCGGCTTTGTAGGCGGAATCTTCATCCTAAGCTCTCGAACCATGAATCTGTAGGTTCTTCCGATCTCCTTGCGGCCCGTTCTGCTGGCCTCACCTATCTCATCCAATGTTCGGGGATTCTCACAAATTCTGCATGCAGCATATAGGCTAGCGGCAGCTACTCCCTCGATTGACCGTCCTCTAATCAGCCTAGCATCCACGGCCTTACCGTAGGTAACAGCTGCAGTTTCTCTAATTGTCTTGGGTAGCTCTAAACGGCTAGCCATCCTATCTAATTCTGCAAGGGCCATTGCCTTGTTTCGCTCTGTGGCATTGCTGACCCTGGATCGCTTCTGCCACTTCCTCATTCTGTAGAATTGGCTCCTATACCTGCTAGAAATTGACTTTCCGGAGTAGTCCTTGTTCTGCCAGTCTATATCAGTGGAAAGCCCTTTGTCGTGTAGCATTACTGTCATTGGGGCTCCTGTCCTAGCGCGCTGATCTCCCTGCTCGGGACTGAAAACTCTCCATTCTGCCCCCTGGTCTATCACCTTGTCTTCTAGGACGAGTCCGCAGTCATCACAGACTACCTCTCCCCTAGACTCGTCCTTGCTTAGATTTCGGCTTCCGCATTCATCGCACTTCACTGTATCTTCTACCAGATATGACATAGCTGCACCCCCCCTTTCAACGAAAAGGTATTAAATCCGCAATTAGCATCATATTTAAGTCTATTATTAAGATAAAATGTTCTTAGAATGAGGATGTATTCAACGAGTAGGAATTAAGAATCGTGAAATATGAATCTTCACTGGGCAAAACGGGGAGATTGATGTCTGAGCAGGAGTGGCCGCCAGAAAATGTGGGTCTTTCTCCCGGAAAGAGGGTTCTTTTCTTGACCAAGGATCTGGAGCTAATTCGTAGACAGCTTTACGCGGGNCTTGATTTGAAAATGGAGGACCTTGAAGTCACTGACCTCCTAGATGACATAAATACCGACGTCATGACCCCTGCTTGGGTCTGCTTTGATCACGATCCGGGAAAGATAGCGGAAAATGCTTATGCTGGCCTAATGCACAATGGAAGTAGGGTTTTCGAGCCAAGATCGCTGATTGATGGGAATTTCGAAGTTATAGTGTCTGGACAAAGAAAGGGGACAGGGTCTAGTCGTGAGACTGCTGCCCAATGTGAACGTTGGTCCGGAATTAGAATCGTGATTGCTGCCTCTTTCGCTCCAATTCACGAGAGGAATAATCTGAACCTAGGACAATTAATGGGAGACCATGCCATGCTAGAGAGACTCCAGGGCGGCGAAAAAATAGGACTCTCAGAGTTCACAGAAAAATTTGACCCTGTAAGTAAGAAAATACTCGAGAATGGTGGCATTATGACATTCGCAAAGAAGCTCGAAGAAGGTGTCGTAGAACTACCTGACCTAGAAACTGGAGAAAGGAGGTTGACAATGGTAGAGAAGATGATTTCGAACAAGCTTCTGGGCTCTAGCGAGCAGAAAAGATTTGTTAAACCGGGAGATTCGGTTCTAGCTCAGGTAGACGGAGGTTATTCACACGAATTCACAACCGCACAGGTTCATACGTTTCTTTCCGAGGAATATGGTGAACACTACAAAGTTCCCAATCCATCTAAATTCGCTGTTTTCGAAGATCACCTTCTGTACGCAACTGGAGTTCCCAGATTCGGGAGATTCGTCGAGAAAATCCAGACATTGAGGGACATGCAGAAAGCTTTCCAGATACACACTGGAGTTAGGGATTACTCTGCTGTAGGGGGGATTAGCCCGGGGATTTGTCATCAGGTTGCTAGGGAGGAGTTCATCGATGTGGGCGACTTCATTCAAGCTACTGACTCGCACACTTGCATGGGAGGGGCGACAAATGCGCTAGCTTACGGTGTGGGCTCCACAGAGTATGCGAATCTAATACACAATCAGTTTGCATTCGTGAACGTACCGGAGAGTATTCGATTCGAGTTAGTAGGAGAGCTTGATCCAGGTTGTACGGCTAAGGATGTCATTCTTCACATACTATGGAAGTATGCAGCTAATTCTGAAACTCTGGACAGGAGCATGGAGTTTGGCGGTCCGGGACTCTCAAGTCTCTCTATGGATGAGAGGGCTACACTTTGCAACATGGCTACTGAATGTAGTGCCAAGACGGGGATCTGCGAACCCGATGATCGAACTGTTGAGTGGCTTTTGAACCGTCGAGAAGGGGTTTCTGAGGATGAAATTAGAATGGGTTTTGTCCTACCTGACGAGGGTGCGTTTTACGATGGTGGAGTACACGAGATCGACCTTTCAAAGATTCGCCCCATGGTTGCACATCCCGGTGATCCTGACCAGGGCATTCCTTCGGATCCGACGAATGGAGCCTATATTGAAGACTTAGGAGGCGTGTCGATAGATATAGCATACGCGGGATCTTGCACGGCTGGTAAGGATGATGATTTCTCTTACTATGCGATGGTTTGTGAGGCTGCGCTAAATGCTGGGCTTGTCGTATCAGAGGATGTGGACTGTTACATCCAATTCGGATCTAAATCAGTCAAGGATCTATCAGAGAGAATGGGATGGACTGATACCTTCGAGAAAGCAGGTGTGAAGCTCATTGACCCGGGTTGTGGGGCATGTATCGGAGCTGGTCCCGGAGTCAGTGAGAATCCAAATCAAGTGACAGTCTCTGCAATAAATAGGAACTTCCAGGGAAGATCGGGTCCCGGAAAGCTCTATCTCGCGAGTCCACTTACTGTCATGACTAGTGCATTCACAGGAAAAATTACCGCTTGGCATCCCGAAATATTTGAGTGAAAACGCATCAAATCTCAAAAGATTGGGTCATGTTCAATAGCGGTCTCGATAGGGGAGAGGCATCTTGCAAGCCCCGTATCATTAGGATAAGGGAGGACTTGGTAGTGGTGATGGCGTGGACCCAGCAGAAAGACTCTCTAGTAAGCAGAAACAGATCTCTATCAGTGAGTTCTTCGAGAAGAACAAGCACTTCCTAGGTTTTGACACTCTACAAAGATCTGTAATTACAGCTGTAAAGGAAGCGGTTGACAACTCGCTGGATGCTTGTGAAGAGTCTAGAATTTTACCTGAAATTAGAGTGGAGATTAGTCGGCTAAAGGGGGACAGGATTAGACTTGTAACACAGGACAATGGGCCAGGAATTCCTAGAGANGACATAGAAAACGTATTCGGAAAGTTCCTGCTAGGATCAAGGTTCCATGCAATAAGGCAGACTAGAGGTCAGCAAGGAATCGGGATTACTGGAGTAGTAATGTACGGTCAATTGACGGCCGGTTCGAAGACAAAGGTAACTTCGAAAATTGCAAGGGATGCTTCGGCCGTATTCGTAGAGTTAGGTATCGACACTAGAAGGAACAAAGCAACAAAGTCGGGAGAGGTAAGAGACATTTGGGTGGATGATAGAACTGGTGAGAGCGTTTCTCATGGATTGCGGATCGATACAGAGATGCGAGCCAAGTACCAAAGAGGAAGGCAGTCCGTGCATCAGTATCTCAGAATGACTTCTATTGTGAACCCCCATGCTAGTATCTCATTGGTCGTGAGGGACAGAGATGGCAGTACTATCGAGGAGGGGGACTGGCCTAGAACAACAGAAAAGCTTCCAAGAATTGTAAGTGAGATTCGTCCACATCCGCATGGAATTCAATTGGGATCTCTTCAAAGGATGCTTAAGGAGTCACAGGAAAGAAAGATGACTTCTTTCCTGAGGCACAATTTCTCCGGAGTAAGCATGAGGGCTGCTAGGGAGATTCTGTCTGCCTCAGGACTTGATGAGAGTAGGAGTCCGAAGAGGATTTCGGCCGATGAGGCACAAGCAATGGTCTTGGCATTTCACAAGGTTAAGCTCCTTTCACCTCCCACAGACTGCCTTTCACCGATTGAAGATTTGCTAATCAAAAAAGGGCTCTCGAAAGCTATAGACTCAAGGTTTGCCTCTACAATCACAAGGAATCCCAAAGTAACCAATGGAAACCCATTTCAGATTGAGGTTGGGTTAGTTTTCGGTGGAGATCTCAGTGCTGATGGTCCAATCGAGATTCTCAGATTTGCGAACAGGGTGCCTCTAATGTACCAGCAGGGAGGTTGTCTTCTAACAAAGGCTCTCGAATCTGTGGATTGGAAAAGATACGGGCTAGATCACCCTGGAGGAAAGGGGATTCCCAAGGGTCCCGCTGCTGTGCTGATTCACCTAGCTTCTACAAATGTTCAGTTTACAAGTGAGGCAAAGGAAGCGGTTTCGGACAACGAGGAGGTTTTCGAGGAGATTCGTCTGGCCATGCTCGAGGTAGGTAGAGGTTTGAAGAATCACTTGAAAAAGAGCTCCCAGAGGAAAAAAGCACAAGAGAAATTCGAGCTAATCAATATCATTCTACCCGAAATTTCCAAGAAGTCTTCGCAGCTTCTTTCTAGGGAAGAGCCCGATCTTTCACCCATAATTACTAGGATTATGGATGCCGTATTCTGCGAAGAAGAGTTAGGGTGGGATGGGGAAAGAAAGGTTGCAACATGCTCAATAACAGTTTACAACTACACTGCGAGGGCTAGGGCATATACAATTCTAGCAAAATGGCCAGAATCGGATATTACGTCAATCTCAGATAATCCCCTAGGGGGAAGCAAGCAAGCACAAGGGCTTTGGGCTTGGAGATTAGATACTCTTAATCCCGGATCATCTGCGACTATAAGATTCGAAGTCTCAGGACTTGAGAAAGGGGAGTGGGGGGATGCGGAGATATTCTACAGAGGAAATGGGGATATAATTGGGGCTACGAAAATCGATGAAAAGATGCTGGAAGAGTTGAGGCGATCAGAAGCTCTAGAGGCCGCAGAGACTGAGCTAGAGAATCCTCGAGAGACAATGGGCCAACTTCAAGAGAGGACCGAGAAGAGTGAAGTTGAGCTCCCTGGGCAAGTCCTTGAAGATGGTCAAACCAGTTTGTTTGGGGATTTCTCGGTCAAAGACGAATTGGAGGCAAATGAATGACTATGAATAAGCAGAAGACGAAGGAAGAGGTGATTGATGCATTGCATGGAGTAGCTTCAGAAATGCATGACAAGATGTTGAAGGGCAGTCCCCCGACTATGACTCTGCCAGTTCGTTCAAAGACCAACATAGGTTTCGACAAAAGATTAGGCGTCTACAAGTACGGAAAAAGCAAAACAGTACGAGATGCGACATCACTGGGCTCAGCAAGGCAGCTTCTTAGAGCACTCCATATCACTGAATTCGTTGAAGGGATGATTTCTGATAGTAAGACTTCTACACTTAGAGAAATGTACTATATCTCCGAGGCATGGGGTCATGGGAAGTTCTCAAGTCAGAATGAGAGTAACAACCTAGCCGAAGATCTAGAGATAGTTACCAAGTGTCTTCGAGAGGACTTTGGTCTTAGACCTGAAGAGGATGGGGCCAGAATCATTGGAAACGTGACCTTCGAGGAAAGGAACAGAAGGGGCGATTGGATGAGGATTAACTGTAGGGACGATGTTGGTGACTCAGGTTATGGCGTCCCATACAATGTTGAGTCTGAGAAGCTAAATCTGGTTGATGAGGATATTGACTTCGTAATGGCAATAGAAACGGGTGGGATGTTCGATAGGCTTGTTGAGAATGGTTTCGATGAGGAGGCACGCTGTGCGCTTGTGCATCTCAAGGGACAGCCCGCAAGATCGACAAGGAGGATTATGAGGAGGATGAGTGAAGAATGGAACAAGCCAATAATGGTATTTACAGACTGTGACCCGTGGTCTTTCAGGATTTACGCGAGTATTGCATATGGTGCAATAAAAACGGCTCACATCTCAGAATATCTTGCAACAAAGGAGGCGACATATCTTGGAATAACTGCTGATGATATCCTTGCATATGATCTACCGAGTGACGATTTAACTAAGCAGGACATTAATGCTCTAAACGCTGAATTGAGTGATCCCCGATTTTCCACGGGTTGGTGGCAAGAGCAGATTGGCTTGATGCAAGAGATCGGCAAGAAGGCTGAACAACAGTCTCTAGCTAAGTATGGACTGGACTTCGTTACAGATACCTACTTGCCAGAAAAGCTGTCGGCAATTGGACTATCATACTGAAACAATCCTGATACATAGGGTCATTGACGCGTGCTTATGTCGGAGGGCAGGAGACGTTGGGCCAGAATCTTCACTGCTTCGTCTACTTTGTTACTTCTTCTAGCAATATTTGCCTTTCTTCAGATGACAGGTGACTTAGAAGATTCTTATGATCCTGAGGAAAACAACATTGCGAGATTAGAGCCTGGAGAACAGAGGGCTATTGAGTTGAGAACGTCTGCTCTAGTTACAGCGCTAAGGGAAAGCATAGATGATTCAAATGACGCAGAATTGAGGTTATATGACGAAGAAGGGTCAGAGGTTTCCGGAAAATCTCCTAATTGGAGGCATCCAACAAGATTTTCTGGGGATGGCGAGAGGGAATATGTTCCAGTACGAGTCTTCGAAGAGGTGAATGGAGAGTATACTCTACACAATGATGGAGGGTCCACTCTTTGGCTTGTGGACGATGAGGAGGCTGCGAACATGATGCTAAGCAATGGATGGACCTATGCTTTCTTCTTCGGATGCTGTTTGGGGACTCCGGTAGGATTCATTGGACTAGTTCTAGCAATTATGGTTTGGACAGACAAGCGCAAGAAGCCAGATCAGTTCCTAATCATTGATGATGGAAGAGTAATAATTTCAGAGCCAGAAGACATTGTAGATATTAATGGTCAGGAAGCTAGAGTTCCCGGCCCTTTCGTAGACGTTCAGATTGAAACTCCCAAAGTAGAGCCAACAGAGGTGGACGAGTCTTGGAAAGGATGGGATGACGGTTGAAAAGTAAAAATTCTCACATATTTTTGGTTGGGTTTTTAGAGGGCTTTTGACTACCCAACCCCAAGTTGGTAAGTTATGGTAGGCTTCGATGAGTCCCTAAATATCCTTGAGAACCCAACTAGGAGGGACATCCTGAGGTACCTGGTGAAGGAGCCTCATTATCCTCTACAGCTCTCCGAGCTTCTGGACGTAAGTCAGCAAGCAGTTGTTAAGCATCTAAAGGTTCTAGANAAGGCTGGTTTTGTTGACTCTGAATCTATGAAATCAGACAAAGGGGGGCCTCCAAGGAAAGTCTACAGGGTAAATCAATCGTTCTCAATTAGGCTAGATTTGGGGCCCGATCTTTTCAGGGCAGAGCACCGGAAGATGCCAAGAGGAGGTGCAATGAAGCTTTCTGGAAGCCTCCCTCCTGACTTAAGAGAAGCCGTTGCGAAGATTAGTACAAAGCGAACTCTACCCATGGTGGACGCAATGGACATTCTATCTGAGTTGGATCGAGCCTTAGAGAAGGTTGATGGTGAGAGAGACGCAATTATTGCACTTCATCAGCAAGTAATGCACAAGGTTTCACCTAGTGTAGAGGAGAGCTTCGACTCTTACGAGGAGAGGCAGTTGGCTCATGCGATGATGCGCCACCCCAGAAGGCCTCTCGATCTCGATGCTTTTTCACATGGATTACGTATCCAATCAGGAAAGGCTGAGAGCTTAATGGATTCTCTGAGAGAGAGGCTGATGAGGGATTTCGCCTCTAACAGGGGTGCTTTCGTTGCAGGCAAAGAGGGTGTGCCTTTACCTTGGTGGATGGCCAAGTAAGTGGATCAGAATAGCATATCGTCATCATCATTTCCCGGAAGAAGGCTACTAAGTTCGGAGAATCTGGCAAGTGCTGCTATTCGGCGACCCCAAACCACATATCCAGCTACTCCGAAGAGGGAGAAAGTGGCCCCAATAATGATTACTGGAACTGAATATCTCACCACAAGCTCTCTTCCTACATCCAAGTTTCCTAGAGGAGACTTCATACTTCCAACACTCTCGATGTTGTTGTTCTCGTCCGTTTCGACGATATTGTTGTCTGGATCCACAACTACCACAATTCTATGGCTGCCGGGTTGGACCATGTAAAGCAGGGTGATCGGATCGGATTGGTCTGTCTCCGATTGTCCTATTGGCATAATTGCCTTGACAATCTGTCTGTAAACTATGTTCTCCTCCTTGCACCCGTTTCTCTTGATCTCGGTCTCAGACTGGTCCTTGCAGAGGATGATGTTGACATCGGCGGCATGTGCATTTCCTCTATTCGTGACGAAAACATTCACCGATAGCATTTCACCGATTGGTGCCTCCATAGATGAAGCTTGGACCTCCTCTAGGACTAGATCTGGGGCCCTTAGGCGCATTTCGAGAATCTGTTCGTTGTTATCGCATTGAGGAGGGATATTGTCAGGAATTCCATCGGAGTTGCTGTCTAGAGTGCAGGAGTCTGTCCAAACGTCTGTTTCGTCGAAGTCCCCCCCCTCCGAAGAAGAGCCGTGCATTGATTGGACTTTTATTCCAAGGCTTCTATCTGTAAGAGCGGCGTCAGGTGCAACAGTTACAATGACGACCAATTGGAGTGTTTCATACGGTTGCATCATTGGTAAAGTGACGGTGTTGTCTGCAGTAACGAAGCAGTAGTCTGGATCATCTCCCTGAGATTGCTGCTGATTGATTTGGCTTTCTTCTTCGACAGTTAGCTCTATGCACGGTTTCTCAATTGGGAATTCGGTCAGGAATCCTTCTAGGAGAGCATAGTCAATAATCCAAGTGCTTAGCGATCCCATTCCTGGGCTGATGGACCAGACCTTGTTCACATCGTCATATGTGTGATTATGAATTGTGGGTTGATCCTCCACATTTCCGAAATTAGAGACATTGAGCGTGAAACGCACAATTCTACTCGGGGCAGTGGTCTTAATGCGGCTCTCGACCGATGGGTCAAGAGAAATCCTCATGTCATGGAACTCGATTATTGTAGCTGTAAGAACTATCTGATCCTGAACCCTAGTACCTTCGAATGGCTCTTCGCTTAGGACGTTGAAGGTTATCGTGTAATCTCCTGCGAGCGTCTGCTCGGGGACATTGACATAAAGTGAAATTGTCTGGGATTCGTCTCTATTAAGTTCCCGGAATAGAATTCTAGGAATATTCATGTCCCAGACGTGCGCTCCTCCCTCTTCGTCGATTATTGATTCTATTGTGATGTCAAATCTGTCTTGCCCGTTGCCGAGGTTTGTAACTGTAGTATTCATCTGATAGGACTGCCCAGGATATAACTCAAGGGTGGAAGAAGGGACTTCCGCGTCCAGTTCGTATCTCTGAACCACGTTTGTAAGTATTAGCACCGAATCCCTAACCTTTGGTGACCCATCTAGATGGGCCCTGACTGTGATTGACTCGCCTATTCCAGCAGTTGCATTGAAGGGGGCGCACATCTCTGCAGTTACGGTGTATGTATTCCCCACCTGAGCCCAGAAAATGTCCTGTTCAGAAGAAGAGGAGCCCCCTGGCCACTCTGAGAAATCCAAGTCTACAGTCCAATGATCGAATTTCCAGGAGTTTGCGTCCGAATCTGCAGGCCTCTCCTCCGGTGCACCTGGGGTTGAGAATACTAGGTACCCTGGAGTGAAGAATTTCTCTACTTGGATGGGGAAATAAGCACACTCTCCCGGTAGAACATACAGCTTGGTGTCGCCGATGTCGAATACTATATTTCCAGTTGTCCTAATTGAGACGTTGATCCACAATTCTAGAACGTCAAAAGTTCCTCTATCGACTGAAAGAACAGGCTCGCCGGTAGACCAACCCTTCAGGTATATTGCGAAGGTTCCGGGCTCCTGAGTCTCGGGAACGCTGATCTTGAGNTTCCGTGTTACTGATTGTCCCGGATCTAGGGAGAGGGACAGAGGGAAGTCGATGCCCCAACCAAATGGTAATGCCCACTCGTTCTGGCCCTCCAGAGTTGCCGGGTCGTAGAAAGCGAACGTATCGTACACGTTTCCGGTGTTTTTGATTGAAATTGAGAATACTGCAGACTTGCCTTGCTCAACGTCCACTTGGAAGTGACTGGTGTCTAGCTCAATTCCATGGACAACGTCCATGAGAGTCAATAGAGTGAGTTTGTTTCTAATTGCTGGATCCTTTGAAGAAGTAGCAATGATGCTGATCTGGGCTAACTCGTCCTCTTTCGCTTGGTATATTGTTGGGGTCCTGACTCTGAGGTATAGCGAGTCGATCCCCCCTCCCTCTAGGAAGACCGGTGTAGAATCGAAAATAGGGGTGTTATTTGTAGCATAGAATAGAGTTGCAGTCCAGTTATTCGGAACTCCCTCCATTGCTATGGTGTACGTATNCTTGACTAGTTCGGCAGGTCCTGGTGTAGGATTTGCAATGGTTATGTTGAATGTAGTTTGTTCTCCTGGCTGTATTGTGTGGTAGAAAGTCTCTGCCTCTGAGGGGCACTCGTACGGATATCCCTCTATGTTTGCATTGGCTAGAATTTTGTCGTCGCAAGCTAGTGAAAGGTCGACGAGTCCAGTTAGAATGTGGACATAGCACAGCGTCCACTTGTCTGCATTCGAGCCGTCCCAGTCACACCTCTTGTCAGACCAACCTATGTGAGCCCCGCTTCCCAAATCATTTGCGAATGCAGGAGGCATTCCCCTGTCGAGATTGAAATCGGGGAAGAGGTGTTGTCCTGCAGCGGTATTGCATTCTGGTTGGCAGGCTGCAGGCCCTAATTTATCCGAAGTCCAGTTTGTAATTTCTCGAATCTCCCATGGATCAATGACGGAAGAGGCTGCAGAGTTTAGAGGGAATCCCTGAGGATACTTTTCCTGGGTATTGTTCAGTCTGGCGTACATAAGAGTCTCCTGCCATTCAGTATNGCTGTAGTCGAGCCATGCAAGATGGACGTTATCGAACTGGTCAGTCAGAATCGAAGGGGTGACTGAGCTTGGTGCAAATGGGTACTCTTCGGATGCACCTTCACACTGCTCTGAGTTGGATATAGCGCTCGAGGCAATCTGCTTAATTCCATAGGCAGGCAGACCTTCTGGAACCCCATCCCATTCTGCTGCACCCCTTAGTCTGAGTCTAGTGTAGTAGATCTCGTATGCGCCCTCTATGTCAACACCGCCTGTCGGAGAGTCGCAACCAGGGTAAAGTCTACCATCTTGCCATGCCAAGTGAGTGTTTCCGGACGAGTCCAGCGCTATCGAAGGATGGAGACTGTACGCTGGGTTATTGGTGATCTGAGTATCATTGACAACCACTAGATGGCCATATCCTTGGTCATCCATAGATGGCCCTAGGTCCTCGGTGTAGTATCCTCCTTGTTGGTCTGCTTCCGTTCCTGAGTCTCCTCGTGTCCAGCCAGGCCAAGGGTTGTCTAGTAGCGAATGGGGGTCAAGAACCGTCATGAAGATCTCTCTGGAGTTATTTGTTGCTAAGTAGACCATGGCTTCAACCATGATTTCCAGTTCCGATGAAGAGCCCGAGCTGGTTGGGAATTGGTACATCTGACCTTCTGCGGAAGTGGTCCTAGTTGTGGAGCCGGTGCAAGACCTGGAATTCAAGCCAGAGCCGACAGGGCATTGCGCCAAATCCATCATGTAGCTCCCTACTTCTGTATCGGATCCTGCCCAAAGCGGATATGGTTTCGTCTGAGCTAGAACACAGGCATCGTGGGCTTGGTTGATGCTCTGGGTGTCATCGTTGTCCATCGGGGTGCCTCCGTACGGGCCTTCGTCGGAAATCGGTATGACGACCCTAGTCGCATTGTTATTCCAACGATGGTCGAGGCTTGTTGGGGGGTTTGCCGCTAAGCCAAGCCTTCCTTGAGCATCTCTGTACGAGAGGCATGCCCAGGTAGCCGCTGGGCCCCAGAACTCGCTGTAGTACCCCCCATCGGCCGGAAGATTCGTGGCTTGGTTGTTGTAAACCACCTCAGTGAGTTCCCTGATTCCGCCAGAGTCGTCTCCCGCGGTCTCTCCAAGGGGCGTGCTCCTAGGGCCCTGGCTGCCAGACCCTCCTGTCTGGTAGGCTTCTGCGCAGTTGCCACTAGTTGCTGCAGCTGGCCAGTTTCCGCTAAGAGCATACAATGTTTCGTACACGGTCATGTTGGCACTGGTTAGCATTGGCTTCAATCCCATGAAATTGCCACCGCTGGCGAAATTTCCTCCGTAAAACANCGCACACATGTCAGCCCACTCGGNGTTCATGGAACCGGATGTGTCAATTGGCACTACCATCTCTACTTGTCCGCCCCTAGTATCATCCCAAACAATCTGCACGAAGTCATTCACATCTACTGCAATGTCTGGATGTCCCTTCTGCCCAAGAATGGGGGTTAGAAGCGTGCTGTCAATCTCTACAATGACAACTCTTGCCTCATGATCTATGGAGAGCATCTTGTAGTATATCTGAGATTGCTGGTAGTAAAGCTCTAGTGGCTCGAAAGAGTCCTCCCAGACAATGTGGGGGTTGTTGTCTGAGTCCAAATCTATAGCTGGCCAATCTCTGTTCTGGGGATTGTTTGCAACCTCGAAGTCATCCGGGATTACGGAGAGGACTGAATCCAGAGAGGCGTCGCCGCTTTGATCGTCGAGGGAGGGGTCTAGGATTGTATACATTATTTTGTACTGGCCCGCCTTGTCTGTCCAAACTACGTGCACCATGTCTTCATCGTCAACTTTGATGTCAGGGTGCCAAGCTCTATGGGCACCTGGGTCAGAAATCTGGGTTTCACCGATTAAAGTCTCTCCTCTTGGATCTAGCATCTTGTAATAGAGGTGGTTCGTATTTCTGCTCCATACGACGTGAACGTTGCCTCTGGAGTCTGCATCCATTGCCATCATCTTGTCATTGTGAGCGGAACTCTGAACGATTTCGATGGGGTCCGTGAGAACGACGTCACTAGCAGAAGCAGGCGAGGAAAATGATGCCAGCATACTAATGAGCATCAGAAAAACAATTGTGATTCCAGTTGTTTTGTTACTACTGCCTTCATTTTCGAAGTACTGAGTCCTCTGCATCGGTATTAGTGAAATTTCACGAATACTTAACCTAAACCCATTATNGTCACATTTTCCAAAAAAAGTAACCGAGGAATTAGGCCCATTCCATTGGATCGAAATCCTTCCCAAAACCGCCTGTCTCATCTGTGTCGATATCTGAAATCCTAGGTTGAGATTGTCTTGGGCCTGTCTTTGATCTCTTCTTATCCCAGTCGTCTACTGGTCCAGGCTTCCCCTTTCCAGGTCCAAAGCTGTACTTAATCTGGTGAATTAACGAAAGTTTGGTGAGCCAGACTTTCCTCATACTTTGCATAAACTCGTTCTGCGTTAGGCCGTCTATCCACACTGGTCTTGAGAGGTTGAATGCCTGAAGAGGACCTGCTGCTCCTTCCTTGCTTTGCCCCACATGGAGGACCCAATCAAGATCTGAAGATGTCATTCTAATTCTGGTATTGTGCAGCCATTCCTCCCAAGATTCTGATGATTCCATAGACAGCTCTCGCATCGAATCTTGCTGACCTTGGTCAACTCTAGTTATTGAGTAGACTAAGACCAAATTTCTTTTCTTAGGAATTACTACATTGAAGAGGTGGCCTTGCTTTGTTGGAGGGTATCTGACATGCAAGTGAACAACAGCCTGGGGATCCTTTACCGACCTTATTTCTAGCCTCTCGCCCTCTAGCCATGACTTGATCGACTCTGACGCCTCCCTAACGTCCACGAGATATCCAACAGGTCGTCCTATTTAGAGCAAGTTGAGGTTAGACTGGATTTCAGAAAGAAGATATCTGAGTCTTTCGGCCTTGTCGGAAGAGTCTAGTCTCGCTATCCTAACTGAGTAGGTGAAATCGGTCCATAAGTCATAGCCAAGGAGGAATATCAGATTTGCACAATGAAAAGATATCATTAGGGCTACTGAAATTAGAGGAGTTGCCATTGACAAGGGGTGANCGACGATTGCAATAGCAACCGACAAGGGGGGCCAGAACAATACTGGAGAAAACATACCAGCTAGCATGTGAAATGATGTTCGAGCATCTATTCCTTCATCTGTTCTGTCACCAAAGTACCATGCAAAAAGGGCCTGAATTCCTGTTGATGGGATAGTGATGGGTGCAGTAACCGCCATCAAAGAAAGCCCAATTATCGCTTTGGTCCAGAGCTTTTCAGAACTCAATCCAGTCCCTTTGATGCAACGTCCATCAAGATCGTGAGAGTGTAGTATCTCTGCTGCTTCTATCGAGGGTTGAATGAGTTTGTCCTTGTCCTTTCTTCCTGACAATGAGTTCCTGACATCCCTTGCTGACAATACTTCGTCTCGAAAAGATTCCAACGTGGAGTTGTGATTGTTTGCTCTTATGTGTCCTATGAGATGCCAAGCTCTGTAAGTCTCCCAGTCCGGCGCATCAGGAGTAATTGGCGAGAGGGACTCAAAGAGTTGCTTCCTAAGTTGGTTGACTTGTTCAGATGGAGGTTCCTCCCATACACCTGAAGTCAATTTCTGTGCCAAGCCTGGTTTATCCGGAGGGTCTACGATTATCGGATCTGGGAACTCAACGAAAACATCTGTCCTGAACCAGTGATGGCATCTGAAATGAAGACCAACTGGTTGGATTGCTGGGGAGCTTGTGCACTTCTTTTTTGCGATTGCTGAAGCATTCAGAGCAAATCTCATTGGTCCTGTCTTTAATCTGTGTAGGTGGCTATCTTGGTGGGACTTTCCTTCGGGCATTACCACTGCATTGAAGCCTGANGCTATGCAATTTGTCATAGTAAGCAGTGTTCTGTCGTTAATCTTCTTAGCGTACTCCTGATCGGACACGCCACTGACAATCTCTGGCCTTCTAATCACTGGCTGAGATCCCATTCTCCTCGAGAACCAGCCAATCAGTGGCATTGTCATTAAATCGTGCCTTCCCATGGAGATTACTCTTCGGTCTTGAGAACTGATCATCATTGCAGGGTCCACAAGGCCGTTGATATGGGTAGCTGTGAGAATTCTACCACCCTCAAAAACGGGAATTCTATCTTTCTGTCTTCTCCTGAAAATGTAACTCAGACCGACTGAAAGCATTACCAATATTAGTTTCCAGAATAGTCGATTGCCTGGATGTCTTCCAGAGTGGTCCCATGGAAGTTTGTCTAGCTTCCCTTTCCTTAGTTTCGAGGCTCCGCTTGATAGTCTTGGGTCTATATCAGGGGCGCCCTGCATGTCAGACACAAATGGCGGAGCGAGTCAGAGGTCTTGATTATTGATAGTTTTCAATCGATAGACCTGCTAATTGAAGCTGCTAATTCTGAAGCCTCCTCGTGATTAATTGGGCTCGATTTGAAGGGCCAAGATAGCCCACTTCCATCTTCCATCTTTGGGATGATGTGGAAATGCACATGGAAAACGCTCTGGAAGGCATTTGGACCGTTGTTCTGTAATACATTGAACTCCTTTGCTCCAGTTACTTTCAGTATTGCCTTTGAGATTCTTGGCAGTACTGCTCCGATGGCTCCTGCGGACTCTTCACTAAGTTCGTCCAATGTTCTTGCTGGCTCCTTAGGGACTACTAGAGTATGTCCGGTGCTGAAGGGATTAATGTCCAGAAATGCGATTACTAATTCGTCCTCATACACTTTATGGCAAGGAATTTCCCCATGAATAATCATTGTGAAGATGCTTTGATCCGCCCCCTCCATTCAATCACCCGGTAGTGAGGATTGCTTCGGCAATCGACGCTAGGCCATCAAGACGAATTGCTTCCAGCATCTCGGTATTCATCACCAAAGAGTCGTCTGTAAGTCTAATTCCTGAGTCCTTAATTTCCCTTATAGCATTCAAAGCATCAGCTTTTGAAGACTGTTCCGATGAAAAAGCAGAAGAAAGCATGGAGGCAAACTTACCTACTGGGATTCCATCAGATTCCAGAAGTGCTGAGACTTTCTCCCTGGCTTCTAGCTCGGCTTTCTGGATATGATCGAAGCCCCCGAAGTTGACAGTTGAAGACCACTGAGAGGCGTGATTCCCTGCAGCCTTGCCTGAGACCAAATCATCCAGTAGTAGATTTCCTGCGAGAGGGGCCTGCCCATGCATTCCTGTGAATGCACTTCTTCCTGCAGCATAAAGCCCAGAAAACCATAATTGGGAAGGAAGGCCCTCTTCTGTGAAGCCTTGGAAAGTGACTCTTCCATTTTCATCGCATGGGGCACCTCCTATCGTAAATGCAACACCTGGTGAGATTGGGATGACTTCGCGGGAAATATCGATCCCCAGTCTGTCTCGTATTCGGGACTCTGTTTGGGAGAACCATGTCCCTGATTCCGTGTCCATTACTCTAAGATCGAGTACGCACTTCTCACCTTGCAGAACTTCCTCGGGACCCACGTCTTCACCATTCTCTCTTCTAATCCTGCCTCCAGAACCCAGAACATCTATCGGGATGTGGATTGATGATTCGCTTGTAGTCAAGGGGTGTCTGGGTTTCGATTCTAGGCCAGAAAGTGATACTCCTGCTGAAAGTGCCAGAGCTGAGCCGGTTCCAGAACCTTCGTTGTGATTTGACCATATTCCTTGGTGTCCCTCTGTGGCTAGGATTACGGCCTTTGTCTGAAACGACTGAACGTTGCCATCCAGTAGGTTGAGTGTGACAAGGCCCCTGACTTGGAAATTATCCGCTGCCAGGCCTATTGGAATGGTGTCAGAGTTCCTCTGAATGCCCCTCTTTATTGCTTGTTCTTCGAGAATTCTGGTCACCTCCCTTATTGTTGAGTCGCCGCAACCAGTAAGGCGGGGAACTTTGTGACCGGGTGCCTGTGAAGCATGGGGGAGTCCTCCATCTCTTCTCCGAAGTACCAACCCCCATCGTTCCAATTCAGCAAGTGTGTTGACTCCTTCGCCACACACTCTCTCGACGACCTTCTCCTTGCAGCTGCCTCCGCCTGCAGCCAGTGTGTCTTCGATGTGTGATTGGGGGTCTAACTCGTCAATTGAAGCTGCAAGACCGGCAACTGGGGAAGCCCCAGAAGATGACCCAACTCCTTGCTCGTCAACCATTAATGGGACAATACCGCCATCTGCACATGCAATGGCAGCACGAAGGGCTGCTGGGCCCGAACCCACGACAATCACGTCCCAAGACTCCATGCTATCGTGATGTCCAGAGGTCACAATCTCATGAACGTGACGCCCTGATGTAGTGCAACAAAGGCTTACTCGGCAACAGAAATCGCAATCCTTCGAACAGTAGTTGCTGCATCAATCATCTTCTCTGCGGCCCCCTCTGGGTTGAGTCCTGNAGAAAGGGTTGTTGTAACTACAATCGAAGAAAGGGTCTGTCCGTCTTCCCCCCTTAGTGTTACTTGCACCGGTCTTGACCCGGTAGTTCCCTTTGGCCAAGCAAGTCCTATCCAAAGTACGAAGCAATTGTCAACTAGCTTTCCGAGAACATCCACAAGGTCGTTTTCTTCGTCACCAATCCTAGCAGGTCCCCTTGGCTTTCTGGAGTTCTTGGTGCTTAGCCTTAGTGTCTGTTGATGAGGTTCGCCATCTGCAGCAATAATATCTATTTCAATTTGAGATTCCTTGCCCGAGTGATTGTGGACCATAACAAATAGGTCTCCCTGTCCTTGGCTACATCTCGGGGGGATATCGAGATCCATTCTCCATTTCTGCTCGACTAGTGAGGAGTGGCCCCTTAGAGCTGCATCCTCAAGTCTATCTATCAATCTGAACATTCCGGGTTGCCAGGCTCTAGTGTGAGCCATCAACCTACGAAGTGTCCTGAAACAGAGCTTAGATTCTTCATTATTCAAATCGTCTATTGCAGCTACTCTGAAAACCCTCTTTGTTTCAGAAATTAGCCTTTCTTCGTCGAGGAGGCCAAGGTGATTGAGATGAAGGACCCTAAGCAGGTGCTCAACGGCCGATTCGGGTGTCTGGTTAGACCTGACCTTGTTTTTCAGACCCTTGACCCAGTCGTCCCAATTTCCTGCAGTCTCTGGATCCAGATGAGCAACAACTAGGTCAGACAGGACTCTGTCTAATGTGCTCTGATGAATAGATGGAGCATGCATTGAGAGTAGTGGAAAGTCTTCGTCTGTCATTGGGATTCTTCTCTCAAGAAGCAATGTGTTCACCAAAGAGACCGTTCCTAAGAAGATCGCTAATCCGTAGAGTATTGATGCTAGAATAGTGCCAGTCTCGAAACTGCTAACAGAATTTATCGAAACTGCTGCTGCAATAGAGCAGCCCACCCTAGTCCGCTCTCTTAGCACCCTCTCATGGAGCGTGTTCAAAATCCTCTCTACTCCTGGATATGCTTCCATTGAGCGTTTTCCTCCTGCCTTTAGTTGCAATCTATCTCTAGCTGACATCTGGGCAAATGACGAGGCTGCAAGTGCTGGCAAGAATAGAAGAGTCTGCAAAGAAAACATAGCCACCCCTAAATCCACGTTTGGATCGCTCCCCCCTGATGCCAATAATGCGATGTATAGAATGGATATCGCCGAGATTAAGATTCTGGCTTCTTTGCTACCTGGGAGGGTGGTGATCTTTGTCCACAATACTCTCTGTGAGTCTCTAATCCGAACTCTACGAGTTAGTGCTGACTCTGACGCTCTGCCGAACGTGCTCTCCTCGCCATATGGGTTCGGCAAATCGGACGAGCTCTTTCCCACGGGCTTTCCAAACGAGCCTTGTGCTTGATGGCATCGGATGATTGGAGTTGTTAAAACCAATTTTTCAGGGCAGATTTCTTCATGGGGTTGTGCTCGCAGGAGCGGGCGTGTAGCATAGCCTGGATAATGCACCGGCCTCCTAAGCCGGGGACCGCGGGTTCGAATCCTGCCGCGCCCGCCATGGGTATTCCGTATCCTCGTCTTACTAAGCCATGGAGATTCCGTTCAGCTTTCCTGCTGCAGCAATTCGGTGTAAGAATCTCTCGAAATGAATTCTTGGATATGTAGACCTCTGGAGTCCCACGTCACATTCAGACAGAGCATCAAGCATCTCTTCTCTGAGCTTCTGAGGGACGCTGAGCCTCCTACCAACTATGACACTGTGAATCTGCGATACTATGTCTGATGAGTCGAGGCCGTGTTTATTCATGAGATGGTCCACCTCTGCGATAGCTCCTGACAGAACCTTTCTGTTTCTCCCCCTATCGTTCTCCCACTTCCATTCGACTACCTTTCCCCTAAGTGCAAGTTCAACTAGGAATCTGCCAGCTTGTAGAGTGGAGGCTTGGACTAACTTGTGGACCGAGGCCCTATCAGAAGCTAATTTCCTGATGTGAAGGAGTTCTAGTGTAAAGATGGACTTCTTGAGATTCCCCTCCGAGATGTAGGCGATATCCTCCAAAACCCCATCTGCAGGTTCACATCCGTTTCTTTCCGCGATAGAGGCTAGGGTGGAAACCACTACTTCCCTATCTGTAGATGGAATTCTAATCATCTGACCCCTGGATCTTATAGCATCGATAATCCTAGAGGGGGCCCTAGCTACAAGAATGAACCTAGAAGCTCCTGCTACCTTTTCCATCATCCTACGAAGGTAGGCTTGGCGGATTTGTCCAAGATGGTCTGCATCCTCGATAACAATTAGCCTACTTACTGGAATCTGTCCAGGGGCCATCTCAAGCTCCGAGCCGGTAGGAGCTGCCTCTTCGTTATTCGTCGAAATTCCCCTATCGAAGGCATCAAGACTCGTTCTTCCTGCTAGGGTATCTGCTGTAGATCCTGCAGGTCTTAGGAAATCCTCAAACTTGCCCATTGCCCCCCTAGTCTTAGCCAAATCTCTAGCTTGAAGAACGTGAGTCGTAGATCTCCACCCCGGTCCTAGTAGTTGCCTTGCAAACAGCTTCCAACAAGCCGTCTTCCCGACCCCGGCGGGCCCGGTGACAAGCAAGTGCGGAGGATCGGGAGAAGTGCTAGTTGAGATTAGTGTCTGACGGACTGAATATGGTACTGAGAGTTCGTCAAACCTAGTTGGTGCCTCTGTCTCCAGCCAGCTCGCCACATGCTAATGGAGCGTTGGCGGGACTTGAACTCAACGTTTGTCACTCGGCTTTGAGGATCTTGGCCATTCCGTCCTTCCTAGGCTTGACGAAAATCCTGTATCCACACTTGTGACAGGACTTTCCGGTAGACCCTGCTTCTGCCCAAGTCATGAATCCGCAATTCACGCACTTGTACCTAATCTCCATCGGATCCATTGGCGAGTTGCAGTGACTACATTGTTCATCTCCAGTGGGGTTGTATGCCCTATTGTCGGTCCTGTTACAGTTGCGACACTTGTGTAAGATACTCTGCTCTTCCTTCATTTCCACCGAACGGGCGACTTGCCGGGCCTTCTTCAATCTGTCCTATGACAATTTCACTGTTCTACAAATCCTGACGAAGTTCTCGAAGATGGTCGAGCCATACTCGGTGTCGTTAACCTCGGGATGGAATTGAAGGCCGAATCTATCCTCTTTTTGATTTTGCATTGCTTGGACTTCGCAGGACTCACTAAATGCTGTAATTGAGAAACCGACCGGGACTTGGGTGACTTCGTCATTGTGACTCTCCCAAACTATCTGCTCTGACGGAGTTCCATCGAAAAGAGGGCCTCCATCTTCTATTAGAGTGATTTTAGCGGACCCGAACTCTGGCTTCGTGGCTTCCCCCGCATCGCCTCCGTAATGCCTAGCCATGAATTGATGACCTGCACATATTCCAAGAATTGGGGCGTCAAGTTCGAGGTAATCTCCACATTTTCCCAACTCACCGGTAAGGCCCACGCGCGCCGCTCCACCAGAAAGAATCAAGCCGTCGAGTGATCTTAGGTTACTGACAGGGGTATCATTAGGAATTATCCTTGTATCCACTCCTAGGTACCTTAACATTCTCCACTCCCTATGGGTCCACTGACCCCCATTATCGATTATGTCGATAGTGATTTTGGGCCCTTCCATGCAGAGCCTCTGTGTGGTTGGGCCATCAATGATGCCCCTCAAAGTTTGAAAAAGGGAGGCATTCTCGAAAGAAGGCCGGCCCCGATGGTGTAGTGGCCTATCATGCAGCCCTGTCGAGGCTGCGACCCGGGTTCAAATCCCGGTCGGGGCGCCACGAAATAAGTCACTCCGGGGCTATCCATGCTTCGAATGAGCATAGCCTAAGGGTGCTGCTGTAATCTCTCTTCACCCTGAGTTCTGGGACGGGTTTTCCAATTAGTGTGGGAGGGAGGTTTTCCCTCAAAGCGAGGTTTGCTTCCTCAATCTCACTATCGGAGGCTATGACCCTGCCTCTGACCATTGATGGAGAAGATCTGTCAAGAAGAGGGACTATGGAAGGCAAAAGATCGATAGTTTTGTGAGGGAGATTTACAATTAGGAAATCCCAACTTCCTATGTTCTGGGAATCATCACGAAGCCGAGTAGCGTCTGCAATTCCAACAATCCGGTCTGGGAAAATTCTGGAGAGTTTTGAGGGTTTTTTATCATAGTAGCGACCATCCCAGCGACTGAGATTTTCTAGAAGCATCTCTACTGCATCTGGATTGAGGTCGGAGGCATGAAGTTCTCCAACTAATTCAGGTTCAGAAAGAAGGGTGGCCAAAGCAGGGCCTACTCCACAAAATGGATCGCAAACCCTGAGGGGTCTGGATAGAATTGCTTTCAACTCCTTAGCCAGTGACAAAGTCTCTAGCCTCTCGGACTGAAGTTTGGTTGAGAAGTAGGCCTTATTCGGATCGCAGGTAATCGATCTCCCGGACTCTCGGACAAGAACTCTAGTACTGCTAACCGATTCGGGGATGCCTCTGGTAACTATCTCTCCCTCAAATCTGGCTCCTATGGGGGTTAGTTTCCTGATTCTCAGTTCTCCTTGAACGCCTTCATCGTTAAGCACCAGCCTAATGTGGGGGTGCGAGCGAAGCTTTGCCTCTGCAATATGAGAGGAGTATTTTTGCAACTCCTCTTCTATTCTGACTATCATCATGTCAGAAATGAACTCATGGGAGGAGGGCCAAGAGTCCCCATGGCCCTCGATCTCTTCACTAGTAATTAGCAAAGAGAGGTGATTCAACCAATCGGAGTCCACCCTAGTTTCAGATAATCCATCATGCATGACAACTTCGTAATCCGCGAATGGAGGTGGAATCTCAATCGGCGCCCCTGGATCTAGTGGGATTAGCCTGAAATGATCGTCTTCGTGAGAGAATACCCTCATTCCTCGAGCTAGCCAGCCCATGTCTCGAAGAAGAGTCAGTTTATCCTCGACTTCCCGGTTTGGGACCCTCAGGTGGCGCATCACGTTGAAGTGCCGGAGGGCATCATGGCTTGACAATGACGGAGGTCGCACTGAGTGATTAGGAGCATTCTGATTTCACCAATTAAGAGGTACTTCCGCACAAAGAGGCTTTTCAGGGTCGCTAAGGAAATGGCCCAATCGAAGGGGAAGAAGTTGATGATGATTGGAGACCCATGTAGTGGGAACTACTTCCAATTCATGTCAAGCATGTTCCCGAACAGCGAACACGGGGACGTTACTGTCGATTTGAACGGTTGTGGGGCGTGCAACAGGATGGATATCAATGACTTGTCATCTTGGAAGAGCTTCGGCGACGATTCATTCGTAATCATGGAGACTGGCGTGCTAGGTTTTTCGAAAGACNTTGAATCCGTCTTGGGTGAGATTCGAAGGATCTCAGGTGGGGACTTCTTCTCTGCAGGGGGAAACAGGGGGCTCCTCTGGGTGAGTTATCTTTACAGGACTTACAGCACAGAGCTGATTTACTCTATGGACCCATTCGATTCAAGGACAGATGACTACTACTCAGGAATTAAGCTAGGGCAGAAGATTGGATCATACCTTGGAAGATTCGAGAAAAAGGTCGGATTCAAACTGAAGTTCTGATGCACATCAAATTGATGAGAGAGTGTGGATAGGGTGGGGCGATGGTACCAAAGTACATGGCACCCGGACTGTGGCTGATTGGAATCGGTCCCGGTGACCTAGATCACATGACTAGTAAGGCAAAGAGGATTGCGAGAGGGTGCAAAAAGAGGTACTTGGAAGGATACACGGCTGTTCTTCCTTCTGAGCAGGAGGCGCTGCTGGAAGAATTGTTGGGGCCATGGGAGAGGCTAATGAGGCCCTCTGTAGAGAGTCCTGAGGCTCTCCTTGTGGAGGCTAGGGAGGAGGCGATTGCACTATTGGTGGTGGGTGACCCGATGCAGGCTACCACACACATAGATCTGGAAGCGAGATGCATGGAGAAGGGAGTTGGTTTCGAGGTGGTTCCAGGAATATCTGCTACGTCTCTAGCAATCTCTCTTTCGGGCCTGCAGTCTTACAAGTTTGGCAGACAGGCAACGCTTCCTTACCCCTATGGAGAAAACCTAGCTACCTCCCCTATGAAGATGATATTATCGAACCTAGATAGTGGTTTACACAGTCTAGTTCTTCTGGATCTCGACCCAACAGGATTGGGTTTAGACCTCCCCACTCCAATGAGTCCGACACAGGCTGTGTCTATCCTGGAGAGAATGTCGGAAGTAATTCTTGAAGAGGCTGAAGGAATGGAGATTCTCGGAAATATTGGAGAATGGAATGGGATCTTGTTGAGTGATATAGGCACGAGCAGACAGATGGTTCGTTCCGCAACTCTAGAGGAGATTGGCAAAATAGAGGACGGTTTGGTGCACACACTGATAATCCCCGCAGAAATGACTGGCAATGAGAAGGAAGCCTTTGAACGTCGATTAATCTCCTAGCATGAGTCCGACGAACTCAAGTCGAAGTCTTGTCTCGCACGAGCGATAACATGGCGAAGCCACCAGCAGAAGTTCGCTTCCCCGGGGATAAGAATCGGAGGAGGAAATTGAGAGTTCGCGGCATAAAGCAGGCTTCTAGGGAAATTCAGAGGAGATTGGAAAAGAGCCTAGATTCCCTACTTGACGACCCCGAGTCTTTCTTGCCTGAAATAGTTGGAGATTTGGGGAAAGTGTCTTTCTTTGGGTCAAGCGATCCAATGGCAGTTACGCTGAAGGAGGTTGGAGTGGTTTCTTCGAAGAGGAATGATGTTCGCTGGCTAAAGAAAAGGATGGGGAAAAGAAGTGGGGATGATGTGTCTAGATCACTTGCAGGAAGTCTTGTTGCAGCATCTGAGGAGGATTTGAGCACAGTTTCGGTTTTCAAGAGCGATGTCTATGGGAATGCTAGCTATCTGAAAAGAGGAGGAGGAAGGGCTGGTCATCTAATGGGGATCCAGAACTTCAACCACCCTAGGCTAAGACTTCTTGTTTGGGACGATCACGCCAAAGCAGGCCAGTACTTCTTCTCATGGGATGGGGGNTTTGTTTTCACTGGGTTTGAGCCTGCTCCACCCTCAGAATGGATCAGATGGACCTTGGATAATTCTTCAGTAGATCTTCTAGGAGAGAGCTGCAAATGGTCAACGGGCCTTGATGAGGAAACGGTTGGTAGCGGTCAATTTACTTCTGAAGGGTGGCTCAGGCTAGTTTTCTCTGACGAAACAACCGTAGGTCTCTCACAGGGATCTTTGGCAAAAACAGACGATCCATTAGCACGTAGCATTGCCATTTCTATGATGCCGCCAAATAAGCTGGGGAGCATATGCCAGGCGTCGTGGATGTGGAGGCCAGANGGGTGGCCGGAGGATCGGCCGATACCTGAGAAAGGTCAAGAGAGGGTGAACGAGGTACTTGAGGCTTGGATGAAGATGTCACTGGAGGACGGTTCGCTGGCTCGAGAATGCAGAGAGAGCATCCTGAACTCTATCACTGACGGATTCGTCGTTGGAAGAAGCTGGTTCTCCAATGAAGACAAAGAAGGTTTTCTGAACCATATGAGTGGTACATCTGACGAGAAGAGTGCTCTTTCTTCTGTCATTGACTCCATCCATGGTGGAATCCATGTCAGGTCTGATGGAGTAATTCTTGATGTTGAAGACAAGGTTGTGAGACTGGAGGACTCGTCATGCCACCCAGTACTAGTATCTCTCTGGGAAGAGCACGGAATGACTATCCTGGACGAGCTTTTCGGAATGAGAGGTGAAGAGGCCGAGATTGTTCATTCGAGGCAGACAAAGAGGAAACAGGGTTTCGGAGCATTTCTTAGGGAATTAAGTGAGACGCTCAGCACGACAAAGAGATTGAGTAGGCTTCCTTGGGATAGCGATGAGCTGCCCTCTCCACTATCGTTCGCAGATAAGTTGGTTAGGAAAGCTGCAAACGATGGGATTGCTTCAACGGTTTCTATCGCTAGGAAGGGGAGGGGGCTCGATTCTGCAATGGGATGGGCTTGGCTTGTAGTTCACGAGCGAACCGAGTCGGATGCTTGGAGATTCGATGAGGCTAGCAGGGATAAGGGCGGAGACTGGGTTCCTGCACTTAGAGCCCTCTGGGATTCGGCAGAGGCCCTTCTTCTCGANGATTCCTCAGAGTCAGAAGACGACTACAGGTCAGCGATGGGCTGGCTAGCCGAATCCAGTGGGTCCGGTCCCTTGCCGTGATTTGTCATGACTCTAGAAGTTCCACCAGCATCCTCCCCTGCCGTGCACAACGTGATGATCGCGAACACGAGCAAAGACACCAAGCCGGAGCTTCGAGTGAGGGGGTGGCTCAGGAATTCTGGATTCCCGGGATATCGCCTTCATTGGAGGATAGATGATGAGTCTGGAAGATACCTCTGTAGGCCCGATATCACATTTCCTGGTAGGAAGCTGGCCTTGTTCGTACATGGGTGCTTCTGGCATCGTTGCCCCACTTGCGACCTTGGCCTGCCCAAGTCGAACATAGATTACTGGAAGGACAAGTTCGAAAGGAATGTTGAGAGAGATAGGCGCAAGGAGTCATCCCTGGTTGAAATGGGATGGATCGTGCTAACAATTTGGGAGTGTTCCATTGAAGATGGGGTCGCCGAAGCCATACAAGTTCTGAGGAGTTCAGGAAACAGACCTTGAAACGGGGAGTGTCTTGGCGAATGCGTGCGCCTACCTACTTTCGTTCGTTTCATTCGGGAGATAACAAAGGAAGAGCCAGCAAACCTAGACTGGATTCAAAGGCAGGGACTTCTGGCAGTGAAGCTTACTCAAATCTTCGCCCTCCGGCCGGATATGTTGAGCATCGAGAAGTGCAAGCAGCTTCAGAAGATGTACAGGAACGCTTCCACTTTACCACCAGAGGACGTCTCTTCAATACTAGAGTCAAAGGCGTCGGCTCAGTTCCAGAGGTCTATTGCATCGTTTGATGAGGATCCTCTAGCCGCGGCTTCAGTCGGACAGGTGCATAGGGCAACTCTAGACAACGGTGAAGAGGTCGTTGTTAAAGTCGTGAAGGAAGATCACAAGAAGTCTTTCCACAGGGACGTGCATAGGCTGATGAGGCTGATGAGGGTTGCAATAGCATTTTCCCCAAAGCTGAGAAAGGTCGGAAATCCCCTAGCTCTTCTGAAGCATGTAGAGGACTACACCACTAGGGAACTAGACCTTAGAAATGAAATCAGAGGAGGGGACGAGTTAAGGGCCATTCAGGAAAGATTGTCGGATAGCTTTCCCATGCCCAAGCTCAGGTTCCCAAAGTACTATTCCGACATTTCCAACGAACACGTCCTAGTTTCCGAGTTCGTGAAAGGAAGGACCCTGGAGGAGTGTATCAATGAAAGCAGCCTACCATGGAGCTACTTAATCGAGTTGTTCAGGATTCATGGCGCCTTCATGTTCGGTGTAGGAACCTTCCATGGCGATCTCCATCCCGGCAACTGCATAATCGATGATAGTGGATGCTTTGTTTTCATAGACAACGGAGCAATTTGCGAGACACCTAGAAGTGTAAGCCTGCCCCTATTCGAGTTCTTCGAGTGTTTGTCCAAGCAGGACATGGATGGTGCTTTCGAGGCTCTCCTAGGACTTTCAGGAGAACGACCTTCAGAGGAGAAGGTGAGCAGATTCAAGGAGAATATGAGAGAGATATACTGCGACTTCGGTGACAAGAGCGTTGGCGAGCAGAGCCTGACTGAGCTAATGATGAAGACCGTTAGGGCTGCTGTGGAAGGGGCTGGTGCGGACTTCGGCGAGGAGGGTTTCCCAATCATTCGGTCTCTGATGTACATGGATGGCCTAGTAATCAGAACCCATCCGGAGGTCAAGTTGATTGCTGAGATGGGCCCGTCCCTGTCTGAATTCAGGGAAGGTCTGGAGTTGGGGTGATAGCATGGCAGATCACAGTGACGTAGTGGTAGTTGGAGCGGGGCCGGGTGGACTAGCTTGCTCCATGCTGTTGGCTAAGGCGGGGGTCAAGGTTAGAATTCTGGAGAAGTCAGACGATGTGGGGGGCAGGACAAGGGTCTTCGAGAAGGAGGGTTACAAATTCGACAACGGTCCCACTTTCTTTCATTACCCAGAGATAGCAGAAGAGATTTTCGATGCATTGGGACTCGATGCGCACGAGGAGCTTGGGCTGATTCCCCTAGACCCGAACTATAGACTTGTCTTCGGAGCGGGGGGAAGCATCAACGCAAACACCGATTTGGAAGACATGGTTTCCCAGATTGGTGAGCTTTGCGGAGAGGAAAACGCGAAAGGATTCAGGAGGTACATAGAGGACAATAGGACAAAGATGCGTCTATCGAAGAATTGTCTCAATGCTCCATGGAGGGGGCCCGCGGACATCCTTAACAGAAGGGCGTTAAGGGTTGCAAGAGTACTTAGGCCTTGGAGGAGCGTCTCGTCTGACTTATCGAAGATGTTCACNGACGAAAGGATGCAGTTGGCCATGTCCTTTCAGACGAAGTACCTGGGAATGAGCCCCTTCCATGCTCCTAGCCTATTCACAATTCTCGCTTACCTGGAGTACGAACACGGGGTATTCCACACTATAGGGGGATTGGGGTCGATAACAAAGAGGATGGGGGAGATAGCTAGAGATTTGGGAGTAGACATTCGCCTAAACGAGCCTGTAAGCGAGTTCATTTTCGAGAACAAAACGGTGATTGGGGCTAAGACAGACGAAGATACCTACACTGCAGACAGATTCGTCATGAATGTGGATTTCGCTACTGGTATGAAGGGTTTAATTCCCGACGAGCTGAGGAAGAGGTGGTCAAACAAGAAGTTGGACGAAAAGTCGTACTCATGCTCCACCTACATGTTGTACCTCGGAGTCGACAAGCTGTACGATGTCCCCCATCACCAGATATACGCTGCCAAGGACTACCAAAAGAACCTGAAGGAGGTCACTGAAAACCAAGTCACTTGGGACGACCCNTCGGTCTATGCTCAGAATGCTTGCATTACTGACCCCTCTATGGCTCCAGAGGGGCATTCTACTGTCTACGTTCTAGTACCGGTAAGCAACTCGCATCAGGGGATAAACTGGGAGGAGATAAAACAAGACTACATGGACGTGATTCTAGGTCAACTAGAGCACCTCGGGTTCTATGACCTGAAGGACCACATAGTGTCAACAACGATTGTGACTCCGGACGACTGGGCGTCGAGAGACATCTACAAGGGGGCAGTTTTCAATCTGGCTCACGGTCTAGACCAGATGCTCTGGAGGAGGCCGCAGAACAAATTCGAAGAGCTGGAAAGGCTCTTCCTAGTAGGTGGAGGGACACACCCGGGGAGTGGGTTGCCTACCATTCTCGAAAGTGGTAGGATTTCTGCAAAGATGATCTGCGCCGAGATGGGGATCGATCCGGACTGGAATGGAGCAGATCCATGGTTCGAGGACCTTAGAAGGCCAAGGCTCAAGTCGAGTACTGTCTAGGAGCACTCGTGGACATCTACGACTTGTCTTTCTTCCTTACAACAATGTGGGTGGGACCATTCTGGTTTGCAATGCTAGTTTACCCAGATCACGAAATGACCAAGAAGCTGATGAGGGGGCCCCTCTTCTTCATCGGTCCAATAGTAATCTGGTGGGCGATAATGGCTTCGGAACCTCAGGGGCTAGTTGAGTTCGCAAAGGACTCGATGAATCCTGCCAATATCTTGGAAGGGCTAGTAGGGCTACTGGGTACCAGAGCGGGAGCCGCAGCAGCTTGGGCTCACTTCGTAGCTGGGGACATAGTTGTAACCAGATGGATGTGGAAGCGCTGCATGGACCATGGGAGCGAGAGATGGGTCACTCTGGCGAGCGTCTTCTTCGGAGTAATGTTGATGCCCGTTGGGGTCGCATTGCACGTGACACTGGTTCGTGAGGCTGCGGACTGATACGATGTCGGGATTTGTGGAGAATCTCGTAGCAGTTCCCTACGGACTCTGGTTCGTATGGGTCGGAGTGCAGCATTTTCAGGACCCTGAGTGGTTCGAGCCCATAGTTCCTCGAGCACTGGGCGATCCGAGATTCTGGGTTTATTTGAGTGGGGCATTCGAGGTCGTTCTGGGTTTGGGGGTCGCGCTTCCTTGGTTCAGGAGGGAGGCTGCGCTAGGGATATCCCTGATGCTGGTTGTCCTGTACTGGGCCAACCTGAATATGTGGATCAATGACATTCCACTGAGTGGAAGAACTTACGCTAACCATTGGCATGCTCTGAGAGGACTTGGCCAAGTCGTGCTAATCTCAATTGCACTGTGGCTGGGTGGTCTTGAGGAGGGACAGAGGTTATTTGAACGGGCGAAGTTGTATTTGTGACTATGCAGTGGAGAGACGTGGTAAAAGTTTCCAAATTGGTTCAGGATAAGCCGAAGATGGTAAACATCGGCCTAAAGACACTGATTGTAGTCCATACCAATGGTAGTTACTATGCCACAGAGGGCCTTTGCAGACACATGAGATGGCCTCTTGGATTGGGGGGCAAGGTGGAGAAAGGATGCATCCGTTGCCCCCTCCACCAAACGACGCATAGGCTGGATGATGGCGGGCTTGTCGAGTGGTCCCCTTTCCCGATGTTCCCTCCCTATGGGAGGGTTGTTGGCAAACTTTCCAGAAAGAAGGACCTTCCGATTTACGAGACGAGAGTGGTCGGCGATTACGTTCAAGTCAAGATCTGATTGATTCTCTCTATCTCAGCTAAACTACCTGTCTGAAGGTCATAAGCAGAAATCCTTGGCCTATGCTCTGGGTCTCNGAGGACGATTCCGGTATCTATCATTACCACGGATGGCCTGCCGTCATCCAATGAGATTTCACTCATCCAAACACCTTCAGTTGATGCCTCCAAACCGTATCTGAAAAGCATCTGAATTGGTGTGTGACCTGCAATAACCTGCCTCTTTTCATCCAAAGGCCTGGTCGATAGGAATGCCTCCCTAGACTTTAGTCGGTCCTCGTCGGTTTGATCCTCGAATGGAATACCTATTCTGTATCCTGAATGGCATATTCGGAATCTATCGAGAACTACCTCGGTGGGCAGTGAATCGGTGAACTCAAGCCATTGCTTGGCTCTATCCCTCTTCTCCTGTTCACTGCTGCCCATGGAATCAAGGGTTGCCCTGCCCCCTACTCTGTCGATCCAGAAATCCTCACGACGCGGATTCTCGCTTAGAGCGATGGACATGAGAAGCTCGTGGTTGCCCTTGATTGAGAAGATGCGATCACTCTCGCTAACTATGGAGAGTACCCCGTGGCTATCCGGACCTCTATCGATCAGGTCCCCGACACATACCACCATATCACCGTCTGTTAGTTCGAGTTTGTCTAGGAGAGTCTCGAACTCTTCCCTGTATCCATGGATATCGCCTACTGCCCATACCGAGAAGCCCCCATCAAGTGCCCCTTGGAGGGCCTTCTCTAGGTCTGGATTCCTATGAGTGGGTGTC
>PAYZ01000008.1 GCA_002716085.1 Methanobacteriota archaeon | reverse complement strand
TGGCTCCTGTGTGACACCTCCATCAGTCCGAATCCGCTTCCGCCTAGGTTAGGGAGTGTTTCTGCAACCTCCTCTACGACCTCGAGTGGGAGAACGGCAGGACCCGCGCCGAAGTTGTGGATGCGACCCGATGGCCCCATGTCCCTACCGGGCTACAGGAGGTCTTTCAGGCCATCGGAGGAGCAATAGGGTTCATTTCTCGTTGTCCTGCCGCCGATTCGTGATTCGTATCGGCCTAGTGATGCTTCAAGGCGCCCGCCACTCTCACATCTCGGCCCTTGAGAGCGCTTCCAGAGAGACTGGGATAGACATCGAGGTTCACGAGCTGAGGAAATCATCAGACCTAGAATCCTCAGAACCCCATGCTATTGTTATTCCCGGTGGAGAATCAACCACCATGAGGCTGACAGGGAACGACCCTGCCTCATCTCTCCTCCCTGCCGTTTTCGATTGGATTAGGGCCTACAAAGAAAGGCCGGTACTCGGGACATGTGCCGGCGCTATTCTTCTCGCCGAACCGGGTGATGGGGGCGAGCCCCTTGTCGACGCCAAGATCGACAGGAATGGCTTTGGCACCCAGGCCGACTCATTCCAGTCAAGGATAGAGGCCACTGCCTTGGGCCGTGAATTCCCCGGCGTGTTCATCAGAGCCCCCAGATTCATAGAGACTGGCGACAAGGCTCAGGTCACTGCTAAATTGGACAAGGAGGTCGTTGGCGTAATGACGCATAACAGAATGGCCCTTTCTTTCCATCCGGAACTGTCCAATGACTCTGGCTTCCATGAATGGCTCCTCCTAACTGCGGAGAAACTTGAGGCAGACTCCAAATGATGACACTTCCACAGATCCCTGACCTTGCAGAGGCGCCCGACCTCTCAGACACAGAGGGGTGCATACAATGCCAGATGGGAAGCAAGATGGTCCTTTTCATCACAGGAAACTGCCATTGGCAATGCGACTACTGTCCTCTTTCCGAGACCCGAAGAGATGTGGACTGGATGTTTGCCAATGAAAGGAGGTGCGAGACCTTCGACGAAGTCATTGAGGAGGCGCGTGCCATGAGGGCTACGGGAGCCGGGATAACGGGTGGCGACCCACTGATGGCCAGGGAACGGACAATAGAGGGAATATCCAGGTTGAAGTCGGAGTTCGGCCCCGGATTCCACCTACACATGTACACGAGCATTCCTTTCAATCCCGAACTGGCTAAGGAATTTGCCGAGGCCGGCCTCGACGAGATACGCTTCCACCTTCTGGGTTTGCAAGCAGAGAGGTACCGGTCTACAATTTCAGCTTGCTCAGAATCCGGTATCCTAACCGGAGTCGAGATCCCCTGCGAGCCAGACAGGAGGGAGGATTTGTTCTCGCTTCTTGAGGACCTACGCTCTCTGGACATATCTTTCCTCAACCTCAATGAGCTTGAGATAACAGTTGGCAACCACGAAAACATGGAGCTAAGGGGATTCAACCTGTCTACGGAGATAACTGCTGGGGCCTCGGGATCGAACGAACTTGCATTGGAACTGAAGTCCCGAGTACAGGCCGCTGAGCACGGCCTCCCCGACCCAATGGATGGCTTGACTCGTGATGCATATGGCTTCCACCTCAAATTCTGCACTGCTGTCTTCAAGGACGCTGGACAGATGAGAAGGCGGTTCCTGAGGAGGGGCGAGTCAATGATCGCCCCCCATGAGGTTCTGACCGAGGATGGAACCCTAATCTTAGGCGCAATTGACGCTGATGAAAGCTCAAAGGACGATTGGATGGCTGAAATCTCCCAGGAGACTGGCCTTCCTAACAGGTTCCTACTCTGGGATGGGGACAACAACAGGATAGAGATGCCACTCGTAATCGCCGAGGATATTGCAGGCGAAATAGAGAGTCCTATCTTCATGATTGAGGTCTTGCCAACTCACGAAAGGACAGAGGTCACAGCCGTCCGTCTGAACGACCCTGAAGGAGAGTAAATTCGATGAAGAACTCTGGGCACAGGCTTGGAGCCTCTGGAACTCCTTTGGAGAACACAATCGAGGGACTCCAGAAATCCTCCAATAAACCCAAGAGGGGGGATTTCAGATACTGGGAGTTCGACATTCGCGAGTCATCGGACGAAACCGTCTTCGTTTTTCACGACGATAACATAGAGGTCAGCGGCAACATATTCGAGACCTCGGAGATGACGTTCTCTCAGATCAGGGAGGCGGGACTGGATATGGGGATTTCCATCCCAACATTCTCGGAGGTCTGCGACTTCCTGGAGGGAGCCGAAGAGAATGTAATGGTCGAGATAAAGTACCTTAGCAGCGAGAAGGCTAGATCCGAGGTTCTGGAATATCTTGAAAGGTCTAGCCACTGGAAAGCTATGGCGACCCCTGAGAGGTTCTCCAAGAGCTTCCCTAGTGAAATTCGTGACATATGGGCGGATAGGTTCGATTCATCAGGGGTAGAGCTTGTCAGGGTCGGCCGACATAGGGTGAACCTGTTCAACTCATACAAGTCCAGGTTGAGGTGGTTTTTCGCCCAGCCGAGATGGTTGTTCGGGCTCTAAACTCTCCTCAAGTTGATATGTCCCCGACTTCGAAACCCTCTCGTGCCAGTCAGGAAGCCAGACTCCGAGAACCCCGCTGTAAACCCATTCCGGAGGCTCTCTGCATCCCAGGTCAATGCTTGGAGGAAATGCCCCAGGCTGTGGTACTATGGGTGGATGGCACGCCTCAAATCCCCCCTGCCTCCGCAGATTCTTAGGGGGAACGCAGTCGAAGAGTGCGTATGTAGGGTTCTGAGGGAGTCCCCGACGCTGATTTCCCACGACTCCAAATCCCCCATGACCACTCCCTTAGCAGAAGACGGCTCGCCGGACTGGGATAGTGATGTGTCCTGGGTAGGGCCCGGACTTAGCCCCCTCCCAGCTGCCTCGGCTCCTTCCGACCGGGAATCTCTACAAGCTTGGGCATTGGCTAGGGCAGACGCTCACTTCGAAAGATGCTGGGAATCTGCGATTAGGGAATGGGAGGCTAGCCCAAACCGAGTAGGATTGGCCGAAGACATAGACAAGGAAGAAGGGAGGGCGATGGTCGAGGAAGCAATATCCCTCCACATGGATCAGGTCCAATCGTGCTTTGAATCGGGAGGCGGACCCGACATTGACGGTTGGAGGGCCGGAAACAGGCAAAAATGGCCCGCACCTGACGGATTCCCAAGGAACTGGGAAACACCTCATCCGGCAGCAGTAACAGGTTCAGTGACATGGGCAGAGGCATGGGAGGTAGCTAGACCTTGGTTCGTCGACCCCGATGCGAAGTCTTTCACACAGACGAGTGTCCACCCTGAAGATTGGTTTCAGGGTGAGTACGACTTGGTTTATCGTTGGAGGGGGGAACCAACCATCGTCGACCTCAAGGCTTCAATAGGCAAGGGCGACAGATCCGGTGACTACCTTGACCAGCTAAGGATGTACGCATGGCTCTGGTGGGAGACTCATGAAAGGGAGGAAGCAGTCTCTGGATTGGAGATTTGGTACCTGGGTACGGGAACAGTAAAGCTAGTAGAAATCCCAACTGAGGAAGAGATGAGCTCCCTCAATAAGGAACTGGAGGACCTCTATTTGAAGATCCACTCGAAGGATCCGAGAATTGAGGATTGCCCACCGGACCCTTCTCCCCTGAGATTCTTTGATAGGGGCGGGGTGCCCGCAGAAACCCCAGTACATCCGGACGAAAGGGCGAGGTGCTCCAACTGTGACTACAGGGGCTTTTGCGAAGGCTCTGATCACGAGATCGAACTACCCTTGGAGAGCAGGGTGGAGAGATTTGGACACGCATGGCCGGTGACGCCTATCGGAGAGATAGAAACCCGTGCCAGCGTAGTGGGAGAGGTCGTCGGACTCCAGGGACCGGAGATCCTCGATGACGGCTCAATCAGCCTTGAGTTCACATTACAGGATGGCTATGATAGGGCACGAGTAAGACCATCTCGCCAGGGATTTCCGCGTAGGGTGACAAGGGCAATATCCGAGGGGTCAAGAGTCAGGGTCGACGACGGGATGCCCTCGCTATGGAGGGGGCAACTGCAGATAGACCTGGATGAAAGGGCTGCAATCTCGATTGCCACTGAAGATGACGAAGCTCCAGTCGTCGAAGTGGAGACTAGGGTCAGCGTCGTCGGCAGGGTGTGGTCAATAGACGCCTATCCAAACGGGGTGGATGTCAATCGGTGGTCGATCACCCTGATGGATAAGACCGGATCGGCCGCTTCAGTAGCCTTCAAGCAGTTCGTTCCATTATCTGCCGCGGCCATAGCAAGGGGTGACGAAATCGCAATACTTAACGGAGAGGTGGGGGAATGGGCAGGGCGGCCTCAGGTCAGGATAGGGCCCGGGGCTCGCGTGGTAATCCTCAGGCACTCAGAGGACACTCCGGGATTCTAGGCCTACTGGCTTCCCGTTGGCAAGAAAGGAATCAATTGAGACGCAAGGGCCTGAACGTTTCTGGTCTGGATCCAGACGGAACCAGATCCGTGGAAATCCAGTGTGAAACCCTCACCTCCGAAGAGGAATGAACCGAGACCCTTGATCTTGGAGACGTTGTATTGGAGGCCATCCGTGAAAGCAACAACGTGCCCATTATCAACCTTCACTGGCTTGTCCGGAGTCACTTGGATTTCCTTCATCGCACCGTAAGAGGTGTAGAACACCTTTCCCGGTACGTCCAGAGCCTCTGCCCGCAGGAAGAAGACCCCCTCCCTTGAGAATAGAGACTTCGCCCCTTGGAACTTTGTAGAAACATCCACATTGATCGAGGATGCCATGAACGATCCACCTTGCATGAAGAAAGCCTGGCCGGGAGTTAGGTCGAAGGTTTCTATGTCTCCCGGAGCACTGGGTGCCATCGATACCCATCCACCGGATGCGCCTGCAGTGTAGGTATTGACGAAGAACGACTCGCCCCCGAACGCCGATCTCATTATGTTCTTGAACAGTCCTCCAGAGGCAAAACCCGTCTCCATAGTTATGTCATGCGACTGCGACACCATTGCCCCTGGTTCTACCTTGATCTTCTCGCCCGGTGAGAGATTTGCAGTCATTAGTGTGAAAGCTGGACCAAACTCGTAGTCTATTTCCATGAACGGTCGTGCACTCGACTACTCAATAATTTTGCGAGCTAGCCGATAGGATTTGTTGGCGCCGAGAGAGGGATTTGAACCCCCGCGTCCAATGGACAGTGGATTTCGAATCCACCGCAATACCGGGCTATGCGATCTCGGCTCGAGTCGGCCACCTGCGAATCAAACATAAGGCTGACTCGATTCCAGAGGGCCATGAGGATTCGCGTCAAGCACGAAGGGTCCGAAGATGTCGTAGAGTCTTCGGAGCCAATATCAATCAATGATATCCTGGGGAGGCTGGGGATTCCCCCCTCTACAGTTCTAGCAGTCCACGAGGAGAAAATCGTCCCCCATACTTCGATGATTAACGGCGACTTGGAACTTGAACTCGTCATCGTTTCCTCAGGCGGATGAAACGTTCCCTCTGACGAACTTGATGTATCTTTGCTCTTCGTTCTCTTCGAATGGGTGCTGCCCTATGTTAACCTGGTAAGCTATCCCTAACCACGACTCGTCGGGACTAATCACAGTCTCGAAGAAGTCATGCAGAGCATGGACATCACCCTCCGCTTGTTCGTAAGCTGTAACCACATGGAGGGGACTAGGGTCTGCGATTTCGAACCCCCAGCTGTCTCCCTCCTGGGGGGATCTCAGAGCTCCAGCATAGAGGTACCACTCTTCTCCCTCCACGTAGTCCCCATCTAGCCCCCCGTCTTCGAAGTCCAGGCCATAGAATGCCAAAGATACTAGATCCCTGTCGCTGATACTGACGAAAGGATACATCTGAATTCCTTCTATATGGGACACGTTCCAAGAAGTCCAATTTACTCCGTAATCATACGAGATCGCAAATCTGATTTCCCATGCTCCAGTGCTACCATTGGGACAATCCGCCCAGACAACTGCCACCGTCCCCCCTTCGTTTGTATTCACAACAGGATAACCCTCCGGACAGTTGCCCTCTCTAACGCCCACCTCTACTGGCTGATCCCACGTCCCATCCCCCAAACCAGTTCCTCTCCCGTGGTCATCGCTAATCCGAACAACAACGGTTCCAGTTTGGGTGTCTGCATCCTCTTGGGCGATGTACACGTATGGCCCGTGCCTCTGAGAGGCAATGGTGCTCCACCCCCCGGGTACCGAGTAGCACTGCGAGAAAGTATCCCCCCCATCCTCCGAGTGGTAGTACCAGTACCTGCCCGCGTCTCCGGTGCATTCTGGTGGCGAGACCCCAGAATTGCCAAGGTAATGGATGATGCCATCGCCCTGTGCAGCCACCCATGGCCTATCGTCAGCAGCCATCGTGTTCATCCTCTGGCACACTCCAGTTGCGTATTCTGTACCATGCCCTGTTAGCGTGTGCCACCAATTGTCCTCCAGGGTGGTGTCCAAGTAGTACACCGTGTCTGCAGCATCGACCGAGATATCGCCCTCATCCCCTAGGCATTCCGATCCCCCAGCAAAGTAGTTGGCAAAGAGCATATTCCCCGGAGTGGGTCCAAAGTTCTCACCATGGTCCCAGTTACTTCCGTTGTCATAGGAGGCCCAGAACCAAGAAGCCCAGTAATCCCAAGTAGTATCTTGGCCATCCGTGCATGCCCACCAGGGCCCAGGGTCGTCCGGGTCAAGGATCAGCGGGATTGGCGAATCCTCCCCGCCCCATCTCAGATCTTTGTGGGCCGTGATGAACATGTTTCCGTTACTGGTTATGGAAATACTTGGCTCATAGCCAATCCCGTATTCAGGAAGGTCTTGGCCATTATTCTCGTCGACGCATTCTTCATGCCTGGGCATGAAAATGCCCTCCCCCCACTCAATCGCAATGCCATCTTCTTCTAGTTCACCATCCGTAGCTGTATTGTACGATTTAACTATCGATTGGAATGTAGCAGCTAGAATAATCCCCACGACTAGGACTGCTCCCGTTGCAATTACCAGGGTTCTAGGGCTAGGGTCCCAGATGTACAAGATTTCTTCGACGACTTCCGCGTCGATTGCCTCCCCACCTACCATGGCTATCTGACTGCGTCGCCCCTATTCACGCTGACCCTAATCACCGCTGCTTGGCCCTCTTCCTGGCCGCCTTCCGCCTTCGCAGCTTCTTCTTCCGCCACTTCCAGCGCTGCTTCCCCTGCTTCTTCCAAGCTCGGGAACCTCTCTTCATTAGCTAATCAGCCTCAATATTACGATGCCTTCCGACTTGCACCGCGTATTTGAGCGATTCGCGAATGCCTAGAGAAAGTGGTGGGCGATACAGGATTCGAACCCGTGTCACCGGCTTAGAAGGCCGACATGATATCCAGACTACACCAATCGCCCGACCCATTGCGAACGCCACACTTAGATGAACCCTCACTAGGACTCGAACCTACTGGCGCATTTCGGACAGCGTTTTGGCCTTGTCACCCTCCTCCTCTCCCATGTGTGCCCGCACTTGCCGCAAATCCACTGCTCCTCCGGCAACCCTTCCAACACCCTCCCCCTCAGTTTCATTAGTACTTGGGAGTCCCTAAGTTTAGGAGCCGGGGCAACTCTTCGCACTATTTCTGAATGCAACCCATCATGGTCCAGGAGGCCTGCAGCATGGAGGAGCTCATGAGCCAGAGTGTGACGGAAAAGAGCCTTGTCTCCTGCTAAGATCGGATTGAGTGCAATCGTAATCGGACCAGGTGGGACTCCAAGCCTCTTCCTGCGGTAAATCTCATTATGGTCACATTGGAACCTGGTTAATCCTAAGCGATCCTCTTCTTCTGGGAGCCACTCCAGATCGAGATCCCTATCAATGTGCTTCAGGAATGGGGCGTCCTGACCATCTAGTTCTTTACGAAGTGACTCGATCAAACCGTCGGGCAACTCCGGGCCCCCTTGTTCACTGCTTGCCATGCCTTCCATGGCACTACTAAATCCCGTCCCCCTTAAATGGTCATCTGAGCTCGCTTGTTTTCTGGGCGTGTGGCGCAGCTTGGAAGCGCGCTTCCTTGGCATGGAAGAGGCCCCGAGTTCAAATCTCGGCACGTCCACCATTCAACTATTCATTGAGATTTGATTACTGTTTTACTCTCCAAACGAACAAAAGAGGCATTTTCTAGGGTGATATTAAATACACTACCTAGTTTTAATAGCTCGATGAAGGCTAAAGCGAATGCTCTTCTTTTATGCACGCTGATGATTGCATCGGCCCTGGCGGGATGCGCTGGGGACGATGTGGAAAGGACGCTGACACAAGCTGACTGTGACTGCNATCGGAGACGGTTACGACGCTAGACAGNGCGAACAANGNATGTGTCCNGACCGTNACNGAGACCGTNACNGAGACCGTNACAGAGACCGTNACAGAGACCGTGATTCAGACTCTGCAACCCGGGTGCACAGACCCCGGTGCAAACAATCACNACACTNCAGCGGAANTTGACGACGGNTCNTGCGATTACGGNCAAGCACCNGCTGANATNATGGCAGCATACGANGCTTCNATGGCNTCGGATCCGGACAACGCNTCCATNCACCACGAGACTGCCTGGTACGCCATGAAGGAATCCAGGCAGTGNCGAGAGCAAGGTNCCAACAACCCNTGCGAACTGGTCGAGATGTCCATAGGCGACGCTGATACCCACGATCCTGCTGACGCATACGACAGCGCTTCTGGGATGATCATCGAGAACGTCTATGACACTCTGTACAGATACGAGGGTCGTGGAGACGGAGGTTCACATATAGTACCAAGACTCGCCACCGGGCACACCGTATCGGCAGATGGTCTGACTTACACCTTCACCCTGAGGGACGACGTTTACTTCAGCAATGGTGACAAGATGGAGGCAAAGGACGTCGTATACTCTTGGTGTAGAGTTCTTGGCTTTGGAAGCCCCAACTCTGGAGTGGAGTGGATTCTGACTCAGTCATTCAACTGCAATGACTCAAATGGTGACCACCATGATATGGGTGGCGACAACCTCACTGTGATTGACGCGACGTCATTCTCAGTCAACATCTTCGAGCCTTCTGCGGCCTTCGTAGCCACCATCGCGTACACAGTTGCTGCGGTAATCAACTCCGATCTCTGTGAGGAAAACAGGATCATCGAGACGGACGAGAACGGAACAGTCACCTCCGATGACTACTGCAACGGCTTCATGGACGAGGCACCATTCGGCGCTGGTACCAACGCGTTTATTGTGACTCAGTGGGCAAGGGAGACGAGAACGGTTCTAGAGCCAAACTGGCTGTACTGGGAGTCAGGAGACTTCAACATCAACAGGTACGTTTACGAAACCGTTGACGAGACTCAGACCAGGGTCCTAGCACTCCAGGACAAGGAAGTCGACTTGGCCTACATCCCTCCCGCACAGAAGGACCAGTTCTGCGATAACCTAGATGACAAGCCTAACGCTGTAGGAAAGGAAGGCTTCAGGTGCACCTTCAGGTCCAGCTACGTCTACGTTCTGGTACCCTACAACGTCCACCCCAAGGTCGACGATGGTGCAGGAAACTTCGTCGATCTCATTAACCACGATTGCGATGGCGACGGAGTCGATGATTGCAACGTTTTGACCACTTCAGAGGTCAGAANGGCAATCAGCTACACCTTTGACTATGNCAAGATNATAAGCGAAGCCTACGACAACGAGCTAAGCCCTGCTTACGGGCCTATCCCACAGGGATTCCCGTACGACGACACAGCTAGCGAGACCTTCACCTATGACCTAGCATACGCCGAGCAGATATTGGACAATGCAGGCTTCATCAGGCAGTATGACTGTACTTCCATTACTCAGACGGGCGCACCAACCGTCGTTCCACTAGCAGATAGGGACGGCGATGAGTGCAGGCTTCCAAACACGATCAGAATCCTGTCGAACACAGGAAACGATCCAAGGATTGCTACGGCAGGAATCCTGGGCACCGCACTTGAGTCCATTGGAATCGCCAACGATGCGACGGACAAGCCATGGGCGGTTGTTCTTGACAGCTACGTGACTGGAGCATGGGACCTCTGGATCATTGGCTGGGGCCCTGACTACCTGGACCCTGACAACTATTGGTCTCCATTCGCTGGAAGCACCGACATTGGGGGCGACGCGTACCACACGCATTACCACAATGACGCACTAGACCAGATCCTTCTAGACGCAAGGAGCGAGATCGATGAAGATGCTAGGCACCAACTCTACGAGGATGCCTTCGCTCTTTGGGTTCAGGATCCAAACATGGCCTTCCTTGGCCAATCAGCAGGAGTAGGCGTCGGTTCCACCCACGTATGCCCACCAGCATACGACCCAATAGGTGGGGACCACTGGTTCGACTGGGACAAGCTCCCACTCGTCAACGGCGAGTACCAAGGCTCTTGCTCATAGATTCTGATCTGTGTCTAAGAGACTACGAAAATCCCGTGCCGGGTCATCTAACCCGGCACGGGGCCCCACCATTCTTGGGAATAATCAAGGGTTCCTAATTCGGAATCTTTCCCTCCGAAAATGGAAATACTAAATCGAAGAACCACCGAGTTGCGATAGGGGGTCTACGAGTGAAGACNCACGAATTTATTGTCCGGCGAATTATCCTNTTAGTTCCNGTCATGATTGGNGTAACTGTGTTNACTTTCGGGATCTCCCAGATTATTCCTGCAGACCCAGCGGCCATACTATGNGCGGAGAGGTGCGGCCTCGTTGACCCCACCACTGGGATGACGTTGCTAGAGCTTCANAGGGAGAGGCTCGGTCTGAACAAGCCAATTATCGAACAGTTTGCTATTTATCTGCAAAACCTATTGGANGGCGATTGGGGGGAGTCCACGGCCTATCGTAGACCAACTTCTGATGTGGTTAGGGACGCNGCTCCGATAACTCTCGAAATGTCTTTTTTTGCATTATTAATAGGCTACCCGATAGGAATTACTCTGGGNATCCTTAGTGCCGTTTGGCAGGATAGTGNCTTCGACCATATCTCTAGGTTCATGGCAATAGCATTCGTATCCCTGCCAATCTTCTGGCTTGCAATGATGTTGCAGCTACTTTTCTCAACAGGTCCCGATGTAGGGGGAATTTGCGACCCATTGTTCGGAACCCAAGGGGGGTGCCTACCGATCTATGGGCGGCACGATGTAGCCCTCACATTCCCGGACTATACATCATTGACATGCTCAGAGATTTCGTGTTACCCATGGTACTATCCGTCCGGAGGGACAGGATTTCACCTAGTTGACAGCTGGTTCGTCACCGACGAAGCACTTTCTACCCTGCATCCTGATTATTCCACAAATAGGGCTCTCTTCAACGACAGCCTATCTCACCTTCTTCTTCCATCCTTCACACTTGGTATCGCATCAGCAGGATCCTTACTTAGGTACATGAGAGCAAGTCTACTGGAAGTATTGAATGAAGATTACGTCAGAACGGCTAGAGCAAAGGGAATTTCAGAGCGAAGAGTCGTTGTGGTTCACGCTTGTAGAAACGCTCTAGTGCCAATATTGACCATTCTTGGTTTTTCAATAGGTGGGGCAATAGGGGGTGCCGTCCTAACAGAATCGATTTTCTCTTTCAATGGCATGGGGAGGGTTGCAGTCCAGGCAATCACTGTGCTCGACTTTTCGGTGATAATGGGAGTGACTTTAATCACCGCTGTCATATTTTTGCTTGCAAACCTGATTGTAGACATTTTGTATGGAGTTATCGACCCAAGGGTGAGGCTAGAATGACTTGGAAAGAAGGGGGAAAAGACAGGCAAGAAAGCCTCAGGAGAATNAAAGAGAGGATATCACAAATCAGGACAGACGCCTCAAGAAGTTGGAAGGTATTCAGAAGATCAATTCTAGCTATTACTGGACTAGCTATGGTAGTCTCAGTCACATTGATTTCCATTTTCGCTGATGACATCGCTGTCGAACATCCTTCTCGTGACCTTTTGGATACTAGGGATACATGGGTGAATGATTACGAGCCAAAGAGGGCCGCTCCATTCTCAGAGGAATGTGACTGGCATAAGCAGACTATTTCTCTCACCACCCTCCGAAGATGGGACGCTAATTGGACAGCAGCTCTTAGCCATGAAAAAGTGAATCCCCATGACAGAACATTCTACAGGGATACTCTAGAAGTAATTGAGCTTGTCTCTCTTGAGGATAACCTCGGCTACGATGTCGATCTAAATCTAGTATCGGTGGATGTGGAAAACTCGTCATTAATTTGGATTTCTGATGAGCTAATGAGTAATACAAGTTATACCACAATCAAACTAACCTATGTTTTCAATAACGAGGAGATGCATCACTCTTGGCTCCCTGATGGTTACGATGTGTGTATTTTTGGAACAAATACTGAGGGGCAGGACCTCTTCAGCAAGGTACTTTATGGCTCTAGGGTGTCCCTTAAGATAGGATTCACAGTTGCTTCTTTGACAGTAATCATTGGGACTGTAGTGGGTAGCGTAAGTGGATACTATGGTGGCAGAGTAGATGAGGTGATTATGCGTATCACAGATGTCTTCTTCGCAGTTCCCGGATTAATTCTCGCGATGGCATTCGTTGCAGCCATGGGGGCAGTTGAGAGCTTTACCATGCCCCTATGGCTAGCAATATTGGTCCCTACCTCGTTACTAGCCATATCAGCAAGATCACTGTTCGCATACTCCATTCTCCCTTCAAGCGGAAAGAAGTCAGTTAAGCGGGCTCTGCTCTACATTCCCATATCAAGAAACCGAATTGCCCTTTTTCTCATCTTAATGCTGATCGGGCTATGGAAAGGCATCTTCGAGGTCACGGACTCATGGTCATGGAGGGTGCTTTCATCCCTGACCTTCATCTTCTTGGTGGTTGGTCTTTTGATCGCGGACAGAGCTCTATTCGACAAATCTTCTTTCGATGACTGCCTGGGTAGGGCAAGATCGGCCATAGATTGGCGTAATCCATACCGTTACTTGACCCTGAGGACCCTGGCGATTTTCCTATCTGTGGCGATTCTGCACAGGCTTTCTGGTGATACTGATGGGGAAATAACTCTGATTCAGGACTTTGATAGGCTTTGGAAGGTCCAAGTAGCGCTAGTATTTACTGGCTGGCCCGGCTATGCTCGNCTAATTNGAGGCCAGGTNCTTTATGTCAAGGAGATGGCTTTCGTNGAAGCCGCCAGNAGNGTTGGAGCCCCNCCTGGGAGGATTATGTTCAGGCATATCCTGCCCAATGCTTGGGCACCGTTATTGGTAGCCTTTACACTGGATATCGGTGGCACAATACTCTCTGCTAGCGGCCTTTCATTCATTGGACTCGGTGCCGAGCCATATGCTGCAGAGTGGGGGAGGCTTGTGTCTGACGGTAGGACTTATTTTCCACAGGATTGGTGGCTGATCCTCTTCCCTGGTNTGGCCATAGCATTCACAACNTTGGGATTCAATCTACTAGGTGANGGNATCAGGGACGTCGTAGACCCGAAGAATAGGAGTTGAGATTATGNAGGAAATGCTGCAGATTGAAGGATTGAAGGTCCATTTTGATACTCTGGATGGCCCCATAGAGGCACTCAATGACGTCTCATTATCTGTGGGCGAGGGAGAAATCGTGGGAGTAGTTGGGGAATCGGGTTGTGGCAAATCGGTTACTTCCCTCGTCACTATCGGTTTAGCATCATGTGAGGTTGATTCTGGTAGTATCCTTTTCGAGGGCAAGCAACTAATCCAAAAAATCCCCGAGGAGGTCAAGACGCAAATCCAGGTAGCCAAGAAGGTCTCTTCAACTCTTCTTCTGGCCGTCGTAATTGGCATAATATGGACTCTATTCGATCCAATTATTGGAATACAGGCAACGACTCTCTCACTGATTCTTTTTGCCACATCAACAGTTTTTATTCGNTTAAAACAGAGGCCACAAAATTACCACGAGTCCTTCATGAGGTCAATTCGGGGAAATAGAATAAGTATGATTTTCCAGGAACCTATGACTGCATTGAACCCTCTTTACACAGTGGAAAAACAGATCTGTGAGGTGTTGAAGGAGCATGGAAAAACATACGAGGCAGAGAACACACGGTCGAATCGAATTCTTGAGGCACTGATCTACCCGTTCTCTTTGATTTATCGATCATCTAGGGAAAATCCTCTGAACTCTTCGATTTTCGCACTTGCAAGCATTTCAATTATGCTACTTCACCTAAGTGACCTAGCCTCAAAATTCGACATTTATTCATTCGTACTTATCCCCCTAATTCCACTCATTGTCTTCCTCCTCGACAATTACAAACTTTCCACCAGTTCGGATAATGAACGAACTATTTCTCCACTTGACAATGCTTTCGCGTCCATTCCCATGGCATTCGTAATTCCGATCGTTTTATTCATCATTCTGTGGATTCCTTTCAGCGCTATGATTAGCGTAATTCTAGTTTGTTTAATGCTAGCCATCCCTCCTCTACAAGCCTCCAGTTATTTCCACCTAGATCCCTCTCATAGGAAGCAGGTAATTGAGATTCTTCATGAAGTAAAGATACCCAACCCAGAGACTGTAGCCCGCATGTACCCCCATGAACTTTCAGGAGGAATGAGGCAAAGGGTGATGATTGCAATGATGATGGCTTGTGAACCTAAGCTACTTATTGCGGACGAGCCCACCACAGCTCTTGATGTAACTATCCAGGCCCAGATCCTCAAGCTCATGAGGGACCTAAGAGACAGGGAGGGAACTTCCATANTGCTCATTACTCATGATTTGGGAGTAATTGCAGAGATGTGNGANTCTGTCNNAGTAATGTATGCTGGACGAGTAGTNGAAAGGGCNCCAATCTCTANCCTCTTCTCCAATCCACGTCATGCATACACNAGAGGGCTAATTTCCTGNACTCCGAGCCTCTNCTCGACNAGGAAATCCACACTTCCAGCAATTCCGGGACAAGTAGCAAGCCCTTCAGAATTCGTCTCAGGGTGCAGGTTCTGTCAGAGAATGGAAAGGACGGGAGAAACACTTTCTTCCCCNCCAGATCTTAGGGAGGTAGAACCAGGACACTGGGTCGACATGTGTCCAATATGCACGGATATTAATCAGGATAATTGGGGTTGAAAAAATGATTGAAAAATACGAAGGCAAACCTCGTGAAATGACGGAGAAAGGTAACCCAATTATCGAGGTAAGGGAACTAAGGAAGCACTTCCCAGTAAAATCAGGAATGTTTTCCGCAGTCCAATCACATGTTAAGGCGGTCGATGGTGTAGATTTCTCAATCAAGAAAGGAGAGGTTTTCGGAATTGTGGGAGAGTCTGGTTGTGGAAAAACAACTCTAGGGCGAGTCTTATTGGGACTTATCCCAATCACATCTGGATCGGTAAGATATGGCGGTAACGACATTGGGGAAATCAACGACAGGGAATTAAGAAGAAAAATGCAGATAGTTTTCCAAGACCCAGGGAGCTCAATGAATCCAAGGTTGTCAGTTCGCTCCATAGTTGGTGAGCCACTAATCGTCAATGGCNTCACTGACGGCGCAGAGCTCACAAANAAAGTAGGGGAGTTGCTTGCCTCTGTAGGACTCAAGGAGAGTCACATGACTCGATTCCCTCACGAATTCTCAGGAGGACAAAAGCAGAGGATAGCCTTGGCAAGGGCATTGTCCCTTGATCCCGAATTCATCCTCTTAGATGAGCCAACTAGTGCTCTTGACGTGTCAGTACAAGCCCAGGTCCTCAACCTACTAGTTAACATACAGAAAAAACGAGATTTGACATTTGTATTCATTGCTCATGATTTGGCAGTAGTTCGCCACATTTCAGACAGGGTGGCGGTTATGTATCTCGGGAAGATTGTGGAAATGGCAGATTCTGAGGAGATATACAGCAATCCAATCCATGCCTACACCAAAGCCCTGATTTCCGCAATCCCTACTCCAGATCCTAATGATGAGAGAACCGAGGATCTACTTGAAGGAGACGTACCCTCTCCGGTCGACCCTCCTCCTGGATGCGCGTTCGGTTATCGTATGAAGCACCCCAAATGGGAGGAAAGCTTGGACATGGATATTACTTTGAGGGAGATTTCTCCCGGTCATTGGGTTCAACCTTGCCCCTGTTGCACAGAAGTGAGTAAGGAAAACTGAAATCTAACAATCCGGGAGATAATCCATATTTGTGGACNCCCTACGGGACTCGTGAGCGCAGAGCAAGTCGAGGGTCCCGAATTCATTGATGGGAATGAACAATCAGAAGCGGCATTCTGGAGACTGAAGCGAGCTGCAGACAAGAGGAGGGAGAATAGAATTAAATTTTTTCTTGCCCAGGAAGGTGAACCAATTTTGACTACTCTGGGACGTCCATTTTTCATTTCAGCTTGCATTCTGTTTGATGGATTAATCCTCACTGAGGTCCTCTTAATCACGGGTAAAACTGCATTTTCATGGTTGATCTACGGGATCTTACTCGGTTTCGCCGTTTTTTTTCAGAGGGACATTTACGACAGGCTTTTCTCAATCGACATTTCAGAAATCGATTTCGATGATAAAAATTGATCTGCCAAGCATGTTCACATAGTTGCCTACAAGTAATCTCCTAAAATCGACATTGCACCATGCCTCGGACATACTCATGGAGGGAGATTTCCGAATCTCTCATATCCAACCCAATTCCTAGCTCTGTTTTTCTCGCTACATTTCTCGATGTTCATTTGAGATGAATTTTACATAAATTAAGTTAATTTTTATTCATATGGATAAAATTATTTGATAATAATGCTCAATTTAATATAAATAAATATATTATCAATGATATTATTCAATATATTACTGGATTATTGCTCATACGTTCAAACTATAAACTACCTATTTCCGAATAGGGTCCATGGCAACAAAGTCGAAATTAGAGTACATATGGCTAGACGGATTTGAACCAACCCAGAGCATGAGGAGCAAGACGATGATTGTGAATGATTTCTCGGGAAAATTAGATGACTGCAAGATGTGGTCCTTTGATGGAAGCTCAACACTGCAGGCCGAGGGAGGAGCTTCCGACTGCCTCCTGAAACCTGTAGCAATTTACCCAGATCCTGATAGACTGAACGGCTACCTTGTGATGTGCGAGGTTTACAATGCAGACGGCACACCTCACGCTACAAACGGCAGGGCAACAATAGATGAGGACGATGACGACTTCTGGTTCGGATACGAGCAAGAGTACTTCCTCTGGGACCCAGAGACAAACCTCCCCCTCGGTTTCCCAAGGGATCAAACAGGCCAGGGCCAGTTCTACTGTTCGGTGGGTGCTGAGAATGCTTTCGGACGCGAGGTAATCGAGACTCATCTGGACATGTGCCTAGAAGCCGGAATAAATGTCGAAGGAATAAATGCCGAGGTGGCAGTAGGCCAGTGGGAGTTCCAGATTTTCGCCAAGGGGGCTAAGAATGCGGGGGATGAGGTCTGGGTGGCCAGGTATCTNGCAGAAAGGAACGCAGAGAAGTACGGACTAGCAATAGATTGGCATCCAAAACCACTCGGTCAGACAGACTGGAATGGATCTGGAATGCATGTAAATTTCTCGGATACAACACTGAGAACATGCGGGGACGAAAATACGTTTTACAGAGTCTGCGAGGCTTTTGGCAGGAATATCGAGAAGCACATTGACGTTTATGGAGCCGATAACGAACAGAGACTAACCGGCCTCCATGAGACCCAATCAATCCATGAGTTCTCTTACGGAGTTTCGGACAGAGGCGCCTCGATTAGAATCCCAATCGGCACTGTAGAGGATGGATGGTGCGGCAGGCTAGAGGANAGGAGGCCCGCCTCTAACGGAGACCCTTACAAGATTGGTGCAGTAGTGATAAGCACTACTAAGTCCGCATATGCTAATTCGGAAATCGGTGCAGACACAGAGGCGGTTGGAATAGCTAGTGTTTAGGACCCAAATCTCCCTTCAACGAACCGACTCCAGACCATCGCGAACGGTCTGGAGAAGTCTCCCGATGCGTGCATTGTGGACTCATCCAGGTCAGCGACATCGAACCATCTGATCTCCGAAATCTCGTCTTTGTTTATGGAAAAAGGCCCCTCGTCTTTGACCCTATAAACTTGGGAGAATTCGTTCCCCGTGCCTTCGCAGGCTTCTATCTTGAAAATCCTCTCAGGCACACTTCTTAGCTTCAAACCAATCTCTTCCAGTGACTCTCTAATTACGCATTCGTCGTAATCCTCGCCGCTGTCTAAGTGGCCCGAAACCGAGGAACACCACATCCCCGGAAAGGTGTCCTTCTCGGGGGACCGTCTTTGCAGTAGNACTTGGTCAAGGGAATTGAAAACTAGCAGGTGAGCAGATCTATGGAGCAGCCCCAATTCGTGAACTTCCTCACGAGTCGCCTTTCCAATCACATTATCGAGTTCATCTACTAAATCGAAGAACTCTACTTCGTCACTCATCAGTTTTCCCCACTAGGGATGAAACCTCATCCGCGCAACCCCAGGACAAAGTTACTCCCGCCCCCCCATGCCCGTAGTTGTGAATCACCCTCTTATTCCCCAGAAACTCCTCTTCTAGTCTGACTTCTGATCTAGAGGGTCTCAGACCCACTGCACCGCCAATAATTTTCTTCCTATCTAAATCGGGCCACATAGCCTCGACCTTACTGAGAATCAGATCATTGTCTTCTTCCCTAATTTCTGCCCCCCAGTCATCGATTTGTGCAGTTCCCCCTAGAACTGTGACATCACTTCTGGGAATTGTGTATGCTAATGTCTCAGGCTGTTGGTCGAAGTGACCAACTCCCGGATCCTGTTTCACAAAGATCACTTGCCCCCTTACGGGCCTAACTTCTTGATCGTCACAAAGNTCCCTGGCCCCTAGGCCGACGCAATTGACTACCACGTCACAATCTACTCCTGAAAGGTCAGAGACCAACTCTTGTCTGAATGCGCCTCCAAGAGCAATAACCCCCTCCTTTAGCCAAGGCATGTAAAGTGGCATCTCAATTACTGGGGCCCTAAATTCCCACCCATACACGTAACCTTCAGGAATTTCCCCGGCATCAAGAACCCTGAAAGACGAGATCTCATCTCTCCAAGATGGCAGCTCGGAAACTCCTCTGAGATACTCCCTACCATCCCTCATCTTCACTCCAGCCTCGGGTGAGTCACTTGCCAACCTCTCCAATTCCCGGTATGTCGCAATGCCCCATTTGTCAGCCCTATCTGCTGGGGCCGTTAGAAAGGGATACCATATCGCAGCTGCAACGTCCGAAACTGTCTCAGGGCTGAACTTGTCAGACAAAACGATAACCTCATNACCATTCTCAAGTAATCTAATTGCGCTCGATAGTCCCGAAACCCCGGCACCCACTACCACACAACGCATGGTCCCGGATATCCGCCCCCCTTATCATGAGGTCGATTTGATCAACAGACAAACTCTTGAGCGCATCCCCTCATGAGCTGATTGTGCCAAAGATCAAGAGGCCCAAGAAAGGTTGGGCGGTGCCTAAAAGGAGGAGGCCAAGGCCACCTAGAATCACGTCAGTTAAATCAAGATCAGCTCCAAGATGCCCTTCTTGCGGTGAGCAGAAAATTAAGATTGACGAATCTCGAAGCGAGAGGTTTTGCACATCGTGCGGAGTAATCGTCTGATGCCAAAGCCCAATATCGCTCACCCATTCCAAGGGCCGCCACAGTGATGATGAACCGCACCAGGAGCAATAGGCTCTTCGAGTGATGGGCGATCTGAGTGGCACCAGGTGCAACATGGATTCAGGAAGAGTATTCCTAGACCCCTCTGGAAGGAAGTATAGGATAAAGGAGCCCGAACCCCTCCAAGAAACGCCGGAAAATCTCAGAATTGCTAGGGAAACTAAACCATGGGCAATCTACTTCAGGATGCTCGGCACCGTCCTACCTTCATTCTTCTTGATGTACTCAATCCTATCCCTGATTCTGGGATTTACAATGCTAGAACCAGCAATGATCCTAGCTTCTGGGTTGTGTAGTGCTCCCTTAGTCTTCTTAATTCTGAGGCTTCATAGGCCAAGGTTAGTCCACGTCAGACTAGCGGTCCCAGATGAAAGCGGGTCTCAGGCCCATGCTCTTCCAGGTGGTTTGTCACTTAGGACTCCGATGAAGACATCACTTAGCAGATTTCTAGTGAAAGACGACTCAATTCTGGACGTCCCACCTATCCGGCAGCTTTGGACAATTTTCGGATTGACAGTAGCGGCTGGAATCTTAATTGCTCTTCTAATTCTAACCGTTTCGGAGATCTATGGACAAGTAATTTTCATCCTCATGGCTATCCCACTCTGGCTTATTGGATTCTCACTCCCCGTTCTAGCATGGTGGGGGACTTCAAACAAGCTCCTAGGACTCCCTACTAGGAGGAGAGATGCCGAGTCATGGCTGATGGCCGGAATGGCCTCAGCGTTTCCAGCTTTCATCTTCAACTCATTGATTGCCCCTGAATTGGTGCCATTTGATGACGAATCTTGGGCTTCAGAACTTTCACTTTTAGCAATAGGTGCGCCATTCTGCGAGGAGATCTTCAAAGCAATGGCAGTATTTTTCTTCCTCCCTACAATTAAGGGGCCGAAGCATGGTTTCCAAATCGGTTTCACAGTGGGTCTCGGATTCGCACTAATTGAGAATCTACAGTACATCGGAGTCTCGGTTTTTGGTGGCCCAGTCGCAGCCTCTTTGACAATCCTAGTTAGGGGAATAGGGTCAATCCCGGGCCATGCAATTTGGACATCCATTGCAGGAACGGCCATAGGCTGGAAGGCCACAGATAGTGATTTCAAGGCCAAGCTAAAATGGAAGGCCAAATCACTAGCAATTTCTGCCATCGACCTCACTGAGGGACTAGGACTGGATATGGACGGTGATGGGGACCTCTCAGGTTTCGATGGCTCTAGACCTACTCTCGAAGAAGCATTGAGCCAATCATCAGCCGAGTCTCCTTCCGATGGCAAAGAGTGGTCAATCATCGGATCCGCAAATCCAAAAGAATCCCTATCAGATACTGCTCCAGTATTGGGGGAATCTGGCCTCTCTTTATCATTCTCGAACGTATACCAAAACAACTCTTCCAATGGTATCGCGACCCCACGTGGAATCCTGCCTGCAATTGTGCTGGCAATCGCCGGCCATTCCTTCTGGAATGGAAGCTCTTACTTGATGTATCTGGCACCTACCGAGTGGCTAGGAATGAGTGAAATTGAGGGAGTGACAATCGTTCTAACTTGGACTGCAATCATGATCTCTTCTTTGCTCCTAATTACGAGGAGTATAATCAGGGGGGTCAACTCTCTGGAATAAATGGCATTTCGCTATTTTCGCTATAATCTAACAATAAACTCCGAATCTTTCATGACGGCGGTTGTTAGCGATATGACACAACATGGTAGATTTAGGGAACGATCTTACGATTTCGCTTGTTCTTGTTTCCATCTTGCTCATCGTTTCTTTGTTCAAGGATCTGCTAGACAGAGGTGGCATTATAGCAGCACTTGTCGTAGGGCTGGTAATTTCCATCTTGGGCCATTGGACTTGGCTTCTGGTACTGATGACCTTCCTAATTGTCGGCTCTCTAGCCACTAAGTGGAGATTCGAAGATAAAATGAAAATCTCTGCTGAGGAGGCTAACGATGGGGTAAGGGGGTGGAAGAATGTTCTAGCCAATGGCGGCATGGCAAGTTTGGTTGCTATTGGAAATTATTTCGTTGGAGGCCACGATTGGTCTTATTTCCTCCTCTGTTCGGCGGTTTCCGTAGCAGCTTCCGACACTTTGGCATCCGAAATAGGAAGCTTGGACCCAAGGACTAGAATTATTACAACACTTGAGGCAGTGCCTGCAGGTACAAATGGAGGGATGTCCCCCACAGGAACTCTGGCTGCATTCTATGGGGCCCTTCTGATTTCCGTGGTTTCCACGATTCTTGGAGCATTCAACGGGGATTTGACTCCCACGGTCTTGTTCTTTTCATTCGTGATCATAATTGGTTGGATAGGGTGCCAAGTGGACTCTATTCTGGGCGCATTGCTCGAGAATCGCGGCTTTTTGGGGAAGCATAGTGTGAACTTCCTTTCCACCCTATCGGGGTCTCTGATGGCTCTATTTGTGGCATCTAATTTTCTATGACAGGGACGCGAAGGGTTGAACATGGCAGAGATTCCGATACATTCTAGGGTGGTGCCAATTTGAGAAGGATGCTCCTAATCTCCATATCTCTGTTGCTATTGGTGGCGGCCTCTTCAACTACCATCGCCCAAAACCAAGATTCTTACGAAGGCCCAGGCTTCGAGAACTCCCTGCCCGAACAACATATGCTATTTCTGAAGGGGGTGGAGGAAAATCAGTATCTGGACAGAAACTGGACCACTGTAACCGGCCTCCCATCGGGGAGTGCCACCTTCTCAAAGACAAGCTCATTCACCCTCCCCACAATAGTTGATGCCTATGCACCACCCGTGCAGGAGCCATTCAGATTTGAAGGAAATATTTCCATCATCCTCTTTGCCTCATTGGAGACTAGTAGCAACGTCTGTTCTGCAACAAATATTCCAGTCGGGGGGCCTCTAGGTGCATCAACTCAGTTCTCAATCACTCTCTCCATGGGGGGTATGGAAGTACTTTCAGACGTGGAGACAGAATCAATAGTCATGACCAAAGATAGGACTGATCCGCATCTTTTCTTGGCATCTGTAAACAATGTAAACATCTCCATGAACACGGGGGACGAGGTACGGATTTCTATCCAAGTGAGCCATGAATGTGCAGTTTCAGGAACTCTTTGGTGGGGCACTTATGACTCTAGGTCAAGCATCATCTTCGAAGGGGAAATAATCGAAACTGAATTCGAAGTCTCTGTAGACCAAAACAGGATGGCCAGGATTGAGTTTACACCCATATCCCCTTGGGGAGTTTCAGATTTCTCTTCTCAGTCGATTGAGCTCGTTGGACCACTGCCATGGAATGAGATGTGGCACGGGAAGACAGTCCACGAAGACCTGTGGTTGGATCATTTTGAGGCTCCTGACGGTTTCTCTAAGGGCCAGTCGAATAGAACCATACTCACTTGGACCACGGAAAAGCCACTGGATCCAGGAAATTACATGATTGACGCATGTATCACACTCTCCGATCAGGATCCCGGTGAGTCTTGCCACTCCTGGGCTCTCCTAAGATTCTCAGTCCCAGAAGACGATCCCCCCATTTTGGCATCCATTGCAGCCGCTGCCATAGTCCCGCTCGGGATACTGATCTGGATAGGTGCATCTCTGAGGGGATCTGCTCTCCCAATTCCAGCGTACNCGGCAGCGATTGTGTTGGCTCTTTCCTGCATTGCGACTTCCCTAAACTTGCCCGATATAGAAGACGAGTATTACAGGGAGGGAGGGGCAGCCCCCTCATTCATGCTACTCTCCCATGACCCTGATTTCGGTGCAGTCTCCCTTTCCGAACTATTGGAAGGGTCTGACGTCGTCGTGGTTGGTATGTTCACATCGGGCTCCCCTAATGCAGATAGGCAGAAAGTCGACTTCGAGTCGGCCCGCAAGATTCTGCCTTCCGAGGGGATCGAGGCATCCTTCGTGCAAATTGCGACTGGAGATGGCCTGGAAGCTTACAACTTGGATGACTATTCTCAGAGTCTTAATGGGTCATGGCCCATACTCCTAGACGACTCCACTGTCGGTAAGTCCCTACCTAGTGGAGATTCAGATGCGGTTGTGGTGATCGACTCTGCGGGCTTTATCGCTTCTTGGGAGCCGGGATCGATGTCCCCCTCGGACATCCAGAAGGCTTCGGAAAGGGCGTCCTATGGTTCCGGGCAGAACCCACTGAAGCTACTCTCAATGATTTTCGGCGCATCCCTGTTGCCTCTAACCGTGCTCGCATTGCCCAGTGAGAGGAGGTACGAGGCCCCGGAGAAGGCATTAATCCCCGGAGTTGGGGGCTTCATGACCTTGGCCGCCGCTGCCCTTGGATTCTTGACTTGGGCTACTCCTGTTGCCATCCTGTCATCCGCCGGAATGGGGCAACATTGGATCCTTGTGGAGCTGGCTCTGTCCTTAGTCCTGATTTACCACGGGACCTCAATGGTTGCTAGGGGGAGAATTGTAGAAGTGGAGGCAATCTCCGCATCGTTCCATTCTAGGTTCAATCCGGACTATAGAGAATGGAGGGGTCCGAGGAGGTTCTCGGAGGACGTTTACCTAGGATTGTGGTTGGCTTGGATTTCATGGATTATGGAACCATCGATGGTGGCTCAGGGAGTGGGGGCAGTTGCTAGGTCGGGTTTGTTCGGTTTGGNATTTTCTCCACTAGTTCTCCTCGCCTTCTCGATCTCTGCCGGCTCCGTTGTCTTGATCTTCAGGTCCTTGGTAATGTCATTCGGGAACTACTCTAGAATCTTGGGGAACCTTAGCGTCGGGGTCAGGCCAAGGGCGTGGGGAGTGGCAGTAGCTGTAATGGGATCTTGGACTTTGGTGGCCATTGTCATGGGCCCTCTGACGTCTATAATATGACGCATCATCGGACCGAGAGCATCATAAGAGGGAGTACGCTCTCTGGTCTACCCTTGGGGGTATAGTATAACCTGGTAGTACCGCGGGCTCCAGTTGCACGGGAATGACGACGAGGAGGTATTCTCATGGATTTGATGACCAACTGGAGCACCGACCTGTCGCAAACCGAGAGCGTGCGCGATCCGGGTGCACGCTAAGCGGAAGAAACCCGCTGATCTGGGTTCAAATCCCAGTGCCCCCACCAAAATATCCCCATGTCTTA
>PAYZ01000007.1 GCA_002716085.1 Methanobacteriota archaeon | reverse complement strand
GACAGGACCGGGTAGGATGCAAAGTTGAATGCGACCAGCCGAAAGGTGAACAGAAAGGGGCTTACTCCCTGCACCCTCGCCATTTTCTAGTCTATCACTACTGCGTCCAAGGGTGATGAGTCGGCAATTGCGCCACTCTCGTCGTAATCCTGCCAAGTCCCTATCCTGCCCATCAATGCATGAGTGAGCTCGTGGTGAGCAACAATCAGGCTAGGAAGCAAGATGGAGCTGGTTAGAAGGGCTAGTACCAGTAGAAGCATCATCAGGACGAAGAAATTCTGTAGCCCTGGTATCGCTACGAAAAGCCCTGCTGCTAGTCCTGTACAAGTAGTGGCGGTGGTCTCGAAGATTGTTCGGCCAGTCCTAGAAACTGACTTCTGAATTCCCGCAGGAGTCTCCCTCTCGTCCTTAATCCTGTCAATAATGTGTATCGAGTCGTCGACGCCTATTCCGAAAACAAGAGTCCCAATCATTGCTGTGAAAACGTTCACGTTGACCTTGTAGAGCCACATCAGGATCGGTTGCCATAGCACTACAACTCCAACCGCGGTCATAGTGAAAAATGCTAATCTTGGCGATCTGAAAAGTAGGGTCATTACAAGAAGCAGGATTACCATAGTAGAGATAGTGGTTTCTGACTGGGCCTCGTGAATCCCATCGTTAATATCTAGGGATACTGGGAGCCCCCCGGTCAGAAGGGAGTTGGAGACGCCCTCCATCCCCAATGCCCCGCATTGAAGCGCGCTGATGCACCCCCCCTCGTCAAGATGGCTGTCTATGGTATCCCTTAGGCCTCCCGCTACAGCGAGGTTGATGTAGGGCTGATTCACGTAAACTAGTGTCTTGGTCTCACCCTGTCCTTGGTCTGCATTCATCAGCATCGATCTGACCTCAGGGCTCAATGTGTCAAATGCGATGTTGACCATGTCCTCCCTGCTGCTAATCGAGTAAGGCCAGCAGTCAGGCCTAAGCGGGTTAGCCGATTCATCCCAACAATCGTCATGAATTAGGTCCCACAAACTCTGATCGTATATTTGCAGCCCCTCGACCTCCAAATCGATGTGTACAGCCTTTAGGATATCTACCAAACTAATTGTGGTGGTATTGGCCACGTTATCGATTTTCATTACCTGTAGATTCTCAATTGCATCCAAGATTGGAAGATCCCGTATTGGGGCAGTTTCGTTTTGTGAGCCGCGGGATGTTGCATCTACGATGAACATGTTTGTCTGGCCGCCCTCGAAAACGATGCTGTATTCCCTCAGAGTCTCATATGACTCGAGACCGGGGGGTACCTCATCGGAAGATCCGGTAATATCCTTGCCCAGCTGTTCTTTGAACATCATTGCCCCGAAAATTGTTACCGCTGAGGACAGTAAAATTACGACTAGTGTGGCCTTGAGGGGAATGTTCCCCACAGACTCCCAGAATTCGTCCAAGAGAGAGAATGTGAGCGTTGTTGAGAGTGTGAATCCAAGAATCAGGCAGCCATCGTTTGTAAGGTCCGTGAACAAAAATAGGGCACTGGAGAATGCAGTCGTAGTGACCAGGTAGAATAGTAAGCTATTGATTCCGAGAATTGTGCCAAAAACATCTGAAGAGTCGATAGCCGTTTTCTGACTCTTTTGTAGATTCTCCGGGGCTTTCTCTGCTTCTATCCTCTTCCGCCTAGAAGAATCCACTACGTTTGTCTTGAATATGCTCCCAGAGTCCCCCTTACGATATCTGAGAAGCTCTATCCAAGCAGGAACCATAAGCATTGAGATTACGAAGGTACTTGAGATTCCAAGCAATAGTGTGACGCCCACGGTTCTCATGGGCTTGATTGGAACAAGCTCAGGCCACATTAGTACGCTGAATCCAATTATCGTCGTAAGGGCGGATAGGAAAATCGCATTGCCTGTAGTCATGGCAGCTCTAACTGTGGCAGTGAGGCTGATATTGGGATCGAATGGGTCGATCGAATCGACGGTCTCGCCATCCCTCCGGGATGCCCATGATTCTTGTTCCAGATCGTCCAAAATATCATTGCGATTCTCTTCAATCCTATTAGTCAGGTGCAAGGAGTAGTCCACACCCAGCCCGACTAGTATTGGCCCCGCAGAGATAATCATGGGAGTGAGCATGATGTCGAAAAGAACAGTAGAGCCGAAGGTTATTGCAAGGCTAAGAGCTATGGGCGTCCCACAAATAACGACAACCTTCCAGCTCCTGTGAAGGACGAACATCGTTATTCCGACGAGAATTAGGCTAATCGGGAGCATCGTATACCTTAGCTCGTCGTAGATTGAGTCAGAAACATCATGAAGAACTGGTGTCAGACCAGTTACAGTTACTGCCCTCCTATTCTCGGGAAGAGCGTCGATCCTATCCTGGTCCATGGTCCAGACTTCATCATAAGTCCTAGTACAAATCTGACATTTGTCTACTGGCGCGGAGCTGAGTAGGGACTTGGTGTGAGTGATGAATGCCTTATGGTCCCTTATTGGCTCCTGTTCGTTCTTGTAGTTCTGCCTAGGAGTAATATCGGTGTTCGTCATATCGAAGGATATGCCGATGATTATTACTCCAGTATCCCAAATCTGATCGTTATTGGTGTCTCTGACGAAGTTATTCATCAGCCCTCCTGCATTCTCAACGTAGTTGTCTATTCTCTCCTGCGCACTATCCCCTTGTGGGATTGAGTATCCCTCATACGGATTTTGGCTAGCAATTGGGCAGTCCCCATCCGACCCTGGGACCCCGTACTTCTCAACTGCGCACGAGAATCTGAAGTCAGAAGAGTTTGCCTCCTTGACAATCTGAGCGGGAGAAAGGACCCAGACGACACCGTCGCAACCAGTGTTGGGGCTAGAGCAAGAGATTGAGCCCCTGTCGTTCTTATTGTAATCCAGGCCCCTCATGTAACCGCCTTCGTTGGCATTGTTGTCATCACCCTCTATCCACGAAATCTGATTCAGAATATCTGCATCGGTAATATTCTCGTTACCATTTTCGGCCCCCTTGGCCGCATTATTTGTTTGAACGTACAGAATCACTATGTCGGTTGACCACTGCTCTCTGACCTCGTTCAATAGATCGGTTGAGTTGGCCCCATCGGGCAGATAAATCTCGACATCTCCGTTAATCTGGTGCTCGAAGTCCTCTGCTCTCCAGCCAATTAAAGCTGAGGCAAGAAGGATTGTGACAATGAGGTAGGCTGGACTTCTCAGTATTGCGCTATAGGCCAATTCAGCGCTCCTGCGAGCCGTAATGTGAACTACATCTGAAGTATCGCTGACGAGTTGATCGACAGTATCAAGGAAGCCCCCGATGGGTCCACTTCTGAATGATGACCTAGCCTGAGATACCGATTGAGTAACTGGTCGAATCTTTTCGAAGAACCATGCCCAGAATACGAGCTCCTCGTCCTGTTGGTCCTGACCATCCGGCAGAGTCACGGTCTGCTTCCTCGGCATAGCCCAAATGAAGCGTTCGGAAGGAGGCATCCAAAGAATGCGATTAACGGGGTTTTGCAACTTTGCGGTTTCCGATGCACTCAAGACATGGCCCTAGGTCGAGCAATCATGCATCTCGTTACAGGTGGTGCTGGATTCATAGGGTCTCACTTGGTTGATTCTCTAGTGGGAATTGGGGAGAAGGTAAGAATTCTTGATAACTTCAGCAGTGGGAAAGCGGAGTTCCTATCCCATCACCAAGGCAGCGACTCTGTAGAAATAATTAGGGCGGACCTGTTGGATCGTGAAGCTGTTGAGTCGACCATGGAAGGGGTTACAACAGTTCATCATATGGCTGCAAATCCGGACATAAGGCTAGGTACAGAGGTCACTGACACTGACCTAAACCAAGGCACTGTTGCTACTTACAATGTCTTGGAGGCGATGCGAATATCGGGAGTCAGGAGGATCTCATTCGCTTCGTCTTCTGTTGTTTATGGTGAAGCAAACTTAATGCCGACTCCGGAAGATTATGGGCCACTTCTCCCCATCTCCCTTTATGGGGCGTCTAAGCTTGCCAGTGAGGCACTAATCACGGCATGGGCGGGGACATTTGGCGCTCAGGGCTACATCCATAGGTTTGCAAACATTGTTGGCCCGAGAGGGACTCATGGAGTAATTTTTGATTTCATTCACAAACTGAAGAGAGATCCGACTAGACTAGAAGTTCTAGGCGACGGGAGGCAAGAGAAGTCATATCTATCTGCGCGCGACTGTGTTAGATCGATGATGCATCTTATCGAGAATAGCCATGAGGAGATTAATCTCCACAACCTAGGAACTGGCGATACGTGCTCAGTCTCAAGAATCGCCGAGATAGTGGTCGAGGAGAGTGGCCTGCAGGGCGTTTCAATAGAATTCACAGGAGGAGAGAGGGGATGGGCTGGAGACGTCCCCAAGTCTTATCTCGATGTTAGCAAGCTTCTTTCAACTGGTTTTGTGCCTGAAGGAGGCTCAGAGGATGCTATTAGGGCAACTGCAAAGGCCCTGATAAGTGAGATTGGTCTTTGAAAATTTGTTCGTCAACCGCAAAGATTGACTCCATTCAATCTTCCAGATTCATAACCCACAGTCTTTGGGCTGGAACATGAGCAAGCGCTGGTACCAGGAGAACAAGCGTGACCCTTGGAGGAGGGATGCGAAGTCAAAGGGTTATCGAGCGAGGTCAGCTTACAAGCTCAAACAGATAAACGAGAAGTTCGGACTACTAAGGAATGGGGATGTCGTTCTAGACATTGGGTGCCACCCTGGAGGTTGGACCCAAGTTGCTGTTGAGGAAGTCGGCGAAAGCGGATTTGTTATCGGAGTTGACCTGCTGGCAAGCTCTCCCGTGGAAGGGGCTGAAATATTAGTTGGCGACATACGTGATAGTTCCACTTTGGATGAAATATCCGAGCTACTGGGCAATAGGAAATTAAACGCTGTTATTAGCGATATTTCGCCTCGGCTAACTGGAAGGTACGATACGGACCAGGCCATTTCATTGGAGCTGTCAACCATGTCCCTAGAAGTCGCCTCTAAGCTCCTCTCCCCCGGAGGATGCTTTGTTACCAAGGTTTTCCAGGGATTGGGAATAGAGGGCCTTGTTGATGCGGCAAAACTACGATTTGCTTCTGTGGGTAGATTCTCGCCTACGGCTAGTAGGAGTGCATCGTCAGAGACATATCTTGTATGTCAAAAAAGACTGGTGAAAAACAAGGATTCCAAGGGCTCCGCAATGGACGATGTAAGGGACCACCTGTCATCGATAGGGATTGTGATAGAGGATGACAACTTTCAGGAAGAAGAAACAAAGGTCGGATTCAGAAAGATTCGGAAGAGGGATTGATTACTCCGAATTTCGATCATATGGAACGATGTTCTGCCACTCTGATGCGTCTGAACGCGAGACAACTGCATGTACCCAGTCATCATTTGAGCAATTGAATACCTCATGGGGGAGTCCTGGCTCAATATAGAACATGTCTCCGGCTTTGTGGGTTACTGACTGCCTGCATCCTGGTCCGAACTCGTGCCTAACACTGCCCTTAAGCAAGTAAATCATGACATCGAAGTCGACATGGATGTGTGCCTTGGCGACCCCCCCTGGAGGGATGTATGCCCTATTCATTGAGAGGCCAGTAGAGGGCGTATTCTTCCCGGAAAGGCCGGCACCGTACTCGATGTTGTTCCAGCCCCTTATTTTCTCAACGTCTCTAAGGCTCCATATTCCACCCTCGTCTGAGACGAAGTCCGAAAGGTCCTTGTGGTCTCCAGTTAGCGAGACTTCTTCTTCTGCCATAGGGGGAATAACGAATTGTATCTTTTCAATTTATGTAATGAAATTGGTGAAAAATCGTCCTATTTCCAGAAATTTTGGATAATCAACGCTAAAAAGGGCCCCTATTACGGCAGCTGGTCTATGGCCGGTGCAAGTGGGAGAGCCTTGGTTTGTGCGTCCTCCGGGACCCCCCTTGTTGGAAGCGGCAGCACTTCGTTCCCCTGTCCCGGTTGTTCGGCACCAATTGGGAGGAGTAAAAAGTGCAGACTTCAGTCTGTTAAATACATCTGCCCAGAATGCAGGTTCGAAGGGCCGTGAGGTGAGAAAGTGGGCCATGTAGTCGTAAAGTACAAGGTTACTCTCGACCAACCAGAAGATGGAGTTCCCGATTATGAGCAGATAGCTAGCGAGATTTCTAAATTCGAAGAAGTTCAAGAAGTGGAGATAAAGCCCTTGGCATTTGGAATGATGTACATAGAAGTCCAAGCAGTTCTGGGAGAAGGCGAAGGGATTGTTGACGGTTTTGAGGACAGGGTTAGGCAGACAAACGAGCTCGTCGGACAGATAGAAGCACTGGAAATGGGGCGACTATAGTCAATAGTGGTCCAAAGGCGACCTCATCAGTTCTCTCATTAGGACGGTGGCGTAAGTTCCCGCGGGTAGGGTAAACCTGAGACGTAGGCATGAGCCCTCAGGATGCCACCTGTCGCCATCCAGAGGACCTTCGTCCCATCTCTGGGAAAGTGAGTTGGACTCTGTAGCCTGCTCCACGCTTATGTCCCTGAATGGCACGGACAACGGCCTTCTAGTTCCAGAAGTTGTCAATCGAGGGATTTCCCTCACAAGCCAATCCACCTTGGAGAGTTCTGCCTTCTCTATTCCCTCAATCTCTAGTTTTCCTGGATCGCCAATGGCATATTCCCCATCCCTGCCTGGCAATGTCCCAGTTACAACAAGTCTGCCTAAGTTACAGTTCCTCCTGCATCTTTCCAAATTGGTTTCAGTTACGAAGGACATCTTCCCCACATCTATCCTCCCATTTGGCTTAACTGGGGCGACGAGGTCCCCCAGAGATGGTTCTATCAAAGATAGTCCTGATTTAATCCTCGCAGAAAGTGAATGGTTGAAGGCTAGAGATTGTGCAGAGTGGATCATTAGTAGCTGAAGTGATTTTGGGAGTGTCTGGAACGCCCCAAGATAATCGTCTGGCTTTTCCATCAGATGCTTTAGCATAGAAGACTCGTAACCTAACCTCTCCGGTGCTAATTCCAGAGAAATAGCAGGATCCTTGGATTCCCTCCACGACGATCTGAATGTCTCGGAATCTTCGGACTCCCTAGATCCTCTCATTCCCAAGTAGAGATCGACAGCTCTTTCGAAGTCACCAGCAATTACAGCCTTCCCGACCATCGGAGTTACCGGCCTAGTAGAGCCGAATCTCTGTGGCCCTATCCAGTTAGGAAAGGCATCCGCACCTATGGACTCGAGAAAACCCTCTCTGATTTTATTGACCCTCATCATTGCTTCCTTGGCATCGATTGGATTGCCTGACGAATCGCAGCAACCCCTGACAGTAATGGTGAACCTATTTCCATCATGGTCGCCCATAGCTACTTTCTGGTGGGTCCTTCCGAGAACCTCAATCGAACTATCTGGGATTTCTACTTGCTCTACCTTCCTTCTTGCAGCATCAATTACTAGGATCTGAGTAGTTATTGCCCTCTTGTCCTTGATTCCAGAGCTGAAAATTCTGTTCCTATTTATTCCGCAGGATCTGGCCAATCTCCGGAGGTACCTATTTGACTCCCAATTGGTCATGGTAACTCTTGCAACCGTGAACCTGCCCTTATCGTCCAGTGCAGGGACCTTGGACGACTCCTCGACCCTGAAGTCCTCGACTCTGCACTTTAGCAGGCCTCCGATACCCTCTCCCGGTACTGCCCAACTGGTTAGTCCGAGGTAATCTTCGATTTGGGCCCCTTTCAGGGAAACACCCCCTCATAGTTTGATGCTTGAGAATTCCTTGGCGATCTCTGAGCATATATCCTTGAGGATCTTGTCCGCCTTCTTCCCCTTTGAAGTCCTGACATACAACTCAGGATCATCGAGATCGGGGTGGTTCTGGAAATAATTAGCATACTCTACATCGTCCCTGTCATTCAGGCGGGAGCGGAACATCTGTAGTGCCGTGTGGTTCCCGTCAATGACTCTGATCCTTAGCTCTTGGCCCTCGTTCTTCAATACTTTTACTGGCATGGAACGGCCTTTCGACAAGACTGGCCCTTTTGAGCCCTTGCATGGCAAACATTAGCGCGCGAGTCAACAAACCTACCCTAAGTTTTACATCGGGAGGTTTTGGGGGAAGCCGATGTCAGGCATGGATGCCATGACAAATCGAATAGCAGAGGCGTTCGAGAGACTGTCGGGGACAATCCTGCTGGGAAGCTTTTTTTTGACCGCCCTATTGTCTTCTTTCCTAGTACCCCTGCCCGAGTTCACTACCGATTTGGAGTCCTTCGCGCCAGAGTCGGAAGCAGACGAGGCCAGAGAGAGAATTGAGGAGAACATAGGGGCCACGCCCAGGTTGATTTACATCGACGTCAGACCTTCTGTTGGGGAGGACCAAGTGGCCAACGTGCTCGAGATGCAGGCACTACATCAGCTTGAGCGCGATTACGGGAGAGTCGTTGCACTTTCGAACGAAACCGGGGATTTCATCTCATCCCAGATAAATGCCGCACAGGTACTTCATCGATTCTTGGACGGCAGGAACTACTCAGGGAGCATTTCAGACTTCGAAGACTGGAAGGGGATGTTGGAATCAGTTTTGCAAGATGAGGAATGTGGGGATGCAGTAGAAAGCGATGAGAAGGACATAGCCACAGCAGCATTTGCCTCTTCTGCCATGCTTCACAGTGATCTGGATTACTCCCCTATTTGCGACTGGCTGGCCAGCGGAGAAGGCAATCCCACCCCCTCTGCCAGTAGCACACTGTGGCTGATAGAGATGAGGGGGGACCTTGGAAACGAGGAAAGGCAAGAGAACGCCAAGAGTATCAGAGATTTGCTTGGCCAGGAGTCGATACTAGAATACGGGGTCATCTCAGACGACCTGATTAGTAATGACATAAACGAGTCGACGCTTGACAACCTAGTCTGGTTAATCCTACTCGCTGTGGCCGTTGTAGTAGCTCTTCTGGCTATCACCTTCAGGTCAATCATCATGGTTGTTGCCCCACTAGCCGCCCTCCTTGCATCCCTCGTCTGGACCTACGGGGCCATGACTATGGCAGGAATGCGGTTTTCGATCCTAGAGATCGCCGTGGCACCTGTCGTATTGGGCCTTGGGATTGATTATTCCATTCATCTGCAAAGAGGTTATGAGAGGGCGAAGGAGAGTTCGGAGAGTTCTGCAGAAGCTTGGGCAAAGTCATTCATGGAGCTAAGAGTGGCCCTCACCCTAGCAGTGATAACTACGGTCTTCGCATTCTTGGCCAATTCATTATCGCCCTTGCCTCCTTTGAAGACCTTCGGCCTCACTCTGGCCCTAGGCGTTGTTTCTGCATTCATTGCTAGCACCATCACAGTTGGAGCTTTCCACGTATTTGTTGAGAGGACCATGGGATCTTCCAGAAACCATGGGCTAGAGTTGGACAAAATAGCAGAGAGTGCTTCCGATTTCCAGAGGGGAAACGCCCCCCTGGTCCTTCTCACCGTGGCAGTGATTACTGCGGGATCGATAGTTGTGGCTATGCAGGGGCTAGATACTAGTTTCGAGCTTACTGACTTTCTTTCAGAGGACGAGATGGAGATTATGGAGGTTAGGAGCGATATCTACGAGTCCTACGACGTCAAGGCCTTGAAGTCAGTATACATCATTGTTGAGCCCAGACAAGGCAAGGAGACTCTGGAGAGTGAGCGTGACTTGATAGAGGCCCTAGGGGATCTAGAGGACTCATTATCGAGGATTGGCGGTGTGGTTGTGACCGAGGCTCCGGGAACAACCAACGAGTGGGCGTCATACGATAGCGTTTATCGAATCGTTGGAGATGCGATCAAGGAGAATGAGTCATTCGGAATGGACTTCAACCTAGAGACGTATGGGGATGACTTGGCCCCATCCAATAGTTTCGTAGAAGGTGACTTTGCTAATGCAATATCTTACCTCCTTGACAATCACTCGGTTGGGGATCAGCTCAGGGGCTTGTCTTGGTCAGAGAGGACAAGCAGACATGTTGGGTTGTCTGATGACTCTTCAGGGATCAAGTATCTGCGAATAAGAATCGATGTAGAGGCGGACAGCAGTGCAATGGTTGACCAGATCTCTCAAGATTTGGATGCCGAGGCATCGATTGTTTCCTCTGACGTGGGCGGGATGGCTTACGCGGTAGGCGACCTAGTGACACTCTCGAACCTGCTATCCGGATTGATCTCATCTATCGTGAGGTCTACTGCCATCAGTCTCGCAGTTTCCCTACTAGTGCTTGCCTCATTGACAAGGAGGATGGGGCAGTCCCTACTGGTGATCATGCCCGTAGGGTTGGCAGGCTCATGGGTAGTTGGCTCAATGGCTGTGCTAGGGATAAACTGGAATGTCCTGACAATAATGATAACAGCCCTAACTATTGGGCTAGGGATAGACTACTGTATCCACGTTTGGAGACGCTTCGAGGCCAACAGAGAGTCTGGAATGGCGATCTGGCCCGCGATGAGGGATATGTATGCGAATACCGGTTCGGCACTAATCATGTCGGCAGGGACCACGATCTGCGGCTTCATGGTCCTACTGCTCTCACCGATTCCAGTAATAAGGGACTTTGGCATTGTGAGCTCGATTTCGGTAGCTTTCTCCCTGATTCTGGCCCTATTGGTACTGCCAGGTTTACTTGCCGCAGAGGTAAGGACTAACAGGAATGGTGGGCAAGTCTAGTCGGCCCCAATTATCCTCTCCATCTCTAGATTCTGCTCCCTAGCAAGAAGGAGGAGGGCCATCTCTAATGTTACGGGGCCCAAGGCCCTCTTCTTCCTTTTCGCCCTTCTAATTACCTCCTCCCTCTCTAGGCCGGAGAGACTAGAAATCAGGGTTGCTAGTTCCAGTGATTCTTCGTTCCGAAATTGCTCATACGCCTTCTCCGGTAATTTCTCCAAATCTGACTCCTCGGTTTCTTCAAAATGTCGCTCAGAATCCACATTGGACGGTTTTGGCAAATTTAGATCCCTGGGCAAGAAGGGCTGCCAACCCATTTCGGGCGCCTCTGCCTCGAACCCTCCGAATGGTGAAAGGGAGTCATCATCACCCACTATCCACCCGGAGTTTCTTAGCTCCGCAACCAAAGACAGGGAGTCTTCCGGAGAGAACCATTGCAATTCCAGTGACCACATCCTAGCTAGATCCTTATTGCTAATCCTTGCCTTTGGGTCCCCCCCGAATGACACGAACAGCATTTGTGAGATTTCGGACTCTAAATCTGATGGCATTGGAACGAGTCTTTGCGACTTGTTTCTGCGCTTGATTATTGCTAAGGCCACCATGGCGTTTGGTTGAAGTGTGATGGCGTCATCCACATGCGATTTTAGTGGCTAGGGAGTACGTTGCTCGGGACCCAAGAACGGGGAAGAGGATAGGGTCTAGCAACAAAAGAAGGAGCAGGAATGCGAGTGGGATTGCTTCTCTTGCACCTGCTGCAGGGCCTTGGCAGGCATTGCCTACAAGAGAGATCGTGCCCCTGGCACTGGGGGAGTCTCAGAAAGTGGAAATCATGAAAGATGGGTTGAAAATGACCTTGGGGAGGGTAGATGCAGTAAAGGCCCTACACAAAGTAACTGAAAATGATTCAGAGAAGGCATACGACGCCCTAATTGGTGCATTGGATGACGATTACCCGGACGTTAGGATTGCTGCCTTGAAGTGCCTACCGGCTTTCTCCCTTAGGAAGCAGGGAATACTATTCCACTGCCTTTCAGACAGGCTTCTAGATGAGGTTGAATCTGTCCGAGATGAGGCAATGATTTGCCTCAGCAAGGTTGCCCCCATGTTTCCCTCGGGGTGTGAGGAGATCCTTAGAAGGGAGATGAGGTCCAAAGAGAAGGTTCGAAGAGAGAATGGTTTCGAGTCCCTAAGACTAACAGCAAAGGAGTGGCCGGAAGTAGGATGTCTGCACCTAGACGAGATAATACGGGAAGATGACAGAGACCTAAGGATCAGGGGTTCGAAGATTCTCAGAACGATAGCTGCCAAGGGTGGTGCTGAAGCTTGGGATTTAATTAGCTGGTCCCTACAAGACGAAGAGGTTGCCGTCAGGAGGAATGCATCAAAGACCCTCACGACCCTAGCTGATGTTGAGCCTAGAATAGCAGTAATATTGGTTGAAGGGAGCATTGCAGAGGATGACAAAGCCATCAGGAGCGCGGTCATCAAGGCCCTGAAGAAGCTGGACATGCAGAGCCCCAGGGTAGTGCAGATGATTCTGAAGGGGGCGAAGGACGAGGATTTGGAGATGAGAAGGGCTTGCATTGGCCAGATTTCCATCATAATGTCCGGTCAGGAGCTGAGAGAGGCTGCTGGAGACCTGTTGAAGAACGAGAAGGACCCCTCCCTGAGGAGGAGGTTGAAATCACTAGCTATGGACCCTGACTTCGAAGGAACTGAAGAGCAGAAGAATCTGAAGCTAGCTCCTGCTGAAAAGCCGTCATCCGAACTAGATGAGCTTCCTATTGAGCAGGCTCCATCCTTGCGAGAGGATGATAAACGCCAGTCAGGTCGCCCGGCCAACGAGGAAGGCAGATGAGTGGCGAATTCGACGAGAAGTTGGCTCGATTCGAGAGGCTCTGGGACGGAGTGACGCCAAAGGGCGAAAACAGGGCCAAGGCCCTGAAGTTCAGGCAGTACATGCGGAACCACGTCCTTCAGAAGTTCCACAAGCGCCGGAAGGACCAGTGGGCAAATGCCGACAAGGGCCATTTCAACCACGGCTTCTCCAGCAAAGACCAGTTCCTAACAAAAGAGAACTGCAGGAAGTACTGGATGGGGGAGCTTCAGAAGGACATCAGAGACGCTGAGACCTGGTCTTGAGGTCCGAAGATGCCACCTAGAAGTTTCAATGACTGGGGCCTTGAGAGTAGTATCTCGGACGCAATAGTCGACCTAGGCTGGAGCGAGCCTACCGAAATTCAGTCAGAGGCCATCCCAGTTGCTAGAGGGGGGAAGGACGTAGTTGGCCAGGCTAGAACTGGTTCTGGCAAGACAGGGGCTTTCGGCATTCCAATCCTTGAGAGATGCGAGCCGAGTGGCTCCACACAGGCATTGATACTGTGCCCCACTAGGGAGCTAGCGGTCCAAGTAGCTGAGGAAATGACACTCCTGCAAGGAAAGAAGGGGCTAGTAATCGAGACCGTCTACGGAGGTACCGACATTGAGAAGCAAGCAAAGCTCCTCGGTGGAGGTGTTGACATTATCGTCGGCACCCCTGGAAGAGTCATAGACATGACAAAGAGAGGACACATCAACCTCTCTGGGATTGAGATTTTCTGCCTAGACGAGGCGGACAGGATGCTCGACATGGGGTTCTTCCCGGATGTATTCTGGATCGTAGAGAAAATGTCGAAGAGGAAACAGACCCTCCTATTCAGTGCCACTTTCCCTCAAGAAGTCCTTGACGCTTCGGACGAATTCACTGATGACCCGGTCCATGTGATGAGCGAGGACCTTGAGGTCGAAGTCCCCGAGATAGACCAATTCGCAATCAAGATTGGGAGGATAAACAAGATGTGGGGCCTTGGAAGAATAATCTCCAACATGGAAGAGTCGGATCAGATGCTTATTTTCACCAACACAAAGAGGATGGTGGACATGCTGGACGAAAGGCTTGAGAGGCAAGGAGTTGACTCTGCCTCCCTGCATGGGGACATGGCACAGAACAAGAGAGAGCGCATTCTAGATGGCTTCCGAGAAGGGAAAAAGAAGATCCTAGTTGCTACTGACGTAGCGGCAAGGGGTCTTGACGTGGATGGGATAACCCACGTGGTAAACTACGACCTACCAGACGAGACCGAATCATACGTTCACAGGATAGGGAGGACCGGAAGAATGGGTAGGAGCGGACAGGCCTGGAGTTTCGTAGGGTCGTCCGAGATGGGGCTTCTGGACAAAATTTCGAACACTTGGGGGATGGAGATACCGATTGTTGACCCTCCTCAGCTAACGCCAGGGAGCAGGGAGATGGCTAGGTACAAGGAAGACTGGGATGAGCTCTCTGACAGCTTTGGCATGGTCACCGTCAGGCTCTCGCTCAGGGAAGGCGAGGCGTCCAAGTACTCCATCGCTAGCTGGATAGTTAAGGAGGCCAGGGTTCCCGAGGTAGCCATCGGCGAAATATCGCTAGGAGAAGAAGAGTCCACAGTAGAGGTCCACGTTAAGAAGGCCTCATACGTTATTGACGTGCTAAAATCCAGAGACTTCAAGGGGAAGAAGCTCGAACCCGCAATAGTAAGCTGACTTGAGTATGCGTCTGCTGGCGCTCGAAACGGGGAGTCCCTTCCGCATCCTAAATATATTCGGACTAATAAGCATCCCCATGGCTGACGGCAAGCGCGGCAATGCGGCCAAAGACAAGCAGGCTGCCTCCGATGCTAAGAAGAAGGCTGAAGCGGAGAGGAAGGCCGCTGATGCTGCTGAGAAGAAGGCCAAATTAGAGGCCAAGAAGCTTGATGATCAGAAGAGAGCGACGGAGCAGGCCTCCAAGGAGAAGTCTGCGGCGGAAAAGGACCTTGAGAAGGCCAAGAAGGCCAGAGAGAAGGCCGAGGCTGAGCTAAATGAGATCAAGTCCTCGGCAAAGGAATCTAGTGCAAGAATCGCAGAGCTGAAGAAAGCCAAAACAACTGCAGACAGGCAACTCAAGATCGAGGAATCGGCCAGGAAGAAGGCAGAGTCGGACCTCTCTAGGAACAAGAAGGCTAGCGGGAGTAGCTCCAAGCAGCTAGAGAACCTTGAGAGGCAACTAGAATCTTCGAAGAGTAGGGCAGAGGATGCAAAGAAGGCCCAATCTGATGCAAAGAGGCAACTGGAGAAGGAGAAGGCTATCTCCGATAAGAACAAGAAGAAGATAGAGGAGCTTTCAAAGGAGAATCGAGCCCTCCAAGAAGACCACAAAAAGGCAGAAGGAGAGAGGAAGAAAGCAGAAGCAGAGCTGGCGTCGGAGTCGAAGAAGGGAGAGGCTGAGAAGGCAAAGATACAGAGCCTCAGCGAAAGCACCAAGGAGCTCAAAAGAAAAATCGCAAGCTTGGCAAAACTAGTCAAGGAGACCAAGGCGGACACCGAGGACCAGGCAAAGATGCTCAGGGACTTCGAGAATAGGCTGAAAGAAGAGACTGAAGCAAAGGCAGCTGCAGAAAAGAGGCTTGAGCAGGCTACAAAGGCGAAGGAGTCTGCTCTAGCGAGATCCAAAGACGCGAAAGAGAAGACGAAGAAAGCGGAGAGGGAGCACCAATCCTCGGTAAAGCCCAGGCAGGACGCTGAGAAGAGAGCCTCAACTGCCGACAAGGCACGCGAACAGGCGGAGAAGGAGCTTACAAGAATCAAGGGCCTGCTGGACAAGGCCGAGCAAGCCGCCAAGAGAGGAGCTATCGATAGGAAAGAGGCCGAGAAGAGGCAGAAAGAGGCCGAGAAGAAGAGAGACGATGCCCTGAAGGCTAGAGACGATAGCATGAGTGCTACGGAAAAGGCCCAAGACTCCCTTTCATCGGCCAGAGCGAAGGCAAAGGAGGCTGAAGATAAGCTGAAGAAGGCGACTGCTGATATGAATGCGGCAAAGGTCAAGGCCGAGCAAGCCAAGAAGAAGGCTGACGAGGCAGTAGCAAAGACGCAGGCCTCAGTTGACGCAGCGAAGTCATCGGCCGAGAAAGCAAAGAAGGCCGCGGCAGACGAGAAGGCCGCTAAGGCGCAACTCTCTGACGAGGAAAAGAGGGCGGCAGACGCAGAGAAAAATGCCCAAAAGTCAGAGGAAGAGAGAAAGAAGTCACTGAAGAGATTCGAAGAGCTGGTCAAATCGAGAGAAGAAATCCAGAAGAAATCCACGGCGGGGCAGAAGAAGAGAATAGAGCTGGAGAAGAAGGCCGCTGACAAACAGAAGCTTACTCAAGACACGAACAGGAGAACTGAAGAGGAGTCGAAGAAGAAGTCCCACGCCCAGAAGGAGCTCCAGTCAGAGGCAGCGAAGCACAAGAAAGCAAAGGAAGACCTGAAGGCCGAGACAGAAGCCTGGAAAACCGCAGAAAAGAACCTGGGGGAGATTACTTCCAAGAGGAGGAAGGCGCAAGCAGAGCAAAACGCCGCGAAGAAGGCCAGGGCCAGAACCGAGAAGGAATACCAGGATGCCAAGCAGAGCAGAATTGAGGCAGAGAACCTAGCCAAGCAGGAGGAGCGTGACCTCAAGGAAGCCCAGAGGCGCGCGGATGCAGAGGCGAAGGCGAGGGACGACTTCGAAAAGGAGATCGAGGAAGAGGAGAATCGTCGAAAGCAGGCCAAGGCCAAGAAGAAGATGCTCTCGAAGAAGAAGGCCAGCGCAGAGGAGATGGCGAGAATCGAGGCTGCCAAGAGGGAGGAGGCCAAAGAGAGAATCCGCAAGAAGGCCGAGAAGAGGCGCAAGAAGAAGGAGGAGGACAGGCAGAGGAAGCAGCTTGAGAAGGCTCAGCGACAAGAGGAGGACGAGGCGATCAGGATGGAGGTAATGATGAGGCTGAATGACCTGAAGGCCCAAGAGTCCTCCATGGACAAAGAGGACTACATCCTAGCCAGAGTCAAGATCAAATCCGCCACCGTGGACTTCGAGACGATAGGCGAGTCTGATGGAAGAAAGGACGACCTGCAGCAGATTGACGGCATCGACGGGGGCTTGGAGAAAAGGCTCAACACCCTGGGAATTTCCACCCTAGAGCAGCTCTCGAAGATGGACGACGACATCTCGGACGACATAAACGACGCAATCGAGTACATGCCTGGGAGGATCAGAAGGCAGCTGTGGGGAGAGCAGGCGAGGATTCTCCTGGAGCGTTGAAGTAGACACCCCCATAGGGGTGTCTAAATCTCAGATTGTCAATCATTATTGGATAAAACCAAAAGGGGATTTTGGCGTTGGAGGACCATGCGAGCGCAAGCAAGGTCCTCATTCAGGGCCCTCTCCCTGATCATTTTGATGCTCGCAAGCACCCAACTCTTGCTGCTAACTTCGCGGGACCACTCGCCGAAAGAGCTCGGCCCAGAGGCCCAGAGGTTCGATATAGACAACTCCCAGGTAGCGATCATAGAGGTTGGCTACGACCACAGCTGCGTCATTGGCACAGCGAACCAGATGAAGTGCTGGGGCGACGGGAGCGACGGCAAGACCGGTCACGAGAACACAGAGGACTACGGGGACGACGCGCAGGAGATGGGACAGTACCTGATGTTCACAGACGTAGGGGAGGGGCTTACTTTCACGGAAGTGGGAGCTGGCAAGGACTTCACCTGCGCCCTCCTCAGCGACTCCAATGTGAAGTGCTGGGGGAACAACGCACACCTGGGGTCGGGTTCGGGAGCGCAGGGGTCCGGAGCCAGGGGGGACGGTTACAGGGAGATGGGCGCAGGAGTCCAGGCCGTGGGGAACGGCAGCTGGAACGCCCAGTCTATCTCGGTGGGATACGAGCACGCCTGCGCAATCGTCAACGAGACTTCCTTCGATTCCCTATACTGCTGGGGGTCCAACGACTACGGCCAGCTAGGGCTCGGTAGCACCGTTTCGAGGGGCGACGTCGATGCGGATCTGGAAAGCCACTCATTGGTCGACCTCCCGGAGAGGGGGGGTGCGGGGTTGACACAGGTCTCCGCGGGAATGCATCACACCTGCGTCCTGTGGGACGACGGCGAGATGGCTTGCTGGGGGAGAAACCAGTGGGGCCAGCTAGGGGTGGGGAGCACAGAGACGATTGGGGACGAGGCATCTGAGATGGGCGAGGACCTAGTCATAGTGGATCTGCCCACCAGCAGGACTGCTTCTGCAATATCCGCAGGAGAGGACATGACCTGCGCCATACTCGATAACGGCGACTTGGCGTGCTGGGGATGGGGTGAAAGCGGTAGACTGGGCACGGAAAACGAAGGGAGCCTAGGGGGCTCGCTATCCGACCTGGGTGACAACCTGAACATCGTCGATCTTGGCACTGGGCTTAGCGTGGAGAAAGTGTCAGTGGGATATGGGTCCTCATGTGCTATCCTAGATGACGGGAGCCCATCGACTTCTGACACTTTGAAGTGCTGGGGCAAGGGTTCCGACGGAGCTCTTGGCCTGGGTGACGCTGACTCGATGGGTGACGGCCAGTGGGAGATGGGCGCCTTCCTCCCCTCGGTGAACCTCGGGTCAGAAGTTCATGCTACTTCGGTAAGCGTTGGGGACGCTTTCGCATGCGCCCTTCTGAACAACTCGATGGTCAAGTGCTGGGGGACAGGAATGGACGGAAGGACGGGGCTAGGAAAGAGTGGGGCCACTGGAGACGAGTCCGGGGAGATGGGCGATAACCTGGATTACGTTGAGCTCTACCTGCCTGAAGAGACGTTGGATCAGCCCTGCGACGATCCTGCCGAGGGCTCCCCGCTCGAGCAAACCACTCTCGACAGCACCAACTCCAACACGGGAAACAAAACTTCCACTGCGATGACCTCCGGAGAATGCGGGGCGGTGGTGTACGTCGACGAAGACAACGTGATTGTCAAGTTCGCCGTGTTCACCAAGGGGAAGTGGTCAACTGAGGTGGTTACAGACTTCTCTGGGATCGCGTATTGCTGCAGCAGGGTAGATGATGTGTCGCTAGCAATAGGGCCTGATGGGTCCCCCCACATAGTGGCATCAGGGGGGACTGCGGCAACGGGGGGATCGGCGTACTACTTCACCAAGAAGGATGGAATATGGACTATTGGAGAGCTCATAGTATCGGAAAGTGGAACCTCTGAGGGGGGGATAGCGGCTATCGCAGTTGAGGTGGATCAAATCGGAGACATATACGTCATCACTCAAGAAGCGTCCTACAATTTCGGGCCGTGGCCGTCTCCCAGAAAGATTACCGCCTGGAGGTGCACAGCGGCCGGGCACGTAAACAACTCTTGTAGCGACCATTTCGACGGGGGCTTCCCAACATCACCATTCCCGACTGGTACAGTCTCGGAGGCCTCTCACTCAGCGGCCCTAAGAACCGATGTAGGTCTGGATGGCACTATCTACGTGGCTTATCACGAATCGGAATGGTATGCGGAATCCGGTAGCGTCAAGGTTGTGGAGCTTGGCTCCACGGGCTTCGGAACCCCGATGGACGTCGGGGGGACCATTAACTCAACCACTGCGAACTCCTCTTTGGGCATGAGCCTGGGGCTGGATGGCTCGATTCACCTCGCGTATCCGAATCAGGGAGGGGGGATGAACTACTCACACTGCTCATCGAGCTGCGATGCAGGCGCTTCATGGACCACAGAGTACGTCAACGAATCCGTAAGTATCGCCGACACTGGTGTCCTCGACTTAGCAGTCGGGCCTGATCTATCTACGGTTATTCTGGCAGGAACGCCCGATGGAACTTACACCCTACACAAGAGTGATGGAGTCTGGGAGAAGACTGAGATCGAGGAAGTAGGCGGGGCGGAATGGGTCGGGGTGGAGATCAGCCCACAGGGGAAGATGTGGGGGTACGCTTTCTTCCCAGGCACATCCTCATCTATGACCCTGTTCAAGCAAGAAGGAATGACCACTTCAGGGCTCACGGGGGACATAGACGGAGATGGTTGGGACAGGCAAGACGAGATAAGGTGCGGAACGGATTACAGTAACTCATCTAGCACCCCATCTGACGCAGATGGGGATGGGCAGTGCGACTTGTTCGACCAATGGGACGACTCTTCTTCGATATCCGGAGAGTCTGCTGCCCTCTCACTGGGCGAGAGCTTCGGCTGCGTGGTTCTTTCGAACAGCACCATCGCATGCTGGGGGGATAACTCCGAGGGTCAGCTAGGGAACGGCTCGGCTGGGGCAAACTCCCTTCACGCAGTCCTAGTCGACCTTCCGATCGGATTCGAGGCCGGTTCCGTGGATGCTGGGGCGGCGCATGCATGCTCAACCGGCCTTGATGGGACCCTGGTGTGCTGGGGAAGGAACTCAGACGGCCAGCTGGGGAGGGGCACGGCCACCACGAAGGAGTCACCGGGGTACGCTCTGATTCCGGAAGGAGTCACTGTAAGCGACTTCTCTACCGGTGCGGATCACAGCTGTATGAGCGGCTCTGACTCTAATCTGTACTGCTGGGGCAACGGTAGCGGCGAGAGGGCAGGGAGGGTGGTCAACACCATGGCAAACTCCTCGGTTGCAGATGACTTGTCGGACAACGACAATGGTTGGACTGGTTCGGATTCATCCTTCACATACAACACTGGAAACTACCTATGGAGTGCAATGAGCAGTTCGAGCTGGATGACCAACTCAATGGAGTCGGGGGAGGCCTTCGCTATCAGATCGGGAGGAGAAGTGAGCTTCAGAATTCAGGCGTACCGATGGGGGGACCAGAGCGAAGAGTGGCTCAAGGTTTACGCAGGGGACACCGAAATAGCCCAAATCGATGGCAACTCCAGCTTTTCCAGCACCTCATGGTCCGACTGGCACGAAGTCTCATTCGTGGTCCCGGAAAGCTACCAAGATACGCACGTGAACACCCTAACATTCGAGGTCCGCTCCTTGGGCGCTAATTTGCGAATTGACGATATCTCCATACCCACTTACCAAATTGGCGGAGTCGACAATGCCTCTAGCCCCATGCAAGTAGACTGGGGCCTATCTTCGGAGGTGATCGATCTGGCTCTTGGCAAGTCCCACAGCTGCGCCCTCCTCCTAGACGGCAGAGTCTACTGCTGGGGCGAAAACGGCGGCTCCTACGCAAATATCCTCGGCAATTCATCTTTCAAGGGCGATTCGACCCCAGACCCGAAGAGGGTCGACCTAGGGGTCTCCAGCAGCCTTGTCTCATCCAACTGGACTAGCGGGAGCCCGAGAGTGATCATCGCTGGAGACGGCGTATCATGCGCAATCATGCAGACAGGGGAGGCACTATGCTGGGGCTCCTCATCCGAGGTTGCATATTCCGATCCCGTGGTAAACACTATCGCATCTACGGGAGATGTTGGGAGAGGCCCTGCACTGGTAGAAGATGACTCGGGCAATTGGCTGGTGTCATACATTGACAATGGGGGGCTTTCATACGGTTTCCACAACGGGACCTCTTGGGCCACATCGGAGGCTTGCAACTCCTCTGGGTGCGATGGGATAGGATCGAGCCTAGCCATGGGCCCGGACGGGGAGGTAAGAATAATCCACTACAACACCAGTGACAGCTCAATACTGCTCAGTACGAGCAACGGGTCAGAATGGGGGACCTCGGTACTAGCCGGAACAGGCGACGTCTCTTCCAGCTACCCCGGTTCTTCAATAATCTTCAGAGGCGAAGAGATGCACGTCTACCACGTAAATGCGACCAGCGGGACTCTAGACCAGCTGCTCAAGCACCCAGCGGGAGCAAAGACCCACGTCCCTGATGGCGAAGGAGATGGGTCCAGCGGAAATGTAGGGCAATACTCCTCCATGGCACTTGACGGCAATGGGAGGGAGCACATATCGTACTTCAACGACACCTCGGATAGCCTGGAATACGCGAAATTCAATGGGGCCTCTTGGAGTAGCGAGGTGATTGACACCGGGTTGAGCATAGACGTGAGCTCCATCGCCGTTGATTCCGACGGCAACCCCCACATAGCGTACTCCGATTCCTCGCANGATACNCTNAGGTACGCCCACTACAACGGATCCGGGTGGGAGAAATCGACCGTTGACGACGTGACGAACGANATATTCGACGCTTCCATAGAAATCAACGCGAGCGGCATGCCCGTGATAGCCTACCAAGTNAGGGACCAGCCTGGGGCTAGCTTCGTTTACGAGGTCAGGTATGCCTCTTTCAACGGGACAGATTGGTCAATAGAGACTGCAATGACCANNNGTGGCTCCTACNNCTGGGGCTCCCTNGACATGGGGCTGAATAGCACCTGGGAGCCACACATCGTTTACTTCGACGACCCGTCCGACGACCTCTACATNGCGATCAGGGACAACGGGACGTGGNCCACCTCGGTNGTGAGAGAAAATGCTGGTTACTACAACNACTATACTGACAGCAACNCCATAGCAATAGATCAGAGCGACGGGATCCATGTCTCNTACTACGACGGGGTGGCAAACACCGGCTTCCTGGATTACGCATTCAGGGCCGCAGGGAGCTCTTCTTGGACTATTACTTCGGACGTNGACGCCAGTAGATCGTATATGGGCTGGTTCAACTCGATAGCCCTAGACGAATCTGGGAACCCNNACATAGCCTACATGGACTACAACAGCAACAACTACGATCTGAAGTACGCATTCTGCACCNGTTCTTGCGAGTCTTCTTCCTCGTGGNACANTGCAGACTCTGGACTCATCTGNCNTTGTTGGNAGGTTCGCGAGCATCGCNATTGACCAATACGGACAGGCGCACATCTCCTACNACAACGATNCTTCCGNNGACTTGCAGGTAATCGTGATGCATGACGGCGAAACCAGGTCATCGCCAATAGGGGAGGTTGGGTCGCACCACTANCANNTCGGGTCAGCGGTAGACTCGGCCAANCGCATACACCTNAGCTACTACAACGGAACTGACAGTGCTGGGAAGCTACAGTATGCCATAGTTGACGANCGCTCATGGGNAGTAGAGGTCGTTGACGATAGCTCGACCATGGCAGGGGCNTACTCGTCTATCGCAGTTGACGGCAGCGGCAACCCCCATATCTCGTACCTCGACTCNGATTCCGGGACCCTCCGTTACGCTAAGCACGACGGATCATCNTGGTCGCTAGAGACCGTTGACCCNAGCGGGACNGTCGGGGGATACACGTCCATCTCNGTAGACGACGACGGGANTCCCCGGATCTCGTACCACGACTCNACAGCAGNGAGCCTCAAGATGGCATCNTGGAATGGGGANTCGTGGGAAATCTCNACCCAGGACGAAGACTCGGGCGGCCACGGCTCGGCGACCCTGGTCGACGNGGATGGNAATGTCCGAATAGCATACTTCGATGACTCGAGTGACGACCTCCAGTTCTCNCTNGCCGGAAGAATGNCCCCNTCCGTGATGGGAAGCTCGACATTCCATGCCACTGGGACATTGTTCGACNNGGGGTCTGACGACATTNCTTCGTTCGNCCTTGGGGAGACGCACGGNTGNGCCATAGTGTCCTCTGCNNTCCGATGCTGGGGNTCCGGTTCGAACGGGTCNCTNGGATCAATAGCNCCCCTGAACANACTCTCACTGGACCCNGTGGCCGTACAGACGGTTTCCACTNCCGGATGGACNCCCCTGGAGGTTTCCGTATCGAAAAGCTCGGGACCNNGCGGNGGTTCCTCTTGCGCCGTGTTCGAGGAGGACTCCACGGGAATCAAGAGGATCGCNTGCTGGGGGTTCGGGACCTCTGGCCAGATTGGNANCTATGGTTCANNTAGCACCTCNNGGCCAGACACTGNGAACANCCCNGTCTNTTGGGAATNGGGCCAAGGTGCGGTGGGTTCNCCTGCTGACAGCGATTCACTCGCATCTAGCCCTTACGATGTAGCNNAGGTCTCCATAGACCCGANCGGGNGNTTCGGATGCGCCAGATCCAACCAGGGACACGTGAAGTGCTGGGGATACAACGACAAGGGGCAACTAGGGCANGGGAACATNACNACGGCATCGGACGGAGNAAACGANATGGGGTCGAATCTAGCATTCGTCCCACTGGGGTCGAACAGAAGCGCATCGCAAATCTCAGTAGGCGCACAGCACGCGTGCGCCCTGCTCGACAACAATAGCGTGAAGTGCTGGGGAAGCAACNCCTANGGAGTNACAGGGCAGGAGACTAGCACTGGTAGCATAGGNGACGAAGAGGGNGAAATGGGCGACANCCTCCCNACGATNGACCTCGGTTCCGGNAGGACTGCCACTCAGATTAGCTCGGGAAGCTACCACACTTGCGCCCTACTGGANGACAGTAGCGTAAAGTGCTGGGGNAGGAACTCNAACGGGCAATTGGGCATAGGCAACAGCAGCGACATTGGAGACGGNGCAAACGAGATGGGNNACCACATGTCGTCAGTNGANCTAGGNACTGGAAGGACGGCCATATCAATAATCTCCGGAGGATACCATAGCTGCGCGATCCTAGACAGCGGAGTTCTCAAGTGCTGGGGNCAGAACTCAAACGGNCAATTGGGNCAGGGGCACTCCTACTCAATAGGTGACGGTTACGAGGACTCATCTGACNNGGACGAAATCCAGTGCCACCCNACTCTAAACCANCCCACNGATAGAGAGTGCCTAGCAAGAATGGGCGACGGGTTGCNNGGANTCGATCTGGGNGATGGAAGGACTGCTGTTTCNGCTTCAGCTGGGNNCTCCCACACTTGCGCNATCCTNGACAACGGGAGCGTTAGGTGCTGGGGAAGTAACGCCCAGGGNAGGACGGGCCTCGGGACGGGNNCTGGAAGCACGGGGGATGNCTCGNATGAGATGGGCGACAACCTCCCCACAGTAGACCTGGGNGATGGTAATTCGGCANTCTCAATATCCAGNGGAAGNACCCACACNTGCGTNCTTNCCNGCAACCTGAGCGTAGCTTGCTGGGGGCAGAACAACGTCGGNCAGCTAGGNATTGNGGAAAGTAANGNNAACNTCGGAGACTCNGTNGGCGAAATGGGCTCNGCACTGCAGACTGCGGAACTNCCGACATTGGCNNCAAAGTCCGTCGTTGCTGGCTACNCAATGACGTGTGCCATCTCTGATGGNGGANANATGNACTGCTGGGGGGAGAACGATAACGGTCGANTGGGNGTCTACAGNGAGGGCAATGTGAACATNGGNGACAANGCGGGNGAGATGGGGNCATACCTCCCGGAAACCAACCTATACCTAGTTNCCCCCGACAACGACGGGGATGGNTGGATAGACATNTGGGACTCNGATGACGATAACGATGGGTACGTGGACACCANTGACGACCTGCCGTTTGACGAGAGGGACTGGNTCGACCATGATGACGACGGNCTAGGGGTGAACNTGGACACTGANGACGATGACCCGAGCATCACCACTGCNGANCAAGACACGGACCTNACNTGGTCGGATGCAGAAGAGATNGCNTGCGGAACCCTATGGTGGAGCGNCCTNTCAGAGCCGAATGACTACGACGGAGATGGGATATGCGATGCCATTGACGAAGACCTAGACGGGAANGGNTGGAACAACACCTACCAGATCGAGTGCTTNGGNGGNGAGTCCGAGACATGGTCNCACAGGGGNGTNTGGGACTCCAATAGCGAGTGGTCCAGCAACCCTGGAAACGACAACGCCGCCANAGGTTACGGTTTCTACCTCTCGAAGCATGGCGTCCGAGTCTTCTCANTNCAANNCAACGACAGGACATACTACGGCCTNCTAAAGCANGATGGGACNACTTACGGGGCTANCAATAACTTNTACGANAACAACAAGTTCGACAANTTCGCCNTCTCCGAGCAGAACGGAATCGTCTACGTGACCNGCGAAGGAAANATCTGGAGGNCNCCAGACACCGACACGTTCCTNACTCCATNNGTTACNGCTNCANCTGGCNNANNNTCATGGGCTNCNAGCACGGCNATCAGCCTAGAAGGNGACATAGTAGTCAGGTACGACTCNACNAGCCACAGCAGCGGGAATTCCAAGGTGNACGGCAGCTACCTGAACGGGACGNNATTCAACTTCCCNNTNCCNGGAGGCCTCTCTGGNACTTCTTCNGGTCAGCTNGCCTTCGGGCCGGGNGGGAAGCTGCACCTCCTCCAGACAAACCTNACNGCNGANACCGTGGGNTTCTACCACTGGACNGNCGACATAGGAAGCGGGCTGAGCGGNGACTCATCGGTGTCATGGAGCGAACCCCAGATGGTNCTAGAAAGGAACCAGAGCACNGGNGCATANNCCTGGAACGGNCACTCNNCNGCNTANGACNACGTTGCAGCCCTGCATGGGGCAGAGGACGGAACNGTGTACGCTGGCATGTACAACCAGACTGACCTTTGGTTCGGNACNTTNGATGGGNCTTCNTGGAGCACCGAGAAGATNGCGGAAAGCACGGGCAGGAANGCCGGAGTTGAGATTCAGACNAACTCTACTGGGATACCACACGTAGCATGGATAAACCACNCCACCTACGAGGTAATGCTCTCTTCCAAAGACGGCACTTGGGAAACCGAGCAGGTCTGGCAGAGNAGNNNGTGGAAGACAANCNNNTNNNNCNATGCAAAGCTAACACTCGAGTTCGACAGGCAGGACGANCCATTCCTGATGTCCTTNGACGGTAACGACTCTGCGTCTGCAATGATNCACCACAAGGGGCTTTTCCTGGACCCTTCCTACNACTTCGACCCCAAGGACGCGAACGGCGACGGGGTGTGCGACAACCTGCAATACGCTGTGATGGANTACGGNACNACCTCTGTAGTGGCGACCAGAGGCGAGGCCCTGNCCATTACGCCCGTACTGAGCGGNCAGGANCTTGTCGAAGTATGGNCGTCAGACCTACCGCTCGGACTGACCCTGAACAACACCACGGGGGAAATCTCTGGGACCCCTTCGNTCACNGACACAGGAGGGACCACNTACACAATTTTCTCAAACAGCAGTGCCGCNTCNTACCCAGTAAATATCACGTTCACCATAAGATCCCCTGCNCCCCTCCACGCNGGTTTCGGCAGGGNTGACGACCATAGAGAGCTATCATNNAGGAACGGCCCNGGTTGGACATTGCACGAGTATGACCAGGAAGGAAACCTGCTCTACTNCGGGATTTACGAAACGANANGCGNATGGTCAGCCGACGGGATCAGCGTTNCCATAGGCAATGGGGACCTATACCTNGCCAAGAGATGGTCCAANGGAACCTGGGCATGGGTCGTNCCCCTGGACTCTTCCTCCTCGTCNACNGGNGGTCCGGGGGCCCTTGCAGTTGACGACTCAGGNAATGCNTACATTGCTGGCCACAGAACGAGCGGATCCCTNGGCCTACCAGGTTCCGATCACGACCTCCCCAGCAGAGAAGCGGCCTTCTTCATCTCCGTGGATGGTAACGGGAGCATCAGGTGGGCACATGACGCATACTTTNCCTCNGGAAGCACCAATGCAANCTGGCACGTTTCAACGGACGCCCAAGTAAACCAGTACGGTTTCACNAGGATGCACGTCAATGGCTCGACAGGCGANGTCACGNTCGCGGGCCAGGTATCTTCCGCATCATCCTCTGACCGANCCATNACATTCGGNGACTTCNCCNTGGAGATTCCNAGCTNGAACTACAACTACCAGAGGCCATTCATAGCNAGGATAGACTCCACTGGCAACTTCTCCTGGGCGACCACCNTGACCCCCACATCNGCATACCACAGGACCCTGCAAGGGATGGAAGTTCAGGAGGACGGGTCCGTAGACGTCCTNATGAGGTCNCAGGGNGTTACCNNCCTNGGCGACCTTAGCGTAGAGTCCGACNATGTNCACTTTGTTATTGCCAAGCTGAACTCCTCGGGATCATGGGCCAACGCTTCCACCATAGAATCNGAGGGCCCACTGGGNTTCNANGTNAATNANGATTCGGCGATGATGAAAAGNACCACCGGCGGAGACTTGGTNCTNTCCATATGGATGTNTGAGGACGCTTCGAGCCTGAACGTCACNGGTACTGTTTATTGGTTCAACGACTCCTGCTCTGACAGCCTTNTAGTTCTGAGATTGGNCAACAGNGGATGGGNNGTAAATGGTCANCGCGAGTTCTGCCTTACCNACAATGGCGGCNTACAATCGGAGTATTACAGCCTCATGGAAGTCGACTCNCAGGACAGGGTCTGGCTATTCATAGGCTCNAGGTNCCAGAACCTTGCAAACCACAATCGCATGATGAGGCTCGATACAAGCCTCAATCCCGACTTCGAGGAGTACGTGACATACTCTGACAACGTCGCAAATAGCTATCAGCTCGATTGGGAGGACGTGGCGTTCGACCCATTGGGGAACTTGCTCGTCAGCCTTTACTCGAGCCAGAGCAGCTTGTACTGGGACGAGTCTTACCTCAACAGGCCCAGTTCAAACTGGAACTACCAGAGCCACTTCTTCATGGAGACCGCCGGACACGCCATAGACGGGCAAAGCCTGGTAGCTGGGGAGCCAACCACCCTGCTCGGAGTTACTGGACTCAGTGCAATGGGGGCCACATGCGACGAAGGAACGAGCTATTGCGACGAGTACCTCGATGGATGGGAGGTAGATGGGGAGCTGCCTGCGGGGCTGAGCCTCGACACCGACACCGGATTGATCTCCGGCGCTGCATCTGGAAATATGACTACTACCAGCTTCACACTATGGATGAACGACTCGGCCCTTGGCAGCCAACAGATTAACGTGTCATTCCTGATCCTTGACGGTAAGCCAGTAGTGACATACAGCCAGACGGAACTTATTCTTGAGAGGGGGACGGAAATCACACCAGTGGTGCCTACCGAGATCAATGGATCGATAGTGAACTGGTCGTTCTACCCCGAGCTGCCATCAGGTCTGTCACTGGGTTCCAGCAACGGTACCATATACGGAACCCCAGTGGCCAACCTCACCGAACAAACCTTCCAGCTAAGAGTAATGAGCGATGGTGCGATTACCCGGATTGACTTCCAGATTACCATCAACGAGCCAATAGCCACCATAGAATACGGGAATGGAACATACATCATTCCAAGGGACTCGATAGTAAGCATAGACCCGACTCTGGGAGGGGGCATGGTGGAGTCTTTCGCCATCAACTCGACCGACTTCCCACTCGGAATAAGCTTCAACACCACAAACGGGAGGTTCGAAGGGATACCCCTGCTAATCACCGACAATACATCATACACGATTTGGGCAAACAACACAGGAGGGAGTGCAAGCACGGAGGTATCGATTTGGATAGTAGGTAACGGCATCACACTCTCGTTCCCGACCAGCGAGATTCGCCTAACTGTCAATTCCCCCATGCAGCCAATTGCAGGGCAGACTTCCGGCTCAACCCCAGAGAGCTGGGAGATATACCCGGACCTACCATTGGGGCTGAGCTTCGGAATCGCCAACGGCACTATTTGGGGGACCCCCGTCAATGTCCAGAACCTAACGAACTACACCATCTGGGCTAATGCCTCAGGAGGCCAGACTAGCTCAGCCGCGGTCTCAATCACAGTGCTTGTGGACACGGATGGAGACGGGATAGCAGATGAGTACGACCTCGACGACGACAACGATGGCTGGAACGACACTACAGAACTAACCTGCGGGAGTAATCCGCTTAATGCATCAAACATACCTCCCGACTTGGACAATGACGGAATCTGCGACCTCCTAGATAACACAGACGATCGAGACATAGGTTTGGCCTACGGGACTGCTGAGCTAGATCTGATAGTAAACGTCTCAGTAATCTCACTAATACCACTAACCTCCGGAGGGGAAATCACGTCCTGGGAGTCTTCCCTGCCCATGCCTTCTGGCCTCAACCTCAACAACATCACAGGGGAGATATGGGGGATGCCGACCCAAGTTCAAAACCAGACAAACTACACCATCTGGGCGAACAATTCGGCTTATTCGGCGTCATTCAACATAAGCATCGCCGCAGGACTCCTGGACACTGACGGTGATGGGACTCCGGATGAAGACGATTTGGATGACGACGAAGACGGTTGGAGTGACGTGGAGGAGCTCTCCTGTTCAACCGATGGCCTCGACAACACGAGCTTTCCCTCAGACTCGGACAGCGACGGAGAGTGCGATGGGACTGACCTGATTGACGATTCCCCGATAAGCCTAGCATTCACCCTGGAATCTCTGGAACTGGTAGTCAACGTCACCAACATCAGCCTAGGGCCAATAGTCTTCGGAGGGGATGTGAGGACCTGGGAGTCGAGCCCGGAACTGCCAGAAGGACTGGCCTTCAACAACCTCACCGGGACTATTAGCGGAGTTTCCACGCAGCCTTTCGGTCCTGAAGAATTCACCTTCTGGGCCAACAACAGCCAGCACAACTCGAGCTACACCATCAACATCACCTCCTCCCTACTGGATACGGACGGAGACGGGGATCCCGACGAGACAGACCCTGATGACGACAACGACGGATGGGCGGATGTGAACGAGACGACTTGCCTTACGGACATTCTTGACCCGATATCTTATCCCGGAGACAGCGATGACGACGGCGAGTGCGATGGAATAGACGAGATAGACGACTCTCCCGTATTCCTAGTATACAGCTCTACATCCCAGCTACTATTCGTAAATGAGCCGATAACCCCAATCGAAGCCACGACATACGGAGGGGACATCAGGACCTGGGAGGTTTGGCCCCCGCTCCCAGAGGGGCTAGCTCTGAACGGCGCCACCCCAAGATTCGGAAACACGAATGGCACTATTTCTGGGGCACCCATGCAGGAGTTCGAGATGCAAGTCTTCACGGTATGGGCAAACAACTCCCAGTATCAGAGCTCAGTAGAGATAACTCTGCAATCTGTCGTCCCCGACCCTGATGACGACGACTTCGATCTGATATACCTACTAGACTCCATGAACCTCACTGTCTTTGTCGACGAAGTCTACCTGGAGCCCCAAATATTCGGGGGGAACGTTACCTCTTGGTCCATCTCCCCCAGCCTCCCAGAGGGCCTCGAGTTCAACACGACTAATGGCCTGATAAATGGAGTCCCATCAGTTGAGTTCAACCGGACGACATTCACCGTCAGCGGAAGCAACTCGCTATTCCTGAATACCTTCGAGATAGCGATCTCAGCCAAGTACCTGGATACCGACGGAGACGGAATCCCTGATCTCTTCGACCCGGATGACGACGGAGACGGCTGGAATGACACCCTGGAGTTGGATTGCGGGACAGATCCGCTAGAAATCCTAAGCAAACCAGAGGACTTGGATGGGGATTTCATTTGCAACTCCCTGGACTCGTTCGATGACTCCGCGATTATTTTCTTCTACCCCAATGACAAGCTAGTACTAACCATCGGCGAGAAGATGGAGCCACTGGAGCCCATCATAGCCCCATCCAGTGGCGAGATTATCAGATTCTCAGTGATTCCGGACCTTCCAGCTGGAATTTCACTGAACTCCACTAGCGGCATTATCACCGGCACTCCTGAACAAGAATACTGGCACCTCCTTCTGGAGTACTCTCACACTTTCACTGCCTCAAACTCCCAGTATGACTTCTCCTACAGAGTTGACTTCGACGTATTCGCCCCCATCGATGTCAACCAAGACTCCGATGGAGATGGATGGAGCGACAGAGTAGAGTGGGAATGCAACAAGAACCCTGAGGATCACAGGGACTTCCCCGAGGACATCGACTTGGACGGCGTATGCAGCTTCCTAGACGAGGATGACGATGGGGACAACATAGGAGACGAGATAGACAGGTTCCCGAAGAATCCCACGGCATGGGACGACACGGACAACGACAGCATGCCAGACGAGCTTACTTGCAAGTACCTGACAGACTCGGCGAACTGCACTTTCGAACTAATAGAGGACCTGGATGACGACAACGACGGATGGCCAGACCTGAACGAGACGAGCTGCGGCACACTCCCCAAGGACAACACGTCAGTTCCTGAAGACGATGACGATGACGGAATATGCAATCTCCTGGAAGAATACGTCCCAGATGCCGTTAGGATCCTGTGGATATGCTGCTTCCCCCTGTTGCTACTTCTGCTATCGCTTCTCTGGGTCATCAACCCATTCTCTGTAGAGGACGAGGAAATACTTGGACCAGAGCCAGAGTACACCTACACCGACAATGATTGGTCTGGGGGATCGGGAGAGTACGACGACCCGTATGTCCTGAAGACCGTCCACGGCATCAGGAAGGGGTCATTCGCAGAGAGTCACGAGGTGATCAAGGTAACTAACCTCACTCCGAGGCTTAAGTGCAGCTTTACTGACATGGCATCAGATGAGAACGGCAGCAGGTTCAGCATGAGGTCAATAAAGTCGAACTCAAGGGGGGAGTTGGAATTCAGACTAAAGTTCAGCGACGACGCCGATACCCCAGTAACTACCGATTACACCGGCCTAATCAGACTAGGCAGTTCGAGTGTTTACTTCCAATGGAAGGTCGAAGTAGAGGTAATCAAAGACACCCCGGAAGAGGAATTGGCCAAGAGAAGGGCCGCTAGGATAGAGAGGGAAGCACGGAAGAGAGCAGCTGAGATCGAGAAGAAGTCGGCAGACAAAGCCGCAGATGCAGAGATTGAGGCAAAGAAGGCCGCAGCAATCAAAGAGAATGAATTGAAGAATAAGATTGAGCAAATAGAGAAGGAAGCCCAAGAGAGGAAGGCGGTTGCTGAGCTCAAGGCAGTAGAAGCAGAGAGGAAAGCTGCGGAGATGGAGAAAGAAGCTGCAAAGAAGGCCCAGGAGATAGAGAAGGAAAATCGAAGATTGGAGTCCGAGAGAATTCGGGAGGAGGAAGAGGAGGAGAGAAGGGAAGCCGAGGAGAGGGCAAGGATAGAGGCAGAAGAAGCTGCAGAGAGGGAGAGGCAAGCAGAGGAGGAGGCTGCAGAACTCAGAGCCATGCTCAGGAAGAAGGCAGAGGAGAGGAAGGCAGAGGAGGAAGCGCTTCGGGCCCAGCAAGAGGAAGAGGAGAGAGAGGCCGAACAGAGGGCAGAGAGGGAGGCCAAGGAGAAAGAGGAAGAGAAGGCCAGACTTGAGAGGACAGAGAGGGAGAAGGCTGCAGAGGAGGAGAGGAGAATTGCCAGAGAAGCTGCAGAAAGCGAAAGAGAAGCTCAGATGAGGGCCATGGAAGCCAAAGAAAAACTCAGGAAGAGAGCCATAGAGAGGAAGAAGAAGAAAGAGCAAGACGAGGAAGAGAGCAAAGAGGCCAGAGAGATGGCCGATGAGAGATTCTCCCAGATAGAAGAGGAGATCGAGGAGAGGAAGGCAAGACTCGACGAATTGGACGAGGAGGAAAGAAAGAAAGAGCTGACGTTGCTAAGAATCTCAGAGAAATCCAAGGAGATAGACTTTGGAATCATTGGGTTCTCCAGCCCGGACCAGAAAGACGACCTGCAACAGATAAATGGAATTGGCCCTTTCATAGAGGAGAAGCTCAATGCCCTGGGAATATTCACATTCAAGCAAGTCTCCAAGATAACCCCGGAGCTAGAAGAAAAGATCAACGATTCGATGGAATTCTTCCCGGGGAGGGTGACAAGAGAGGAGTGGGTCAAGAAAGCAATGAAGCTAGTTGGTACCAAGTCAGATGGTGAAGATGCTAAGGACAGCGGCACTAGCGACATGAAATTGCTCAAGCAGGCAAAGGAGCAGATGCAAAAGGAAGAGGAGGAGGCAAAGAAGGAGCGAGACTTCGCCATGAGGAGGAAAAAGGCCGAGGAGCTCCTCAAGAAAAAGGAAAGGACGGAGTCGACAGTAGAAGATGAGGCTGAAGACTCGCCCATAGACTTCGCCGAAATAGGATTTGGCTCCGAAGATGACAAGGATAACCTGCAGCAGATAGATGGAATAGGCAGATTCGTTCAAGAGAAGCTCAATTCAATAGGCATTTACAAGTTATCGCAGATCGCCAACATGAGTCCCGAAACAGTCGAACAAGTGAACGAGGCCATTGGGCTCGGTCCGGGTAGGATAGACAGGGACGAGTGGGTCCTCCAAGCCAAGAGGATTATACGATAAGCATTTGATATGGTGACCACTGGGGGTGAATGAATGGCTGATCCTGTATCCGATGCTTATTCCCAGTTATTGTCAATTCTAGACGAAGTCGAGGAAATTGGGATATTGGCGCAATTGGGAATTTCACTGGGCCTCACCCTAGTTGCACTGCTATTCACGAGATACTTCGCCAGGAGGGTGGCTTGGAGGCTAGTAAAGAGAACTGAGGCTGAGTGGGACAACGAACTACTGGATCCGATTTTCAACCGCCTTTACATATTCGTCCTAATTGCTGGGGTGGATCTAACGATGATGTGGACCTTGGGAAGGAGGGATGGGATATACATCGAGATCTCCCCCTACTTCTCAGCAATTTACATACTACTCTCGGCATCGATAATCAGCGTCGCGATAAAATTCATCGTACCCTCTGCCATGGAACGCTACAACACCAACAAAAGCGTTACCGTCACTGGTGGAAATCCGCTCCTAGTATTCTCTTCTAGGGGCCTTGTTATGTTCATGGGACTGTACCTCGCACTGAACGAACTCGGGATAGAGCTTCTAGGAGTTATGGCCTCACTGGCAGTCTTCTCGATTATCATCGGACTCGCTGTGCAACAAACACTTGGAAACATGCTTAACTCCTTCATGCTAGCAGTAGACCAACCATTCGAAGTTGGCGATCGTATCGAGGTAGAAGGGGTCACGGGCACCGTAATGTCTGTCGGAATTCTCTCTACAAAGATCCTAACCCTTACCGAGCAGCTAGTGGTCATCCCAAATAACAGGCTAGTGGATTCCACCATTACCAACTATGCCAGAGGAGGGGGCGATGGAATGGGTTCCAGAGTCACCCTTACTCTGGATATTGGGGTTGACTACGACGAGCGGTCGGCACACGTTAAGCAAGTAATAATGGATGTGGCAAAGAAATGCCCCCACGTGGAGGTCGATCCCCCACCTAGAGTCCTACTCAGGGAACTAGCTGACTTCTCCAAGAACTACAGACTGTACGCATGGATCAGCGATTATGGGGAGGAATTCATTGCAACTGACTGGCTCCTGAGGGAGATAGACACAGCATTCAACAGAGAGGGGATCAGCATCCCATACCCCGTCCAAGTGGAGCTTCCGAACAAGCCAGACCCGTTCCCAGATGGGGAAACAGGGGAGAGGATGCGTCGGATGAAGGCTACCAGGCAACACGTCTCGAGAATCAAGATGCTGAGGGACGAGGCCGAGATGGAAGAGGAGAGGGACTCTGCCAGGACAGAGCTAGATCTCCTCCAGGCAAGGCTTGCAGAAGGGGACTTGAAGAAGGCAGAGAGGGAGATCTTAGAGAACGACATAAGGGCCTTGGAGAGCCTACTCGCGCAGTTCAGTGAGTGAGGATTCTAGCGAAACGTCTTCAAGCCTATTTGGTTAATGGCAATCGATGAAGTCGGAAGACTCCGGAACCTCAGCGGAAAAAGCGGGCCTAATATTGAGCGACAGGAACGAACCTGGAATCTCACGAGAAAAGGTCGAGGCGGAAACAGAGGAAGGGAAGAAGGAGATTTCTTGGAAGTACCGAACGCCGGATGGAAAGATCCTGGCTGACAAGGATAGGGTCGAGTTCCTGAACTCACTAGCAGTACCTCCTGCTTGGACCGAAGTTTGGTTCTGCATAGAAGAGAATGGCCACATCCAGGCCACCGGTAAGGACTCCAACGGTAGGCTCCAGTACAGGTACCATCCCAAGTGGAACGAGTACAAGTCCATCCTCAAGTACCAGAACGTAGACGAGTTCGCCATTGCGCTCAATGAACTCAGGAGGGAAGTAGAGGCGGATCTGGATACTAATAAGATGCTCAAGGACAAGGTCGTGGCAATTGTGGTAAGACTGATTGACAGGTACCACATCAGAGTAGGGTCGGACCAATACGCACAAGAAAACGAGTCATACGGACTGACAACCCTACAAGAGGGGCATGTAAAGTTCTGGAAGGGGAAAAGGGCCTTGGAGGGCGAAATAGACGCAGTGCTCAATTTCGTGGGAAAGTCTGGAAAGGAGTGGAAGCTGCTCATCAAGGACGATAAGGTGGCAAAGCTAATCGAAGAATCTGGAAAGATCGGAGGTAAGGAAAAAACGCAAGACCTGTTTAGATACCTAGACGAGAACGGGAATGACTTCGATATCAAGGCCGAGCATATCAACGACTACCTCGAGAAGCACATGAACCACAGATACACTGCAAAGGATTTCAGGACATGGGCAGCATCATGGAAGACCGCTTCAAGGCTGGCAATGGTTTCTGAGGCTAGCGAGTCTGAAATCGCAAAGCTTGTCGAGCTTCATGGAGATGCGGTAAAGTTATCTGAAGAAACAGGTTTCCCACCCTATCTGAGCTGGAAGGGGCAGACTATGAAGGGCACAGAAGGATTGGCGAAACTCGCCGAATCAGAAAAGCTCCCTGGGGGGACAGAGAAAGAAAGAAGCGCGACGATGCTTGCAGTTATTGACACCGTTGCTGCGGATCTTGGAAACACTAGATCAGTTTGCAGGTCTTCTTACATCCGGCCGATGTTCATGAACGACTGGGAGGAGGGAATTTTCGCCCAAAGATGGGAAGAGGCAAAGTCTGGGAAGAATCGTGGTAAGATGCTATTTCCAGATGAGAATACGGCGATAAACTACATGAGGAATCATGAAGACAACGAGTTCGACTTCTCGAAGAATTGAGGATGATTGAAGCGAAGCACCTTGTGCAAGGGGCATGGGCAGTTCTGGGAGCAGGACAATCAACCTACTGGGTTTCCTATGCCCGGTCCCAGTGCACGAAACCAGGAGGGTGCTGCTGGAAGCACCTCGAGGCGAGGTTATCGAGGTAATCTGTGATGATCCAGAGACCCTTCACGACATCCCTGCCCTTTGTGACAGGATGGGGGTAGAACTAATGGAAGTGGTGGAAGACTCTGGAGAGTTCAAGTTCGTTATCGCCAAAGTGAATAGCGACCTGTAGCATTCAAATGGGCAGCTATTTTCGAAAGATCGTGAATGCACCTCGGGTGTTTGAAGTCGGGGAGGTACCGGCAGATGCTCGTTTGCCAACGGGCTTCGGCGAGTTCAGGATTAGAGTGTTCAACGAAGAAGAGACTGGCTTTGACCACGTAGCCCTGCTGCTAGGAGACATGGGTGGTCCTGATCCAGTTCTTGTCCGTGTTCACTCCGAATGTCTAACTGGCGATGCATTTGGCAGTCTTAGGTGCGACTGCGGGCCCCAATTGAAGGCTGCTCTTAAGAAGATCCAAGAGATCGGTTGGGGGTGCCTTATTTATCTCAGGCAAGAGGGAAGGGGGATTGGACTACATGCGAAAATCCAGGCATACAACCTACAAGACAGAGGAGCAGACACCCTTGAAGCGAACCTCTTGCTGGGACATCCAGGAGATGCAAGGGATTACGGGATAGCTTCAGAGATGCTTAGTTCCTTGGGAATCGAAGCGGTCAATCTCATGACGAACAATCCTGACAAGGTTGTCCAACTTTCTGAACATGGTATCAACGTTGTAGAAAGGATGCCCCTCGTAGTAGGAATTGGGGAGGGTAACTTGGACTACCTATCCACCAAAGCCGAGAAGATGGGTCACAAAATCAGCGATGAGTCCCTCGGGAAGAAAAACTAGTGGGGCCGTGACCGGGACTCGAACCCGGGCCGGCGGGACCACAACCCACCGTGCTAACCGCTACACTATCACAGCCAGTAGTGTCACTGGCGTGAGTCGACCTGTATTTCAAGAGTTAGCCAAGATAGTGAATTAGTATTGACCAACGGATTCAAGCGGAGAAGGCCCCCGTTAGCAATCGTGAACAAGCGTAAGGCATCCCTGTCTATGGTATGCTTATTCGTTTTCTCGCTCTGCTCTCAGGCAGTAATCAGCGATTCTGTTATTTCCCACGAAGAGGTTGAAATCCTCGAAGCTGGTAATTTTCAAGACAGTTCCGAGTGGGCCTTTAGCAGCACGAGGGGTTTTTCCCAGGAGCAAGCGGACTATACGATTGGAATGGTTGCAGATGGAAAGATGTCTTTCACCCATTCCAGACCGGACAACTTCGGTGAGCACATCTCATGGGCGACCTCTGGGTGCTCGGAATGCGATTCTGCCTTGGGAGAGCCAGATGGGATATACTCGTGGTCGATGGGGCCAAATATCACGATTTCTGGTTATTCCTTCCCAGGGCTCCATGGATGGGAAATTGAGAATGTCTCTCTAGTCCTCCATTTCTCTATTCCAGATCCACTTCCAACTGACGAGGTTAACATAATTCTGCAGAACCAGGAATCTGATTTCTTGGTTTCTTCCTTTGCCAGAACCATCAATGCAGTAAACAGGATGACGAACCCGCTCGTCTTGTCCCTAGACGATTTTCTAGAATGGGATTGGGAGAAATTGGAGCAAACACATTTCACCATTGACTATGTATCGGACAACCAAGGAACTGATGACTCCGAAGTGAGGGTCGATTCTGCTGGACTCAAAGTGAAATTTCACGAGCCTTGGTACTCCTTCGAGAACTCTAGAGCAAGCCACATGGCCTTTTTGGAAGAGTCGCCAGTCATAGACTTCGGCCCCTACGATGGGGTTGCCGCTGGAATAACGCATGAGAATTGTGGATTGGCCCCAGATGGGTCTAGCAATTCAACTTGGGAGTTAGAAATCGAGGTCCCCCCCCACCAGACTTTGGGAAGGGTACACGTCTATGGGGAGGCCAATTACACGATTTTTTCCTCGGAAGGGACTGATGGTGACAATTTCCTCAAGGTCAATTCGGGGGAGTTGATTGAGTCGAGCGGCCCTAATCACCGAATTATGATTGAGATCTTGGATGGGTGTATTTCGGGAGCCAGAGTAGACATTAATGACCCACACCTCAATGTTAGTGGTTCTGTTTCTGGGGAAGATTCCGGGCTATCGAAGCCTTCGAGTTCAATCCTTTTCGCTATCGGGGAAAATCTAGTCCACTCAGAGACTATTGAGGAAGGTCAATTCTCATTCTCTGTCCCAGTGGGCTATTCACTTCCGAGTTCTGGCGAAGCTCTTGAAGTAGGGGTTGCTACCAGATTCCAGTGGTCCTCGAATGGAACATCGCAGACTACAGTTGTTCACATCAACTCAATGTCAATTTCGGGTGGATTCTCAGTGGATTGGGACTTGGACCCCACTTGTAGCGAAATAGGGGATTTGGAGCTAGTTGAGGATGAGGGTGGGAGGATTATCCCGCTTTCCCCAATATGCACTGATGACATAACCAATTCTGAAAACCTGGAGGTAACTGCGCAGAGCTCTGACGAATCATTGGTGGAAGCATTTGGAGAGGGGTCGATGCTTAGGATTGAGCCTATTGAGAATGCAAACGGAGAGGTAGATGTGTTGGTGATTGTTTCGGACGAAGTAGGGAATAACTGGAGCCAGCAGATTCGAGTTACCGTCGAAGCGGTTCCTGATCCGCCTGAAGTCCTCGGAATCCCTAGCACATTATTCATTGGTTTGGGAGAGGAATTTATTGTAGATTTGGATATTAATGACCCAGATTCAAGCAATCTATCCATCTCTAGTAGCAAGTCATGGGCAATAGTAGCGGATGATGGCTCGATAGCAATTAGTCCTGTTGAATCTGGTACACATGAAGTAGTGATTAGTGTGGATGATGGTACCACGTTAGTCTCCAAGAGTTTACAGATCATAGTAGTAGCAAAGCCAGATCTAATGGTTGAGTCGATAGAGATTAGGCATGGGGGATCGGTAGCTGAAGAGCTGTTTCTCGGCGATGTTGTCGAGGTGGTCGGTTTCATAAGAAATCAGGGCAGAGGAGTAGCTGAGAATATCACATTCCAATGTAAGAACAACGGAGTGCTCGTAGGAACTGGAACGATTGACGAATTGGAGCCAGGAAGTCTGAAGATGGCTATATGCGATATTCAATTGGCTGCCGTAGGGGAATCGATCTCATTTTCTTTGGAAGTGGATGGCATAAATTCTCACGATGAGTCTGTTGAAGAAAATAACATCCTAGTTAGAGAAATAGAGGTCAAGCTTCCTACAGAAGAGTCGGAAAGAAGTGGAATTCGGTCAATAGTAATCCTAGTTTCCATTCTCGCAGTTGTTGCCTCTGCGGGTTTTCTCATGATTGGCCCCAAACCCCTGAGAAAAGAGTTTGAACGAAGGAAATAGCCGAAAAAGGGACATCAATGAGTGACGTTTGGCCGATAATCCGATCAAATTAGGCAACGGTTATACATGCCTCGATTCCGAAAAGGCCCTGCCGCTGATGTTACCTCGGTAGCTTCGGTGGCGGTGTGTGTGGAAATGATGGTGCTGAAAATTAGGCTTGAGACAGAAGAGTGGATATACGAAGAGCATGAGTAGCTAAGGCTATCCCATCTCCTTTGTCCATGACTGTGGATATATCCCCGGCTTCATTAATACGGTGCTTGCGGATGCAACATGACCAGATTCCATTCCGGGCAAAGAGTCGGAGTCAACCGACAGAGTCCCCAGGGCAACAGCCTCTCCCTTGATACTTGAAAGAAGAACCTTGGATCCACTTAGAATCCCTTTTGGGGCCGAGACTACGCCCGGCCTAGCTAGCGGAGCTCCGTGTGACATGGCGGCTACGGCCCCATCCTTGATCACAATTGTAGGCAAATCTTCCAGAATTATCTCTATGGGGGAGATAATCTTTGAAATTGCTCTGAAATCATCATGCTCCCTCCAGAGAAAAATTGCATCTGTCAGTTGCTGCATAGTGCATGCCATAGTGTCTTCCAGGGATCCGCTCCCGACCCTATGTAGCTCCAGCAACTCACACCCATTTCCCGAGAATAGCCCTATGTCCCTAACTAGAGTCCTGATGTAAGTTCCAGCTTCACACGAGATAGAAATGAGATGTACTCTACCTTCGCACTCGGACTCAATTAGCTCCGAATTGGTGATGTTTCTAGATCGGACCTGAACCTTTACTGCGGATTCCTTAGGAGGAACGTTGAACACGTCCCCCCTTAGCTCCTCAAGGATCAAAGAAAGTGATTCTGAATCAATGGACTCTCTGAATCTAATTATGGCTACATATCTCTTTGGTTTCTTCAAAAGCTCGGAGGTTATTTTTGTAGACCTACCACAAAGAAGAGTCAGAAGTCCTGTGGCAAATGGATCAAGGGTCCCCCCATGGCCTATCCTCTTAATTCCTAACAATGACCTAGCCCAAGCAGTTAATTGGTGGCTAGAAGGGCCAGGTGGTTTATCGATCAAAATGACTCCTGATTCTAGAAGCTCTGCTAGTTCCCTGTCACCGGGCCTGCATCCAAAAGAAGTGTTTGTTTTGGGATTGGTTTCCAATATCCAAGAGCCCCCCCCTGACATCAAATCACCCTTGTAGTTCCGAATCTACGATTTCAAAAACTTCCTTCTCGGACTTTTGATCTGCATCTATCACTAGGCTATAGGGGGACATGTCATCCAGATCTATGCTATATAGGGACATGTAACGCTCCTTGTCATCCATCTGCCTCTGTTGTGATCTAATAAGGCAACCTTCCAGGTCCCCCCCTTCCCTCTTCTGGATTCTTCTGGCTCTCTCTAGTTCGGAAACCATCAGCCATACTCTGACGCAATCCAAACTATCCCTGTGAGCCCACCACCCACTAAGCCTACTTTCAACCACTTCAGGGGAGTCATCCGAAGACATCACTTTTCGCAACAGGGAATCTAGTGCCCTATCTACCTCAACATCATTCTTTGCCTGGGCGCTTAGCTCCTCCACTGAGATTCCCCTTAGATTCGCCTCATCTCGAAAAACATCTCCGCCATTTACTGAACTCCACCCCCTAGATTCTACAATCTTGGAAACCAATGTTGAGGTCCCGCTACCAGGGGGACCACTAATCGTGACCCTTAGCAAGACCTCATCTCCACTCACTTCTACAAACGTCGCATCTAAGAAGCCCCTTTGGTGTTCTGGAGATTAGATCTGAATCGCATAAATTGCATTTCATACCCTTCTTTGGGGGCGCTGCATGCTGATTTCCGGATTTCCGGCTTGTCTGGTTCTTTGGTTTTTTACCTGTCTTCCTCGGACCTGCTCTTCTCTGTGATCGCCTAACAACTGAAGAGTTAGATTTCCTGGTCTTGTCATCTTCTAGCATGTGCAATAGTGGTTCTTCGATTTTCTCTCTCGATAAAACGAGAGGGTGCCTAGAATATCTTGCGATCTTGATATGCCTATCAATAATCCTTCCAAGGGGGGCACTCATTGCAATATATGTCGCTATCCATGCAGGGAAAATCCAGAGAACCCTGTCATTGAAGCTCCACATAGGGTTCCAAGGTAGGCTGACAAAACCCACTCGAAATGACTCGACTGACTCTGCCATCCAACTAAATATCGCAATAATGAATACCATTGTGAACACCATTGGCTTCATCATTGAGGACTGCATCTTCATCTGCTCGGGCATCATCTCGAACTGCATATTCTGCATTTTATCGGCAGATGCTGTATCCCTTGCCAGTCTGGCCTCTCTGAGTTGCTTGCCGATTTGCCTACTTCTGTGTGAGAAATGTGCTTGCTGCAACGGGTCCATGAAGAAGGATCGTATTACGGTATTTACTACCATTATTGAAGAGCCGACAATAAAAACTGTTGGGACGAAGTACCTTTGGTGGAATGGAAGAGCAGGTTCAATTACCGTGCCAGCAGAATAAGAGAGGGCGTTTCTTATGCTTGGGTTTACCATTAGAAGAACCATCATCCCCAGGAGAAGAAGCATTGGCATCATCATCGAAGACATGGCCTCAGCTTGCGCATCTCCTCCAGATTGTGGCGAGGCCATGTAACTACGGTAAGAAGATCGGAGAATAACGCTTTGGTGGTTAGATGATCAAAGAAATGTGCTATTTTCAGAGTGTGTTTCCACAGATCATACAAATTGAGGAGCCAATCCCCATTTCAAAACCACAAGCTGGGCATTTGTTTTTAGTTTCTGATTCGGGTTCTTCTCTGGGTTCTTCCGATGGCACTTCTTCCTCTTTGGATTCGTCATCATTTTCTTTGGGATCTTCGGATATTTCGTCTTGGCTGCTGGGGTTATCAGACACTTCTTCGGATTCCTCATTTAGAGGTAAATCTAGTGACTCGGGAGAAGGGGTGTGCAAATTCTTGTTCACATTTTCCACCCATTCTGGAATATTGGGTTCCTCATCGACTTCCTCTCCGAAGGTTGCACCATGGAAATCTTGGGCGTCAGAAACCTTGTATTCTGCCTCGGGATCGCCTTGAATCGTGTACAGGACCTCGATTCTCTCATCCTGCAGAATCCTTCCAATGGCCCATGTAACCTGAGTCCCATCCCTAGCAGATTCCTTTGTTGTGGAAGCTTCCCTCTTCCCGTCCTTGTCAGAACGGATTGTAGATTTTTCAATGGAGAAAGTACCTGGAACGATATCGTGAAGAGCTAGGTCGTCTAGAGCACTGTCGGAGTTGTTGTGGAACATTAGCATAATCTCATACTGGCCTGGCTTACCCCCTGGGAAAACCTCCTTGCCAGTACTGATATTTCTTCTCTTATGGACTACTTTGATCATTGGTGGCCTCTCCACCGCCCTAGTAGCAACTGGCCCGAAACGCTCTGAGCTGAAATCTACTTTTATTGGAGCAACTAGCATTTCGTTACGAGGGGAAGGGTCTGGAGCATCCAAGGGGTATCTGATTAGAACTGTCTTTCCTGGCATCAAGCCCAATGGTGCAGAAGTCCCAATTGTAATTCGCAGACCATGGCCATCGTTATCAGGAGAAATATGCTTCTCTTCCAGTTGTATACCGTTCACAATATCAATTCTGTATTGGTCGTCTTGAAGTTCGGCGCCGTCCATCTCAATTACTACATCTTCTGCTGAGGGGGTTTCAAAGATTCCCGGTATATCATCGAGAATCCGAATTACGTTAATTTCCGAGGTTCCAGTATTTTCAAGAGTAACTACAGCTTCTACCTTGGAAGAAACGTAGGACTTAATTCTAGACTTATCGTACCTCTTCTGAAGAGCTGCGTCCAGAACTGTTAGATGCTGCTCCTTCAACTCAACGGTGCCGGTTGACTCTACAGACACCCTTGGAAGAATGGAGAACCTAATCTCCTGAGTGAAGCTAGGCTGATTCTCCGATTGCACCCTCTTTACCATAGAGTCCCATTTTCCTTCGGGAGGTACGTCTTGTCTAATGTCAGAAACATCCAGAATTGGCTCTTCCCTTCCAATCAGCCTGACTGTTGCTCCTGAGAGTGAGACTACGAAAGATGATTTATTCTCGAAGACGCATGTGCAATGCCACACCCCCGGCCTGTCATCCTCTTCTGCGTTGACGTATGAGAACTGTCTTCCGGATCCATGGACCCTGTCAAATCTCGCTCTGGATACAGTAGCTTCAGCAGAGTAGGTGGCTGAAGTAACTCCTGCATTTATCTTTTCAACCGAACCAGTACTTACCTTTCCAGATACGCTTAGGGTCCTTTTCTCCCCAATATTCATCCTCCCTATGTCCCAGACTACTGATTTATTTTCAATACTGTAAACACTATCTTCTGGGAGGATAAAAGACTCTGGAATTGTTCTCTTTACCTCGACATCAAAAAGAGGGACAGGTGAGACATTCTCAATTTCAATTGTGATTTCGATATCTTGTGGATTTTCGGAGAAAACTAATGAGACACTAGGTTCCTCGCCTCTGGAAATCTCGGTGTCTATGCTTTCCTTGAGGACCAACATTCTTGGACCTGAAGCCGTATATGGAATTGCTGCTTCTTCGGTGGGATCTAGCTCTTTGATTGTGGAGACCTTTTCTCCGAAATCTGTGGAGTCTATTGATTCCAAGTGTACCTCTATATCCCAAGCACGGTGTTTCTTGCTAGAGTTCCTTAGAATTAGTTCCCCATCAATAAACTGCTTCCTTATTGAGCCGTCCGGGTTGAGTACGGACTTCTCATTCTCACTCAGAGTGGCGTGAAGTTTGTCCCCAGGAATTGAGTCCACCTCCGGAGCATTTCTCAGGAACGGAGAGGGTCTTGATTCCCTGCTGGAATCTGTTTGAGTGAATTGTGACTCTTTAACCAAACCAAATGCATCTATGGCCTGCTCAACTTCTGATTCTTCGGAAGACTCAATTTTTTCTTGGGTGGGCCAAGAAAAGCTTGTACCAGAATCGGGATTAACAATTTCTTGATCCTGAGTAGTAGTCCCCACTGTCTCGTCAGATTCCCATCCACCACCTAGTAGCGATAAAGAATCGGCTAGAGAGTCAATGGAAGAGATATCAGGGGGTGTTTGCCCCCCCTTCTCGTCTTCATCCTCCACGGAGTCCCCGAATCCCGGTGGCGGGGGCGGTGCCTCGAAGCCAGCTGGGGGCGGGGGCGGGTCTAGTTCCGTTTGGCCCTCTTCATGCTCGTCTTCATCCTCCACGGAGTCCCCGAATCCCGGTGGCGGGGGCGGTGCCTCGAAGCCAGCTGGGGGCGGGGGCGGGTCTAGTGCTGACTCTTCCGCTACTTCTGGTAACTCAGAGATAGGTTGTTCATCTGATTCTGAAACCCCCTCCATACTTAGGAGCAAATCTCTTGCTGAGTCTTTATCGAGAAATTCATCTTTTGTAGGTTCTCCTGAGTCGGACGAGTCGTCTGAATCTAGGCCGGGTGGTGGAGGGGGTGGTATTTCCACCCCCATTGGAGGTGGTGGTAAATCGAATCCATCTGGTGGTGGAGGGGGTTCTGAGTGACCCACTTGCTTTGCTTCATCTTCGCCTTCAACTTCATCAGCATCGGGTTCATCTCCCATCAAATTGGCCTCAGGATGCTATCTCCACGAGTGTCGGGTTCGTTTAACGGTTGCCTGAGCTGTTTTCCGGATATTGACCTGAGAATGTTGAAGCGATGGACGTCTTGGGGCAGTCATGAGCGTCAATGATGGCACCACTCCCCCTGTTCTTTTCGTAGTAGGAACTGCAGGTGCAGGAAAAAGCTCCCTAGTTACTTCTTTTCAGAGATGGGCTAGATTCCTGGACATTGATGTCCTCGCAATTAACCTCGACCCTGGAGCAGAGAGGGTTCACTATGACCCGGAGTTCGATGTAAGGGATCTAGTTTCATTGTCTGAAGTAATGGACGAGTATGATCTCGGGCCCAATGGAGCTCAGATATTGGCTGCAGATCTAGTAGCTTCACAAGCCATTGATGTATTTGAGGAGATAGAAGGGCTCGCTGGAGATATCATGATTGTGGACACCCCGGGTCAAGTCGAGCTTTTCGCATTCAGAGAAGCTTCGAGTCACTTGGTTCATGTAATTGGACAAGGAAGGGCATGTCTGATTTTCCTATTTGATCCGCTTCTATCAAGTACGCCAAGTGGATTTGTTTCCCAGATGCTTCTATCCTCCATTGTACATTTCCGTTTGGGTCTGCCCACTGCCAATTTCCTATCCAAATCTGACTTGCTAGAGCCTGAGGTCCTAGATAGGATTCTTGAGTGGGGCGATAACCTAGATGTGCTTGAGGCCGCCCTGTTTGAAGAGTCCGCATCACAAAGTAACTTCGATGGGGGGGGCCAGAGGGCGGAGTTTGCTATTGGCCAACTCAGGATGATGCAGCATGCAGCAATTCAGCCCGGATTGGTACCCCTCTCTAGTGAGATGGAAGAGGGTCAAGCAGATGTGCTTAGCTTCGCCCAGAATGTCTTTGGGGGAATGTCGGATGCCAAGGATGGTTTTGCGGGTGATATAGAACATGAAAGACAGTGAACACAAAATAGACTTGCTGGCAATTGATGACCTTTCTGGGAATTTTTCTGAACTGATTGAGTGGGCTATCAGGATAAAAAATGATGATGAGGCTCTATTCGACTTCAAACCACTAGAGGGGATGACTGTCGGTTCGATATACGAAAAGCCTTCTACAAGGACGAGAGTTTCTTTCGAAACTGGAGTTAGTAGGCTTGGTGGACAGCCAATCACACTATTGGCTGGGGACATCCAGTTAGGTAAAAGCGAGTCTATTGCTGATACAGCTGCAGTTCTTTCTAGATATATGGATTGCATTACATATCGATGCTTCGGGCATGAGGATGTTGTAGAACTGGCCAATAATTCCTCGGTCCCAGTAATAAATGCACTATCCGACCTCCACCACCCATGCCAAGCTGCTGCTGATATGATGACGATTGTAGAGAATTCCGAGAAAATGGATGGCCATGTATCATGGGTCGGGGATGGAAATAACGTTCTTCACGATCTTCTTCTGGGGTCTGCAATTCTTGGTTATGACATCAAATACGCAACTCCTGAAGGGCTTGAGCCTAATGATTCTGTTATCGCAAGAGCAAAAGAAATCGCTGTTTCCACGGGATCCTCAATTGAAGGATTGAATGACCCACGAGAAGCAGCCAAGGGGGCTGGAGTAATCTATACCGATGTTTTCGTATCCATGGGCGAGGAGCACATGGAAGGGAAGATGAGTTCATTCGAAGGTTTCCAAGTGAATGAAGAATTGGCGTCCTTGGCAAATGATGGTTTTCTGTTCATGCATTGCCTTCCTGCTCATCGGGGCGAGGAAGTTACTGATGCTGTTATCGACTCCCCCAATAGCGTAGTCTTCGACCAAGCTGAGAATAGGATGTGGGCGCAGATGTCCATACTAACTCTACTATGCAACGAAACCGCTTGGCAGACTTACTGGGAACTACGCTAGAGTGGAATAATAGAGATCACCAGAAATGCAACAAGACAGAGTTGCATAGACATCTTGATCATTTTTTGTGCAGCTCTATCTTCAGCCGCAAATAACTTAGGCTTGACAAGTAGCAAGGTAACCACAGCGGGGATTACGAATGCAACATGCCAATCAGTGAATATACCAATTGATGGGACAAATGGGAAGAGCAATGAAATTAGCCCTATAATTAGTACTATCCATGCAAGGAATCTTGCTTTCTCTGGGCCCCTACTTATGGCATACGTATTCCTACCTTTATCCCCTCCCAGATCCTCCACATCTTTCACTATCTCTCGGGATAAATTGTAGAAGAAGCCAACAAAGAAGACGGCCCAGGCCCGGGGATCTAGTGGCTCAGATACACCTGCGGCACCAAAGATGAAGACCAAACCTACTGAAAGGCTTATTGCAAAATTTCCGGGAAGCCCCTTATCTTTCATTTTTAGGCTGAATTTAGAAGGTGATTCATAGTGGAACAATAATGCCAGTGCGACGACCCATATCACTAGGGCTGGGATCCAACTATCGATTCCGATTTCTCCTGACCATGAAATGTAGCCAGCGAGAAAAATGGAAAACAGAGAAGACGCTCCCATTAGGTAAATCCCAATTTTGGCATGTTTTACCTGTATTTCTCCCGAGGGTATTGGCCTCTCGGGCCTGTTAAAGCTGTCAATCTCAATGTCCATTAGGTCATTGAGTGCGTTCCAAGATGACATGAACGTCATTACCGATATTGAATGAAATATGGTCACCAATGCATAATCTCCTTCTGGTACTCCCCTGGTGGCCAGTATTGCCCCCAGTAGGACCCCGAATATTCCTGCAGTAAACGAGTTTCCTGCTCTAAATAGAGCCATCCATGGATGAAGTCTCACTTTGGCGCCCTCAATCTATTGAGAGCAGAGCATTGACTTGATTCTTCCCCGGCTAGACCATATTCAGGGCCAATTCGTTCTGAGAAAGGCCCCAAACACAGACGGTATACACGCTTCCTCTGAACTGTCCCCTCACATGACCTACTTTGGAGAATCTGTTATCTTTGGCCATTATGTTTCCAACTTGATTCATCGTTGCACCCCAACGAAACCTTTCATTGAGGTGGTCAAAGATCTCCACGGTGTTTGCGGTTCCTTTATTCTCCAACAAATCCAGGACCTCTTCCCTTAATCGCCTTGTTCTGGACATTAGGCTGCCTCCGCTAGGGTTGGGTTCGAGAGAACCCTACTGTGAAGCCCCCTCCACGACATAGGACTTACTTCCACGGAAATTGAGCTGTATTCAATGGGCTTCCAAGATTCCGAATTCTCTAGGACCCCAGTATCACTAACAATCCCTCCATAGTTTCTTGGCAAAGATAGTGATTCTGTTCTCCTGAGGCTGGAAAATAGAACAACGCGGTGTGGATCCGGCCTCTTCCTATATTGCAACCCTGTGCATCTGTTTTTTCTTGAAATCATGACCCTCTGAGTGAGCATCCGGATATGAATAAGGGTAAAGGAGGCCAAGGTGAAAGTGAAAGTGAAACCATGGGCGGGTATTGATTACATCGTTTTCAAATAGAGACGGCAGCTCCCCGGAGCAGCGCTCGTGTGGTGTAGTTCGGTCCATCATGACGGACTCTCGATCCGTCGACCCGGGTTCAAATCCCGGCACGAGCACCAACTTAGGAGATGTTTCCACTCAGAACAGTCTTAAGCGCATCTTCATTGGATGAGTAAGGTTCAGATGCGTATTGAGCCCGATCCGAAGCTCACTTTCGATGATGTTCTAATTCGTCCTAAGAGAAGCACATTGGTATCGAGATCAGACGTTGATCTTGAGAGGGAGTTCAAGTTCAGGCATACTGAACAGACGTGGGTCGGAATTCCTATCGTTGCAGCGAACATGGACACAACTGGACTTTTCTCTATAGCAAAGGTCCTCCAAGGACACAAAATGCTAACATGTACTCAGAAGTTTTACTCGACAAAAGACTTCTCAGAAGCTTGGGAAGATGGTCTTGATCCAGAATACATCTCGGTTACTTGTGGATCTACCAAGGAGAGCTTCGAATTACTACAAAGAAAGGTAGGTACAAGCCAAAAAATAAAGATGATCTGTATCGATGTTGCTAATGGGTACCGGGAGGTCTTTCTAGACTTCGTTAAAAGAGTTAGAGAGCATTTTCAGGACAAGATAATTATCGCAGGCAATGTAGCTACGAGGGAGATGACCGAGGCTCTAATCCTAGCAGGAGCAGATGTTGTAAAGGTGGGAATTGGCCCGGGTTCCGTCTGCACTACGAGGAAGGTTGCTGGTGTTGGATACCCTCAGCTCTCTGCGATTTCAGAGTGCGCAGATGCGGCACACGGACTCAATGGCCATGTGATGTCGGACGGAGGCTGCTCATCCCCAGGGGACGTGGCTAAGGCTTTCGCAGCTGGTGCTGATTTCGTGATGCTTGGTGGGATGCTAGCGGGGCATGACGAGTCAGGTGGTGAAATGATCAAAGAAGGTGTGAAATCTTTCAAGTCGTTCTATGGGATGTCTTCCTCGAAAGCAATGGAGGAGCATTATGGAAGTGTTGCCAAACATAGGGCACCTGAAGGCAAAGAGGTCAGAGTACCTTACAAGGGCGCCCTAGAAATAACGGTGCAGTCAATACTAGGAGGCCTCAGGTCGGCATGCTCATACGTGGGAGCTAGGAGAATCAAGGATCTGCCAAAATGCACCACTTTTGTCAAAGTTAGCAGGACCACAAACGAGATCTTCCAACAATTCAATGTGGATTAAATGAACTCTGGATGCCTTGGTCTCAGGTATTGCAGAGCTCTCCCTGTGCGGGGAAACTGGTAGGGTCCTTGGGATTGGTGTTCCATCTGCTCTCGCACTTGTTAACGTAACCATCCCCATCGGAGTCAACCATAGAGTCTGATGGGTCTAGTGGATCGTATCCAAAGTAGTACTCCCATCCAGCCCACATGTCATCGTCATCTTGGTCCTGATGGTATACTTCCGAGCCGTCTTTCCACTCATCTCCGTCGGTGTCGTTTGAAATGGGACTAGTACCATTCTGGAACTCTTCGAAGTTGGTGTAGTTATCCAAATCATCATAGAATGATGCCCCGGAACCGAATGGATCTATGTGGCACTCAAAATCCTGAGGGTCGTCCCAACCTGGGCAGTAGCGGTACATCATCACTGTCCTATTGAGGCCGTCGTCATCGAAGTCTTCACTTCCATCATCAATTCCGTCAAGATCTGAATCGAACATCCGAGGATCCATCGGACCTCTTGACCCCAAAGCATCAAGAGAGTTATTATCCACAAGTCCCAGTTCTATTGCTTCCTCGGAGAAGCTAACTTCCCATCCATCAGGTAGCTTATCCCCATCAGAGTCAGCATCCACCGGATTGGTATCCCAACGGTCGGGTGCCTCGAGGGAGTTCTGAAGAGTGTCATTATCAATGTCGAACTTTGAGTCAGAAGGAGATCCAAAGGATGGGTCGAGGGCCCATCTTCCTTCGTCTGGAACCGTGAAACCAGAGAGGTTCATCTCATGAAGGAAGAAATGGGGATCTAGGACGCCATCGCCATTTCTATCTCCAGATGTATCGAATCCAGAAACATAGTTTATCCAGATCCAACCGCCAGGTCCCTTTCCGCAGTCCATCATTGAGTCGCAGCCCGGTGGCAACCAATTTGAAGTTGAAATCCAGAGGCTGTGGCTTCGAGTATTCTCCTGAACAGAGAAAACCTGCATCTCCCATCCGTCTGGTTGGCCATCAGAGTCAGTATCGTTTACCAATGGGTTAGTTGCCCCCTGCCAAGGCCTTGGAATGTACAAAACCTCATGACCGTCCTTCAATCCATCACCATCAGAGTCGGGATTATTGCCGTGGGTAATGTATTGGTCCTGGCCATCCACTACCTCCTCACCGTCCTCAAGGCCGTCATTATCGGTGTCGAACGCAGAAGCGTTAGTGAAATAGTAGACTAGCGTTCCGTTATCATACCATGGGTGTCCGTCCACTGCCTCCCTGTAGTCCTCAAGGCCGTCATTATCGGTGTCCTTGTCAGTGGCGTTTGTGAATGTCTCGTAATATTCCACAGAGTCTGAAAGTCCGTCCTGATCTGTATCGAAAACACCTGGGTCACTCCTGACAATAACTTCGGTAACTCCGAAATTGACAATCCTGATCTTCCACCCAATAACCTCGATTCCATCAATTAGGCCATCGGCATCTGTGTCTGAATTCAGAGGGTCTGTGGACCTGCCATCTACCACTCCATCACCGTCTCTATCCCGAGCGTTGTACTCGTCTAGGTTGGTGAATCTCTCATGCTGCTCAACTACGGTTACCAAGGGCTGCAACCTACTTGTGACCTCGTCGTCTTCTTGGACGTGAATGTGGTAGACCCAACCCGGAGTCTCTGTCTTTACTGGAATGTTAACATAGTTGCTGTCCACTACGGTCCTCACCCACAATATGGTGCTATTCTCCTGGACGTAATCGCCCTGGGATACGTCTATCCTTTCGACCGTAGTAGCTCCGATCATTTCTTTGTAGGTTACCGCGCCGTCTCCATCAGCATCGTATCCGTCGAAATCCGGGTCATCATCAGAGTTGCTCCCGTCATTGGGGTGGATGCCACTATTGAACTCCCAACCATCGGGCATGCCATCCATGTCGGTGTCCCATACCAGAGGATTTGTGAAATTAGTAGGGCCCCAGTCGTATGACACCTCGAACTCTTCCACATTGTTGAGGCCGTCCCCGTCATTGTCCCCATATGCATCGGTGGAGTTTGTGGGATTTAGGAACCACTCGTATTCAGAGTTGAGAGAATAGCAGTACTCGAAGCCATCTGGCATCCCATCACCATCAGTGTCCCAATCTCCTGGGCCGTTGAGCCTGCCGTCACCATCCATGTCCTCATTGAACCAATTGGGATTGTCAAGTGGGGTATTTTTCTGCAGATTGGATACTAAACCTCCCGGAATCTCTTGGACAGTAAAGAGTATCCCTGAAGCGAATGCTCGAATGTGTGGGGCAGGAAGCGTAATTGTGCCGAATGTTGGCCTACCGCAGAATGTCTCAAGATCTACAAGGTGGGTGGAGATTTCAACCAAGTCATCAATCAAGTCCCCATCACTATCTGCGTCCCTTGGGTTTGTGTCATACTTCTCCTCGACGAAATTCCTAAGTGTATCTGGCTCTGGAAGCTCCAGATCCAAGATTGCGTCACAAGAGTGCCCAAATTGCGTTCCCATCTCCTTCCAGAGATCTTCANCGATGTCAAGTTTAATCTCAGCCTGCATTTGAGCGGTCAGGAGGGGGCAGTTCCAATTACCATTCAAGGGATCCAAGAGAGTAACAACTCCTTCCGGAGTAGTGACGGCGTGAGTGTGTTGCGACTCCCACCGATCGTTGAGTCCATCTCCGTCTGTGTCCTTTAGACGCGGATTTGTTCCGAGCTCTGCCTCGTCCATGTTCGTTAGGCCGTCTCTGTCAGGATCGCCCAGAGGTCCGTTGTCAGGATCTGGAAACGTCTCGTTCTGCTCACCGGTCTCTCTTTCCGTATCTACCGATGCAACGGGGATATCTTCGCATTCTACTTCCGAAAGACCCTCNCCTATGGAAATACANGGTTCTCCCGTGTCTAGTGGATCAAGGCCGTTTTCTATTTCCCACCCATCATCTAGGCCGTCACCGTCAGAATCCGGCTCTTGCCAGTTTGTCCCGTAAAGTGTGCTTTCCATTCTGTCGGGAATTCCGTCACCATCCCAGTCACAGCCTATTGTTGGAACATCGGGTGGGCACTCCTTCTGGACCCCTGGATTGAGCTCAATATCGTCGATTGCAGATTCGAAACCCCCCCTGTCAGTGCTTGAAAGTCCGGCTCCCACGACGGTGTACAANCCTGCAAGACAAAGGGTGGCAGTTATTGCGGCTACAGCATACTGGTTGTGAGNCATTGCCAAACTATCACCCCGCCCTAAGATAGGGCGGGTCTTGCAGTTTGGGTTCGGCTATAATGATTCATGGAGAATGCACGGTGGCAAATATCACAAATCAAACAATAATTTGNCTCAAGATTCTCTGATGAAGGAGTCAATCCTATCGAACGCTTCTTCTAGGATTGCCAGATCTGGCAAGCTGACCATCCTGAAGTGGCCCTTTCCCATCTCTGTGGAGAAACCAGAACCATGTACAACTAGAACATGCTTTTTGTGGAGCAGGTCTAGAACGAACTTCTTGTCATCTTTGGAAAGATCTGGGTCCTTGATCTTGACGAACAAATAGAACGCACCCCCGGGAGGGTGGCATTCCAGCCCTTCTATNTCGTTTATCCTACTTATCGAGTATTCCAATCTCTCCTGAATTGTAGACCTGTGNGACTCAAGCCAATCGGTTTCGTCTGTAAGACCGGCCAAGAATCCGTATTGTGCGGGAGTGGAGGCGCACAATCTGCTCCTAAGTAGGCGTTCGACACCGTCCCTTACCGAAGAAAGGACGAGTTTCGGATCATGCCAGGCCATGTACCCTACCCTCCATCCGGGGGCGAAATAGACCTTGGATACGCCATTTAGAGTGATGACTGGGACGTCATTCGAGAGGGAAGCAGTCGAAGAGATTTTTCCAGTGAAATCCAGGCCATCATATATCTCATCGGAAATAATTGTGCACTTAGGGAAATCTCTGGCAATTTCAATTAGTTCTTCNATNTCTTTTTCGGTGGCAACATTTCCGGTCGGGTTATTGGGATTGATGAGAACTAGTAGTCTAACGGAGTCATCCATTTTCTTGCTAATGTCTTCAAGATCGATCTTCCAGCCATCGTCGGGTTTGAGCCTGTACTCTAATGTGGATGCCCCGAACATTTGGGGATATGCCATGTATGGGGGATAGTGTGGGCCGGGGGCTAGCACCTTGTCTCCTGATTCCAGAAAGGAGGCGAAAATTATCTGCAGTGCCTCGGTTACACCGTGCGTAACGTATACATCATCCTCTGTGCAATCCCATCCCTTTGCTGACTCTGTAGAAGCAATTGCTTTTCGCAATGGCGGAATTCCGTATGAAGGGCCGTATCCATTATCCTGGTTATCCAATGCCATCTTGAATGATGAAATCATGTGTTCCGGGGTTGGGAGGCCTTCATGTGCAAGGGGGTCTCCAACGTTTAGCTTGATTATCTCGTGGCCCTTCTTCTCAAGTTCTATTGCTGGTACTACCACGTCTCTGATTGCGTACTCTATCGCGGCGGCACGAGCAGAAACATCGATTTGATGGCNCAACAAATCACAACCCTATAGCTTCTCGAGCGGCTTCCAGAGCCTNTGGGATTCCATCGGAGTTGTTTCCGCCCCCCTGGGCCATGGTAGGGCCCCCTCCCCCNCCCCCTCCTATGTGGGCTGAGATGGAGTTCAGAATCTCCACTGCATTGTGCCTCTCGGAGGCTATGGTTCCTTCAGTAGTAGCTACGATTAGCTTACCACCACCTTCACGTGCCCCCAACACCGCCAGGGTCGGTTTTGAAGGGTCGCGAGTAAGTTGGCCAAGCATTGCCATCAATGCCTTAATGTCTCCATTAACTTCCATTACCACATACCTGACTCCATCCTTCTCTATAGCACCACTGCTACCGCCGCTGGTTCTTAGCCTAACTATTTCCGCTTCTAATGACTCAATTTTCTTCTGTTGGGATTTCCACTCCTCGAAGAACCTGTTGACGGCCGCAGGTAGGTCTTCTGGCGAGACTCCAAGAGTTTCGCTGGACTCAGTGAGAATTCTCTCTTGTTCGCGAGAATGCTCACGTGCGGTCTCTCCTGCCACGATCTGCAGACGCTCTACCCCGTCTTGTACTTGACTGGCACGTATTATACGTAGATCGCCTATTTCGGCGACTTTGTCATGGTGCGTCCCTCCGCAAGCCTGAACATCATGATTGCCAATCTTAATGACTCTTATTTCGCTATACTTGGGCGTACCACCTTGATAGAGATCGAATCCGAACATTGCGTCTGCCTCGACCCTGGGAATCACAAGCTTCTCGACATCGAGATTGGAGGCAACGATTGCATTAGCATGGTCCTCAATTCTATCCAGTTCTTCACGACCGAGTCTGGCAAAGTGTGTAAGATCTATTCTGGCATATCTCTCCCCCTTGCTTGAGCCAGCCTGCCAGATATGCGGCCCTAGGAGTGCTCTGGCGCTTCCCCCGACTATGTGTACTGCTGTGTGATGATCCATTAGTTGCCTTCTTCGACTCCAGTTCACCTCTCCTGAAACATTACCTATGGGGACTTCCCTGTCTGTGAGATGGACTATGACCCCACCCTCAATTCTAGTATCTGCAACTCTGGCNCCCCCCAAACTNCCCTGATCGCCTAGTTGTCCCCCACCCTCGGGGTAAAATAGTGTCCTATCTAGGATCGCGAAATGTGTAGGTTCGATACTTACCTCCGCAGAAAGCCCGAGTGAGTCCCTCTGACTTGTGGTTAATTCGATGCAACCCAAAACCGAAGCTTCGAATCTAGTTTTACTTGTGTCACCATAGTAGTCCATCTTCGTGTTAGGGAAACCAGACAATTGGAAGATTGCCTTGCTGGAATTTTCCTTTGCTGCAACTTTGGTCCTCTCCGCGTTTCTAGAAGCCATTTCAGCGGCAAAACCTACTCTGACCGCTAGATCGGACCAGCCTGCATCATTTGCGATAGAGACGGCCATCTCTGGATTCAAACCTCTTTCTTCGGCCAGCCTGAAGAGAATCTCATCTGGAGCTACTTTGGCATCCTCTGGAACATTGCTTAGGGCTGTCCTGACAGCTGCTTCCCCTTTACGAATCATCTCAAAGTAACGCTCTTCCTCCAATGAGAGTATCTGGATCACCCTCTCACGTGACTGAACGAATTTTGAGAAGTCGAGGNTTACCTCCATGTGGTGGGAGGCTAATTGGGGGAGGCTCAGGTCCAATCCAAGGTCGTCCTTCATCCTGCATACTCTACGAGAAAGCATNCGTACAAGATATCCTGCCTTTGAGTTACTGGGGACCAGCCCATCCCCCAACATATTGCNGATGGCATGCATATGATCGGGAATCGCATAAATTCTGGAAAGCGGCTCAGTGATAAGTTTGAGGTCCTCGGCAAGTATATCCAATCCCGATTCAACTAGCCTCTCGCAGAGCTTATTGTAGAGGGAATCTGCATCTGTTCCAACGTCTATATTCAAGATACCTGCTAATCTTGACAATTCCCCTAGAAGTGCGTCGGTATCTGGAGAAATTTCTAACTTCGATACGATGCTTTCGAATCCTACCAATTCCTTCAACCAATCTACAGATTCTGGATAAATCGCCTCGTAAATAGTTGGGGTTCCAGCTGCAGCCCAGCAGAACCTCTCCAATCCATAACCAGTGTCGATAATCTGAAGTTCCATCTCCCTGTATCTTAGGCCATTAATCTCTATGTCACCTTCTTCGTGCTCCTCCAGGTTCATGAAAACCAAGGTTGCCAATTCCAAGCCACCGACGATCACCTCCAGAGCAGGTCCAGCGTTCCCGCCACCGGACCACGGATTCTCGACATAGGTCAATTCAAACGGATCGATTCCGAACGAGTCCACTAGCATCTCGTCGCAATACCTTACGCACTGATCTATCCAGTAAATTTCCTCTCCTTGTTTTGGCTTGTTGAACGCATGGTGGGCCATCATCTCAAATGTTGAGAGATGCCTCCCTGATCTTCCAACTGCGTCGACATCTGTCAGCCTTATGCAGGGTTGACTAATTCCCAGTGGGTTTGCCGGTGGAGGGACCATGCCACTTGTCACATGGGGNTGGAAATCAGCTATGCTTGCTATAGTTAGGTGGATATCGTCTCTCCACCTAGCTACAATGGGGTATGGGTCCACCCTAGTGTGGCCCCTTTCTGAGAAGAAGGAAAGAAATGACTCCCTCATGGAGTCCTTTAGATCCTTTCCGCGGATTTCATATCCTTTAATTATCGGTTTTCCAATGAATGTGTAAGGGTCTTCGGTGCTATCCCCACATGTAATCCTATTTCCATCTCTAGTCCAGAACCTAGCACCTGTGACCGTGCAAATCTTACACACATGACCTGACTCTTCCCAGAAAGGAATGTCTATCTCGCCGAAGCTCACTAGTGACCACCCTGGCCCTTCCATCTGACGATTGGTCTTGAAGTCAATGCGAGAAATAGCCCCGGTGCGTTGAAAGCTGTTAGTTTACAGGGAGTATAAGATGCAAGATTGGAGGGACTTTCTAGAAGAAGACGGCGAGTCCCTAATGAGAATAAGAAAACAAGGAGATATGCTGGTTGATGCNGTAATTGTATCGGATAGGGGGCACTTCGGAAGAGGCGATGCGAAATCCCTGGAGCAGCTGACCAATGCAGCCTCCCTACCCGGAGTAATTGGGGATGCCTGGGGAATGGCAGACTTCCACAGAGGTTTTGGAATGCCAATAGGAGGAGTGATCGCTACTGACATAGAAAACGGAGGGGTCATCTCCCCCGGGGGAGTCGGGTTCGACATAAATTGCGGTGTTCGACTATGCTCAATTGATCTTGGAATAGGGGATCTGGAGTCGNTAACTAGGAAGAAATCCGGAAGCGGGAGCAAGGAGTTCGGAAACAGGCTCAAGGCGAGGATACCGTCTGGCGAGAGGGGGAAAAGTGGACACCCAATAACTGAAAGAGAGCTAGACGATATCCTATCAGAAGGGGCTAAGGCGGCATCGGAAATTGGGATTGGCCATGATGAAGACCTCGATAGAATGGAGATGGGGGGTAATTTGGGGGGGTTTCCGGAGAGTGTCTCANATGCAGCGAAAAGGAAAGGGCTCAATTCCCTTGGTTCGATTGGCAGAGGAAATCACTTTCTTGAGATTCAAGTAATTGACGAAATCTTTGATGAGGACGCGGCTAAGGCATTCGGTTTGGATAAGGGAAGATTGGCTGCTATGATCCATACGGGTTCAAGGGGATTGGGATACCAGGTTTGCTCGGAACACGTCAGGGATCTTGAGCAGCGATACAGGTTCACAGAGGGGAAGTGGATATCTGACGAATGGGGGTTCTCTATTGCTGATAGGCAACTTGCTTCTGCACCTTTCTATTCAAAGGAGGGGGGGGCGTATTTCGAAGCTATGAAGTCGGCTGGGAATTACGCGTTTGCAAACAGGAGTAGCGCCACACACCAACTAAGGAGTGCTCTGAAATCGCACATAGGTTATGAGGTGGATGTGGAAGTGGTGTACGACATATGTCACAACATCGCCAGAGTAGAGGAGCACGAAATCCATGGGGAGTCTTGTTCCTGCTGTGTTCATCGCAAGGGTGCGACTAGGGCATTCGGGGGGGANCACAACGAATTATCATCAAAATTCTCAGGTATTGGTCAGCCGGTTCTAGTGCCGGGGGACATGGGTAGCTCTTCATTCGTCATGGCAGGACCTATTTCTGGTACTAACAGGGCATTCGGGTCATCATGCCACGGAGCCGGCAGGGCTCTATCGAGGACTCAAGCCAGAGAGAGGATTGACGGTGCTTCGGTGAAGAGGGACTTGGCTGAAAAGGGGATTTCTATTTATGAGACTCACGAGAAGTACCTCTCAGAGGAAGCTCCATCNGCTTACAAGGACATTGATGAGGTGGTTAGGCTTACTGAGAAGTCAGGCTTAGCTAGGCCTGTTGCTCGTCTAAGGCCTTTGATTGTGATTAAGGGTTAGCTCTTGGATGTGAAGGTTAGCTCGATATCATCCAGATCCTCCATAATGTAGCTCTCAAAGTCCGTATTTGTGTCACCGTTAACTGACATAGTAATGTCGAACTCTTCCCAGTCCGAGATTCCATTTCTGTTTATGTCGAATTCCCTGTCTTCGGTCAGCGAGGGGCCGTTTTCACGCGACCATACCTCGAAGAATGCCCCAAGAGGGACGTTCATCTTCGAAGGAGTCTCGATGTGCAAGCGAGTGAATGCTGTTTCCGAGGCATCGTGAACGTGAATCCATCTCATTCCCTCTCTGCAACCTACTTGGTCTATCCCAGTATTTGGGGGGATTTGTACGTTCTGACCGTCTTTGGTTATCTTCAAATCGGGATGGTAGTGTTCTGAAATTCCGACGTCAGCGTGCTCCAATCCGCCCAAGCATCCATCGGAAACGTCCCAATCAGGTTCTGGTTCCAGGAATTCCGGTTGCAATATTGCTACAGAAAGGAACAATACTGTAGCAATACCTCCAAGGGAGGCAAGCTTCATCTCAGTACTCATAGCACGCAGACCCTTCAACATGAATCCCGGAATAGGGCATTCGTATTCAACTATAGGGGGATAATCTGGCCTTCAATCACATTGAGTACCCTATCTTTGGTAGCTCCGGGATGGCATTTGCAGCTCCCGACTGGATCCCATCTGCCTCCTCCATGATAATGGTAAGAAGGGTGTTTACAAGAGCTCGGAGTTCTTCCAACTCCTGCCTCATCTCATCCAATGTGGCTACCCTAGACACCTCGCATCCCATCCGAGGAATCTCTTCCTCAAAGCCAGATAAATTGTAAGGGCTATAAATTAAGCAGTAGTTTAATTGGGCAATGTCATCATTTTCTAGTATCTGCGAATTGGCCATTTATCAGTAGTATTCTTCGTTTTCTTCGTATTCTTCGTCATAGTAGTAATCTTCTCCACCTGCGCCTCTCAATACGTAGAATGCTGCACCCAGTAGAGAGATTAGCAGCAAAAGGCCCCCAATAACCCATACCATTGCGCCGCGGGACTGGTTTTCGCTCGAAAGTGGGAGGACCTCTATTCCGGAAATCTCTACGTTCATGTAATTCTCATTCGCGAAATCCTCGTTGACAACTAGAACTAGCAAAGGAAGCCCCTCCTCTGATGTCTGATATTGGAATTCCGCCTTGACGCTCGAGCTGCCCGGGGCCAGGTAAATCTCCTCGAGTCCATTGATGAGTGTTGAAATCGAAGGTTTCCAAGTTCCGTCCTCTTTCTGCTCGTATAGTCCAACTGAAACCGTGCCTTCGCTCTTTCCTGGGTTCTGCCAGTATGTTACAATAGTGACCGTCTCACCAAGAATTGGGCTCCTAGTTGGAGNAATCTGGCTCCTCTGGAACTCCCCGAGGAATTCAACAATTCTTACTGTGGTGGATCTTGGGGAGTCGGGTCCACCGAGTCCTGTTACAGTGTTTCCAGCCTTATCGGTAGATGTAACCCAGAATGCCACCTTGTCCCCTTCTTGGACAGAGAAACCCTGATTGGGTCGGAAGTCAAGCTGGCCCTGGAAGATGTGCCTGTCGTCCGTTGATGAGACCCATGCAAGCTCCCCCGAATCTTGAGTGTCAGCAACTGGCTGTCCGTTTCTCTGGTACTCCCAAGAAACTTGGAGGGGGCCATAATTCAATCCTATGGCCTCAAGAATCGTGACAGTGACCTTGACGTCATCGAGGCTATCGGACTCGATAACAGTTAGCGATGAGTCGGGGAATTGCTCGACATTGAATAGGACAGTTGGAGGTTGAGTATCAACAGTTACCGAGGCATCTGTATTTTCGACGGAGTGTGAGTTCCCCGGAGTATTAAGAATAGATGTCGAAAGAGTAGTGGTGGGTTCGATGGGCTGGAAATCTGGCAAAGTCATCTCAATGGAGAAGTTCCCATCCAACATGACGTCGGCTGTCGATTCATATGTCCCACTTCCGTATGTCATTGACAGTAAAACCGCTGGTTCACCGGAGTTTCCATCGAACTTCAGCCCCGTTCCTTGGTGATAAACTGCCCCAGTAACTGAAAATGTGTCTCCCTGACCGAGGTAGAGTGATGTTCCTTGAGCAAGAACGGTGGGGGGTGTTAGATCCTGAATGAATTCGGGGACTGCTTCTAACCTATTGTCAAGGCTCCATGAGAGTGCACTAAGTACCTCAGACTCGATTTCGCTAAGACCGTCCCGAACGATCACCCTTGGCTTGCAAGGAAGAGAATCATCGTCGAATTCCCAGTCCCATGAGATTCTGAAGTTTACACTAAGCTCGGTTATAGAGGAAGTAATCTGCTCTTTATTGGTGCCCAATGGGGAAACCATACTTGACTCTGATGAAGAAAGAATATCGTTGTAGGGATCATACCAAATTACTCCTTCTTCCGAACCGTATCCACATAAGTGAATCGTGATATTATCTATGGTTCTGAATCCATTAGGCTCGTCTAGCCTTACCTTGAATGTGTGATCCATGCCTGGAAGCAGGAAGTAGTCTAGACTGTCCTTGGTGATTCTATCTAGGGAGAAAGTAGACCCGACTGATGATCCGGTTCCTAGGCCCACTCCTGCGAATTCGACCATAACGTCCTCTGCAACAACTGCTGATGCCCACGAGTTCTCTGCCCCCGGACCTCCTCCGGTTCCTCCGTCTTGGTAGGTCAATCCTGCCCAGTCGGAACCCTCTATGTAGATGTGGATTTGTTCGTTATACATCGTCGAGATATCTATTCCGAAGAACTGAATCTGCTCCTCGCCTGTTAGCCCCTGGCTTAATTGGTTGTACTTCGACTTGTATTCTTCCTCATCGGCTATGCCGTCGCCGTTCGTATCATCAATTCCCTCCCTCCAATAATTCAGGGTGATGTACTCGCCTCTTGCTTCTCCTTCGCTGATTGTAATGAATGGGGAGAAAGAAGTCGTTGGAGTGACCACCATTCCGTCAATGGGTTGGAGACCAATCGGAGTTTGAACCTGAATGGGGCCAGCCACAGGAGGATTGGAGTCAATATTGACTTCAACAACTGGAAGTATGCCAGTAGTATCCTGAGCTCCATTTGTCAGATCACCTGGTCCGACTCTGGTCATCAGAGGAGATAGTGAAATTTCGCTAACTCCTGTCTGCGATGAGATTGACCCGAAGAATGATCCCCCCTCCCCAGACTGTAGCTGATACGTAGTTCCCGAGAGGTCCAAGGAGACTGAATAGTCTCCTGCTGAGGGTCTTTTATCAAGGGTATTCTGGAATCTTACTGTGCCGGAAACATTGAGCTCCGACCCCTCCAAGATGGGGAACGGATAAAACAAGGTATCCAAGGTATTGGAGATAAGTCTGCCATTTCCGTCTCGAACCTCGAACGAGTCAATCTGCAAGTCATTCTCGACTGCATTCATTCCTGCGCTCCCGCTTTGTGCGAAAGCTGGCCACAATGTTTCCCCATTTGCNTCATTGGCCCTTGCTTCCCATGATATCACGCCGACATCATCCCATGCCCAATCGACCATAAACAGCCAGTGGGCTTCAATATCCGTGTAGCCATCACTATGAAGTTGCTCAATCACATAGCTGGATCCAATCTCTAGGGGAGCTAGGTCATCTCCGGAAATCTGGGAGAATGTGACCGGACTAGTTCCTGCTCCCCAAAGCCCGTCTGGACTATTCTGCACTCTGAAACCGACCGATTTACCTTCTGAATAAGTCCCAATTAGGGTAATTTCCTCTATCTGGGAGTTATCGAACAGATGGCGATGGCTTGTTACAATTTCCACGATTTCCCTGTCTGGGAAGAGTGTGTTGGGTACAGAGAACTCCCTATTTACAAACAAGTAGTCATACACTATCGACCCGCCAATGGATAATGATCCATGGTCGCATGTCACGCTCACTGGCAGGTCTACTTCTGCTGAACCATCCTCTGAAAGAGATGCCATGTAGTCGACTATTCCAGCTCCAAGTCCCGAAGCNTTTTCGAAGAATTGGTAGCCTATTCCTATGCTAGAGAGGTAAACCGTCTGAGGGGANGACGAAGATATTTCCAATGGTATCTCAATCCACTGCCTCCCTGTTGAAGAGTCGCTGTATGAAGGATTCAATAGCCCCATTCCTGAAATCTGAGCCTGACTCATGGAAGTAACGAATGGGCTAGTTCCGGACCCTCCTGAAATTGTTGAGCTCGCAATTGAGATAGTCACCGGAGAGTCGAAACCATCGGCATCTGGGGAGACTGCGAGTATCCCGGTATTCACGGATGCTGTTTCTGGCAGCATCACAGTAAGGGATTCTGGGTTAGAACCATCCAATGCAAACATAGAGCTCCTAGAGTAAGACCCATCGTTCGTTAGGAATGATTGCCAACCAACGTGACCAAAACCATATTCAGAAGAATGGTCGCTAAGTGGGAATTGCCAGTCTTCGGTGCCATCATCTAGGAAGTCGATCCTAGGATTTACTGCTGGATCTGAGAAGGTCGGAGTGATTGCTAGTACATCGATCCACTCGCTTGGAGGTAGGTTGACTGAAACCGAGTATCCAATCTGTTGAGTTGGAAATTGTATTGTCACTCCCTTTTGCGCGATGCCCAGAAGATTTCCTCGGACGTCATATATCGAGGTCAAAATGCCGGATGACAGGTTTCCTGTAATCCTAACACTCTTTATGGGCCTCGATGAATAGACAAAATCAGATGTAATCGTGCCTGTGACCGCGGTAGCATTCAGAACCCCTTCAATTACCTCTATTCCATTACTCAAGTCCCACCCATTGTGTCCAGAGTCCGCATTGAGAACCCTCTTCCCTCCGATATGGATTTTCTCGAGGATTGGTGTTCGCTCTTGGTTGTTAGAGCCCAAATCCACCCTGATCTTGACTTCAGGGTAATGTCCAGAGTCTATTCCAGCTAGGCTGAAGGGGAACGAGACGTTCGTGAATCCGGGAATTGGGTCCTCAGAAATTGCATCCAGAACTGTAGCTGTCAACCACCCATCCTCATGTACCTGGCCTTCCACATCAACGAAGCCTAAGTTGAACTCATCATGATTGATCATGGAAAGTGTTGGGCTCATCCAATATCCCGGTGTTGCATAGTTTGCTATTTTCACTCCGGCATTGTCGATGAACCAACCCGAATATTCAACTGAAGAATCTGAGCCGAACGCGAACTTGAATCTGACATAGTCTCCTTTGTAGGCATCGAGGTTTGCTTCGAGATTCGTCATCCCACTATTTGAGGTCCCTGCAGAGCAGTGAACATCGGTGAAGATTTGCAACCCTGCTAGATTGTGCGACACCCATGTAGAAGCGGTTCCGGTGTACCATCCACCGGGATTAAAGAACTGCCAAGATCCGTTGTTTACCCTAATGAATACAGCTCCGCCGTCATAGCCTGGCTCGGAGCATGCCCAATGGTCGAATGTGAAGTATGTGGTACCATTTGTGGAGATTAGATAGTTCGGAGAAATGAGGCGAGCCTCGTCTATATCGTCATCGTAGTTTCCTGAGAACCCGATTCCGTAGGCATACGGGAACGTAGAGACTCCGGGAGGGCCAGAGTTCTGAGTGACACGATTAAGGGTGAACTTGCACGTATCACTGCTGCAGGTGTTTGCCGTCGTAGTTGTCCAGCCCGGGGAGTTAGATACTGTGGGGGGGTTTGCCACTGAGTCCTCGAAACCGAAATCGACATTCAGAACGCCCTTCTCAAGACTGCTGTATATCCAGTCATCTGTGCCCGGATTCCCGCTTGAGTCATTCATCCCATAGTGAGACATTGAGTTCGCGGTGCTAAAATTGTCCAGGAATAGAGTGTTACCATCGAAGTCCGCCACTCTGATGTGAGAAACAGTGAGGCCCTCTCTATTGTCCGAAGGGAAGAATCCCCCATAATTTGTCCATGCGTTAGTATCGACCACTATTCTGAAGTCTACGCTGGGTTCTCCATAGTATCCAGGTGGTATGTCGAATGAAACCGACCGCAGGTCATTGCTCTGGTCGGTGTAAGTTACGCCATCGTCAGCAGCATATCCGTTGCCGGGGATGGGGGATGTCCTGCTTGAGCAGTCGGTACTGGTTGAGGAAGTAGCTGAGGAGATGTCCGCCCATGTGTTCCCATTCAGTGAGATCTCAATGCAAGCATTGTCGTAGGCTTCCCCTTGGAGGTCCCACTCCATCTTCAGCTCGATCTTAGATGTGGAGTTGGTCCCTGTCAGGTTCAGGTTTCTCTCTAGTGCCGCGTATGCATTGGGGCTGTAGTTGCAGGATGTAGCCGACGGGTTATAGCAGCCGTGGTGCCAGATCCCCAGATCGACCCCGTCGTTGACGATGTCTATGTTGTCTACGAACCAGCCGGGCCTCTCTGTGGTCGCATTGGGGTGCGTCCAGATCTGCATCCTGAACTGTATCTCGTCGGATCCGGCTATGTCCGGGATTTCGGAGAGGGTGAAGTTGCTGCTCACCCAGCCGCTGTGGCCGGGGGCGGCGAAGACGGGGACCGGAGCGGTTGCCCCGTTGGGGACTGGGGCATCTGTCGACAGGGTGCTAGGGTAGCCGCCCTCGGGTGCGATGTAGGTCCAGTTGTTCCAGTGGTTGTCGGACTTGGTCCTGTACTCCACCCAGGTCCCGTCCCCCCCTCCCGACGCGGTGCTGTCAACGTGGTACCAGTGGTCGAACGACATGTAGAACGTGCTGATGTACTCCGATTCCGGAAGGTTGGTAGGGGGGAGTAGGAGGTAACCGGAGGTACCGGCCGGAACTGGTTGGCCCGGCATAGTCCCGGCAGAAGCACCGCCTTCGGATGGGTAAGAGGGCACTATTCCGTGGGCTAGTGTCTGCTCATTGCCCGAAAATGTACCATTTAGCTCAGAGAATGTAGTTGCCTGCCAAAGTTTCTCTTGGTGGCAGATGTATATTGTCTGATTAATTTCAGATTGGTCTAGGTTTCTATCCACATCTAAGTCAAGGCCAGCTTCTATCTTGAAGCCAGAGTTTGGGCAATCGGAACCATATGAGACCGANGACATCACCACTGTATAGGAGTAGTTTGCTCCCAGAATGGCTTCTATGGATCCATCAGACCCATTGCTGTCACTGATTACAATTGAAGGAGCAGAGGTGTAATTACTCCCTCCGTCTGAGACAGTAGCGGAGTGAATAACTCCGGTCTGGTAGACATTTGCCGAGAGGGAGGCCCCAGAACCATTGGCTACTGCTACGTTGATGATGTCAGTGGCCTGATAGCCAGTTCCTGGGTTGTCTATGACTATGCTCTGAATGCTCCCAGTCGCGTTTACAGTGCCTATGGATGCCTGAGCACCTGATCCACCGGAATGCGGGGCCTGTATTGCTACTGCGTCAAACCTACTGTAACCAGAGCCACCGTTCAGTATTGTTATGCTTTCTATGCCCGAACTTATCTCATACGTCCCAGAGAATCCTGAACCACCACCTCCAGTTGCTGAAAGGTTGCCTGGAGAGTAGTCGTCTCCCGGGTCGGTGATATTGAGGGATGTTACAATATCACCATTTGCGAAGGTCTCACAGAAAACTAGCTCCTCTTCTATCTCATCATTATCAAGGATCTGATCAAAGTCATGATCTACACCATGTTTCACAAATGCCCCTGGTGAGCCGCCACATCCTGAAAGGCTTGTTGACTCCCCCTGGGAGAAGACCCTTCGCCATCCTGGGAAGAATTTGAATGCCGAATTAAGAGAAGCCTCAATCTCGCCGACGTCGAAAGTACTAATGTTTGACCTAGATCCATCGTCTTCCAAAACCAACTCTCCGTTGTTGCTTATTTCCAAACCAAATAGTTCTCCGGACAAGAAGTCGTCTTGATCCCAAACTATACCTGGATCGGAAGACGAAGTAAGTGGGGAGTTGGTGACATGCAACCACCCATCCATGACTGTGGAATTTGCTGGAACGGAAAATCCGTCGACGACGACAGGTTCACCTTGGCTCCTGACAACTGTAGGTCCTGTCCAGTTTGAGACTCCTGCACTAGCGAAAGGCAGGGTAATCATAAGAAGTGACAATGCAAATGCGAGTCTTTCGCGGTAGTTTGCCATACAGGTATTGGGAGTTTGTTCAGTTATGAACCAATCTACAACAATATCATGCTGCAAGTAATACTGATGGAGCCACTGGGGGGAATTGAACCCCCGACCTTCGCCTTACCAAGGCGACGCTATACCGCTAAGCCACAGTGGCAACGGGGCGTCGGCGGTAGAGGTCGGTTTAATCGTGGCGGACCGGGATGTGCGTGTTTTTCGGAACGTCATTGTGAAAACCACAAGGCGGCTGCGACCCAGTAGCCGAGGTCGCATAGCCCGGTATTGCGCGGGCCTGGAAAGCCCGTGGGATTTTTCCCTCGCGAGTTCAAATCTCGCCCTCGGCGCCANTTATNCCTCTAGTTCGGCAATTATCGCTACTGAAGACGATTGTATTATTCAATGTCAGTGTCCTCAGGGCAATATGGATAAGGGGGCGGAAGGCAGTCCTGCAGATTCCGGATCAAATGCCATGGCTAGACTAAGCGACTTCCCGAAAGGGAGCTTTTTCTCCAAAATGAATCAAAGACTTGCAGGATTGGATTCATTAGTGGCAGAGATAAGGTATGATATATACCTAGTTTGGAGATTCTGGGGCCCCAAGGAAGTCTCCATGGTCGTGCTGTGTTTCTTTGGATACCTATTTGGAACCTGGGATTTTGGTATTGGTGAGCTTTCTAGTGGAGGCGATTACAATAGATGGGGGGTGATTGGGGGGGCCGAAAGCGGATTTCTACACACCAAAGACTTGTCACTAATTCTTTCCCTGCTGTCATTGATTTGCTGGGGCCTTTTCATTGGAATGCTATGGACTAGTTATCCGATAATGAGGGAGAACATGATTTACCTCTTGATTGGAATGGCTTTCATTCAGTTTGGGTACATCAAGACCCATGCAGAGAGTCCCGATTTCCCCTTTGGAGCCGGGGTCTCAGATTGGATTTGGGTTCTTGTGGTGAATCTAGTGATGTTCTTCCTGTCCGTATTTGTAGTTCGGAAAGCGGTGGTTGAGACGAGGGATGTGCACGTTCAGCATAGGCATTTCCATCCCGATCCTAGAGTAATCGAAAGGGCCTGGAAGGACCATAGGTTGAGGGCATGGAGTTTTGGAATTGGTGCATGGATTTTCCTCCTAAATGCCAGTGTTTGGAGTAGTACACATTCGGTTGCTCCTAGTCCTGGAAATCTAGAATTTAGCTATTCACTAGTACTGGTTCACTTCATTACTGGGATGGTAGCATCATTGCTTCTTCTTGCAATTGTTTGGTTCCCAGAGTTCATGCTAGGGGGATCGGGCGTTAGGATACAATCATCCAGAGCTAGGGAAGTAGCTGGTGAATCTGTATTGAAAAAGAGAGTTGAGCAGGGCAAGTGCCCCGTATGCAACCAAGAGACGGCGGCAACAAAGGGAGAGTCAGGGGGCGTGACTGTGCCATGTACTAGCGATGGGTGCATGGGCAAGGGTGCGCCGGGATCTAAATGCGAGAAGTGCGAAACCATGATTCCATCCAGGATAGTCTGCCCCAATTGTGGTTCAAATACCCCAGTTGGGAGTCATTTCGGAAGGGTTGAGGTTTGGTGATTGAAGCTACTCCCCCGCCCGAAGGAGATTCGTCGGGATTTGTAGAAGATGCCAGGAGACAAGATGCGTTCGGAACGGTTCTAGCAGTTACCATTTCTCTACTAATTGTCCTAGCTTCTTCCATGGCCATTCTGTATGTCTGGAAGGGCGAGGACGGATTCATCATCTCAGGACCCTCGACAGCTCTCAAATCCTGGGAGTGGGAGTACAGGGAGATAATCGGGGCTAACAACGAAACTATCTCTGGATTGGACGGGAGTGGCGTGGTAGTTTGTGTCGTTGACTCTGGAATCGACTTGAGCCATCCTGACTTGAGAGGGGTGGTTCTAGGTGGATGGATGGATGCGATCAATGGCCAAGCAGACCCTTACGATGACGAGGGTCATGGAACTGCAATGTCTGGAATCATTGTTGCTGACGGGGGACTCAATGGCATAGCGAAAGGAGTGGAGCTTCTAGTTGCAAAAGCGATAAACGAGACTGGAGTTGGTAGTGATGAGGGAGTTTCACAATCTGTGGACTGGTGCGTCCAACGAGGGGCCGATATCATTTCTCTGAGCCTTGGAGGGGCTCAGGGATTCGGTTCCGGACTTTTTACCACGGACCAGCTAGAGCAATCCGTGGAGGATGCAATGGATAACGGAGTTTTCGTGATTGCCTCGGCGGGTAATGATGGTCAGGATGACGATGGCGATGTTGGATCGCCGGGTTCTGTGGAGGATGTAATTTGCGTTGGCGGCGTTACTCGGACTGGATCAATTTGGTCGGGGAGCTCAAAGGGAGACAACAATGGGAGGATTTGGCCCAACCCGATTCTACCAAGGAGCGACCCTGACATGAAGCCTGAGGTAGTAGCTCCTGGGCATGAGGTCCCAGTACTTATGGCAGGTGGAACTGGAAATTCGGAATGGTGGGGTTGGTCTAGTGGAACTTCAGCATCTACTGCCTGGGTAAGTGGCGCTCTTGCCTTGCTCCTTCAACAGAACCCTGAGCTAAAAAGGGAGGGTTCCGATGGAAGGCAGTCAATCGAGGCCGTGAAAGAAGCTTTGATGCAGAGATCAGATATGGCCGAGGGTCAGAGCGAACATGATGATCACTATGGTTATGGGCTAATTAGAGTAGACTTGCTAATTGATCAATTCTCAGCCTAGGGGCTATCCCTGCCTCTTCAATAGGGCTACCAGAGTCCCCCCCGAAAGTTCTGCAAAGCCTAGAGAGTGGCTTTGGTTAACTGACTTTACTAGATCGATCCAATCGTTGAATGATTGGACCTTTATCTGGGCCGGAGTGGCTTCGCCTGCCGGGTCGATTTCTCCCACGTCCCCTGTAGGAACTGTCGGCTCAAGGAGAATTACAATACCCCCAGGAGCCACCAAGTCGAATGCAGAAGAAGCAGCGGCTACCCTATCTTCCTCAGGAAGATCTACAACGATCAAATCGATTGGCATGGGAAGTACCGAGTCCAAAGCGGACTCCGGTAGAGAAATGTTTGAAGCCTTGGAGGAGGAAGTCTCTGCGAATACCTCTTGCCACCCCCTGGAGATAACCTGTGCCCAGTCAGCTGCATCGAACCTCCTAATCAAACGATCTATGATAACCCCAAACCTAGTTCCGGGTTCGATTATCCTGAATGACGAGGGCCTTCTTCCTCTTTCCCCCCCTATCTCCTGATCTGAGCACCAAAGATCGAACAGCCATGCAGAAAGATGCCCTATTCCACCTCCAACAACTACTGCATTACTAGGGGAAATCCTGGAGCATACGTCCCTAATTCTTGCTCTTACAGAACGGGGGAGCAAAGGCATATCCATGTGTAGCATCTGCTCTCCGATACTGGAGGCGATGTCCGGCTCACCTTGGTCCCTATCTTCGTCTTGTGAGAGTAGCTTCGTCATCACATCGGCCTCAGACATTTGAGGAAGTCCTGCGAAACCGTCACTCTCCACGATTCACTCGATGTAGTCCTGCTCTTCAAACATCGCACTAGGATGGGTTGAATACTTGTCTGGAAGGCGGACATGTGTGGAAGGAGCCGGAGTTGAGTCACCCGTGGCTAATTGCCCGGCATGCGAAGACCTGGTGGAGCATGAGGAAATCAGGAGAGTGAGCAAAGGCAAGGGGGAGGACGTTCTCGCTAGGTGCTTGGTGTGTGGAAACGTGCATACCATTCTCATTCGGCCTCCAAAGCTCGTTCTAGTGAAAACTACACTATCCGACGGCAGGGATAGTCAGAGTGCAGAAATCGAGTCTGACGAGGACGAGAAGATTTCGGTCGGAGACATGTTCGAGCATGAAGGTGTTACGTGGAGAGTTACTAGGATGGATAGTGTTGAGTCCAAGGGTGCAAGCAATTTGGTTGCATCAGAAATCTCTTCTATGTGGGCAACTAGGTCAGATAAGACGGTGGTTGGAGTAACTATGACTGATGGAGAATTCAGTGAGTCTAGCAAGATCGAGTGTTCTCCCGACAAAGTTTTCTCATGCGGCTCCATAATGGAATTAGGAGATGGAAAATGGAGGATCAGGGCAATTCATACAGGAAACGGGAGGACCTTGACCGGCAGCAGGAATGCTAGTGAGATTCGCAGGATTTACTTGCACCCCCCGAAGAAAAGATACTGATTCGGATTGGAAGAGGTGGTTTTTTCCTATCTTCGGTTCGTCCATGGCATCAATAGAGATCTTGTTACGTGGACTGCCACGTCTGGATTCTCCCTTAGCCTGCGCATCCCATACTCGTACCACTTGGTGCCATAAGGCAAGTAAATCCTAGTCCTATGGCCCTGCTTAGCTAGTCTCCTCCTTATATTTCCCCTCACACCCAAGAGGAACTGAAACTCATATCCATTTCCTTTTCCTTGGGATCTCGATACTTGGGATTCATGTCTGGGATCCTCTATGCTAGGCCCCATTCCTCTGGAATCTAGAGCCTCCAGAGAGTGTTCAATTATTGGCAGGTCGTGAGAAGCTATTGCAGTATATGCTCCTGAATCTAACATAGAGTCGATGGCACTGTTGGTTGCATTGACTATGTCCCAGTAACTTGTATGTGCAATCTCTGGAGGTTCTAGGTA
>PAYZ01000006.1 GCA_002716085.1 Methanobacteriota archaeon | reverse complement strand
GGATGGAACGGATGGAACGGATGGCGCTGACGGGGCCCAGGGTCCCGCTGGACCGGCCGGGGCGGATGGAACGGATGGAACGGATGGCGCTGACGGGGCCCAGGGTCCCGCTGGACCGGCCGGGGCGGATGGAACGGATGGCGCTGACGGATCCTTGCCTAGCGTTATGGATGTTGAAGTTACAGTGTCCATGATGAAGTTCTACATGGAAGCGATTCAACAGGGAGAAGTCACACTATACAGGGGCTTCACATACACATTCGACCAATCCGCATCTAGTAACTCACCGCATCCTCTTCGTCTATCGACTACAAGTGATGGGGCCCACGGTGGGGGTTCTGAGTACACTAATGGGGTAACATATAGCGGGAGCCCAGGGAGTAATGGAATCCTCACCTTCACGGTGCCGATGGACGCACCGGACACCTTGTACTACTACTGTGCGAATCACGCAAGTATGGGGGGAACGATACAAATTGTTTCCCTAGGAAGCGTCGCCTGAATTACTCACTTTTTCTGGCGGTACGATGAATACCAGCAAGACTCCTGAGCCTACGATTAGGATGCCTCCGACCCAGTCTGCGAGGGCAAGGGCCTCATCGAAAATCACGAAACCGTAGAATGTGGCAACAAGGACAGTAAGGTACGAGAAAGCACTCACCCAGGCAGCATTGGCCTTATGGTATGCCATGGTGATTCCTACCTGTCCGCCTCCTGCCCCGATTCCCACCCCCACTAGAACTGCCAATGTCTTTGAATCCAGAGAAATTATGTCTGGGGCCGATTGGATAATGCTCCCAGCGACTGAGAAGACTGCGAACCAGAAGACTACCGTGGCTGGAGAGTCTGTCTTTCTTAGCTCTCTGACGTACATGTACGCAAGAGCTGCGAAAAATCCTGATCCCAGGGCTAGAAGGGCATCTGGCTCCACCTTGCCGACTTCTGGAGAGACGATCAGCACTATCCCTAGGAAGGATGTGATTACGAGAAAGGCGACTCCGGGCGAGACCCTCTCGGACAAAATCCTGCCCGAAAGAAGTGCAACGAAGATTGGGCCGGTGTATTGCAGAGTGACCGCCTGTCCGATAGGAATCCTCCCTAGGGCCGTGAAATACAGGATCATGGCCAACAGGCCCACCGAGCACCTTAGTAGCATGGTCTTGGGATCGTTGACCCTTAGGCTTATTCCCCTAGAGGCGGCGAAAATAGCCACTGCGAACGCAATAACAGCTGATCTGACCATGATTATCATCCAAACGTCTGCGTAATCGCTGCTCCACTTCACCAGAGCATTCATTGTTCCAAAGCAGATACTGCCGAACACCATCCATACCACCGCCGCTCGAGGAGAGTCTGGCATCTCAGACTCCGTGACGAATGAGGAGAGATCGGGGGCATTGGTACTCGGATAGATCTCTGAAAGACCTCGACCTAGGCCTCTATTGGTCATCTAGAAAGTCCCCAACGACGCTCTAGAACTGTGGTGATTTCCTGGTAATCTTTGCCTCCGGCGCTGGATGGATCGTGGAGGTGAATGGGTACCCCGTGACTCGGTGCTTCGGCCAACCTGACGTTCCTCCTAATGGGTGGACTCACGACCAAATCTGGGAAGCTCTCTAGTATCTCCCCAGCCACCTGCTTGTTCAGCAGAGTCTGGGCGTGCATGGTTAGTAGAACTCCGTCCACACCAATCCTTTCGTTGAGAAGGCTTCTGACCTCCCTGATAGTTCCTGCAAGTAGGGCAAGCCCCTCTAATGCGAAGTACTCGGTCTGAACTGGAATTATGATTCCGTCCGATGCGACTAGAGAGTTGATTGAAACCAAACCCAGAGATGGGGGAGTGTCTATCAGTACGATATCGTAGTGGGAGAGAAGTGGTTCCAGAGCCTCGCTCATCCTCCTCTCCCTGCCTAGTTGCCTCATCATCTCCTGTTCCAGCCCAATGAGGCTACGATCGCCGACAATGATATGCACGTTTTCAATTGCAGTGGCATGTCTTGAGTCGACAGCTGTCTCTGGGCTGAGCATCAAATCCCTGGTTGTATTTCTAACTCTGCTCTTGTCTACACCAAGACCCGTTGCGCAGTTTCCTTGGGAGTCCGAGTCTACTACGAGAACCCTGTGACCTCTCAAGGCTAGTTGAGCTGCGATGTTGATGACAGTAGTGGTCTTTCCGACACCCCCCTTCTGGTTGATCACTGTAACTACTCTTGCCCTCCCATTCGGGGTTGGCAATGAATGTGGGAGATCCATGGGGCTTCTTGGTCTAGCAGTGCTAATCTCGTCGGCGGCTTCAAGTGGTTGAGAAAATGGCTCCTCTTCCTCTTCGATGAATTGCACGTCAATCACCAGAGGAGCTTCGTTAGCTTCTGGCAGATCCGATATATCTCCCGCAGACGCCATAGTACAACGGCGCCCGGATGCATGTTGAACATGACGCTTGTTCTGAGACGGTACAAACCTGTTTTCTTCAGCCAGAAGGAGATTCGATCATGTACCAAAGTGCCATTTCTCCAGTCTCAGCATCCATGGCCAATTCAAGTGAGCTCTGCCTCCCTCCAGTCTGCCATTCCCTGCTTGCCAACATAGTCACCTTGCCATCTCCAAGGTCCCCAGGGAGCAGGCTAAGGAACTCATTGTCCTCTGTTACAGAAAGCCTGTATCCTACCTCTGCATCGAGATTCCAAGAGTCCGCAGATTTGATGTGCTGAGAAATATCGGGATATCTTTCTTGAGTCAGAATTCTCCCTTCTAGGAGCGAAATTGTCTGAGTTTCTGGGATAGAGTCGCTATTCCAGGTCACCTCCCCTCTGTTGTTATTTCCTGATGACTCTATGTCGCACCCTTCTGAAGATCTTCGAAGTAACAGCCATCCAGATTCATCATCATCATCTACCCAAGAAAGATTCCATGCCGGCTCCCCATTGTTAGTGGACCACTTGGCGTTCCAGATGTATCCACCCGACTCTAGGGCCTGAGTTGCTTTGTTCGAAGGGTGGTTCGCCTTCAAGCATGAGAGAGCCTCCTCCATGTCGAACTGTCGAATATCTGACTCGTCCCACATTGAGTCTATCCATTTCCTTTTGGTGCTAGAATCGGGTCTGTCCTCCCAATCAGTAGGCCTTCCTAGGTAATCCATGCCCCAACCGATGTCTTCGCTCCCAGAGGTAGATGATGACCGAGAAAAGGTCATCCTGATTGAAAGCGTCCCGTCAGGGAGAACCTCATCAGAAATCGTGCTGATCAAGAAGTCGCATTCCCCGGTCTCTAGATCTTTGTCCAATAGGATCTCCGCATTCTGGTATACTGGCCATGGGCTCCCCTGCTTGAGAAGGAGGCTGAGCCTGGCATGGCCGTAGCACCTGCCAATATCCTCGTGCTCCAGCTCAACGGGAAACACAAGTCCGTGATCTGGGTCCCTGACCTCTTTCTTAACCTGCCACTTCCAGTCAGAGTTCCAGTTTAGCTCCGGATCTGTAGATCTGGCTCCATCCTTGATCTCTGCTTCGCCAAAGAAATCGTTCAGTTCTATCGGAGTTAGGGGGAATGCCAGGATTGGGAACAGCGCACCTAATCCGCCAATTCCTTCGGGGTCATATGTCACGGCCCTCAGATTTGTCGTTTCTGAGTAGGCATCAGTGAATGAAATTGAAGTGTCCGTCCTCTTTACCTCTATTTCCCTTAGCTCTACCCAGCTGGTCGAGTCGATAACTAGATCATTGTCTGGGAATGTCCCAGTCAATACTCCGCATTCGGAATTCGTATCGTCCCTCCATGACCTTCCACCGAAGTCAGCGTCTAGATCCATACCTATGTTCTTCTCAACGGCCAGGAACCCGCTTCTTCCCAGGCTATCTGTAGTTGGAACTGCTCCGGATTCGAAACCATCAGTTACTGAGACTCTTCCGGTACCTGACATCTCCACAGAGAGCTCCCCGCACACCCTATCCAAAATATCCCCAGTCGAGTCTCTTACGAGGCCAAGCATCTCCTCCCCAACTATGCTCACCTCTGAATCGATTACTTGGAAGTCCATCGAGTCGCCGAATTGCAGCTTTGATGTGGTGAAGCCGGAGTTCCGCTGAAGAAAGACAGTAGTGGCAGCACCTACTAGGATAACTACCATTACGACGGCTGTAACGGCCTTCCACCTCTCTCCAAGTGAGGATATGGTGGGCATTGTGATCACTATTGATGGTTGGTCGTCCTCGCCGAGTATCACTGGCTCGGGGGATTCGCCATCCTTCCGAGGTCCATCCTGTACTACTTTTGCCTCGACGACCTCTGCCTCGACGACATCGACTTTGAGTTTGGAAAGGACCTCCTCTACCCTTCCTCTTGTATCTTCATCTTCATCCTCCATCACCAGCGCATCCTCAGTCCAAGATTGGTCTCCTTGTTCAGGCTCTATGTGCTCCTCCGGCTCTGAAGCTACGCCGGCGTCATCCAGAATCCTATCTACTAGATCTGATTTCTTTCCTGACACCATAAGGCCCCGATTCTTGCAAATCTCCCTCAACTGAGCTACTGTTCTGGAAGATAGGGACTCGTGGTCCATTGAATCGTCTGAGGGCATGCTTGATACCCAGTCTAGACCGGAGGCTTTCAACCTCTCCGGCTCCGTGGGCATCTAGGCACCCACTAGCATACGATGCAAAATCTTCGGGACAAAGGGTTGAAGGGGGGATCTTGGGCGGCGCAGACCATGGAACCTAGGCTAGTACTTCTTTCGAGGGGGCCGGAGCTATACAGCACTAGGAGGCTTGCCACGGAGGCAGAGAGGGCAGGGTGGATGGTGGACATCATCGATCCTTTGGCTCTCACCATTGTCGTTGACGAAGATGGAGGGAGGATTTTCCACAAAGGGTGGCCTGTGGAGTGCGAAGCTGTTCTTCCCAGGATTGGGTATTCAATAACCAGGAGGGGCGTTGCAATAGTTCGTCAGTTCGAGCAGTTGGGAGTGATTGTCCTGAACTCCAGCCAGGGAATCCTAAGGAGCCGTGACAAATTGGTAGCCTGCCAGATGATGGCCGAAAAGAGGGTGCCAGTGCCCATTACTGCACACGTTGGCGCATGGGAAGACACGGACAGGGCTGTTAGGAGGGTGGGTGGCACTCCATGCGTAGTCAAGTCCACGGAAGGAACTCATGGCTCCGGGGTGTTCCTGGTGAATTCCTTCCAGCAAGCTAGGCAGCTGGTATACCAGATGCTTGAGAGGGGGATGAGGCCTCTTGTTCAGGAGTACATCGAGGAGTCCCACGGAAGTGACGTCAGAGCACTAGTAGTAGGTGGCAAGGTAGTAGCGTCCATGAGAAGGAAGGCCCATGGGAGCGAATTCCGTTCAAACTTCCACCTAGGGGGATCTGTGAGTAAGGTAGATCTTACCGAGGAACAGGAGAGTATAGCAATCAGCGCTACTGAGACCCTCGGCCTAGAGCTTGCAGGAGTAGACATGCTGGACTCCTCCAGGGGCCCTCTTGTTCTGGAGGTTAACTCAAGCCCGGGACTTGAGGGCATAGAGGGTGCGACAAGGGAAAACGTTGCAGGCAGGGTAGCTGAGAGGTTGAGTTACCTGTACGAGTGTATTGGCAGCGAAAACAAAGAAGCGGACGCAGATACGAATGAGAGTGGCCCTGAGAAGGGTCGTGCCTACTAAGGGTCCGGCTAATCTGTTCTGACTTGCTAACATATCCCTGAACGTGCAGCACCAGAGAAGCATTCAAGACTCAATACGCTTCCTTGCCCTCGTCCAATAGGACAGGGATGCACACGCCGTGCGCGGCGGGAGGCGAGATGGATTGAGCGATGATGGCAAGGGTTCGGTAGCGGATGGATCACTGGCAGGAAGGCTAGGACAGAGATTCCACCAAGAAGAAACAGGAGTCAACAGTAGTCTTCCTTCCAGACTTTACAGGATATCTGAACTCCCTTGGCATGAGTGTTGGATTCAACAGCTTAGATCGGAGAAGAAGAGCGTTCACACTATCAGAGCCTATGATGTGGCAGCACGTGGATTCTCCACTACACCACTTCCCGGGGAGAGTGATATGGGATGGGACAAAGTTTCCTGTGCAACGGTAAGAGAATTCAATCTAATTGCAGATCCAAATAATGGGAGGATGGATGCGTGGATTAATTCATTGGGAGAGCTCAAACCATCGACCATCAACGCCAAGATAGCCGCTATGGCTCACCTCCTGAGATGGCTTGGGCACACCGTGCCACATTGGATCCAGAGACCTTCGAAGAGTCGTTCACTTCCGAAGACCCTGGGCCGAAGGGAGCTTTCTAGGCTAAATAGGGCGGTTGCTGATTCCGAGGATCCTTTGGCCATGCCAGTCTGCACACTGATGCTGGACACCGGACTCAGGGTCTCGGAACTATGCGCTCTTGACATAGACGACGTGGACAAGGAGGACCTGTCGGCATTGGTTATAGGAGGCAAGGGCGAGAAGGACAGGACAGTTCTATTCACCGAGGCAACAGTTGGAGTCCTGGAGAAATGGGAGCCGATTAGAGATGCTAGGTTGAGTCTCAGCCAAGAAGAAGGGCTCAGAGCAATGTTCGTATCGAGTAGAGGCAGGAGGATCAACCCTCGATCAATCCAGAAGATGGTGGATAGGCTTGCTGATTCGGCCGATATCCCACGGAGCCGACTAAGCCCCCATACCTTGAGACACACCTTTGCCACTGGACTGCTAGAGAGGGGTGCAGACCTAGTAACAATCCAGAGGTTGCTGGGCCACTCAAGCATAGCTACTACGAGAGTATACCTCGAGATAGGAGACCAGACACTGAGGGAGATCTACCACAGAGCCCAGAGGAGCCCCCCTCTTCCAGAAGAAGAACCCGATATTGTGGAAGAAGAGACGATTNCTTTCCCAGAGTTGCCGAGGCAGCGAGTCGATTAGCTCAATCGTCCTCGAAGTACACCTTCCATCCGTAGTCGTCGAGGTGGAACCAGTTCACTACGAACTCACTTCCCTTGTAATCGAACCACGCCCTAGTAGGGATAGAGCTGGTGTATCTGTCATGCTGAACTCTCTTTATGGTCTCGGGGATTTCAGAATCCAAGTAGTTGAATCCCTCCCAGAGCTTACCCTTCTGGATCAGGAACTTGTCCCCTTCTGGCTGATCCTTGAAGTGGATTCCCCTCCAGAGAAAGAATGGCCAGCCGTCGGGGTCATCTAAATCTCCGATCTTCCCTAGCTTCCTTCTCCTATTCCTCCTTGTCTCGACAAGGNGACTTACAATTGGGAACTCTGACTGCACACCACCCAATCTCAGAAGCATGTACGCACAAGAATGGTAGGGCGCGTTGGGGAATCCATCCCTGGGAAGTGGAAGTTGCATGATTGCACTGAAATCGACTTCTGTGAATTTCTCGGATAGTCTAATCGATTTCTGTACCTCTCCTAGGCTGAAGGCCACCTCAATTGAGCCGAAGTCACTCAGCCACTTTTCGTCTGCCTTGACTTCAAGTCTAGCATTGTCAAGAGGCCAGTCCCAGAAGGTCATTGCCCTCTCAGAGCTTACCGACCTACTCAATCCCGAGAGGTCTGAGCTGACGCTTCCTGGGAAAGAGGAAGGTAGTCCAGAGAAAACCCTAGCCACGATTGGGCTTCCTGCATGGCGAACGTCTATCTCTGCCTCAAGCTGGAGAGGGGCTTGAAGTCGCTCACTGTCGAAACCGAAAACGACAGAGAATCTGTTTGGCTTGGAGAATAGCTCTTCGCTGGTGATCCTCAGAGCATCGTACCTCTGCCCTCTCCTCTTGGAGACAATGTCTACTTTGATTAGACTGGAGCTCTGTTCCTCCAGACCNAGAACCTGTGCCGTGCAAGTCATGTCAGGGTACATTCCCGAAAGGAATATTGGCTCGAAGAAGAAGTCGGCGACATAGGGGTCGATCTCAATGGAATTCTCGCCCACATCCACTACGCATCTGATCCTACCTAGATCAATGCCAGAATCTGGTAAGGCAGAAGAATTGCTCATTGACACGGGATTGGCCGGTGTCCCTTGAACCATAGGGTCTGCATGAGAGGCTACCTTCTAGCAGGATTCTTCTTGTTTGAACGCTTATCTACGGACTCAGGTCCCTTCCACCGTCTGCTTGCTCCTTCGACGAAACCAGAGTGCCCAGGGATTGGGCAATGCTTGCCTGCTCTGCACCTGCTACAGTTATCCGAAGGAGGGCTCTCTACCACCTTCTGCAGTTTACCGTACTTCCTTCGAGGCATGACACGGTCTGGAAGAGGGGGACCTTAGCGGTTGCCTAACGCGCAACGTTCAACCATCCCGTCTCCGGCTGGACGGTATGGGAGAACATCGGGGCCCGAACAGAGGCCCTCTCGGAGTGGATCCCGAGAGATCGATACTGTACGCCCAAGTGGTGAGCGCTGAGCCGCGGATGTCTTTCGATGAAGGGGGCATTATGCGGCAGCTAGGAATCGTGGGCTCGGTAGGAAAGGTGTACCTCGGAGATGTTGCTCAGGCTGCTCTCAGGTCAATTGGAACTCATGACTCGCCGAAGTTCTCACAAGAGCCAGGATTCGACGAACAGACTTGGCAGCTGGTCTGCTCGACCGATGAGGTTACCATGCGTATCTCGAGCAGCCACTACTGGGGCTTCGGACTTTTCTCGAGATGCTTCCTAAATGAGATTGTAATGGAAGGGTCACTACCTACTCGTGCTAGATGTGCGATGGACATTGTCTCGTCGCTCGGAAGGAATCCTTGGGAGCCCTTCAGGGTCAGGGCTTTCGAGAGGGCCACTTCGGGAACCATCCAATCTCACACCACAAGTTGGGAGGGTCTTATCTCTGTTGCTAGGGAGAGTATGAGCGACGACATCGCTAGGCTCCAAGACGAGGTTCACAAGATGAGGGGGATCGAAGAATCGGCTGACGTGATTCTGGACTCCGCCGACGAGGATCTAAACCGAGCTAGGGAAGCCCTTGCCGACAAGAATGCCCCTGCTGTCGAAAGGGCACTTAGCAGGGCTTCAAGTTCCATAGTCAGAGCCGATCCTAAATCGGAAATGGGCAGTATGGAGAGGGAACTGCTTGATGGCTAGAAGCCCAGAGACGTCCAGAGAAGCTTGAGTTGCCCGCCCATCCAGTTCCAAACGTTGTTCTCAGGAGTAGGCTCGTTTGCAAGATAGACAATGAGGCTGAACACGACGCAGACGAAGTACACAGAGCCCTTCGAAATCTGAATCGCATCCTCCGATTCTTCGTCGAAATACCTTATCAGGCCTGCAGCCTGCTGGATTCCACTGCCCTTCTTCTCCTTGGCCATCTGAGCACCGCACCTGCAATCCCTATTTCAACTCCGCGAGGGTTGATTTTACGGTTCTAGGGTCTCAATAAGGACGCAGCCGCCATCTAGCTCCACTATCATCGAAGCCGCCCCCATTGCAGTATCCAGACCCTCGGTCATCAGAATCTCCCTCCTCAAACCAGCGTCTGACTGGAATACAAGCCTGTGACTTAGCTTGTCTAGGACGTCACGATCTACTACTTGCCAGGTCCACTCGTTCTGACCTACAGTCATTAGCGCCTCGATAGGTTTCAATGGGCCTGTTGAAACTCCGTAGTCCCTAGCTCTCTTGAGCAGGTTTCCAAGCTTAACCTTGGTTCCAATGTCGTCAGTCTTTGTTGGTTCTGAGGTCTTGTTTGAGATCCTCCTTCTGAATCCGAATCCTGTCATGTGCATCCCTTGCGACAAATGCCGCAAAGCTCGAGCGAATCGCNGGAGGTATAACCGTTGTTGGTATAGTTAGATATCAGGGATGGAAAACATGAGTCCCTAGACATTGCCGAAATCTGCGAGCACTTGATGTCGTGCACTGTGGACGATGCGGCATGGGCGGAAGGGAGTCGGACTGGGAGGATGATGCGAAAGGCAGCGCCCTGCGAGAGGCCGTATCCCATTGGAGGGAGGATTCTGAGGCATGGTTCGAGAACTCTTTCTCCAGATTGCCAGAGACGGTGAGAGTAAGTCCGCTAAGCGGTGATGGGGATTGGGTCGAGTCGTGGCTTGAAGGCACAGGTGCAACCAGGATTCCTTGGTTCCCAGGACCCGGAAGCGCATGGGAGATGCCGTTTGAAAGAGGCATGGCGGAAGGAGAAGTTAGAGTGTTACTTAATGCGCTGCACGAAACTGGCAGAGTCACCAGACAGGAGGCGTCTTCTATGCTTCCAGTTCTGGCACTGGGGCCGCGTCCTGGGGAAGTGGTCCTGGACCTATGTGCTTCACCCGGGTCCAAGACCACCCAAATCTGCGAGCACCTAGGAGACTCGGGTGTCGTCATTGCTAACGAAGTAATCAGGGGGAGGGTTAACACCCTGGTTAGTAACGTTCAACGACACTCATCTAGATCTTCCATCGTGGTAAATCATGACGGCAGGCACATCCCCAAGGTCCCGGCAAGTGGTTTCGATAGGGTCTTGGTGGACGTCCCATGCACTGGGTCTGGAACCACCAGGAAAAATCCAGATGTATGGAACAAGTGGTCCCCTTCGTCGGGACGATCTCTTCATGGGCTTCAGCATGATCTGCTAAGACGAGCGATTGCAGTTACCAAGCCTGGAGGAAGGATTGTCTACTCGACCTGCTCCCTAGACCCTGTTGAAAATGAGGCAGTAGTTGCTAGGGCGCTTTCTGGAGGCATCGTCAGAGTGATTCCTGCAAAGGATCTGCTGCCAGGCGTTCCGGGTAGCCATGGGATGCTGACCTGGCCCTCTCTTGACGAGTCGGGGTCCCCTGGTGGCGGAGAGGTGCCCGAGGAAATGCTTCCCCCAAAGTTACGTTCTCAAGCATCGCAACTTGGACGATGCATGAGGGTGTGGAACGACTCGATNGAGGGCAGTGGCTTCTTCATTGCCGTTCTCGAGAAGATTGGCCCCCCAAAGCACGAGAGCCCAAATTTTGAAGCTGAAGTGGAACGTTTTCCCAAGGTAGACCCCGATGCCTATCCAAGGCCTATCGACGATGATTGGTCGAGAAAGCTGGAGGCAGATTGGGGTTCTGTCCCTGCGAGTATGTGGACAAGGGGAAAGAGCCTGCTCTGGTCTACTGAAGAGGCTAGGGCAGTTTGGGATTCTGAGAGGACTCGCAAAGGAGGCAGGATTCTTGTCACTGGAGGAAGGTGGAGGCCATTGAGGGTCATCCACCTAGGCCTAATCGCTGCAAGAGTAAGGAAGGGGAGNGTGGAGAGGGTGGTGTCACGCGCTGCTAGAAGGCTATTAGGCCATATCTCGGAGCCCTTCGTAAAGGTGGAGGGGGGGTTACTTGAAGGGATTCTCCTGGGTTCCGAGCCGCCGACTGAAGAGCTTGGCGATTTACTCGAGGGGATTCGAGGCAGCAGGATCCTAGTGGATGGCTCGGGGTCCTGCCTCCCTGTCTGGGTGGGAGCGAGAGTTACACCTATGATTAGCGAGGCAGAGAAGACAGTGATGAGGTCTCTAATAGGTTTGCCAATTGCCCTAGAGGAAGAGTAGGGTGCATGTTCGTTCTGATCATTCGATCATGCATACGCGAAAATGTCTGGCATATGTTCAAGAGCCTTGCAATTCAACCCCTGTACTCGGTGGAAGCATGGATGATATCGACCGCAGGATTCTCAGGGTACTAGAGGCTGATGCCAGGACCTCGCTGAGGAAGATAGCGGAGGAGGNAGGAGTAGCATTGGGAACTGTAAGCAATCGGGTTAGGAGGCTTGAGAGCCTGGGTGTGATACGCGGTTACACGGTCCTGCTAGATCCGGACAAGGCGGGATGGGGGCTTAGCGTTGTGATCGGTCTGAGAATAGAGAAGGGGAGGNTGATAGAGGTCCAGGAGAAGATTGCCAAGGACAACAGAGTGTACGGCGTCTACGACGTTACTGGGGACTACGACTCGATGGTCCTAGCAAGGGCCGAGGACAGAGGAGACTTGGATGACTTGTCGAAGAGCGTCATGAGCATGTCTGGGATNGAAAGATCGGTTACCCACCTCGTACTAAACTCTGTGAAGGAGATGCCGCCATCCCTTCCAGAGTGAGTCTCAGTCCAGCTCAGAGATGCATTGCTGGATTATTGGGCCAAGGGCATGCGCATGGGGAATCAGGGACTCCACGGTTCTCCCCTCCGGCTTCATGGACCTTAGCAGAGCTTTCCTGAGGCTCTCGTCGACCTTGGAGTCCATGGCCATCATTCGATCCCGAATAGAGGACTGAAGCTTACCGCCGGTGCGATCCCAGTCCATGAGAAGGATTACCGGAGGTCCATCGTCTGGGACGTTTCCAAGGCAGTAAGTAGAGTGGAGATAGGCGATTAGCGTCGATCTATCCCATCCCCTGTTTACCTTCTCCACTGGTCCTGTGAAGCCGAGCTCCCTTAGAGCGTCCTCATCCCTGGGCCCCTCAACTATAACGGGGCATCCGGAGCCGCCTTCTGAGATTGGCCTGTTCCTGATTACCGAATTGGCGATTGCCCGAGCAGCCTTCTCGAACCTGACCTCTCGATTTGGAGAGCCTGACATCCTTGCCCTTCTCCCCACCCAATCAGGCAATCCTTCTCGATCGGACATGATTTGACCAGTGGTAAACAGGGTGCCCTGCTTGTAGTATTTTTCCGCCTTGATGGGGTTGGGCACAGAAGAGGTTCCCGCGACCCTTATGAGGGGATTTTCCCCGCGAAGGTATAGAGATAGCCATGAGTGTGATGACTCCGATCTTCGAGACCCTGTGGGACCACTACATTTTCTGGTCTGTGATAGTGGGTGCGATAGCCTTCGGTTGGCTGTATCACCACTCATTCTGGTTCACTTCGAAGGAAGGGGAGAAGCTCCCCAACGTTGACGACCTGCAGATCGGGGTCTTTCCCAAGCACAACGACGATATGCGGCTAGAAGTTGCTTGGACCGTTCTGCCATTCATCCTGATAGTCTGGTTGACCTACTACTCATGGGCCCCCCTAGACTCGGTATGGACCTCAACTGAGGGGGGTGCGCACGGATTCGAGTGCCAAGAAGGTCAATCTTCGAACAATTCGATGGATTCAGATGGGCTCATCACATCTGAATGCTACCACGTGATAGAGATCACAGGCCAGCAGTGGTACTGGAGCTTCGACTGCCTCGAACTAGAGGNAGGGCTCTGCGACACGGGGACCGAGACGATGGAGGTTTACGGCAGCGTGCCCGTACTCAGCCTGATGAAGGGCGAGACATACCTTGCGAATATGACTTCGATAGACGTAACGCATGCCCCCTGGTTCCAGCACTTGGGCACCAAGGAAGACACCCTTCCCGGACAGCAGACCACGCTCTGGCTACCAATTGCAGACTCTATGACCGAGGAGTCGATGGTGCTTTGCGCCGAGTACTGCGGAGATGCGCATTCAATTATGGCAGCAAAGCTGGTGGCCCACAACTGAGGTGAGAAGATGGCGAACAAGAGAGCGAGAGGGGCTATTGTGGGGCTTGTGGTAATCGCAGCCATGCTTGCACTCCCATCTGCTCAGTCCTTTCCCGGTGGGGTTGGGGGGGTGCAGCAGTCAGGCTGCAACTGCCACGGTGCCGTTCCCTCGGATTCTGTGGTGGCTACTATAGAAGGGCTTCCTGAGAGCTACAACTATTCCGAGCAGTACGAACTAACCCTTTCCTTCCAAGGAGGGCCGAGCCAGGCAGGCAACGCCAACCAGGGTGGGTTCCACCTATGGGCGAGCGACGGGGAGCTTTCAGTCGGCGATGCAACAGCCCAGGTCTTCAGCGCCAATGAGGTGGGTCACACAGAAGCCGGGAACGACCAGACCTCGTGGTCAGTGATGTGGACCGCTCCCGCTACTGACAGGAACGTCGAGTTCATCCTTCACGTCAACTCTGTCAATGGAAACGCGGACGGAGCCGGCGGCGGATCGAGCGGGGACTTGTGGGGCAAGGCAACGGTCTCTCTGGGAGGTCCTATCGAGGTCCTGGAGGCTGCAGACCCATTCGTAGTTCTTGGAGTGCTAATCATCGTCTCGGCCACCCTTCTAGCAATAACTCTCGCGTACGTGTTCTACAGGAAGGACCCCGAGTCGTTCGACTGGGACAACTTCGCACCATGGCTGGCTGACTGGCTCACAAGCACTGACCACAAGAAGATCGGGACGCTATACTTCGTAGCAGGTCTGTTCTTCTTGGGAGTGGGGGGCATCATGGCGATGATCATACGCATCCAGCTGGCCGTCCCCGGTAACGACTTCCTCACCCAGGAGCAGTACAACCAGTTCTTCACCCTCCATGGTACCACGATGATCTTCCTCGCTGCCATGCCGATGATTAATGGGTTCGCCAACTGGATGATTCCGCTTCAACTAGGAGCGGCCGACCTGGCGCTCCCAAGGATCAACGCCATGTCGTTCTGGCTGCAACCCTTCGCTGCCCTCCTGATATTCACCGGAGTCTTCTCCGGGCACGGTGCTGACACTGGGTGGACGGGTTACGCTCCCTACGTCGTTAGCGAGGGAGCCCATCACGGAACTACGATGTGGGCAGCAGGGCAGATTCTGCTAGTTGCCTCGTCCACACTTACAGGGATCAACTTCCTGACCACAATGGCGGTGATGAGGGCCGAGGGCATGGGCTGGATGCAGATGCCCCTGTTCAGCTGGTCGATACTAGTGGCCAACGTGATGCTTTTCCTCTCCATCCCAGCTTTCGGAGTGGGCCTCATTCAGGTCTACCTTGACCGCGTCATTGGGACAGCATTCTACGACATCGCCGCAGGGGGGGACCCGCTCCTGTGGAGCCACCTGTTCTGGTACTTCGGCCNCCCCGAGGTCTACGTGGTTGTGGTCCCCTCGTTCGGGATAATCTCAGAGGTGNTAGCGACCAGCTCAAGGAGGTCTGTGTTCGGTTACAGGTCGATGGTATACGCCATGGCCGGGATAGGGATAGTGGCCTTCATCGTCTACGGGCACCACATGTTCACCAGCGGAATGAGCCCCACACTGAGGTTCATCACCATGCTGACTACGATGCTAGTCGCCGTGCCCACTGGGATCAAGGTGTTCAACTGGCTAATGACCATGCACGGGGGATCGCTCGTGTACAGGACTCACACCCTATGGGCACTGGGCTTCCTGGTTACATTCACGCTGGNNGGCATCTCCGGNATGTTCTTCCCATCGATAGCCATGGACACGCACCTCCACGAGTCCTACTTCGTGGTCGCGCACTTCCACTACGTACTGGTGGGAGGCACTNTCTTCGGCTTCTTCGCCGGGATATACTACTGGTGGCCCAAGGCGACGGGCAAGATGCTTAGCGAGAAGCTGGGAGTCCTGCACTTCCTCACCGCTTTCGTCTCCTACAACGCCCTGTTCTGGCCAATGCACAGGCTAGGGGTCTGGGGGATGACTCGGAGGCACCACACCTACTTCGTCACCACAGAAGAGGCCCTGGGCTCCCTTCCAATGGAGGCCGCAGGGTGGAACATGTTCATCACGGTCTCTGGTTTCCTCTTCTTCCTGTCCAACTTCATCCTAGTGTTCAACATGATAGTGACCTCGTTCAGGGGCGAGGATGCCCCTGACGACCCGTGGGGGGGATGGTCCTTCGAGTGGATGACAAGCTCGCCTCCCCCAGCGCACACCAAGTACAAGCTTGGAAATGGGGAGTGGGGTCTGCCGACGCTCAAGGACGCGAACGAGCACATCGCCAACGAGCCCGGTGCAATGGGCAGGTGGTTCAACAGACTCATGGTTGCGGATGAGGAATCCGGGGAGGCGTCGCATTGAGCGGCGATGACCACCATCCCAGCGCGTGGGGACCCCACGACTGGAACCATGGGGCCCCCCACAACTCGTGGTCACCGATCATCATGAGCGGTGGCTTCGCCCTTTTCCTTTTCACCCTAGCTGGGGCATTCGAGTGGGGAGAGTTCCTCGGATGGGCCAACGTGCCGATGGTATTCGCTTCCCTGGGCGTGATCGGTTTCGGCCTACTAATCTGGTGGAGGCAGGACTGGAGCTACGGGGTAGATGGAAGGGACTCCAAGCACCTCTGGGAGCCAAAGTCAACCGGGACCCCGTTCAAGAACATAGACATCCGCAAGGTCGCACTGTGGGTCTTCCTGATGTCGGAGATGATGGTCTTCACGTCACTGTTCAGCACTTACATGAGGTACCGCCTAGGCATACCCAACTGCAAGACGGTGTTCGAGTCCGGGCAGTGGGTAGAGGGCACTGCGGTTTCCTGCTTCGAGCCAGCGAGCCACCTTATCGCCTCGAGCTGGTTCCACATCGCCCCCGGGGCGATCAACACGTTCGCCCTAATCATATCCTCTTTCACGATCGTTCNGGCGCTCAGGTACGCCAAGATGGATGGGATCGAGGAGGACGTCAGGAGGAGGAAGGTCACTCGTTACCTTGCATCCACCTGGGCACTCGCCATACTCTTCCTGACGCTGAAGATGGTNGAGTGGTTCCTCGGCTTCCCGCTCCCGGAGTTCATGCACGAGTACAACCACGGAGACTCGACGATCAAGTCGCTATACGCTGAGGGCTACCTGATCAACGCTGACCACTACCAGCACCACGCATACGACACCCACTACATCGAGGCGCACCCGAATGACTACTCGATCCCAGAGGACAGCGCTCTCTACTCGATGATGCAGGCAGGGACGCACCCGGGGGGTCACATGATGGCGGACATCCAGGTCAGCGCCACCACGTTCTACGTAACCACCGGAACCCACGGGGCGCACGTGTTCGGGGGGATAGTGGGGCTCACCTACATGACCCTCAAGGCTGCCAGGGGTGGCTACACCCCCGACAACGCGGTCTCTATCGAGTACTTCGGGCTCTACTGGCACTTCGTGGACCTTGTTTGGGTCCTTGTCTTCCCGTTCTTCTATCTGTACTGAGGTGAAATGAAAATGGCGCACTACAAGATTCTGGGGCAGGACCCCTACTGGATGAACTTCTACGGGCTGATGATACTGACTCTGATCGAGGTCCTGGCCGTCGGGGCCGACCTGGGCTCGGTGGCCGAGTCGATGGGCACGGAGGAGAAGGTGGTCACCCTGTGGATCCTGACCATCATCGCCATACCGAAGTTCATCATGATCGCAGCCATCTTCATGCACCTTTACGGTGACGAGGACTCTGGCATCCTGACCCTCACTGCCCTATTCCCCGCCTTCTTCATCATCATAATGGTCCTGTTCGTTGGGCTAACCCACCCCGATGCCGCCTCCGGCCTCCCTGACTGGTGCAGNCCGGGCTACTACGGCCTGTGATGGTCAGCCTTGTTTTGGCGCAGACGGAGAGATTTGAACTCCCGAGTCACTAGGACACCGGATTTCAAATCCGGCGCAATACCAGGCTATGCGACGTCTGCAGCGTGCCCGCGTGCGACTGGTCACAGAAGAACCTTGCAGCCGATCGGCAGGTGCGGTCGGCCCGCTAGGGCCATCTACCCAGAGGGCGAAGGAGCCTAGTCGGATCTCCTTCTCGAGACCGCCAGGCCCAGAAGGACAGCCATCACTGCCGACAGGGCTCCGAAGCCTGGAACGCCGTCTTCCGGGGGTGGGTTGGCGTTGTCGCCGCTCATGTCCCCGTCCTCGTCGAACCACTCCGTGGAGTCGCGTGGGAACCTGTCCTCCTCGCCCACTGCGCAACCTGCGTACTCTGGCATGGAGTGGCTTGGGAAGCAAACTGGGTCTAGGTAGCCGTCGTTGTCGTCATCGTCATCGGTCGCGTCGCAGATGCCGTCCCCATCGAGGTCGGAGGGCTTCGCCCCGGGAGAGTCCTTGTCACCCGATCCTCCGGCGTTGGCACAAGCAACCTCGGTGGCGTCGAGCCAACCATCGTTGTCGTCGTCATCGTCTGCGTTGTCGCCGATGCCGTCGCCGTCGTTGTCAGAAGTCTCCGATGGATCCAGTGGGAATGCGTCCTCGGTGTCCTCGACGCCATCATTGTCGTCATCCGTGTCCTGGTTGTCGCCGATGCCGTCAGAGTCTGTGTCATTTCCCTCTGATCCGTCTGTAGGGAACTGGTCGAAGGCGTTTTCCACCCCGTCCCCATCGACGTCAGTGTCAGAATTGTCCCCCACTCCGTCGCCGTCGCTGTCAACCGTCTCGTTGGCGTCCTTCGGGAAGGCGTCTGCGTTGTCCCCCACCCCGTCGCCGTCTGAGTCCGCTGACTCGTTGGCGTCCGTCGGGAAGGCGTCTGCGTTGTCCCCCACCCCGTCGCCGTCGCTGTCAACCGTCTCGTTGGCGTCCGTCGGGAAGGCGTCTGCGTTGTCCCCCAACCCGTCGCCGTCTGAGTCCGCTGACTCGTTGGCGTCCGTCGGGTAGGCGTCCGAGTTGTCGCCGATGCCGTCGCCGTCGCTGTCAACCGTCTCGTTGGCGTCCGTCGGGAAGGCGTCTGCGTTGTCCCCCACCCCGTCGCCGTCTGAGTCGGCCCACTCACTAGAGTCGTCAGGGAAGGCGTCGTATGGGTCCTTGTAGGAGTCACCATCGGAATCCGTGGATGCGAAGGTGATCTCGACCTCTTCGATAAGCCCGGAGATCGTTATGCATGGTCCCCAGTCGGAGCCGTGCGTCGTCACTGACGCTTGCCAGAATTCTTGGTTCCCTTCCCCCTGGGTGTAACTCGATGTGCATAGGTTGGTTTCGGATGGGTATTGGTATGAGCCACCCTCTGGATCGCCCGGGTAGCTTAGCGTGAAGTTACCATCAGTGGGATCGACGGATGCGTCGAACGTGCCAAACCAAATCCAGGAAATCATGGGCACCGTCTCCCAACCTGCGTTTTCGTCCTCACCGAAGTCCCAAGCCATGACTAAGCCGTCGATGCACGATGGGCTGATTCCGTTCAGGGTGACGTACTCGAAGGCGTTGCCCTCGATCCCGTTCCAGGAGCATCCTGACGTCCCCCCATCGAGAGAGGGGCCGCTGTCAGGCATCCCATCCCCATCTTCGTCATCTGTGGAGAGGAAGCCATACGGACCGGCCCAGAAGCCACCGGCATATTCGCAGTCCTCTCTATTATCATGATCGATTGGTGTCAAATCCTCGCTTGTCATGGAGAAGCAGACCCAGTGGGGGACTAGGCCATATCCCTCGATTACTAGCTCGGCGAACAAGAATCCCTCTGTCTCGTTCAGCACTCCGTCGCCATCACCGAAGTCATAGTCGATCTCCTGCCTGATGGAGGGGTCCAATTCTATGTCCCTAGAAATAGAGATCGTGACCGTTTCCCCTTCAATGTCTACTTCTTCAAGAGAGACTTCGAAATGCACGGATTCCTCGAATTCCTCCAACTGCAATGAGAAGACGTCGTAGCCGTACAAATCGCTATCAGGCTCGAAGTCTATGTCAGACGGGGGCAAGTAGTCGTCGCATTCCAGTAATAGGTCCCCATTTGACTCGTTGTAATTGTAGTCGCAGATTTCGTGCCCATTGCCGTAGGGATCGCCATTCTCATCGAAGGTTATGTTGGAGCTAGTGCCCCCCCATTGGTACCCAATGTAGCGTATCGAGTCCTCGAGGGGCACGTCGAACATCTCGGATAGCATGTGAGCCTGGGCCACTATTGAGATGGCGTCGAATGAGTTAGATTGGAAAATCCCCATACTGCTGCACTCAATTATCGAATCGCATTCTTCCCAGAAGTCATCGTGCATTTCCGAGTCGTGATCCCAGGAGGGCACCAGGACCGTCAGCTCATCCGCATGACTAGGAGTCTCGAAGTCGCCAGCCTGAGCCGAATCCATAGAGGCCGGGGATACGATTAGACCGTTGTCGTGGTCGAAACCCCTGTCTACTAGCTCTTCGACCATGTCGACCCCATGATCGGTGTAAGTGACCAGCACGACGCTGTCGCAATCGGCGCCTACTATATCCAGAGCTATGCTGGTGTAGTCGGGATCGGTGTCCAGAACGAACTTCATTTCGTACCCGTCTGAATCCATGCAGAGGTCATTTCCATATTCCTCCCATGTGTCCTCGAAGGCCTCGGAGACCCCTGATAGGTAGCCGTAATCATCTACGTGCACCAACGCAGGGCTGCTCATACCAGAACCTCCTGCCTGATCCAGTAATTGGGCGATGCCAACCCCATTAATACCGTCACTGGTGATCGTCCTGAAGAATCCGGGATAAGTGGTCGAGTCGCTGAGCGCTGGGCTGGAAGAGGTGGGCGAGATATGTGGTATGCCCGCTGCCGAGAGGACTGCGTTAGCACTCATGGATGCTCCCGAGCAGAGCGCCCCCACCACGAACATGACTCCAGCGCTTACGAGGGCATGGGCCCCATTAGTGGCAGTGCTGCTATCACAGCCTGAGTCGGCATAAACGATTTCGAATTGGACGTTGGTGCCGTAGTCATGAGCCTGTTCGTTGAGGTGATTATTGGCGATTGTAGCCGCTTCGTAGAACCCGGACCAGTAGCTTGAGATCATTCCAGTTTGGTCGCCCAAGAATCCGATTTTCACCGTCGTTCCGGTGAAGTTTCCGTCGGAGTCCGTGTCGTGGTCCGCCTGGGCACTGCCAGCAATGGGTGAGGCTGCTGTCAGTATCATCAGTAGGGCCACTAGTAGTCCCTTGTTCTTGCTGTTGGGTTGGTCTGTCATGGGCTCCGAGGCTCGGTTGCCCGATTAACAGTTTTGACACCATTTCTGGCGGCCAATCTACGTGTTCGGGGGGCTAGGTCCCCCCCTGACCTTGAGCTGCTCCTCGTGGTACTCGAAGCGAACTGGGGTGGTCATGGAGATCTCCCCGTCCAGGCTGATGAAGAGGGGTGGGTCGTGCCCGTGCTCCTGGGTCGGGTTCCCCTCGGAGTCCAGTGCCCGGATCTCGAAGCTCCTGCAGGGCTCCATGGTGATCTTGCCCCACCGCCCGACGTGCTTTCCCTTCTCCAGGGGGCCCATCACCCTGAGCATCTGTGTCTTGGATAGGCCGAAGCCGAGCACTATCGAGGCGCTGTCTCCGAACGGGTGCATGCCCGGCGCCACCTTGTACCCGCCTCCGAAGGTCTCGGCCTGCATCATGGCGAAAAGCCCGGTGAGGTCGACCTTGGTCCCCGGCTTGTCGTCAACCCTGATCCAGGCCATCTGGCTCTTCCAAGACAGGATGGCCTTGATGGCAAGGAAGGTGTACTTCTTCTGGCCGCTGATCCACGAGAAGTGGCCCTCGTCCTTCATCCGGTTGATGGAGGAGGTCACCCCCCCGTCGCACTCCAGGAACGACCACCTGACCAGGTTGCCATCTCTGGAGGGGTCTCCAGTAACCGGGTAGTGCCTAGGGGACGGGATCCCGGGGTGATCGGGGGCCTTGAGGCCCTCCACCCTGATCCCCCCCACGGTGTAGTCGGTGCCCTCCTTCAGAATGGAGATGGCGCCCTGGAGGTCCTTCAATGGCACCCCTATCGCCCTCGCGAAGTCGTCTCCGTTTCCCATCGGGATGATTCCCAGACGCATTGGTGAGTCGCGGATCCCGTTGGCCACCTCGTGGACCGTCCCGTCCCCCCCAATAGCGACTACCAGGTCGTAGTCGCTGTCCCTGAGGCCGCTGGCTATCTCGATCGCGTGGCCAGTGCCCTCGGTCATGAATACGTCATGCTCGATGCCGGACGACTCCAAGGCTGCCTCGACCTTGTGGAAGTTCCTGCCCAGCTTTCCGTCCCTGGCGTTGGGATTTGCGATGCAGGCTATGCGTGGCACGGGACTGCCAGCACCAGCATCGGACTTGAATCCTGCCAAAGCAAGGAATCATGAGTAGGGGCGGGTTCAGCAGGCCGGTAGCCATGGAAGATGGGGAGGCGCACATGCGCAGGGCCATAGAGCTCGCGGAGAGGGGGCGTCACAGAGTGATGCCGAACCCGCTCGTGGGATGCGTCCTGGTTAGGGACGACGAGGTAGTCGCAGAGGGGTGGCACGACCACATAGGAGGCCTGCACGCAGAGCAGATGGCGATAGCGGACGCGGAGTCGCGGGGGGTGCCCACACAGGGAACAACCGCATACGTGACCTTGGAGCCGTGCAACCACTTCGGGAGGACCCCCCCATGCACCGAGTCCCTTCTATGGGCAGGGGTCAGCAGGGTAGTTATCGGGGCATTGGACCCCAACCCAACGGTTCGAGGAGGTGGTTCTGAGGCACTCCTCGAGGCTGGGGTCGTCGTGGAAAGCGGACTTCTGGAGGAGGACTGCGAGGGGCAGATGGCAGCCTTCATGCACTGGTGCAGGCACAGGAGGCCCCTGGTCACCCTGAAGGCGTCCACAGACTCGGAAGGCAGAATTGACGTCCCTCCCACCGAGCCCCCTCGAAGGTTCAGCTCCGACAGGTCCCTGGAGCTGGCCCATGAGATCAGGGCGGGTTCCATGGCCATACTCGTGGGAGTTGGGACTGTAATTAGGGACGATCCTTCACTTACCGTGAGGGGTCCCGGAATAGGCCCCAGGGATTCTCCAACAAGGGTAGTTATCGACCCTGATAACAGGATTCCCCCCCATTCCAAGCTCATGACTCAGGGGGATGCTCCAACGCTGATAGTCCAGTCTTCCGAGACGGACTCCTCTGGAGACCTCCACCACGTCGAGAGGGTGGTCATTCCGGAGAGGGAGATCCCAGTAGCCAGGGTTCTGGACATGCTCGGCGACAGGGGGGTCCAGTCGCTTCTAGTCGAGGGGGGTGCAGACACCTGGTCTAGGTTCCTCTCCGAGGAGGCGGTGGACAGGGCAAGGATATGCATCTCGCCCATTGACCTAGGGGGGAGCGGCCCGGTATTCCGGAGCTCCTCCCTGAGAGAGAGCGGCCTTGTTCTGACATCGGAGGAAGACTGCTCCGGGGACAGGGTAGAGTGGTGGAGCAAGGAACACTCGGAATAGGGCAGGAAAGCGCCCTGTCATCTTTGGTGGCTTATGGTTATATACGACTGTAATCGGCCGGGGGCCTACATGTATAGCGCACGCAAGACACGAAGCCTGAGTATCTGCCTGATAATGGTACTATCCGCAATGGGTCCCGTGGCCACCCTGGCCACTGCAGACCACGACTCCATTGTGGGGATGAACTCGTCCATGATCATCGACGGAGACGAGTACGAGATGGTGGAGGTCCCCTTCTGGGGAGACATCATCTCATGCAACGATGAGGGAGACTACTACACCTGTGATGTCGACCTCAACGGGGACGGGAGCTACGACGGTAATTGGCACTTCAACGATTGCGAGATGGATGCCGCTGGAGAATGGGAGTGCGTTTACAGCGAACAGACACCATTGCTAGACGAGGGCAACTACTCGATCGAGTTCGAGGTCTGGGGCCTTGACCTGGACACCAACTACACGTACCATGTGCAACTAAACTCACACAGCCCGGTGGAAGCGGGGGTCTTCCACATGCACGACAACGGGGTGGTCAACTCCACCCAAACCGGCGAGATCAGCATCGCCAACATGTACCTCGTGGTCACTAACGAGACCTGTGACGCGAACGGCCACATACAGATGAGCTACGAGTCAAACGGGACCTACATCGGTTCCAGGCACTTCGGCTTCCATGGGCCCTGCGACTACGACTCACACCTCTCCCTTGATGTGGACGGGGTCGAATACGAGGAGGAGCCGCAATACTTCTATGATTCAGAACACATCCTAGACTGCGATATCTACGGGAACCAATGGTACTGCTTGATGGACCACAACAACGACGGGAGCGCAGACGGAATGAACTCGTTCGAAGAGTGCGAGGAGGACACTGGAGGAAACTGGACCTGCATCATGCATTATATGGATCCCTATCTTGGAGAGGGAAGCCACACAATGGTGATCAACGCAACAGGACTGGATGCCGGCTACAGCTACGAGCTAGACGTCTACTACTACAAGTCACAGCGTATGCTCGATGGTGAGACTTATTACCCAGGAAGCGGGTTCTTCAACGGTTCATCGGGTTCAATGACGCTCGACGTCGTAACGGACAACTACACTTGCGGCGTGACTATCCACGTATACCTGAGGTCAGGGAACTGGGACGCAAGCGGCAACTGGGGGTACAACGACACAGTTGAGAGCACTGATTGGAGGTTCGAAGGTCCTTGCGACACACCCCCCTCCCCATTCACCATGGAGCTGGACGGAGTGGAGCACGAATATATCCAGCACTACGCCGACTACGACGAGTGCGATGATCAGGGAGACCACTTCCAGTGCTGGAACGACGACTGGGACAACGACGGAGACGGATCCCCTGACTGGACTCACTGGGAGGGTAACTGCTGGGAGCTCTCTGACGGGACCTGGGAGTGCGAGACATGGCGAGAGTCGCCCCCGATTTTCGAGGGTAACCACACGTTCAACCTTTCCATAGCAGACCTGGAGGCCGGCAACAGCTACAGGCTACGTGCAGAATTGAACATGAACACTTGGAACGGCCACGATCACTTCCACGAGAGTAATCACTACTACATCAACAACTCAACAGGGGAGGACGCAACCTTCTCCTGGAGCCTCGAGACTGACGAGACGACTTGCGGAGTACACCTCTACATGGACCTCGACAAGGGCTACTGGAACGATAACGGTGACTGGCACCACAACGGCAGCGTCTACTATGAGAGCTTCGATTGGCAGGGCCCATGCGACGAGCCTGAGTCCCCATTCTCCCTGACCTACGACGGCATCGACTACGAGCACTTGTACTACTACAGCGACTACGACGAGTGCGAGGAGGACGGGCACGACTTCAGGTGCTGGAACGACGATTGGGACGGCGACGGGGACGGAGAGCCGGACTGGTATGACCACCACGACGAGTGCGAGGAGGATCCCGCAGGGGTCTGGGCCTGCCTACTCCCATGGAATATCTGGCCTGTCGAAATAGAGGAGGGCAACCACAGCATGGTGCTAAGCGTTGACGACCTCGAAGTTGGGCAGGAATACGAGGTAGCCATGTGGATAGACCATTGCGAATCCGGACAGGGCTGCGATGGTGCCGGGGAGGCCGATTGGATGTTCAACGCGACATCCGACTCCGAGGACTTCACCTTCTACGTGGAGACAAGCAACTTCACCTGTGACATGAGGGTCCACACGGCCCTCAGCATGGTCGAGAACGGGCAACCCCACCAGATGATGGATGACCATTTCCCGTTCATGGGCCCCTGCGAGGAGCCCCCATCCCCATTCACCGTTGCACTGGACGGAGTGGATCACGAGGTGATTTGGAACTACGTCCACTACGACCATTGCAATGACGAAGCACACACGCTGGTCCAACATTGAAATAGAGTAATCGACGCCCAAGTCCAATCACGCTGGAAATGCAAGCACCCATAATCCCAATCACAATTGAGTGGCGGAGTAATGGGGGGG
>PAYZ01000005.1 GCA_002716085.1 Methanobacteriota archaeon | reverse complement strand
GGTGGCGTCGAGGCCGGCAGGGCCGAGATCCTCGGTGGTCGAAAACAACAGCCGCGACAGATCCTGCGCATTGTAGGTCGGATTGGCCTGGATCAGCACCGCAATGGCGCCGGACACGACCGGGGCGGCCATCGAGGTGCCCTCGTTCGGACCATAGGTGTTGCCGTTGCAAAGCCCCAGTATCATTACGGGGTTCCATCCGCCAGATGCAGTGTTGTAGCCGAACCATGAAATGGAGGCGTCGCAGCTGGAATCTGTGTCATTGGTATCGAAGGTCTCTGCGAAATTGACGGTTACAACTCCCGTGCTATCGATCGTGATAGCCCCTATCCCAGAGCCGCTTCCGACATTCCAATCCGAGTTGAAGTCGTCTGCTGCGCAGACGGTGTCAGGGGCCCCGTCGCCGTCGGTGTCCGTGTCGGCGCAGTCGTCGCTGACGAAGGCGTCCGCGTTGTCACCGGTGCCGTCACCGTCGGTGTCGGTGTCCTCGGTGGCGTCGTTAGGGAATGCGTCATCGGTGTCGTTGACCCCGTCGTTGTCGTCGTCTATGTCGGCGTTGTCGCCAGTTCCGTCGCCGTCGTTGTCGGACCACTCGGTCCCGTCTAGCGGGAAGGCGTCGTCGGTGTCGTTGGTCCCGTCGCCGTCAGCGTCTGCGTCGGCGTTGTCGCCGGTGCCGTCGCTGTCGGTGTCGGCCGTCTCGTTGGCGTCGCTTGGGAAGGCATCGGCGTTGTCGCCAACCCCGTCCCCGTCCGTGTCGGTGTCCTCGGAGGCGTCGTTGTCGAAGTCGTCCGTCGCGTCTCCGATCAGGTCGCCGTCGCAGTCGGCCAGCAGGTCGCAGCCCGACTCCTCGTCGGTGTCGTTGACCCCGTCGCCGTCGTCGTCGACGTCAGCGTTGTCGCCGGTGCCGTCCCCGTCGGTGTCGGTGTCCTCGGAAGCGTCCAATGGGAATTCATCGGCGTCATCCAGGGTCGAATCGCCGTCATCGTCGTCGTCGATCCCGTCGTGCAGGCCGTCCCCGTCGGTGTCGGTATCGTGATCGGCTGAGGTGATGCTTACGTCGGCCAGTGCCTCGTTGGCGTAGACCGCGTCGGTGCCGCTCAATGCGTGCGTGATCGTTCCCATGCTGTATGCGCCGTTATCGTCCTCTAGGACGTGGACCCATACCGTCTGGTTCCACTCCCAGTTAAGCTTGGTGAACTTCAGGTATGATGGGCTGATCTCCACATTGCTGGGGCCGCTTGGCGTGATCACGAGGACGCCGTCGGGCGCCTCGTCCAGTGATATCTCGTACCACCCCTCGTCACCCTCGTCGATGAACAGTGCTATCTGATTGGTCGATAGCATGGCCCTCATCTCCTTGGCGTCATCTCGTAGTTCTGTTGCCTCTGGCGCCATGGGCAAGATAGCTGACGCTATCATCACGGCTACCATAAGCAGGCTTCTTGCTGTCTGTGTCACGTTTGTCATCGTATCAGTCCTCCTCCGCTTCGTCGTCGAAGTCTTCGGTTTCCTCGTCCTCCTCAAAGTCGTAGTCCTCGAACTCCTCTGTGTAGTCCTCGGCCTCGTCCTCGTCGGTCTGCCCTGCCCTCTGGGACATCTGTAGCAGTCCGTAGCCCATCGCTCCGATGGCCACGGCAATCCCCAGGTATGGGGCGGTGTCGTAGGTCATCTTGTCCACTAGTGTGATTGGGTTTGCGTTGTCTCCCTTCTTGTCCTCGTTGGCGTCGTACCACTCGGTCGAGTCGCGTGGGAAGCGATCCTCGTCGCCCACCGCGCAGCTGGAGTATGTGACCTCAGAGGCGCTGCCCTCGCAGGCAGGGTCTGGATGGCCGTCGTTGTCGTCGTCGGTGTCGATCGCGTCGCAGATCCCGTCGTTGTCGAAGTCGTTGGGAGTGACTCCGGCGACGTCCTTGTCTCCGGACCCTCCTGCGTTGGCACAAGCGGCCTCGGTGGCATCCAGCCATCCGTCTCCGTCGTCATCGTTGCAGGCGTTAACGCCGAGTCCGTCGCAAGCCGAGGCGGTCTTCTCCATCGGGTTGTTCGGGAACGCGTCGTCTTGGTCGATTACGCCGTCGTTGTCGTCGTCGCCGTCGACCAGGTCGCACTCTCCGTCCCTGTCGTTGTCGGATGGAACGGACATGGTGTCTAGCGGGTCGGTCAGGCATCCTGCCTCGTCTTCGTCGGACCAGCCGTCGTTGTCGTCGTCCTCGTCCAGGACGTCACCGGTTCCGTCACCGTCGGTGTCGGTGTCCTCGGTGGCGTCGTTGGGGAATGCGTCCACGCTGTCGAAGTCGCCGTCGTTGTCGTCGTCGTTGTCGACCAGGTCGCAGTCGCCGTCGCCGTCCCAGTCGCCGTCGCCTCGGCCATCTCCGTTTGCGTCTATGGATGGGTTGCTACCAACGTCCAGCGGGTTGGTCTGGCAAAGTAGCTCGTCGGAGTCTGACCAGCCGTCGCCGTCGTCGTCGACGTCCGTGTTGTCGCCGACCCCGTCGCCGTCGGTGTCTAGCCACTCGGTTGCGTCGTTAGGGAAAGCGTCGGTGTTGTCCGGGCATGTGCTGGCTATGCCAGATGGTTGCCCGTCGAAGTTGTTGACCCCGTTCAGGATCTGGATGTTCTGTGCTGCTAGCCAGTCGGCCTCCTCGCACGAGTCCCAGTATCCGTCGTTGTCGTCGTCCATGTCACGGTTGTCCCCGTTCCCATCGCCGTCGGAGTCGGCCCACTCGGTTGGGTCGTATGGTGCCCAGTCCTCGGTGTCGTCTACTCCGTCGCCGTCGTCGTCGGGGTCTAGAGCGTCGCAGATACCGTTGGGCGGTGCTGTACTGTCCACTGGCATATCGGTGCTGACTAGCGGGTCCGAGCCGCATGCGATCTCGGTAGCGTCCAGGAATCCGTCCCCGTCGTCGTCATCGTCCTCGGTGAGGTTCGTCGGGGTCTCTGGTACGCACCAGTCGCCGTCATCGGCGTCCTCGTCGTATGTCACCCCGTCGCCGTCGCCGTCGTCGGCGTCGCTGGTGTAGTTGCCGTCGCCGTCAGCGTCGACTAGTCCGTCGTATCCGGCCACGTCGTCGTGGTCCACTCCGGAGAGCGAGAATATGGTGTCTGGGTGGCCGTCCTTGTCGGTGTCCGTGTCGGCGCATGGGTCGAAGTCGAAGTCGTCGACTGCGTCCAGAGTGCCGTCGTTGTCACCGTCGAAGTCCAGGTATGTGCTGGCCATGTCGTGATCCAGGTTGGAGTCCTCGACTATGTCGCACAGCAGGTCGCCGTCGTAGTCAGTTGGGAACACGTCCGGCTGGAGCTCGCTGGTTCCTCCTAGGCAGGCCTCCTCGGCCAGGTTGTTCCATCCGTCTCCGTCGATGTCCGGGTCCGTGTCGTCTGGGATCCCGTCGCCGTCCATGTCGGCTGAGCCGTCTGGGTCGCCCGGCAGGTCGTCGAAGTCGTTGTCCACTCCGTCTCCATCGATGTCGTCATCGAGGGCGTCGCAGATTCCGTCGGCGTCCAGGTCGTCCGGGTAGTCGGAGGCATTGTATGGGTCCGTCCCGCAGTCGATCTCGGTCTGGTCCAGCCAGCCGTCCCCGTCCGCGTCTAGGGTGTAGAATGTCACGTTGACCGTGTAGTCCGTGCCAACTGTGTCCCTGAGGCCCCAGTTCCTGATTCCCACTCCGAACCAAGTGTCCGTGGATTGGGTAACTGAGGTGGTGTTGAATACCTGGCTTCCCGATCCCCAGGCCTGCAGTGTGACTGCGGTCCAGGTGTTGTCGTATACGTCCAGTATGTACCATGCGTCCGCGTCGTTGCCGCGGTTGACCTCTATGTTCACCCCGTGGTTGGCCGGCAGGTCAACGGTGAAGGTGTCAGTGGTGTCGAGCAGCGCGTGCGTCCACCCGTTCCATGACAGCGTGCTGTTGTTAGCCAGCAGGTCGGCCTGTGTCTGGTTCATGTGGTCGTTCACGTTGACGGATGTCGGCAGGCCGGGGCCTGCGTCGCAGTCGCAGTTGGCGTCGTTCTGGTCCCCGCCCACGAGTCCGCTGAGCGGGTGGAAGGAGACGTTGAACTCGTATGTGTGGTCATCGACTCCGGACCAGAGCGAGTTGTAGACGTACAGGATCGCCCATCCGGGTGTGTCTTTGACCGCATTGGCTGCGTTCATCTCAAGGCTGGACTGGCCGACCCTGACTCCGTTCCCGTCTGAGTTGTCGGCAATGCCGTCTCCGTCAGAGTCGTGGGAGTGCGTGGTCGTCCCGTCCCAGTTTGTAGAGCATACTGGGTTGGGGTCCAGCGAGTCGCATCCTGATGCGTTGTGAGGCGTCGATAGAGGCCACAGGTTGGAGCTCAGGGTTCCCTCGTCCAGTCCGCTGGAGCCTCGGGCCCAGCTCACGAAGTAGGCGCCATTGACCCCCCCCTCGCAAGGCCTGTGCTGAAGCTGCATGCAATGCATGATCTCGAACCTCCAGTACGCGCCGCTTAGCGCGTTGGTGTCGGTCGGATCCAGGTCGTAGTCGACCTGCATGTAGTGTCCCGCAGGCACGGGGATGCTGTAGATGTCGTATGCGTCCCAGGTCTTGTCGACCCAAGCGGTGCATGACCCTCCAGCCCAGTAGTCCTTGATCGTGCCATTGGCGTGGTATGGGTTGAAGTCTCCCGAGGTGCTGTCGTTCAGCCAGGTGTGGTAGGCGAAGTCAGCCGGGTATACCAGGTCCGATGCGTCGCCCTCGGGCACGCCTACGGCAGCCAAGCCGCAGTCGTCCTGGTTCTCTGCAGGGAGCACTCCCGGGTAGTACATCACTATGGACAGCTCGTAGTCGCCGCTGCCGGTCTCTGATGTGACTCTGATGAAAAGGTCCTGGTCGGAGTCGCCGTAGTCTGTCCCGACGCACTCGGGGTTGTCCTGAGTCGATGAGTCGATCGTGGACAAGAATCCGGATGCTGTGATGTACTGTATGTACAGGTTGTAGTTGTTCAGCTCTGGGAAGGAGACGCAGACCTGCATCGCGTAGCTTGGCGGCATGAAGATCTTGTAGTAGTCGTCAGAGTCCCAGGTGTCGTGGACGTAGCCGCTCCAAGTCTGGTTCGCGGTCGTCAGGTTCCTAGGCTCGGTGCTCGAGTCGCCAGCATCCCCGTCCATTCCTGCATCGTATTGGTTGAGGCTCTCGGGGGGCTCCTGGCTCGCGTCGTACACCGAGTAGGTAATCGTGTAGTTGAGCTCGTACTCGTCGGTTAGGTCATACACGTAAGTCCTGAGGTAGACGACTGTGTCGGAGTCCAGGGATGCGTCCCATGAGTACGATCCGTTGGAGGAAAGCACCTTGGGGTTCATGTCGGATGATAGCCCTCCGACGCTGGATTGGGATCCGCTTGATGTTATCATCAGCAGGTCCAGCCTTATGTTGGAGCTGATGATCACTGAGTCGTTGAAGTTGGCGTCGACCTCGTCCTCCAGGTACTCCAGAACGACCCATATGCCATGGTAGGCGGGGACCGTTAGCTGGAACCAGTCGGACATGTCGTACTGGTCACATAGGGTTCCGGTGAAGGCCCCGTATCCGTCCGAGTCGATGTGATGCCCGACGTGGACTGGGTCGTCGTCCGGGCCCGCGAATGCGGACCAAGAGGAGCCTCCCTCTGGGGCGTCCCCGTCCGTGTTGGGGGACATTGCGCCCGGCGCTGCACCGTCGTCCTGGTAGAAGCATGGGGGCGGGGATCCTGGCTGGGTCTGAACCTCCAGCTCGTATCCCGTGTCCGGTCCGCTCCAGTGGACGACCTTGATGAAGATGATCTGTTCCTCGCCCAGCTGGCCGAGATCCACGTACTCCTCGCCCGAGCCGAACCAGGAGTATCCTAGAACGCCTGCCCAGTCAAGATCTATGTCCGGGTAGATCTCGAGGTCGAGGTCTGCGGATGTGTCCCATGTCAGGGTGAAGTTAGAGAAGAAGTTCTGAGGAACTATCAGGCCGAACACGTCGTCGTCCGTCGCATTGACGTGGCCCTGGGTAGAGTCCTCGAAGTTGTATTCGTCGACGAACAGCATCGCGGAGATGTTGCCCAGGAAGTGGGCGACCTCCAGGCCTACTCCCCCGTCTCCGAAGGTGTCGACCTTCTCCACGTAGTATGTCCCCGCTGCATCGTACGTGCCCAGGGAGCCCGTGAAGTAGTCAGGGAGCTGGTATGTGTCGGTAGTCCCGTCGGGCTTGTGGATGTTTACCGAAGACTCTGGGTCGCACCAAACGTCGCAGTAAGTGATCATAACCACTGCCTCCTCGCCTGCTGCGAGGTCGAAGCTGTCGTTCTGGTTGCTCCACGAGGCTGGGGAGTCAGGCATGTCCAGTAGCAGTGGTTGGTCGGGGTCGGGAAGTGACAATGTGGCATCGCCCCTAACTCCACCGTCTGCAGGCCAGACTGAGATGTTGATACTGTATTCCTGTGCACCTGTGTGCTGGTACGCGTAGTAGCCGAACACCCAGGCCATTACGGTGTCTCCGCCGACCACTGTGGGCCAGGTAGCACCGTTGTAGTTGTACTGGTAGCCGGGGCAACCGTGGTCTCCGCCGCTGGACATTCCAGCATGGTAGTATGGCCCGGTCGAGGAAGATCCGGAGTAGCACCTGCCCCAGGAACCAGTTCCCGAGCCGGATCCGGTCATGGCCTCTGGTCCGAGGGCCACTCCGAACGACCTGTCGGGCATGGAAGTGTTCCATCCCACGTGGACGGAGACTCCGTATCCGATTGGCACGTCTATCTTGTAGGCGTCGTTGCACTCGTCGCCAGAGGAGGAAGAGGTACAGATGCCCGTACCGTTCATGGTCCCCCAGTAATAGTTGGTCTCTTCACCTGCAAAGGCGAAGTCCGCAGTCACGTTGATTGCGGTGTCACCGGAGTTCCCGGCATCCGTCCCTGTGCAGGCGTCGTTACCTAGGCAGTTTCCGCTGCCTGGCTGTATTGCCGTCTCGCTGCGCTCCCCAGCTCTGTCGAGCTCTGCTGGGGCCTCTAGGGCCCCAATCATCGGCAGGCAGACCGAGACGATCATTAGCATTGTCAGATTTACTGATCTCGTTGCGTTGTCATTCATAGGCGTCACTTGGTGACGATCACGCCTTGTATCAAATATAAACATCTCTCAATATGCTCATCTTTACTTAATTTCACTAAAACGGAAATATTTACGAAAATATATACGTATTTTAGAAAATTATTACGAATTATAGAAATATTCTATTGTAATTTTTCCGTTTATTGGAAAATTGTTTCAAATGCTAATTGGTTATATTTCGGTAAAAAAAACACACAAGGTGTAAAAAATGCACCAAGATATATTGGCTACTCCCAACTATCGTAGTATTCGTCCTCGTCTTCGTCGTCCCATGCGTAGCTCTCTTCCTCCTTATGGTAGGTCATTCCCCTCCTCCCTAGGACGAACGCGAGTGATCCTGCTAAGATCGACGATACCGTCCCTATCGCTAGCATGGATGCCCCGGGGTTCATCCTCATCTTATCCATTGTAGTTAGGGGATTCGCATTGTCGCCTAGCCCGTCTGAGTTCCTATCCACCCATTCGCTGCTATCCATTGGGAATGCGTCCTCGTAGTCTGGCCACCCGTCGTTGTCGTCGTCCGGATCTACCAGGTCGCAGGTACCGTCTCCATCGTTGTCATCGGGAAAATCTGTGGAAGAGAGGGGAAGCGTCTGGCAGATTACTTCCGTTGTGTCTGCCCAGCCATCGTCGTCGTCATCGGTGTCCTCGCCGTCCCCCTTGCCGTCACCGTCGGTGTCTCGGGTCTCGTCGGGGTCGTATGGGAAGGCGTCGTCGAAGTCCAGAACCATGTCATTGTCATCGTCGTCGTCGAGGTTGTCGCATATTCGGTCCCCATCGAAGTCATCTGGCACTGAGGACCGGTTCCTTGGATCGGAGTTGCAGATGCTGAGCTCGTCCTCGTCATCCCACCCATCCCCGTCGTCGTCGGGGTCCGTATTCGAACCAAGGTTGTCCAGGTCGAGGTCGTCCCACTCGTTTGGATCGTATGGGAAAGCATCGATTGTGTCGTTCCACGCGTCGTTGTCGTCATCCGGGTCCAGTATGTCGCATAGGCGATCGTTGTCCCGATCGACAGGGGAGGACTGCGCCAAGAATTGGTTAGTCCCGCAGTCGTTCTCATCGTCGTCGGACCAGCCGTCGTTGTCGTCGTCGTTGTCGGAGTTGTCGCCACAGCCGTTTCCGGTGGTGTTAGTCTGTATGCTGGGCGATAGGCAGTCGCCGTCGTTGTCCGCCCACTCAGCTGGATTCAGGCTGAACTCGTCTATGGTGTCCTGATAGCCGTCGTTGTCGTCATCTGGGTCTGCGATATCGCCGATCCCATCACCGTCGTTGTCCCCGCTCTCGTCCCCGTCCAACGGGAAGTCGTCAAGGTCGTTGATGGTCCCGTCTCCGTCCAAGTCGTCATCCAGCTCGTCGCAGACCCCATCCGAATCTGTGTCCGTAGGGATGGATGATGCTGAGAGGGGGTCGGATAGGCAGTCCACCTCATTTCCATCGTAGAATCCGTCCCCATCGTCATCATCGTCGGAGTTGTCGCCAAGCCCGTCCCCGTCGGTGTCGTTCCACTCGTCGGGGTCGTAGTCGAAGCTGTCATCCTGGTTGTCGTAGCCGTCCCCGTCTATGTCTTGGTCCTCCGAGTCGCAGATTCCGTCGGAGTCGATGTCGCTTGGGAACGACGACGAGTCGCTGTTGTCGGTCCCGCAGATATCCTCATCCGTGTCCGTCCAACCGTCATTGTCATCGTCGTCGTCGGAATTGTCGCCGAACCCGTCCCCGTCGTTGTCGGAGGTCTCGTTGGCGTCGTTCGGGAACGAGTCATTGGAGTTGTCGACCCCGTCGCCATCAATGTCCTCGTCGATGAAATCGCAAATCCCGTCCGCGTCAGTGTCCTGTGGTATGCTGGCGTTGTCGTTTGGGTCGGAGCCGCACTCGTACTCCACCTCGTCGTAGTAACCGTCACCGTCAGCATCTAGTGAGAAGATCCACAGCGTTACGTTGTAGAGGCCGTCGATGTAGTACGCGTACACCTCGAGGTAGGAGTAGTCCCCTCCGACATAGGATCCATTAGAGGTTACGGACTGGGGGCTGCTATAGTAGGAAGAGTCGATTACCGAGTTGGAAGAGTCGTATAGGGTGAGCTCGAAGGAGCCGGATGATGTGTATCCGGGATCGAGTTCGGCTGAAATCCCGTGATCTGCTGGAACGTACACTCGGTAGACGTCAAATGAGTCGGAGCCGGAGTCTGCATAACCCTCCCAGGTCATCATAATCGGGATCCATGCGGTGTTGTTAACCACCGGAGTCGCATTTGATATCTCGTTTCCGGCATCCCCTCCCGAGTTGGCGTCGTTCTGGTTGAGACCTGGGACCTCGGATAGGTTGACGAAGGAGATGCCCAGCGTGTATTCGCCCTCCCCCCCATTCCCCCACCATCCTGCTGAGGACTGGACTAACAGGAACACGGTCGAGTTGCTGACATTGGTTGATCCGCTAGCAACCTCCTCTGGGTTATCGATAGTGCTTGAGTCGATCATCGACTGGGTTTCGTCGTAGAGTGCGAGGTCGAAGTCGTTAGAGGAGCTGTTCCAGGAGAGGTTTGCCTGAATTGCCTTACCTTCTGGCACATTCACCTGGTATATGTCGTCGGTGTCCGAGCCATCCGAGATCCAACCGTAATATGTTCCGTTTGACGGTGGCAGGGATAGTGCCGAAGAGAAAGTGTTCCCAGCATCGGTACTGGAGTTTGCGTCGTTCTGGTTGAAGGCTGGGGCGGAAGAAATGTTCTGGAAGTAGATCGTTAGGGAGTAGTTGTCCCCAGAAGCCCAAGCCCTGACGAGAAGTGAGACGTTTGTACCGCCAACGAGTTCCGTCCCGCTGGAGACGTTCTCTGGATTGTAGTCGTAACTGTAGTCCAGGTATGAGCCGTTCTGGTCGAATAGATGCAGGTCCAGGTCGGCTGAAGTATCGTTCCAAGACAGGCTTGCTTCTATAGTGTGGTTGAGTGGGACGCTGACGTTGTACCAGTCATACTCGTCGTAGGTATTGTCGGCATATCCGAAGTGGGTCGCATTGGTCGAGTTCAGAGGGGTCGGAGAGGACGATGAGTTCGATGCGTCGCCCCCGGAATTTGCATCGTTCTGCGGAGGAGGGGGGTTAACTTGGAGGATCCGGGTAATTAGTGCGTATTGGCCGTCCCCATCCCAGTGAGTAACCCTCAGGGTTACGTTGGTCCCCCCCACGGAGGTCCCATTGGTAGTTACTTCGTCGTATCCGTCGGTATCAAGAGACGAGGCTATCTGCGCCCCGTTCGAGTCATATAGGTACAAGTCGAAATCGCAAGGTGGGGAGCTTGCGCCCGTGCAAGCTGAGCTGCTATTCGTGCCATTAGAACCGCTGTATCCCGGAGAGATCAGCTCGGCGTATAACCCGGTTCCATTGGGCATGTAGATCGAGTAGTAGTCGTCCTCGTCTGTGCTAGTGGTCAAGTTGCCGAAGTATGTCGCGTCCTGGGTACTCAGTGGCAAGGCGGATGAAGGGAGGTTCCCTGCATCGGCCCCACTACCCGCGTCATTGGCCAGAGCCAAGCCTGAAGCCATGGACAGAACCAGGATAGAAGCAACCAGCTTGGCCCTAATGGCACTGCCCATGGTGATCCCGAGAGCGGGAGAGTATTGAAGGTTGGCGAAAAATGGTGTGGAAAATGCACCGCGCGCGAGTGGTGCGATTAGTAGTCGTAGAAACCAGAGCCAGTCTTCCGACCCAGAGTGCCCTTCGCCACCATGTCGGAGAGGAGCTGCGCGGGCTTGTACTTGTCATCACCCAGGCCATCCCTTAGGACTCCCATGATGTGCAACACTGTGTCTAGGCCGATCAGGTCGGCCAGGGCTAGCGGCCCGATGGGGTGGTTCATCCCGAGCTTCATTATCCCGTCAATTGACTCTGGCTCCGCAACGCCCTCCTCTAGCGCCAGAATTGCCTCGTTAATCATTGGCATAAGGATCCTGTTGCTTACGAACCCTGGCGAATCGTTGCAGGATAGTGGGATCTTCCCCATTGACTCAGCAGCGGAAACCACCTCTGCAGTCACCTCGTCCGAGGTCTGACTGCCCTTGATTACCTCTACCAGCTTCATTATTGGCACCGGGTTCATGAAGTGCATTCCAATTATCCTTTCCGGGCGGCTGGTGTGGCTTGCTATCTCGTTTATCGAGATGCTTGACGTATTGCTAGCGAGAATTGCCTTGGGGCTGCAAATCTCGTCTAGCTCGGAGAATGTGGAGAACTTCAGTTCGGGAATCTCGGGAATGGCCTCGACTACCAGGTCACAATTAGAAAGCTGTGACAGGCCTACCGAGGTCTGGATCCTCGAAAAGGATGAGGAGGCCTCCTCTTCTGTCATCATATCCTTTGAAACCAGCCTACCTAGGGATCCCTCTATTGTCTTCATGCCCCTGTCCAGGAAATCCTGGTTAACGTCTACCATAATCACGTCCAGCCCGCTGCATGCAGACACCTGCGCAATGCCGTTTCCCATCTGGCCTGACCCGACAACTCCTACGGACCCTATTGGCATGGAAGTCCCACTTGAAGTTCAGGGATTATCTTTGGGATGGCTATTTTTCCCCTCTGTAGAACATGGAACGGACCCTCGAAGTTAATGCAAGAAGTAGGAAGGTGGCCAATACCCCCCCAACCGATAGCCACGCGAGCATAGGCCCGCTTTGGGAAGCATCCTCAATGGCCCAGTCAGCCCACCCTTGGTTCACTACCACTATCTCGGAAGAGTTTGTGTTCTTCGCCAAATCCGTAGACTGGGCCTTTATCGCGTAGTTCCCCGGTGAATTGGGGGTGGGAATATCGAGGGAGAAGTCTCCACTCTCCGGGCAAACTAGGTCCCTCGATTGGGAGGGGGTGCTGATGCTCACCAGAAGTCCAGGCTCGCAGAAGCCGTAGAGCCCCTTCCAATGATTCAAGGGGGACTCGCGGTAGCTCCGTTCAAACAACTCCAGAACCGGTGGGGTCGAGTCCCTCTCCAATGAGACCATGTATGAGTCAGTCCCATCTAGGGAGTCCATCTCGATGAGGAATTCGTTAGACCCCTCCGCCAATGGGAGAGAGATGATGACCGTTCCCTCTCCGGGATAGATTATGCCCGACTCGCCGGTGGTCAGACTAGTCCAGATAGCTTGCTGGGACTCGTGTCTGTCCAGTACAAGATCGACGCTGTCGAGGGATACAAGGCCCTCACTAACACCGGAAACCGCGGTCTCGTAGTCTTCCTCGGGAAGGGTCATCTCTCTGCACTCGTGGAACTCGTTGCTGTTCTCCTGTTCAGAGGTTTCATCTACTGCGAACACGCAGAAAATGTGAGTCCCTGTCCTATTCAGGGCAATTTGATGGGACCCATTAGTGCCATTCTGAGGAGAGAGGTTTGCCTGGTTAATAGAAATGGAAACGTCGACACTCTCCGACGACCACCAGGAAATGTTCTGGATGTGCCCATCGAGAGTATTCGCTGACGAAGGGGATATCCCCCAGGAGACTTCGGGTTGTATTGAGTCGAAGGTCAGTGGCCATGAGTCCTCGTACGAGTTGTTCGCCCAGTCCTCTATCGTGATCCTGATTTCGATCTCACCCTCTCCCAGGCCCGTAATGTCGATTGGGACGGAAACCGTCTCGGTTAGAGGGTAATCCGATATCCCCGATATCGGGAATCCCGTAGTTTCGTTGAGTATCTGGGGCCTTTCTTGGCCCTCGTAACATTGGGATGTCTGGATCCATGAGAAGTAGATTACGAAGACGCACCAGTCCTTTGAATCCACAGGGATCTCGAATACCAATGTCCCACTTGTCAGATTGACCGGGCTTCCCAGGTCATTCTCGTTGTATGAGAATCCTGCTTGGTCTACAAGGCTGACCAGGTCCACGTCAGAGGGAGGATCTGGGTCGTAGACCACCTGAAAGGACGAAGATACGGCGTTCCCGGCCCCATCCGTAGAGGAGATGACGAAGGAGTTACCAGGTCCGCTGTGGAAGAAAGGCCTATTCATGTGGAGCCCCATTGTTGACTCCTCAAGGATAATGGTTTGATTTGAGCGTCCGCTATCATCTAATTCTAGCCCCACCCCATCCATAGTGAGGATTGCACCGGGCTCTGTCTGGATAGAGACATCAATGCTGCTGGAATTGGAGATCCAAGGGAATCCGGAAATGAGGAGCGGGGGGGCTGTCAAGTCGTAAGATACCGACAGGTAGTCTTCGGAAAACCTGCCAGAAGCATCAAGGATCGAAGCATGGAAGTCGAACCACTGTTCGGTTTCTGGGAGCGATGAGTTAACCCAAACCTCCCTGAAAAGCAAATCGCTGGATTCGTTCTCAAACCCATTCCACTGTCCGGTGAGATCTACCATACTCCCGTTTGTGGAAACCCCCCAGGCGGACTCTGCTGCAAAGCTGGAGTTGTTCGAGGGCCAGTTCCAAGAGAGGTTTTCGATGTAGAAGCCCTCTCCGATGTCTCTGGCATGGAGGCTAATTGGAAGCCTCTCATTTGTCTCGGTCAGGTTCTCTGGGGAAGTGAAGGAGATCTCAGGGTCCAGTTCCAGGAGGTCATATTGGTATGGGAGCCTGATTTTCGCGCCCCCTTGGAGCTCGATGTCTACGAAGCCGGTCCAAGATCCCTCGCCGAATGGCCTCTGAAAGCTCAGGTTTAGCTCTAAGGCTCCTTCAGGAATGGCCCCACCTAGAGCCTGAGATCCATTCGGCCATAGTGATGAAATGGCCGACTCATCCAGGCTTTCGAAGCCCGAGACATTCAGCGAGGTTCCCGAAACGATCTCTATGTCAATCCAGAATTCGGCCGATTCGCCGTCTACTGACCATCCCTGAACAGCTACCCCATACAGCCCGTCCTCTGGTTCTGTTAGGTCGATTGTCTCGTCCGATTCCCCCCCTGTTGACCTCGCAACCTCTTCGCCTGAAGAGAAGATGCCGTCCCCGTCGTCATCCCTGAATAGGAATAGGTCCAAGTCAACGCTTTCTGGGGAGTCCATCTCTATGCTAAGCTCGGTAGTATCTGCCAACGAGAAGTTGTGCCACCAAGAAGAGGTCATCTTGTCGTTTGGATCATCCTGGTATGCTGTCTGATTCTCCAGGGTCACGGGCATGGACCAGCCATGGGCGCTTAGGGACTCGACCGGTAGTGGCATGGTGGATACGACCAATGCAGAGTCTGTGACTTCCGATTCAGCCCAGTCCGTTACAGTCTTTCTGAAGCCCGAAGATTCCGCTGCGATAAAGCCAACAGAGATGTTTAGGGGGTTGTCGTTGGTCTCAACTCCGTGTAGTGCGGTATGAAGCACCATTTGGTGTGTTCCAGGGGTTGCAGGGACCACGAATGTCTCCCTAGACGTTCCCGTGTAAGTCCCCCAGTCATGCTGGCCACCCCCTGCATAGTTGTTTACCGACCTCTCTTCGATGAAGAAGGTGCTTGGACCGTAGGCAATTGGGTCTTCTTCGGAGTATTCGTGTGGCGTTTCAGTTAGCCATAGCACGTCAATGTCGGTGTATGGGTTGTCATCCCAGTCTACATCCAGAATTATCGCTCCGTCCCCTCCGAGGTGTTCTGGCCAATCCACGGTTAGGAATCTCCAGTCTCCACTCTCTGCCCTCCAGTCCCACCTGGTTGCCCCGCTAATCCAAGACTCGGAGTAGAGGGTCTGGTTTGTTGTGTTCCCATCTAGCGGCTTTGGCAGGAGTGAGAAAGGGCCCACCCAGGGGACGTTCGTGACCACTGGGAGGGTCCATTCCCTTGTATTGTTAGGATCTTCTGAGTCTTGGCTCCGAATCCTGATTCCATGCTGGTGCAGTCCGGGATTCGCATCTGATGGAACTGAGACTGTGACCTGAGTAGAAATCTCTGAGTTTGCTGGAACGACGACATCCGAGGGAGCAGAAATCCACTGATCACTGACAATTCCGAAAGCTGTCCAATCGACTTCTATCCTTACCGGGTCGATTCCAGAGGGCTCGCCCTCATACCTCCATACGCCTAGTAGGAGGCCGTCACTTGAGTCCTCGAAGGGAAGGCCTACCCTGACCTCTGCCTGAGGGCCATGGTCCCACCAGTAGGTGACCTCCTCTAGCTCTTCGGAATCCTCCCATTCGGACTCGTCGACCATACCGTCCGAGTCGGAGTCATTGTGGTATTCCCCATCGCCATCGAAATCTGTCCAACGAAATACCTCCAGGTAGACTCTCTCCATGGAGGATCTGTCCTGATCATGGTCAAATGCCTCGTACTGTATTGTAGCTCTGGCTCTGAACTGTACAGTCTCTGGTGGCAGCTGGTAGGAGGAGTTGTTTGCAATATGGATTGGGATGAGGAGGTCGGGCCTGTCCCCCTGGTGCCCGTCCCAGGTGTCGTTTTGGCCGCCGCTACTTCCGTTACCGGTGCTGTTCCAGACTAGCACCGTGTGCTCGAGGGGCTGGAATGTTACTGGTGAGAGGCTAAGATTGGAATCCGAGTCACTTGGATTGGAGAAATTGAGTTCGAAGGATTGATTCTCCCCCGCTTTGATCTGATTCAGATTTGCATCCCTGTGAGTCCCATGGAACCACCCCGTGTTCCACTGGGCCGGGGAAACTGACCATGTTCCATTATGCCCCTCTAGAGTTCTTATTGCTCTGGAAGCGTTCATCCAACCGCCTCCTTGGATGAATGGCTCGTATCCCCGGTCATCTGCTGTAGATAGTACGAAATCCCTGAGCTCTTGTGAGCCAGGATGATAGCCGAGATTCTCGATCCATGCTTCCTCCACTAGGGCAAGTAATCCGGCTACCACGGGAGTTGCTAAGCTTGTACCGCCCCAAGTCCTCCAAGCGTCATTTGCGCTTTCCTCAGAGTTCAGGGGCGTGTCGCCGGTTGCTGACCACCCTACCGCAACTATGTCTGGATCCATCCTCCCGACTACGTTAGGGCCCCGGTTTGACCATGGGGCGCTCTGCCCCCAGGAATCTGAAGACCTGCTGCTGAAAGCCCCGACAGAGAAGACGCCATGCGAAGCGCCTGGGACCTTCGTGGTTCCGAAACCGTGACCTCCATTCCCGATTGCCACTGCATAAGATGCATTGGAATTGTATACCCTTGTAATCCAATCAAGGTACAACGAGTATCCATCAGAACCCGAGTCGTCTACCGAGGAGTATCCAAAGGAGAAGGATCCGATGTGTGGCTGGTCGGGGGTGCTTGGATCTCCGTCATATCCCTCAGCGATGAATCTCCAGGCATCCAAAGAGTGCCCGCCAGAATAGTGATTCCCTATTGAAGAGATGGTGGCATTGGGGGCCATCCCTAGTACCCTTCCATCGTCAACTACTCCCTGGGCAGAAATTGCGCTAGCACATAGTGTCCCGTGACTCCCCGATTCAAGCATAAACAGAGTCAGGTTCCCGGGTCCCGCTATCCGATCCGAATATCCATGCCGAGCAGAGTAGGTCGACCCATATGGGACTCCGTTGGATCCATCTGAAACCCAGTATAGGAGTCCTGCAGAAATGTCCCAGAGGCCATCCCCATCTTGGTCCCTTCCAGAAGTTTCCTCGCCAGGCCTCATTGGGTTCTCGTTCCCGAATGCCCCATCTCTGTCAGTATCTGGCCAAACGGTAACGTAGTGTCCGGGCACTGAATCGTCAACAACAAGGATTGGGACGTCCCCCCCAACAGCATCCCTTAGTTTTGGATCTGGATGCTCACCTAGGTGATATTCGCCCGACAAAGACTGGTTAACTCCCGAGATGTCGAATCCGGAGTCGTCAAGGAAGCCGTCGCCATCGTCGTCGTAATCTATTGTGGACGTGTTTGCGTACCAGGTATTAGACTCCGGATAGGCCTCACCATCGACCATCCAAGAGTACATGCTGTTGTGATCGAACATCAGTGGCCAGCCAGAATAGTCCGAATCATGGTAATCCACCCTAGCTTGAGTCCCATTTAGATCGGGGTGTGCGAAGTCTACCCCTGTGTCTGCTACAGCAACGATAAGGCCCTCGCCAGAGTAGCCTAGGTCCCATGCATCATTGGCACCGTGGATTTCACCGGTTCTGACGGTATTGGGCTGGTGCTCGGGAATAGAGATGCCATATGGCTCAGGGTTCCTCTGCGCGTCGATAATTGCAATCACGCCCTGCAAGTCGTGAAGCTTGGGCATTAGGCTAGCATCCATCCAGAATGTTCTATGGTCCACCCCACCTGGCCGGATATCGTGATGAACCAGCATCTCGCCGGGGCCAGCGGGTGCTTGGGACTCTGACTCGCCCACCTTTCTCTGCCAAGTGTCCAAGTGCCCCAAAGAGCTAGTAATTACAGTCACCCAGACCCTCTCCTGTCCCGAGAGAATCCTTTCAGAGAGTGATTCGTCCAACCAAGTGTTGAGAGGTCCCAGTTTCTGTTCAATTGGCTTTTCGGAGTTCTCTGACCATTCTTCCGTATTTTCTGTTTGGCTTTCTGAAGCATATGAGGACGAGTTTGAAGCCAGTAGTAACATGGCCACAGCTACGCAAACTCTAGCCCGCATGAACAAACGGGACGCAGATTAGGCTTGATATTGACGGCTCTGGGTCCCGTCAAATACAATAGTATCGACTATTGGGGCGGAGCGGAGTCCCGTAGTGTAGTGGTCCATCATCTCGGGTTTTGGTCCCGGGGACCCTGGTTCGAATCCGGGCGGGACTACCAGAAAATCAGGATAGTTGGAAAAAGAGGGGTCTTTTTCACGGCTACTGGTCGATTGCCCCGGGATCCCTATTCAGATCCTTTGTTATGTTCTTCTGGTGGCTCTCCAGAGTCCCGCCGCCTATCTCGAGGAGTTTTGCGTCTCTCCACATCCTCTCCACAACATACTCCCCGACATACCCGTACCCCCCCATGACCTGGATTGCACGATCCGCGATATTCTTCGCCGCAGTGGTTGCGAAAAGCTTCACGCCATCTGAGTCTAGCCTGTGGCCAGCCTCGGAGAGCTCGATCTGCCTTGCCGTATCGTAGACGTATGCCCTCATGGCCCTGTACTCGGCCCATGACTCCCCAATGTGGCGCTGGATCTGTCCGAAGTCCCTGATCTGCTTTCCGAACGCCTCCCTTTCTGTTGCGTATGAGTTCATGTCCTCAAGGCACCTCCTAGCAATGCCAACGCTCATTGCAGCCAGTCCAACCCTCTCGTGCTCTAGGTTCCTCATCAGGTGAATCATGGATTCCCCTGGCTTCCCTACAACGTTCTCTGCTGGCACAACGCAGTCCTCGAACACCAGCTCTGCGGTCGTGCTGGCCCTCATTCCGAGCTTGTCGGTGATCTTCTGGCCTGCGGAGAAGCCTGTCATCCCCTTCTCAACTAGGAACGTCGTGAGTTCGGCCCTACCCCTTTCGTCTGTCCCTGTCCTCGCATAAAGCCAAACGACATCAGCAGGAGTCCCGTCTTCATCGATAATTCCGTTGGTAATCCACATCTTCCTGCCATTGATTACCCAAGAGCCGTCGTCCCTGATTGATGCGTTTGTCTGCATCCCCAACACATCTGTGCCGTAGTCTGGTTCGCTCATTCCTAGACATCCAACCCATTCGCCGCTGCAAACCTTGGGAAGGATTCGATCCTTCTGATCATCCGTTCCGCTGTGGACCAAGTTGTTCACAAACAGTTGATCGTGAGCTAGGAATGCTAGGCAAAGTCCTGGGTCTGAGTATGATAGTTCCTCGTTGACTATGGCAACGGATGTCGCATCCATTCCGGCTCCACCGAACTCGGGGGGGGCAGTTAGCCCCAACAGCCCCATCGACCCCATCTCCCTGAATAGGGCTAAGTTGAATCGCTCCTCTCTGTCGTTCTCCAAAGCCTGGGGCTCCACCCTATCTCTGACGAAGTTTCGAACCATCTCTCTGAGCATAGAGTGCTCCTCAGTAGGATTTGCTATGTCCATGTCTCGCCAACCTTCAGGCATGATGCTGCTAGGGGCGGTCGTCGTAAGAGGCATTCGTTGTTTTAGCCTCTAGTTCCAGAAAGCAGAGTCCTCCCAGGGTAGACCGATTGCTATTCCGACTATCTCGAGGATTACGAAATTCCAGACCAGGTATGTCACTATAGCAGCGGTGAAAACAGCTAGAGTGGTGTTTACGACCCTCCTCCTATCCCTCTTTACGTCGTCAAGGGTGCAAATCCCCCTATTTCGGAAGTATACAACAAGGCCGTAGGAGAGCATGGATAGTGACACGAAGTATAGGGCAAATCTAACCCACGAGTAGTAAAGGTCGTTCGATAGCTGGTCTGCGGCGACAATCGCGGAGGATCCCGCAAGCATCACCCAAACTACCGAGGGGAGGCAACATAGGCTGGCTGTGACTGCTGAGATGGCAACCAATCCTGCGAGAGGGCGCGTCTGCTCGGAGTCCATGATACCACTTGCCTAGGGGGTGACTCTTCTGCTGTCTCTCGGGAATGGTATGGCCTCCCTGATGTGCTCAGCTCCGGAGAGCCAGGTGCATAGACGGTCAACTCCCAAACCGAAGCCTCCGTGAGGGACGCCCCCATACCTCCTGATGTCTATGTAGAACTCGTAAGGCTCCCTTGGAGTCCCCTCCTCATCGATCCTTTCGAGTATTTCTTCCTCGGACCATGTCCTCTCTCCCCCCCCGATGATCTCCCCATATCCCTCCGGTGCTAGAAGGTCATGGCATAGTACGTATTTCGGGTCTTCGGGATCGGGGCGGTGGTAGAATGGCTTGGCAACCCTAGGGTAGTGAGTAAGGAAGTGGGGAACATCGAAGTCAGCAGTTAGGATCTTCTCTTTGGAGTAGTCTAGATCCTGTCCCCACTCTATCTCCACACCCTTTGACTGTAGAATCTCTATTGCCTCGTCATAGCGTATCCTTGGGTATTCGCTTTCTGCGAATCTCTCCACGACGGAGACGTCGCGGCCTAATTCCTCGAGTTCATCTGACCTCTCTTCAAGGAGCGTCCTAGCCACGTGCCTCACCACTCCCTCGCCGTGCTCCATCACGTCGTCGTTGGAAGCCCATGCAATCTCCATCTCGGCATGCCAGAACTCCGTCAGGTGCCTTCTAGTCCTGCTCTTCTCAGCTCGGAAAGATGGAGCCATGGTGTATAGCCTCTCCAGAGCGGGCATGGCCGCTTCGGCATAGAGCTGCCAAGATTGGGTTAGGTATGCCTTCTTTCCGAAGTATGGCACTTCGAAAAGGGTACTTCCGCCCTCTACAGCTCCAGCAACGAAGTTAGGCGCTTGGTACTCCGTGAAGTCTCGGCTACGGAAGTATGAGTGGATTGCCCCAAAAACTGAGCTACGAATCTTCATCATGGTTGTCATCCTACTTGTTCGGAGGTATAGGTGCCTGTTGTCCAGCAGGAACTCGGTCTCCCCGCCATCGGATTCCTCCATCGCCGATTCAGTGATCGGGAAGGGTCGTTCGGGATTCACCGGCCCGACGACATTGGCAGAGGTGATCTGGATTTCATGACCGTGTTCGCGTTCTGTTGGCTCGACTACCCCTGTTATCTCCAAGCTAGATTCGATTAATGCGTTCCTGAGTGATTCGAAGCATTCGTCGCCCAGAACTTCCCTCTTTGCCACGCACTGGACGTGCCCGGTCGAGTCTCGAAGAACGAGGAACCAGATATTGTTGGAACCTCTGGCTCTGTGGACCCATCCCTTCAGAACTACCTCTTCGGCATCGTGGGAGCCGGACCTAACATCTCCTATCCAGTAATCTTTCCCCATAGCGCCGCCTAATCGGCCGTCTCCGACCATCGGTTATGAATCCTCGATTGCTTAGCATATGCAATGGCGGGTCTGACGGGGTTCGAACCCGCGACCGCCCGGTTAAGAGCCGGGTGCTCTACCTGACTAAGCTACAGACCCGGCTCGGGATTGGCAGGCCCTCTTTAACGGCGACGGATGCTAAATCCTTCCGCCGGGCTTGATCAGCTCACTTACGCCGTCACTCGAAGCCAAGATCACTGCATCGCATATCCCTACGAAGAGTCCTACCTCGACCACTCCGGGAATATCTGAAATATCCCGCTCCAAGGATTTTGGCTTCGAGATCGTGGGTCCGAATGAGCAATCCAAGATGAAGCCGTGGTTATCAGTCTCGAATGGTTCGGGACCGTTTTCCCTAAGCCTGACCTCACCAGGACAAATCCGAGAAATTTCCTCCCTTACGCCTTCCCAGCGGTCCTTCTCAACCTCGACTGGTAGATCGAATTCTCCCAAAATATCGACTTTCTTGGTGTTATCGGCAACAACAACCATCGATTTGGATTTCAGAGCAACAACCTTCTCCCTTGTCAGAGCCCCCCCGCCTCCCTTGATCAGATCGAAGTTGTGATCGAACTCATCGGCACCGTCGATGGTCAGGTCAAGGGTTCCTGAGTCCTCGAAAGCCCTCAACGGAATGTCCAATTCCTCAGAGAGTCTCATCGTATCTTTGCTGGTTGGGACCCCAACTAAGTCCATTCCTTCCTCGCTGATCATCCTCGCTATCTCGATAATCGAGTATCTTACAGTTGAGCCCGTACCAAGTCCCAGTGCCATTCCATCTTTGATGAAGCGGCATGCTGCTATGCCTGCTTGCTCCTTCAGGAGCTCTACATCCGTCATGAAACTGCGTTGACTAGGACGTGCATGATGGTTGCCCTTGCCATCCGGTGGGTTCTTCCGGAATGATGCATCCGCAGGACCGAGGGAGCAGGAGGGTCGCTGACAGTGTTAGACACTGAGGAAAGTCCCCTCTCCGCGATGCAGGCGTCTCGTCACAAGGCGGGGGTCC
>PAYZ01000004.1 GCA_002716085.1 Methanobacteriota archaeon | reverse complement strand
TTAAAAATTTATATTTAAAATTAAAATAAATTATTCTTATTTTATTTTGTTTGTATAATAGTAATCTATTTTAATTAATTTTAGCTACTATAAAGTAATTCAAATGTATAATAAGAGCCTAAATTTGAAAAATTTTGTTTTTTTCAATTGCATTTTTTTAATGTTATATGGCAATGTTTTTGCTCAATCTTTTTCTAATAATAAAGAAGTTGAAATTACTGAAATTTTTATTGATACTACCTCAATTGAAGTTATTGAATGGGGATATTTAGATTCTTTAAAAGGTCTTTATTATTATGAAGATGAGTTGTATACAGGTCCGGTTATTAAATATTTAAATTCTGGTTTAATGGAGGGCGAGTTTTTAAATGGATTAAAGCACGGCCTATGGCAAACGTTTAATCGAATAGGACAGCCATTAATGATTGGCTATTATGATAATGGTAAAAAAAATGGAAAATTTGAACAGTGGTATGATGATGGAAAAAAAAGCCATAGAGAATTAATTGCTACATTTGTTAATGATCAATATGATGGTATTTATCGAGAATGGTATGAAAATGGAAAAAAATCTATTGTAGGTACTTATAAAAATGGTAAAGAACAAGGATCATATAAAGAATGGCATGAAAATGGGAAAAGAGCTCTTCAGACGAAATATATAGACGGCATCCCAGATGGTGTGTATCGAGAATGGCATGAAAATGGTAAGAAGAGAATAAAAGTAACTTTCAAAGATGGTAAAGAGAATGGTATTTGGACTCAGTGGTATGAAAATGGTCAAAAAGAAATGAAAGTTAAATATGTTAATGGTATTCCCTGGGGAGAAGCTTTCTTTTGGTTCCCAAATGGAGCATTACAGGGTCGTGGAGTTGTAAAGAGTGAAGTACCCGGTGGTGGATGGATTCTTGAAGATGAAGGTGGAAAGAAACAGGTTTATCAGCCTGAAGAATAGGTTTAAAAATTTTTTATTTGTAAAGACTAATATATTTTAGTTATAAATATTTTTTAGTAACAATTTTTCATTTATTTGCAATATTTTGTAAAATATTGTGACACTTTTATTTTTTTTGTATTATATTTAGGCAATTCGAGGGAAGGGAGAATTGATCTAATCCAGATTTTTCCCAAAAAGTTACAATTACAATTATGGTAAAAGAGAAAAAAAAATCTGTTCTCATAATTGATGCTGATCAAGCTATTCTAGATGGATTGTCTAGAAGGTTTAAGAAACAAGGTATGCTTGTAATTACAGCAAAAGATGGCTATGAGGGTTATACAAGAGCTTGTAAAGAAGCTCCAGATATAATTGTTTGTGAAATACTTATACCAAGTATAAACGGGTTTCGTATATCTAGGCTTTTAAAGTTTGATGAGAGATATAAGAAAATCAATTTAATTTTATTAACTAGCAATGACCCTGATTTTTCAATGGATTTATTTAAGCAATGTAGAGCAAATAGTATTATTAAAAAACCATTTCGATTTAGTCATCTTTTAGAAAAAATTCAAGTTGAAGATTTAGCAGCATGATAGAATTAATTCCAAATTATTTTATGATTCCTTTTCTTTTTATTTTAGGATCAATTTTTGGAAGTTTTTTTAATGTAGTAATTTATAGATTGCCAAATAATAATAGTATTATTTGGCCGGCTTCTCATTGTCTTAATTGTAAAACTTCGATAAAATATAAAGATAATATACCGATACTAAGTTACTTGCTTCTTGGTGGTAAATGTCGTTTGTGTGAATCTCCTTTTTCTAGTAGGTACTTGTTGGTAGAAATTTTAACAGCAGTAATGACAGTTTGTTTTTATATAATTTTTGGATTAAATATTAATTTTGTAATGTATTTATTTTTGATTTATTTATTAATTCCCATTACATTTATAGATATTGATCATTTTATTATTCCTAATGAATTTATTTTATTAGGATTATTAGTACTTTTTATTGGTCTTCCTTTAGATTTTTTACCTATATCCTGGGAGCAAGGGTTGTATGGCGCACTTATCTTTTCAGGGTTTTTATTTTTTATCGGACTTATAGGTCAATTTATATTAAAAAAAGAGAGTATTGGATTTGGGGATGTTAAGCTAGGCCTTATTTTAGGAGGTTATTTAGGAGTTGAGTATTCTATTTTAGCTTTGTATTTGAGTTTTGCAATTTCAGCAATAATGGTATTTATTTTACTAGGAAGTAATATAATTGATAGAAAAGCAAAAATACCATTTGGCCCTTATCTTGCAGGAGGAACATTATCGGCGATTTTAACAACTTTACCAAATGGAGATAATATTATTATTAATTGGTATTATCAAACTATGTTTTAGTTATGGCGATTTTAGGTAAGCATTCAATAGGCCAAATGTTAATTCAAGCAGGGAAGATTGATAAAGATCAACTTCAAACTGCTCTTAATATGCAAGAAGAACAGAATATTTATTTAGGATTAATATGTAAAAATCTTGGATATATCAATGATCTGGAATTATATCGTTATTTGAGTCTTCAAATGAAAATTCCATTTATAAATCTTAGGTATTATGAAATAGATAATTCTGTAATTGATTTGATTCCTGAAAAAATAGCAAGAAGTAATAAAATATTTCCCTTATTTAGATTAAAAAACACCTTAAATATAGCAATAACAGATCCACTTCAATCTTCTTCAATAAATGCTGCTATGGATATTACTGGTTTAAAAATTGAAACTAATATAGCTCTTGAACATGAGATAGAGAATGCGATTGATTTACATTATGGGATATCAAATTTTGTTAATGAAGCTTCTGATGAAGGAGATTCCACAAATATTTCTGAATTATTTGATGAAACTAGAATTGTAGAATTAGTTGATGGTATTATAACTCAAAGTCATCGATATGCTTCTTCTGATGTTCATATTGAGCCAAGAGAAAATGATATTAGAGTTCGATTTAGAATAGATGGAAGGCTTCAAGATTTTCAAGTTTTACCAAAAGATATTCAAACTGCTTTTATTTCTAGATTAAAAATTATGGCGAATATGGATATTGCGGAAACTAGAAGACCTCAAGATGGTAGAATTTTGTTTAATTCTGATTTAGGACGATTGGATCTTAGAATTTCTACATTACCTACTTTATATGGTGAAAAAACAGTCCTTAGATTATTAAATTTAGCTGAGGCTTTATTTTCTTTAAATGATTTGGGATTTGAAAAAGAAATTGCAAATCAATTTAATAATATGTTGGTAGGTGGTGAAGGGATTATATTGGTTTCAGGGCCAACTGGGAGTGGTAAAACCACTACATTATATTCAACCTTAAATAGGCTTGAGAAACCAGATGTAAATATAGTAACTGTTGAAGATCCAATTGAATATGATTTAGATAATATAAACCAATCGCAGGTTAATGTAAAATCAGGAGTAACATTTTCATCAGCATTAAGGTCTATTTTAAGACAAGATCCAGATATTATAATGGTAGGAGAGATTAGAGATGAAGAAACTGTTGAGCTAGCTATACGAGCTTCATTAACTGGACATCTTGTATTTAGTACTATACACACTAATGATGCCGCTTCAGGATTTACACGTTTAATTAATTGGGAAGTTGAGCCATTTTTGATTACATCTACTGTAAAAGGAATTTTAGCTCAAAGATTAGTTAGGAGACTCTGCAAGGAGTGTCGAGAAGCATATACTCCTACGGATGAAGAACTTAAAAATGCTGGTCTTGGTGAATATAAAAATATAAATGCCTTTAAAAGTACCGGATGTCTTAATTGCAGAAATGCAGGTTATAAAGGTCGTATAGGTATTTATGAACTTTTATTAATGGATAATGATATCTCTGAAATGATTTTAAAAGCTGCCCCAGCTTATAAAATTCGTGAACAGGCTAGAAAAAATGGAATGGTGACTCTTCTTGAAGATGGAATAACTAAAATAAAAAGAGGAGATACATCTATCTCTGAAATTTATGAAACTCTTGGTACAACTCGAATAGTGTCATGATTAAAGTTCTTTATGTAGGTGGTGAGCCTAGTAGTGTGCCAAAAATTCATGATACTGAAATTAATATTGATCAAGTTCAAAATGGAATGATTGCCTTAAGTGCAATACAAACACAAGCATTTGATTCGGTTATTATTGAAAATCAGTTGCCTTTAATGAAACCAACAAGACTCATAAAAGAATTTCAATCATTAAAGGTAGATATTCCTGTAATTTGTATTGTTAGAGATAACAATAGGAGAATGCAAATTTTAGATGAAATAGGTATAGGAATTTTTGGTTGGTTTGAGCCTGGAAATTCATCCATTGATTATTTTACTGATATCATTAAATCTGCTAAAAAGTATCATGACTTTTTAAAAGAAGTTCCTAAGATATCAAAACGTTATTTTAAAGCCAATGGTTATCATAATATAGTTGGTACTAGCAGCGAAATGATAAAAATATATAATATGCTTGTACAAATTAAAAATAAAGATGTTACAACTATATTATATGGTGAGAGTGGTACAGGGAAAAATTTAATTGCAAATACAATACATGAGACAGGACTTAGAAGAGATAGGCCTATGGTTGCTGTTAATTGTCCTGCGATACCATCTGAATTACTTGAAAGTGAATTATTTGGGCATGAAAAAGGTGCTTTCACAGGTGCTGTTGATAGAAAGGATGGCAAATTTTTAGCTGCGAACGCAGGGACGATATTTTTAGATGAAATTGGTGATATGAGTCCATCATTACAAGCAAAAATATTACGAGTTTTAGAAAGTGGTGAAATAGAACGTGTAGGTGGTGCCCAAACTATTAAAGTTAGTGTTAGAATTATTTCAGCCACAAACCAAAATTTAGAACAAAGAATTGAAGAGGGGTTATTTAGACAAGACTTATATCATCGAATTAATGTATTCCCAATTACAGTTCCCTCTTTAAGAATTAGGAAATCAGATATCCCGCTTACAGCAATGGCAATTTTGCATAATTTATCAAAAAAACATAAAACAAAAGTTAAATATATATCTCCCGATGGAATTGATATACTTAAGGCTTATGATTGGGGAGGGAATGTACGTGAATTAGAACATATTTTAGAGAGAATAGTTCTTATAAATGATATTCCTATTTTAACAGAGAAAGAAATAAAAGAGCATCTGGATATTCAATCAGATATAAAAGATAAGATTAAAGATTCTATTCAAAAAATTGAAAATCGTGAAATTTCTTCTATTGAATCGCAAACAGAAATAATAAAAAATCAGGAAAATAGTATTATGGATTTTTCTGTTGTGAAAACTTTAAAAGAATTAGAATTTGAAGCAATAAAAGCTTCTTTAGAGAGAAATAAATGGAATATGACAATAACTTCCAAAGAATTAGGGATTAGTAGAATGACTCTTTATAGAAAGCTAGATCAGCATAATCTTAAAAAAAATGGCGAATAAATTATTAACTTTTTCTTATATTGCTACGAATGCGGAAACAAATTTAGTTCGAGGAGATCTAAAGGCTATAAATGAAAGCAGTGCACTAGCTCAGATTAATCGAATGGGTTTAGATTTAATTTCCCTAACATCTAAACCAGAATCAGTTTTAAATACAGATATAACTTTTTTTGAAAAAGTTAAACCTGCTGATATATATAATTTTACAAGACAATTATCAGTAATGTTGAAAGCAGGGGTTCCATTAATTGATGCTCTTGACTCGGTTCATTCAGATCAGAGTAATCCATTAATGTCTAAAACGATACAAAATGTTATTGAGGATGTATCTGGAGGGCTAAGTCTTTCAAAGGCTCTGCAAAAACATCCTAAAGTTTTTAACGGTATGTTTGTAAATATAGTAATGGCTGGAGAAAGTGCGGGCGTTCTTGATAAAGTTTTATTTCAATTAGCTGATTTTATTGCAAATGACTTGAAATTAAAAATGGGGATTAGTCAAGCAATTAGATATCCAGCAATTGTTGTTGGGATTACAGTTTTGGTGGGTATTTTTGCTGTTACATATATACTTCCAAGATTTTCTGCTTTGTTTACTAATACAAGAATTGAACTTCCTCTTCCCACCAGAATATTGCTTTCTTTAGATCAGTTTGCTCAGGATTATTGGAGTATTATTATTGTATCTATAATTGTACTAGTTGCTGTATTTTTTAGAACAATTAATACTAAAAAGGGTCGTTATGAATGGCATAAATTAATTTTAAATATGCCAATATTTGGTCCTATTGCAAGAAAAATGGCAATTTCAAGATTTTGTCATGTATTAGATACATTGGATAGAACAGGCGTTCCTATTTTGGAGGCATTAAAAATTTCAGGGAAAACTGTAGGAAATGCATTTATTGAAGATAGATTAAAAAATGTTCATAAAGATGTTAACATGGGTAAAAAAGTTGCTTTTTCAATTAATAGACACACCTATGATATTTTTCCACCTCATGTTTTAAAAATGATTCAAGTTGGTGAAGATGCTGGAGCAATGGACGATATGCTTAAAGAAATTGGGGATATGACTGATGCAGAGGTTAGAGATCATGTTTTGAAACTAACAGCTACTTTAGAGCCTTTAATTACTGTTATAATGGGTGTTATGATTTTAACTTTAGCATTGGCAATCTTTTTACCTATTTGGGATATGTATGAAGCATTATCAAATGGATAAGAAAAATTATTTTTTAATTTCAAGTGGTTTTCCATTTTTATCAACTTTTACAAAAGTAAATATTCCTTCAGTTGCCTTGATCTGATTATCATTATTGAATCCTCTGCTTATCCACGATTCAATATGAATTTTTAAGGAAGTATTTCCTATTTTTATTAAGGACACATGGCATGATAAGGTGTCTCCTACAAATACTGGAGTTTTGAATTCAGTTGATTCAATGGAAACCGTTACAACTCTTGATTTAACAATTGATCTGCAGAAAACACCTCCTGCAATATCCATTTGAGATAGTAGCCAACCTCCAAATATATCTCCAGATGGGTTGGTATCTGAAGGCATTGCGACTACCTGTAAACAGAGTTTTCCTTTGGGCAATAGGATTATATTTTTCATTTTTTTTATGAATTCATTTGTTATAATTTTGTTTCAAACTAAAAATTAGAGGAGTATTTATCGTTGTGGAAAATTATTTAAAAAAATAAGATTATTTATTTATTTTTCCAATTAGTATCTGGATAAAGATATTTTCCTTTATTATAGATTTCTGAAGCTTTATCCATTTCCCCTAAAACTTCATATGCTGTTGCTAGATCATAATAAAGAAATATGAAAGGAGAATGTTTTATATTTTTTTCTACTATAGAAATATAATTATTCAGTTTCTGTTTATTTTTATTTTTTTTTGCTTTTTTTAAATACGCTTTTAAAAGATAATTATCATATTTTATTTTTAATGAATTTGGATTTAGTGCTTTTTGAAGTAATTGAATATTACCGGTATTTTCATATTTTGTTATTATATATCCTGATTGAAGAACAGTTAGTAAAAATAATATAGAAGTTATTGGCAATACAAATGCTAAGCTTTTTGGTAAAAATTTAAAAGAATGTTTATAGATTTTATGTTCTCCGTATTTTTTATCAATTTGAAAAATAAAAAAACAAAATAAAAATAAATGTATTGTTGAGTTATAAAATGGATATTCTAATTGTGTGTGAAAAAGGATAGGGAATATGCATCCTATTAACACTAGGGGACCTCTTAATTTTGATTTCCATATTAAAATTATAAATGACCCTGCAATAATTAAAAGACCAGCAAATGCAATAATTCCACCTTCAACCAACCAATATAAAAATTCATTATGAGGATGTAAAACATTTTTAGAACCTAAATGTATTATGTTGGGATCTTTTGCTTTTTGTTTAGCATAATAGTTACGAAATGTAGATAGGAAAGTACCATATCCATATCCTGCGAATGGTTTTTCGCGCCATAAATCAAAGCTAAGTTTATATATTCCGAAGCGGACGTTAAATGAATTGCTATTACTAATAGCTGATCTTTTTGCGAAGCGAGTATTTCTAGAAAAATTTTCTTTTAAATAATTTCCAATTAACAAACCAGAAAAAGTTAAAATTAGCCAGAGAATCACTTTTTTATTAAAATTGTTCTTTCCGTAAAGTATTAAAGCAGTTGAAATAGGTAATGCTACAAGTGCGGTTTTTGATTGTAGCAATATGAGGTTTATTGAAATAATAAATGTTGTAAAAAATAAAATTAAATCTTTAAAAGAAAAGGTCGAGTAATATTTTTTTTTATTTGAAAAAATGAAAAGAGAAAGAAGACTACCAAGTATTAAAAATGTAGATTGGACATTTCGATGATTTAAAGTATTAAATAAGTATATAGTTATGTTTTTATTAAATAGAAAATTTGGGAAAAACTGTATAATTAACTCAGCAGTAGATTTTAATAAAGTTGCATAAATAATAATAAAATAAAAATAGAAATAGTCTTTTTTATTAAATGTAAATTGCTGAAGAGATAGATATAAAACAGTAATGCTAATAATTCCGATGAATCGTAAATAAATTAAATTGAAAGGGATGTTTTTATTATATAAAAAAGGTGTAAATAAAAATAATACTCCTAAAATTAAAAATTTAGAAAAGAGACTTAATTTAAATTTTTTTGTTGTATGAACTTTCCAAATTCCAAGTCCGATCCATAAAGAAATAAATATCCATACATTCCCATTATATGGAAGATAGAGTCCCATCCCTTCTGAATAATTTAGAGTGAGATTAATTCCAAAGATTAGACATAGTGCAAAAGAAGTTTTGAATAAGGATTCTGGGCTAAAATTTTTCAAAATGTATTTTATGTAGCTTTAAGGTATTCGATCTATTAGAATATATAATATAAAAAAAAATATATTTATAAATATTTATTTTTTAATATGGATTTGGTATTGTTAAAGTTGAATTTATAATTATTATAAATTGTATAATTATGATACGTTTTAATTTTTTATTTATTGTAACTAATTGTTACTTGTTCTCTATTAGTTGATTTAAAACCAATTAATTTTAGTTTGGCATATATATTGTATTGTATAGTTACGCTATGAAAAATTTAAAATTAAAGAAAATTATAAAAAAAGTTAAATACCAATCAGGAGCATCTCTAGCAGAATTTGCAGTTGTTACGGCTATGATGGCTACGTTTGTGGGTACTTCGCTGCCTAAATTTTCAGACGTTATGGAATTAAGTAAGCAGCGAAAAACTATCGAAGAATTAGATAAGATGATTATTCAGGGGATGAATTTTTATAATGAAACTGTAAAAATGGAAGGAAGAGGTCGGTTCCCTGGACAGGATAAATACAATATGGCAGTTGGAGGTTATGTAGATATAGATAGCCTGGTAGCGGATTTGAAATTATTTAAGGTTGCTAATGATTCTGTAATTTCACCTAAATGGGTTTCTGTATTTGGTATTAATAATGAGAAAGCCCCTGTGCGATTAGGAGCTGGTTTTATTGATGATATCTTAGAAATAGAAAATTGTTCTAATTGTAATCCACATCGATTTCCTGGGCATGAAGAATGGATTACTTTATTTGCGAATGAGACTCTTATTAGTCCTTATCAAGATGGACATTATATATATGTTGTAATTCCTGGAAAAGGATCAGGCTTTGATGCAAAATCACCTACTCTTATTGTCGCAGATGCAGAAAATCCATCGGTGTTGTATAAGATATTTAATATTTAAAAACTACAATTATAACATATTGTAGATTATGAAAAATAAATTTATAAGTTTTTTTCTTATTCTTTTTGTTAACAATTGTTCTCAGGATGTTAATGATTTCGATTTAGTCAAGAAGGAGGGGGTTTGGATAAAAAATGGTAAAGAATATTCCGGTGATGTATATCATATATTAAACGGACAGAAAATAAAATCAGGCCAAATTGAAAAAGGAAAAAAAATTGGTAAATGGATTGAGTATGGACAAATTATTTTTAGATCTGGAGAATATTTTCAGGGAAAAAGAAAAGGGAAATGGGAAGGATGGTATCCAGATTCAAGTAAAGCTTACTTAGGATATTATGATGAAGATGTTAAGATAGGTTTGTGGAAGGGATGGAATAAAGATGGAAAATTATCTTATGCTGGAAATTATATCCAAGGGAAAAAAAATAACACATGGAAATATTGGTATGATAATGGCAATTTGAGTGATAGTGGCGATTATAAGGATGATAAAATGATAGGGCTATGGAAATATTACAGTCCAGATGGTGTTTTTAAAGAAGAAAAAGATTATGGAAATAAATAGTTTAAGAATTCGAGTTTTATATTAGTAGTGTAACATTTTTTATATAATTAAAATAGGTGTATTATTATGATACATTATATTCATATTTTAATTTAGCATAGCTTTTGTCTATTTAAGTTGAGAAATAGAAAAAAAGGAAATGTAATGAGATATATTTTAAAAAAGATTTATAAAACTATAAAAAGTACTAATGGTGCTTCACTGGCAGAGTTTGCCACGACAACTGCGTTGATGCTACTTTAGCTGCGACAGCATCTCCAAAACTATCTGAAATGGCAGAAGGTGGAAAGAGACAAAAAACGATAGATAATATTGATAAGATTATACAGCAGGGACAGCAGTTTTACCAAGATACGGCCGATGCTGAAGGAAGGGGAAGATTTCCAGGGCAAGGTAAATATGACATGGTTGTGGGTGGACAAAATCATGGTACCAGAGAGCAGTATGCTGAAAATGGTTATCCTCAATTGCAAGAGGAAGAGTTTTGGGATATTGAGGAAGCATTATTTGGATATTGGGATTGGGATACAGATGATTGGCCAGGTGGAGGATTTAATCATTTTGAGTCTCCATTAGCTTCTTCTTGGCTTTCAGTTTTTGGACTTATGTATCATGCGGATCCAAATGCAGGACTGGATAATTATGATGGTGGAAGCTTTGGTACAGAACAAAATCTAGAGAATAGAAGACCAGAGAATCATCAATTGCATGTAGATGATACGCCTGACAATGTTAATCAAAATTGTAGTAATTGTGATAATAATGCAAGCTATACAGTTTCTGGACATACTGAATGGCTTAAATTGTTTGGTGGAGAAGTTATCAATAGTCTATTCCAGGATGGTCACTATATATATAGGGTAGTTCCTGGATATGGTTCTGGAGAGAGCGCTGTTCCTCCTATCCTTTATGTAGCTGATCTTGAAAATCCTGTAGATTTCCATCAGATGATTCAACCGTAGGTTTACTAAATTTTATAAATAATAAAAAGCCTCAGATTTCTGAGGCTTTTTTGTTTCAAGGTGTTACAATAAGTTTGTAACAAATTTATACGCAAATTTTTTACGATGAGAATAATTAATGATTATTTTAATAAAAATAATATTTGGCACAAAATTTGTTATGTTAAGTATGTAATGAAAAGAGTTGTTTCAAAACTAATATTTAAAGGGTGATAATGAAACATATAATAAAAAGATTTGTAAAAAAATTAAAAACTAATAAAGGTAGTTCATTAGCAGAGTTTGCTACTACTACAGCTTTAATGGCTACATTAGCTGCTACAGCAGCACCAAAGCTTTCAGAGATGGCAGAAAATTCTAAGAGAGAGAAAACGATGAATGAAATTGGAAAAATGTTAGCACAAGCCCAACAGTTTTATCAGGATGCTGCTGATTCGGAAGGACGTGGACGTTTTCCTGGACAGGGAAGATATGATATGTGTGTTGGTGGGGAAAATCATGGAGTTAGAGACATTGATGAATCTACTCATGAACTTGAAAGAGCTGATGCAGAATTAGATTTATTTGGTATATATGATGCTCCAAATGATGAATGGTCTGGTGGTCAATTTACTAATTTTGAAGATTTAAATGCGCAAGGATGGTTATCTGTTTTTGGATTAAGCAGTGAAACAAGAAGGCCAGATAATCATAATTTACATGCAGATGATACTGCAGATATTCCATCTAATGAACCTACAGAATGTAAAAATTGTCAGGGGACTGAATATTCAGGCCATGAGGAATGGTTAAATACATTTGGGGATGAGACTATAGATAGTCCCTTTCAAGATGGTCACTATATTTATAGAGTAGTTCCAGGTTATGGATCTGGTAGTAATTCTGTTCCACCCACATTATATATTGCTGATTTGGAAAATCCAGCTGATTTTAGCGCGGTATTAACACCGTAGAATAACTTCTCATTACATGTTCTATCACATGATAGTTGTTATAAAAAGCCTCAGATTTCTGAGGCTTTTTTGTTTCAAGGTGTTACAATAAGTTTGTAACAAAACAATACGCATAGTTTATTTATCGAGGGTGGAATACTATTAATAATAGTTTGGCATAGGATTTGTATTATAGTAAGTGTAATGAAAAAAATTGTTTCGAAATCAACACAAGGAGATAACATGAAACATATACTAAACAAAGTTATTAGAAACGTAAAAAGTATCAAAGGAAGCTCATTAGCAGAATTTGCTACTACTACAGCTCTAATGGCGACATTAGCTGCTACAGCAGCACCAAAACTTTCTGAAATGGCAGAAGGTTCAAAACAAGAAAAAACAATGAATGAAATTGATAAGATCATCCAACAAGGTCAACAGTTTTATCAAGATACTGCTGATTTAGAAGGTCGTGGTCGTTTCCCAGGTCAAGGTAGATTTGATATGGTTGTAGGTGGAGGAACAGGCATCCATGGAACAAGAAGTGCAACAAATGATACCACATTACGCAATTCAGAAAATGCGGATATTGAAGGAGATTTATTCGGTACGTATACTGCTGGTAATGATCCAGAATGGTCCGGTGGATTGTATAATCACTTTGAAGCTGCTGATAGATCAATTGCTTGGGTATCTGTTTTTGGATTAAGTAGTGAAGCTAAAAAGCCTGTTAATCATGGTTTACAAGATGATGATCAACCAGATACTGATTCTGATGAACATGATAAAAATGGTGGACATGCAGACTGGTTAACTGCTTTTGGTGGCGAAACTATGGATAGTCCATATCAGGATGGTCACTATATTTATAGAGTAGTTCCAGGTTATGGATCTGGTAATACAGTTGTACCACCAATTCTATATGTAGCTGACATTGAAAATCCAGCTAATTTTAACGCGGTATTAATGCCGTAGAATAACTTCTCATTACATGTTCTATCACATGATAGTTGTTATAAAAAGCCTCAGATTTCTGAGGCTTTTTTGTTTTTTATTTAATTATTGCAAGTACTGTAACATATTATTACATAGTAACGTAAAAGAACATTTTGTAACATTTCTTAACATTGTGTTTCGAACAGTTTTTAAAATAGAAATAATAAATTATAAGTTATTTTTTTTTATTTCTCGACGAGAAAATCATCAAAACAATATAAATTTAAAGAAAAATTATAAAAATGATAAATATTATCTGTTTTTGGCATAAGATTTGCACTATTAATATTGTAAATAAAAAGAGTAACCGAAATAACCTTAGGATACAAAAATGAAAAATTTAATTAAGTATATAAAAAATTTAAATAAAGAGAGTGGAAATTCTCTTGCTGAGTTTGCTGTAACAACGGCAATGATGGCAACGCTTGCTACTACAGCTGCACCTAAATTTTCGGGTGTAGGTGAAGGTGCAAAAGAGAAAAAAACACTCTCAGATATTGATAAAATAATTACTGCTTCAAATAATTTCTATAATGATCAGGTGTCTCAGGCTGGTCGTGGACGTTTCCCAGGCCAACAAAGATTTAATAGTACGGTACCTAGTCAGTTTACTGGAGGTGCAGATGTTACCTCTGCGGATCATGATTACCCAGATTCCGCACCTGATGGTGATAATCAAATTACAGCTGAATTAAAAGTAAAAGCATGGTTGGCGATTGGACTTTCCAATGAACAATTAGCTACCTATGATTTTGCAGATGAAGCCGATAATTGGGCATCTGTATTCGGAACGACCACAACAGATTCTAAAGGTAACGCTATAGTTCCTGATGATCATGGTCTAAGCCCTGACGAGGATGTTGATGTAAGTGGAGAATCTTACGAGCAGTGGGCTCAATCTGGAGAATTCACAGAAGATCATGAAGGTATTGGTGCTCTCGAATATTTAGAATTATTCGGTGGAAATCCTATTTCTAGTCCTTTCCAGGATGGTCACTATATATATTTAGTCATCAAGGGTAATGGATCAGGAAGTGAGTCTATCGCGCCGATTCTTTTCGTGGCAGATCTTGAAAGTCCTAAAGATTTCTGGAAAAAATTACAACCGTAAACAAACTTGAATACCAAATAGCACAACAAAACCACAAACCAAAGAAAAACATAATAAATATCAAAATGGAGTCAAAAATGAAAAATAACAAAGGATTTACACTAATTGAGCTTATCATGGTAACGATTATACTCGGTATCTTAGCTGCAGTTGCTATTCCAAGATATACAGCATCAGTCACAGCTGCTGAAGAGGCTGCTGAAGACGCAGTGATTACAGGAGTACAAGCTGGTCTTGCAAATTACGCAATGGAAAAATTAATGGCAGATGGACGTGAATATTATCCAGATGATCCATTTACTTCTTTAGCAACAAAGCCTTCTGGACATACAGATAATACAACTGTTGCTGATCAAGATGGGGAATGGACATTCAACAGTGGTAGTGATCATACCTCAGCTAGTTTTACAGTAGATGGTGTTACCTACAATTCCACTGGACGTATAACTCATCAAAGATCAGATAATACAAGATGGGGTTGGTATTATGATAAGGGTACGCAAACAGGAGATGCTGCTGCAATCGGAGTGTTAGAATCTGACCCTACTCAGATCAATTAATCTTAGAAAAAAAGATTTAATTAATTTAAAGGCTCCAGTTTTTACTGGAGCCTTTTTAAATTCTAACCTAAAAGTAAAGTATTAATCAAAAGCATGTATACAATTTTTAAAGACAAGCGTGGATTTACAATGATGGAATTTGTTGTAACGATAGCGATAATCGGTACCTTAATTAGTGTTGCGTTACCATCTTATCATTCCACTAATTTATTAGTTCGTGAGAAAACATCAATAGCAAGTATGAATTTAATAAAAGAAGCTTTTTTTCAGTATTTTTATCGGATGCATATTAAGGGAGATCCNCATTTTCCTACTACTCCAACAAATGATGATAATCTTATGGATGAATCTTGGTGTACTGCTCCTATTAATGAGGATATTTCTGGAGTAACACCAGATGATTTATTTTCGGATGGGAAAGTTCCAACGAATGCGAATAATAATCCTTTTAAATATAGAACATGGCAGGAGACCGTAGAGTCAACTGGTGAGATTCGTCATTATATGGAAATTACTGATAATGATACAGAAAGTGCTGCTTTTGGAAAAAGCTTTACTCACTCTATATAAACCAGTATTATATTTGGTCGCAGTTAAGTACGGCCATGTGTTTAAAAAGACTAACAAATCTAAAAATTAATTCTCAAGGGTTCACCCTTGTAGAGTTAATTATAATTATTGTTTTTATTGGAATTTTTTCAGTAGTAGCGTTAACTCGCACAAATTTAGGTTTAAATACTATCCAGGAACAAATTGCGATAGATCAAATCACGAATGATATTGATTTAGCAAGATCAATGGCTTTTGCTAAACATGAAACAATAACTATAGCTTTTTCAAAAAATAATGAGGGTGTTTTTAATAAAAATTACACTATATATTCAGGGATGGGAGAAGATAAAGCTTTAATCTTAGATTTTCCAAATAGTGAAAATGGAGTCGTTGCTTTGGATAATTCTAAAATGCGAGCTGTAGATATTGAATCAGTTGATTTTGATGATGGTTATGAATTGCAATTTATTCCACTTGGAGATTGTACTTTATTATCAGATGGTTTTATTGAATTAAATTCAAAAATTATAACTATAAAACCGATTACAGGCAATTGGGTCATTAGTGATAAATAATTTAAATAATAAAACCGGTTTTACATTAGTAGAAGTTTTAGTTGCGATTATACTAACAGGATTAGCATTTATGATATTTCTTCAAGCCTTAAATACAGGTAAAATGGTTAGAATAAAATCAGAATTAAGGACCNGACAGAGTATTATTTTAAATAGTGTGGAAAATCAAATTAGAGCCAGAAAATTTGATGAAAATGATTCTGCTCCATGGACCGACGTAGAAGCATTAGGGAAGGATAGTGATGAAATAACTATTTCTCAATTTGATGATATTGATGATTTTCATGATTATACTGTTAATTCAATAGATGGGAATGCTGGATTTGGATATAGTGTTAATGTTTTTTATGGTACGCCACCACCGCATCCCGTTGCAGATGGAAATAGAAAAGTTTTTATCTCTAGTACTAGTAAGACTAATTATAAGAATGTAGCTATAAGTGTGGTTCATGCGACCCTTCCTACATTAAGTGANACATTAGTAATTACACCAAAATGGTAATCTAATGAAAAGAACAATAAAAGGATTTACATTAGTGGAAATGTTAATTGTCATTGTTGCAGTTGGTATTATGGGTTCAATGACCGTTCGATTATTATATCAAGGATCAGATCTTTTTGTTAATGAAACCAATAGACAAAGCTTTGTAAATGAAATTAGATCTGTTTATTGGCGTATAATTAGAGAAACTCATGGCCAAGTTTCTAAGAGTCAATTTACTTCTTCAAGTTCAAATACTATTTATATAATGGATGCCAATGATGAACAAGCAAAACAAATTTTAACAAGTTCGCCTCCATCAATTGTTCTTAATAAGGATGGTGTTCAAAATACATTAAGNAATTATTATTCCTCTTCATCAANGGGAATAACCTATTATGATAATNATTATAACATAATTTCTTTTCAAAATGGNCTTAGTGAGGAACAGGCGAAAACTATTCATTTAGTTGAGATTAATTTTATTTTTGCTAATAATGAAGACAACCTAAGTCTTTCCTCATATGTCTTTCCTCATAATTTTAAGTATGGGGAAAAAATGGGATATCATGAATGATTAAATTTCGAATAAAAAACTCTCAATCAGGTATGATACTGCTATCAACAACCATGGGAGTTTTTGTTATTTTAAGTATATTCGCATTTTATCTTGCCAGATTCTCTATGACTGAAAGCAGATCGAGCGGATATTATGTTTTTGACATAAAAGCAAGAAGTTTAGCATTGAGTGGCTTAAATCATAGTTTAGAATTATTCAAAGTTAATCGTGGTATATCCAATACGATTGGCCGTATAAATAAAGGTGAATATATAGTCTCAAAGATTCCTTCTAAAAATGAGTTAGATGAAACTTTAAGTCGAACTAATTATTTTACTTTACAAAGTACAGCAAAAATAGATGATGTTGAGCGTAAAGTAAGATGTGTTGTTTCATCGGTTCCAGAAGCATTTTGTTTTGTATTTTATGGAAATAATAATGGGGCTGCAACTTCTTCATTATCAACAGCTTCATTAGGGTATATTACTGGAGACGTATTTTTTAGGGGGAATATAAACTCTGAAAATGGTTCTGATGATGGAGTAAATTATTCAAGTACAGGTGTTGGTGGTACAGTGATCGAAAAATTACCTCCTTTTCCAATTTTTGATGATACATATTTTAATAATCTTTTAAATGAAACTATAAATTCGAATAGTGCGAATACCGCTTTGGATTTAAATGGTGAAAATATTTCTATATCAAACCATTCAGATATTAATGAAGGTCAACACGCAACACGCACTATAGAATTATGGTTTAAAGTTGATAATAAATCAACCGGATCGAAGCAGACTTTGTATGAAGAAGGAGGGACAACCAGGGGGTTAAATATTTATATTAATTCTGATGGTGCGCTTTACGGAGGAGGATGGAATAGGAATGAATCTAAGTGGATGGGAGATTGGATTAATACAAATACAACAGATGATATAATAAATGGGCAATGGCACCATGTTGCATTGGTTTTAAATGGTTCTACATCCGTTCAGAACGATGCACTAACAATGTACCTAGATGGAGAGCTTGTATCAACTGTTCAAGGTTCTCAGTTATGGCAGCATTTAGCAAATATTAAAGTTGGTAAAAATGGAAACACTCGATTTAAAGGCGGATCTGATAATAGTAGTGGTGAATACTTTTATGGGTCAATAGATGAATTTAGAATTTGGAATGTTGCAAGATCTTCTCAGAATATAGCTATGTATAAAGATTCTTTTTTAAATGGCAATGAAACGGAGCTTACTACTTATTTTGATTTTGAGGATCAAAATGCAGATGATGTTCAAACATTTGACTCAAAAAATAATGGGACAATTTCAAGTAATAGTGTTTCTTGGGTCAGCGGCCCCCCTCTTAATATTTCTTTTGAAAATGAGGATATTGATTTAACATCCTATAGTGATAGTATCCTTTACATAAATGGAGATGTTTTAATTTCGAATTGTTCTATTATTGGTCCTGGTAAAATTGTAGTCAATGGCGATTTAACAATTAATTCAAACAGTGCAATTGAAACTAGTAATAATCAAGAAAATCATATTTATTTCATATGTGAAAAAGACCTTACCATAGTAGATTGTGAGACTATTGGTTCTGATTTGAAAAATTATGTTATTGCATATTCAAGAAATAAAATTAAAATAGAAAATATTGACAAATTTTATGGGTTAGTTATTTCTAAGGGTAGTGAATGTGTAATTGAAGATAGTGAAATTTTTGGTGCTTTATATAGTGAGTCTTCTACAATTGATTTAAAAGAAAATACAATTATAAGAGGTTCAATTGTATCTAAATATTCGATTAATATTTTAGATGGGACAGTATCTTTAGCTAAAGGTGATTTACCATTATTTATTAATCAAAATATTGGGTTAGAGCCATTTATTATTCCTGGTTCTTATTTAGAATATTAACTATTTAATATATTTAAAAGTATCAATCTTATTTTTTTCCCCTTTTTAGTTTAAATTTGCTTTAAAATTAAAGGTCGAACTGTATCTATTTTGTATCAATAAATATAGGTTTTAAGGCATAATACAAAGTAAGAGGTTAAGATTTGGAAATATTTTTAATTATTATTTTTATAATTGGTATTATTTCAGCAATATTTGGGGTGTTATTGATTTTTGCGCCTGATTTAATTATAAAAGTAGAAGAAAAAGCAAATATATTGTATATGACGGATACAACTTTTTTAAAAAATCGTATCCCAATAGGTATTGTTATGCTAGGCATCTCAGGCTTTTTATCATATACCTATTCCATTGTGTCAATAAATGAGATTACATTTTTGCTCATAGGAATTATAGCTGGAATTTTTGGAATATTGCTTCTTGTTTCTCCAAATACAATATTAGTTTTGGAAAGACAGGCAAATAAAATTTATATGACGGATACGTTTTTTTATGAAAATCGTATCGCTATAGGTATAGCGCTTTTATTAGCATCTGGATTTATGATAAAAACGTACTTATCTTTTTCTTAACCATTTAAATCTGGGAGTTTTCATTGAATCTATTTGATTCAATCGGATTAAAATCAGATCCATTTTCAACATCTCCAAATGTTGAGCTTTTCTATCCTGCCGCCCATCATCGACAGTGCTTGGAAGGTTTGGAATTGGCAATTAGAATGAGGAGAGGCTTATCAGTTGTTAGAGGTGGCATAGGCGTAGGAAAAACAACTGTAAGTAGAAAGCTTATTCAAAATTTTAAGAAAGAGTCAGATGATTTTGATTTTTACTTAATTTTAGATCCTAAATTTGAATCTGAACTTATTTTACTTCAACATATTATTGATTTATTTGGAGTAGACGAGAGTGGCGATTCTGTTCAAGCATGTAGAAATATTATTGAAAATTATTTATTGAAAGTTGGAGTTGATCAAGGCAAAGTATTGGTGTTGATTATAGATGAAGGTCAAAATCTTCCAGGGAAGATGTTAGATGTTTTTAGAACTCTGCTTAATTTTGAAACTGATGACTTTAAACTTTTACAATTAATTATTTTTGGTCAGCCTGAAATGGGTACTATGATACATAAGTATCCGAATTTTGAGGACAGAATTTCTTTTGATTTTGAAATTGGACCTACCTCTATTGAAGATATGAGAGGAATGATAGATCACAGGATAGTTATTTGTGGTGGGATGGCAGGGGATTGGTTTACAGATGGAGCATTAAAAAAAATTCACAAAAACACACAAGGTTATCCTAGAAAGGTAACACAATTATGCCACCAGGCTCTTCTAACAATGATGAGTGAAAGTAAAACAGAGATTACAGAAAAAATTGTGCAAAGGGTTATCTCAGGGACAGGAAATACGACAGGTCTCTTAAAACAAAAAAAGAAAAATTATAATGAAATTGCAGTTAACAAATTATTGGATGTTCTTAAAAAAGATAAAAATAAA
>PAYZ01000003.1 GCA_002716085.1 Methanobacteriota archaeon | reverse complement strand
TTAGATCTGAGTTTGGTGCTCCGAAAGATGCGCCCAGGAGTGGGAAAATGAATGTCATAATAGATACTGGAATCAAGGTCTTAAGACTCGGGTCAAACCAACCCATGGATTGTGAGATTTTCTTGACGGCGAATGCAGAAAGAAAAATCATCCCGGCGAAGACGACGATAGCCGCTCCAAACGAAGGTGGTTCAAACCCGATCTTGACCATAATCAGTGATACTAACGCGGCCAATACTACTCCAGTTCCAGAACCCGCGGCCAAAGTTTGTTTCCAGTCAATCATCCTACCTAGTGCCTGAAGAGTCGGGTTCCTGTAAATAGCATTGCCATCCCGAACTCGTTCGCGGCATCTATTACCTCATCGTCGCGAATTGAGCCACCTGGCTGCACTACACTCGTAATCCCAATTTCTTTTGATTGGTCAATCCCGTCGCGAAACGGGAAAAAGGCGTCGGATATCATCATGGCTCCCTGCGCTCTTTCTCCGGCTCTCCTCGCGGCAATGCGAACAGCCTCTACACGGCTAGTCTGCCCCGGCCCTACACCTACGGTAGAGTATCCTGTCTCTGATTTGCGCACCAGAATGATTGCGTTGGACTGGGTTTCGGCAATTACGGAGGTTCCGAACCGAGCTAGGTTTAGCTCCTCTTCGTCAAGGGTCATTTTGGTGACGAGTCGTGCATTCTCCCAGTCTATGCGAGGGGGCCCTTGGACCTGGGATAGCCAGCCCCCCTGCACCTGACTGATCTTGAGTTCATCGATGAGTTCTCCGAATGGATCAAGAGTCAGCATTCTCCTATTCTTGCTATTGGAGAGTATCTCCAAGGCATCTGTTTCGTAACCCGGGGCAATCATGCATTCGAAGAAGTGCTTGCCAATCGATTCAGCGGTTTCTTTCACTACCACCCTATCGAATGCAATCACACACCCGAATGCGCTCTCTGGATCACTAGCCAGTGCGTTTTCCCACGCTGAAACCTGATTATCGGAGACTGAGGCTCCACAGGGATTGGTGTGCTTGATCAACACACAGGAGTGGTTTCCGAAAGCACAGGTCTGCAATAGAGACCTGGATAGCCTCAGTGCAGCATCGAGATCGAGATAGTTGTTGTAGGAAAGGGCCTTCCCCCCGTGTTGCACTGCTCTCGAGAGCCCTCTTGGCTTTCCAGTAGAGGGGAAGAACGACGCTGGTTGGTGTGGATTCTCCCCATACCTCAGTTCTATGCCCTTCTCTGAAGAAGCTAGAATCCTGTTCGGAATCCTGCTTTCTGTGAATCTACCCCATAGCTCGTTAGAAACCGCGCTATCGTATGCTGCTGTAGATTGGAAGGCCGAAATGGCCAGTTCCTTCCTCATCGTCAAATCAATCCCAGAGGGCTTTCCTTGTGATTTTGAGAGGGCTTCTAATATCGATTCATGCTGTTCTGGTTTTGTGATTACGATTACGTCTGCGTGGTTCTTTGCTGCGGATCTAACCATTGTAGGGCCTCCTATGTCAATCATCTCTATCAGTTCCTGATCGCTTACTGGGGGTTCTCGGGAAGCTGTTTCTTCGAATGGGTATAGGTTTACACAGACCATGTCGATTGTACCGTAGCCCATATCCGCCAGTTTTTCCATATCCTGTTTCGAGTCCCTCCTAGCCATAATCCCCCCGTGAATCGCGGGATGTAGGGTCTTGACCCTGCCATCGAATATCTCCGGGTGGCCGGTCGTATCGGATACGTCAGTTACTTCTATTCCGGAATCTCTGAGTCTGGTTGCAGTGCCTCCAGTCGAAAGAATGGCCCACCCCATGGATTGCAAAGATTCTGCGAATTCTTCGATTCCGGTTTTGTCCCATACGCTAATCAGCGCTCTGGGTCGTTCCATGGGAATGCGTGAGTGCAAGAGGCTTGAAGGTTCGTGGTCGACTATTCACCTCTTGCAGAGATGACTTGATCGATCCTTAACATCCCCATTGCGGTTTCAGCGGCAGACTCCAGAGAGTTAGCGATTACTGACCTAGGGTGCCATATCCGATTGATTTCCTCTAATTTACCATCAGAGGATATCCCCAAGACAGAGGCATTTTTCGATGAAGAACGGAGTTCTAAGACCCTGTCAAGTGACTCTCCTCCGGCATTCTCGACTAGGGTCGCGGGAATCGTTTCTAGAGCCCTAGCGAAGGCCTCCATTGCAAGCCTCTCTCTTCCTGCTTGTGCCTCAGAGGACTCTCGTACTGCTCTTGCCATTCTGCTGTGAATGGAGCCAGCACCTGGAAGAACTTCTTCCCTAATTGCCAGAGAGGCTGCTCTTAGGGAATCGTGCAGTCCTCTAATTACCTCCTCTGTTCCGGCCTCTCCTGCCCCTCCTACCTCAATCGTGACAACCGAAGGAGAGGGGCAGTCAAGAATCCTAATCACGTCCTCAACCTCATCGGAATCCTGTCCTCGTTCCCAAACCACTGATCCGCAAATCCCAAGGTTCTCTTCGCATATATCTAGAGCTGTTTCTAAAATTCTTGCTCCGGTAGCATCGGAGCAGTTCCTTAGCTCGGATGAGTCAAGATCCCCTATGGCTAAGATTCCATTGTCATTCAGAAGGTGTAAGATGTCCTTGTCTATTTCGCCGGAGCATAATACGAGGTTGGCACCTGATTCAACGATGCTGCCGGAGATTTGCTCCTTGCGATCATTCTCTGCTTGGAGGAAAGCCTCGTAATCATCGGCACTGGAGATCTTTAGTTCTGCATCCCTAGTCATTTCCCGAATCTTTATGTCCCCATCTAAGCATACTACTCTAGCATCTTTGATGTTATTTGGGAGACCCTCAATTAGGATTCTTCTTCTAAGACACACTCCCTTTACCAATCTAGAATCTCTGATTGATCCCTTACGTATCTTGAACATGGATACGTTTTCGGCTGAGGCATGCCCTCGATTCTTTTCCACTGTGTTCAGTGCTTCTACGATTATAGGAGAGAGAGAGCCCACTGCCGATTCTGCTATCTTTCCACTAAGTGCCGTTTCTACGACAAACGATAGCTTACTTTCATCGGTTTGTATGGAGTCTGATTCAATCTGAGACCTGCAAGCTTCAAGAGAAATCGCGTAACCCTCTACAAGAGTAAGTGGGTGGATTCCCTTCCTGAATAGATTATTTGCTTCGATCAATAAAGAGCCGCATAGGAGCATGGTTGTAGTAACCCCGTCACCACAGTCTTCCTCCTGAGACTCGGCCATCGAGACCATCATCTTTGCAGCTGGATGCTTAACAAGAAGCTCTGCTACGATCTTTGCTCCATCGTTTGTTACTGCGGTATTTCCGTCTGTCTTGTATAGCATCTTGTCGAGGCCACGAGGGCCAAAAGTTGGCTTCAAGAGGTCCGAAAACACCCTTGCTGCTTCAATAAGCTTCTCTTGGACCTCTGTTCCACTTGTAACACTAGTACTTGAGGGGCTGATGGAAACCTTTGGCTTCTCTGAGTCTTCTGCCATTGTTCCCTGGGCGAGATATCCCGACATGAATGCTTTGAGCGAAAATTAGGAGTATTTTATCCCCGAGAGGATAATATCTATGACATAGCTGAATTAGGCTTTTTCATGAGTAGAGGGGCGTTTATTGGTTTTCTCTTGGCTGTGATGCTGTCTTTATGCGGCATTGCCCCTACTGCATCTGCGCAGGTTACCCCACAAGTTGAGTTGGAATGTCTAGACCCCTCTGCAATCGAAGTTTACCCTGGATCGAGTAGAACTACAATAGTATACTGTACACTAACCAACCCAACCACATTTGTCGAGAATGTTGAGCTGACCTACCAAACTGGTGTTCTAGCTGGAGCTGGCCCTGGGAGTGTGACTGTCGGAGCTGAGTCTGAAACCGAGTTCCAACTGTCTTTGAGGGCAGAAGAGGGGGAAGATGTTGGAGACTATCAAGTAAACATCACCGCTTTAGTCACTCAATGGAATGGAATTCCAGTGAGTTTTCTTGGAAGCTCTGATGAGGAGGAGGAAATTGTCGAGATCCTTCCTTTCACCGTCTGCAGCTTAAATGGGCCAGGGCCTATGACCGTAGATTCGGGAGAAGATCTGGTATTCTCGGCAACTTACGAATGCGAAAGCAATGAAGAAAATGTTCTCGAGGTTTCTCTACATCTCCTAGAGGAGGGGAGCACCGAGGAAAGGATGTGGCCTTCCGGTTTCAACGATATGTCTGATGGAGAGTGTAAGGTCGAGAATCCGATGGGATCGGCTGTTTGTGAGTTTGTTCTCACAACCCCTCCAAACCTAGAGAGCAAGTGGGAGGGTTGCCTCATTGTAGTAGATGTTTCCACTGATCCTGAATGGTCCTGTTCGAGCAGCTTCGCCTTTCCTCTAACAGTTAACGAGAAGGACAGTTTGGTTCCATCTGTTGGTTTGGGAGTAAATGGAAGCATTCTGGATGATCTTGGATCTGGGGAAGAAGGGGCTCTCTTGGTAACTGGAGTTGTTTCCTTATTCATTCTAGCTGCCGTGCTAGTGTTTCTCTCAAAGAGAAGGGGCCGTAAAGAAAGCTAGAGCATCATCCTAGAACTGTGACCATCCAGCCAATAAATACTGAAGTCGAACCCGCCAAAGCCACTGAGGCAATATTCTGGAATCCAAATACAGAGGTGAATATATAGAACAGGAAGACAGTGAGTGAGAGTAATGTGAGTCCTTGCTTGGCTTGCTTCCAACCAATACCTGAGTGTTTCAAAGCATGTTCCCTGCCACCAATAGCTAGGACGATCAAGTACAGCGCTGAAAGTAAAATTGCGTGACCGATTGCCCAACCTAGAGAGTCACCAAATACATTGACCAAATCGTCTTGGAAGCTTCCCAGAACCATTGACGCAAAGTCAAACACAAAAGGATGGTATGGTGGTAGATTTTTCAACTAAGCGCAAAATTATGAGGATTAGGAATAGAACTCTAGTTTCTATCTGAAAAGGGGTTTCCGCTGGAGACTATATGCCCAGTTATCTAATACGTTGCATTTTCTCGAGGGGGCGTGGAGATTCCTGGCGTGTGGACACTTAGGAAGATGGGCGCTAGGATGAGGCGAAGTATATTCTCTACAAGACCGGAAGAGAAAATTCTTCTGATTAACCACCACAAAGTAGGCTCGGCTCTAATCTGGAAGATTTTCGAGCCTATGTGCCTAAGAATCGGCTGGACGATTGGGAATATTCACGGTATAGCGGAGCGTGCACCGCCAAATATCGACGTTGTTCAGCTAATGCATGGAATAGTAGGGGACGAGTTTCCAACCAGAGAGTTTCGTGCAGTTAGATTTGTTCGCGATCCGAGGGATGTGATTGTTTCCGGGTTTCTGTACCACAAGAGATGCTCAGAGAAATGGTGCATTAACGAGCCTGCTGGTTATTCGTCTATGACATACCCCCACGTTCCGTGGCCTCTTCAGCATCTTGGAGATGTAGAGAAAAGGGAGTGGGTTGACCATCTTGAAGAGAGATCTTACCAGCAGAACTTGTTGGAGATGAGTCAGAATGAGGGTCTGATATTCGAAATGAAAGGCTATGCTAAGATTACCATCGAATCAATGTGTTCTTGGGAAGACTCTGAGCAGATTCTAAATGTTCGAATTGAGGACTTGGCGATTGATTTTGAAAATAAGGTCATTGAAATCATGAAATGGGTAGGTTTAGACGAGAGATTTATTGAGAGAGAGCTTGATTATGCCAAAGAGCACGACATCTCAAGAATGACGAAAGAAGAGATCAGCGCCGATAGTCATATTTCTAGCCCAGATGTCACAAAATGGAGAAGATACTTCGATGATGAAGTGCTCCAGAAATACAATGAGCTGTTTGGAGAAGCACACACAACTCTAGGATATGAATAATGAGAGGTGGGGACATAGCGATTGGATGGGTTTCAACTTGGAATGAAAAATGCGGTATTGCTGTACACTCTGAGAATATTCTGAAGAATCTAAAACAAGACTTTCTTGTTTTTGCCCCATATGAAGAGTCGTTGGTTAGGGAAGATGAGGGATTCGTTAGAAGATGTTGGAGCAAGAATTCGAAGTCATTCGGCGATCTAATTGATCGAATCAGAGGAGGAGGAGTCACAAAGCTAGTAGTTCAGCATCATCCAGGATATATGCTGTTCAGAGATCTCAATTCGATAATCCTCAAATTGGCTGATTTTGAGGTAGAAGTCACCCTAGCTTTGCACAACACCAGAGAAAGGCCTCGGGTATTCAGGTCAAACAGGATTGACAGAGCTGTTCCAGGAATGAAACTATGCAAGAACGTGATAGTTCATCAGACTGGAGATGTGGATAGGCTGCATAGAATGGGCGTAACTGAAAACGTCAGGCTCGTACCTCTTGGTGTGTATCCCCCTCCTTCTGGAACCTCTGGGATTCCTATTCCTGAAGGAAGGGTCCTCGGAACATTCGGATTTTTGCTTCCCCACAAGGGTTTCCCTGAGTTGATTCAATCATTCTCAATGTTGGAAGAATGGGACTACTTGGTGATGTTATGTTCGGAAAGGGAAGAGTCTGCTGATACGCTAATTGAATGTGAAGAGCGAGTCAAGAGTCTTGGTCTCGATGGGCGTGTAATTCTGAATACAGAGTTCCTCGATCAAGACGTAGCCATTTCCACACTCTCAGAGTTAGATTTGGTCGTTTTCCCATATCAGAATACCAAGGAAAGCGCGAGTGCTGCGATTCGAATGGCTGTAGCTGCTGGGTCGGCAATAGCTGTAACCCCTTTGGAGATTTTCGCTGACGTTGAAGGGGCGATTATCATGGATGGTTGTTCTATAGAAGAGATGTTTTCTTCCCTTTCTAGATTGCAAACAAGCGACCTTGAGGACTCGAAGAAGAATATCTTGGAGATGCGGGTTGCTCACCAATGGCCTGAAATCTCCAAGAGGATTAGTGATTTGGTCATAGAATAAGTAGTCGATTTATCCACTATTATTTTTCATAGTTGAATACTTCGAAGTCTTTCCTGAATCTCTTGTATACCATTTCTCTCGTCTCATCGGTGTATAACTCCTCAGATGTTTTTCCGGAAGTTTTGTACCTATGAGTCAAATCCAGGAATCCAAACTTTTCTTTCAAATCATCAAAGTCTCCAGGTAGGTTCTCGACCTTCCCGATGTATTCGACATTAGTCCCTGGAGAGAAGACGATATTGTTCTGAGATTTGAAATGTCGATCGCTTAGAAAGTCGGGGATTCTATAGACCTTTTTTACAAATTGATCAAACGTATCATCATTCCTAAGATATCCAAAGAGGTAATTCGAGTAGATGAATTTGGACTCGTCCTCCATATTGAATTTACTCCTATAGCATGAAGAGAGTCTGTCATAGGGATTCCTGACAAAGGTGAATACGTAGTAAGATCTCTTATTCTTGGGAATCCTTCGCCGAGAAAGGTGGCTGATATGATCGTGAATAGCAATACCATCCGGTGGTGGCTCTGTTATCGCTGTCTTTATCGAAGAGCAAGCTGATTTGGCAACGCTGGCATATACGGCTTGTTTTTCATCGAGAATGATTAGATCGGGAGAGTCTAATTCCCTTCTGATGATTGTCCTTCCTGCATCCCTAAAGAAATGGTAAATGTTCCTAAGTGATAATTGCATATGGTGGCCTCGTTTCGAATTATAGCAGTGAGCTGGGCTCGCCGTCTGATGGTCTGTATGAAAAGTATGCTAGATAAAGGCTCATTTTGTTATAATGGCATGAGTTTTTTTCACTTCTAGGTGGAAAAATTGGGTTTTGTTTTATACAACTAATTCTCGGCTTGTAGAAATGCCATATGAGGTTACACCCCAAGACGCGTCCTGGATGCTTTCACTTTCTTCTTTGCCGGAAGCTGTTTCTATCACCCCCCTTCAAGGTGGATGGGACAACACGATCGTGCTCCTGAGACTATCTGACGGTAATCAAGTGGTACTGAAAGCATGGTCCTCAAACACTGTGGACGAAGTGAAGAGGGTTATTTCTAGACACCTGCACTTGCATGCTTTTTCGGTACCGACAACAATCCCAATATCTCTGGTTAACGGTAGCCTGTTTGCAGAGAAAGAGGGGGTGGCTTGGACTTTGCTTCCTTACGTAAAAGGTGGAATGTTGGGAAAGGACACTGTTTCTCTTAGGAGCCTAGGGGAGGTAATGGGAAAGATGCATGCCATACCACATTCTGAGTTCTTTCCTGAAGATTATAGGATGGGGTTCAAACTATTCGATAAGGTAGTTCAGATTTCAAAGGAGAATGGCATAGAGGATGAGTTTGTGGACATATTGGAAAGGGAGTCTTCTATCTTATTGAATGCATATCCAAGTTGTCTGCCTCTGGGTGTCCTTCATGGAGATTTGTTTCCAGATAATGTCTTGGGAAGAGATGGGACTGTTACGGCTATTCTGGATCTTGAAGAGGCTTGGATAGGCCCCATGGCTTTTGACTTAATGATGGCGTTCGTAGGATTCGGATGGGAGAATGGAAAACCAAACGCGTCCCGTTGGAGGGCCCTAGCTGAAGGTTACCAGAGAGTTAGGACGATCTCAGAAGAAGAGCTTGCGGAGCTTCAATTCATGCATAGATATGCGACTATGGCAATCGCTTGCTGGAGGTTTTGGAAACACAATATTAGCGTTCCAGATGAGGACCTATCCTTGAGGCATCTTGAAATGGTTGACAGGCTAGAGGTTGAGATAGACTTCAGGGGGTACATTGAATGACAGGTTCCGTGCATTCGATAAACATCAGCAATGGAGGTGTTCCTAAGCTTCCAGTAAGGGACGCGACTCTAGGAATCCACGGATTTAAGGGTGATTTCAACAGATTCCGAATGGAGAGTCGTCTAGGTGATAGGGATAGGGCTGTGTGTATCTTTTCACTTGAGAGAATCGAGAGCCTGAAGGCAGAGGGGCACCCCATCGAGGTGGGCTCTACTGGAGAGAACTTGACTATACGGGGAGTAGATTGGGACTCTCTAGAGGTTGGTACAAGATTAGAGGTTGGTTCCGCCTTAATTGAGCTAAGCGAGCCTTGCGCGCCCTGTGGAAAAATTGGTAGTTCGTTCATTGAAAGGGGATTCTTGAGGGTTGACCATGAAACGGAAGAGGGATGGTCTAGGTGGCTGGCCAGAGTAGTGGAAGAAGGAGTGGTTTCTAAAGGGGACCTAGTGAATATCGTTTAATACCTGAGAGCTTCATCTAACACTGATGATGAACAGGACTGGAGCTCGGGTGGGTTTCTTTGGAAGAATTTCTAGAGGCTGGAAAATGACGAAGCTAGGTATCGCGGTGGTCCGAGCTGATCCCGAGCTAATGGTATACACTCTCATGTCAGCGGCTTTTTCTCTATTGGCAATAGGAGCAGCAATATCCGGATCTATTGGTCTAGAGGCCGTATCGCCAAACTCCGACTGTGTCGATGAAGAGTGTGGAAGCGAATTGGTCCTAGCTCACCTAGGAATTTGGTTCGTTTTCTACTTGGCTGTATCGGTGATAACGGTCTTCTGGAACGCGGCGATTGTGGCCAGCGCATACGAGCGGCTCACTGCAGGAACAAATCCCAGCTTCTCTTATGGGATCCGTCAGGCGATGAAGTGCCTACCTCAGATTTTTGTGTGGGGTATAATTGCTGGTACTGTAGGTCTGTTTATTCAGATTCTGGAAGGGATTTCACATGACCCCGAAGCTCCTCCACCTGTAAGGATCATAGCCGGTTTGGCTAGCATTGTTCTTGGCGTGGCCTGGTGGATTGTAACATTCTTCATGATACCCCTGATAGTTCTAGAGAGAGCGGGAGTTATCGGCAGCATGGGAAGGAGTACTGAACTATTCAAAAAGACCTGGGGAGAAGATGTGACATCACACATTGGAACCGGGCTCCTCTCCTTCCTAGCCATTTTACTACTGTTCGGAATTACGATGCCCCTAATGATGCTAGGCGAATTTGGCGTAGTCCTGGGAATTGTAATCCTTGCCGTAGGGTTACTATTTACTGCACTGTTCTTCTCGACTGTGGAAGCTGTGAATCGAGCATCTCTATTCTACTATGCCAAGACTGGCCAGGCTCCCCCAATGGCTGCAAAGGTAGGAATTACCTTCTGAGGCCCGGCCTTCAAGCACATTAACAGGATACCTCTGATATAGACTGCATAAGCCCGTAGTTCTACAGGCAGAGGTACCCGAGCGGTCAAAGGGGCTGGGATGAGGTCCCAGTGCGTAGTGCTTCGCAGGTTCGAATCCTGCCCTCTGCACCAATCGGAACGGCTTTGATCAATAGGGAAAGACCAACCAAATAGCGACTGCAAAAAGCATTGAGCCCATTCCCCAATTGAGTAACTTTGCTGACTCTGGGGTTGCGAACGCTCTACGAAGGACTGTGCCAAATGCGGCCCAGGTCATCACAGCAGGAAGCCCGCAAGCCAAATTTAGAAGAATTAGCAAGACCTTGCCGGAGAGTGTAGTTCCGAAAAGTGTTCCAAAACTGGTCATAAGGACTCCGAAGTGAACGTATGCCTTTCCATTCACAAACTGTAGTGCTACTCCAGTTGAGAAGCCTAGGCGCTCCTCGCTCCGCTCTCCTTTCTCCAAAGGCTTAGATGTCGCTATCTTGAATGAAAGGTAGGCTATGTATGCTACACCCACATAGGTAATTAGGTGAAAAGCTCTCTGAAATTCCTGGATAGCTCCTGTAGCCACCGCAACAATTAGTCCAAGCGTGGACCATCCTAATGCCATCCCGGAAATCATGCTAAGTGATTGCCTGAAACCGTGTTGGGAGCCATGGGCTGCGCAAAGGACATTGTTTGGCCCGGGAGAAAAACACATTGGCAAAAGAAAGGCCAGAGTGGCAGCAAGCAATTCTGTATCCAAGAAATCACCGCATCAAGGCTGGCTGGCATCCAGAGCTTGGTCAATATCATTCCAGAGGTCTTCTACATCCTCAATTCCTACGCTCATCCTCACGAACCCGGGTACTATCCCTGCTTCGAGTCTAACATTCTCGGGAACGAAAGAGTGGCTGGTGTTGAAAGGGCACTCTACCAGACTCTCAATCCCTCCAAGACTGGTTGCCTCGAAGATTATCTCTAGAGCCCTTACGAATCTGAGAGCGGCTTCATCCCCCCCTTTTACTGCAAAGGATAGCATGCCTGTTCCCTTCGGGACGATTCTGGAAGCGACCTCGTGATCAGGGAAGCTTGGAAGTGATGGGTGGTTTACACTCTCGATGTTTTGATGATTCTCAAGCCTGCCAGCAAGCTCTTTGGAGTTTGATACGTGAATTGGCATTCTTGCGTGAAGTGTCCGCATCCCCCTCTCCAAGAGGTAGCACATGTGTGGGTCAGCAGCACCACCAAACCTAGACTTAGCTTGGAAGACGCCCTTGATCAAATCCTTGGTCCCTACCACAATACCCGCTGTTAGATCTGTGTGCCCATTGAGAAATTTAGTCCCTGAGTGAATTACCAGATCAAAGCCTAATGATATTGGCTGGCAAGCCCAAGGAGTCGCGAATGTGTTGTCTACAATTGATATTAGGTTGTGCCTCTTAGCGATCTTGGCCATGGCCTCCAAATCGCACACCTTTAGGACTGGATTGGTTATGGTTTCGACATAGAGAACCTTAGTGTTTTCATTTATTGCCGCCTCTAATGAAGAGGGGTCCCTGAGATCGGCCATTGATACTTCGATTCCCAATCTGGGGAGCTCGGAAGTCATGAGTCCGTATGTTCCACCGTAAATATCCGCAGAGGTGACCACGTGATCACCTTGAGAAAGCAGAGAGAGCAAGGTGGACGATATCGCCGACATTCCGCTCGAGAACGTCTCACCGTCCTCAGCTCCCTCGAGAGTTGCAACCTTGGCGGATACCGCTTCTGAGTTCACGCTCGAGTATCTACTGTATAGCAGGGTATGCTGGCCCCCAGTCTCCATCCACTTACTGTATAGCTCGTCTGTAAGCTCGTATGTGGATGTTGTGAAAATCGGAGTAATGGCAGAGCCCTCTATGTTATTTGTTCCAGACCAAACTACCTTTGTTGCGAATTCCCTTTCGGTGAATCTATCATCCATGGATCCGGATTGGCACTCTGGCAATAACGATACTCATTCCATGCCAATGGCTTCTAGGACAGATTCGATATCAGATTCAACAACTACAGACTTGGTATTTGCATTGTCAATCGCAATTCCTGGATCCTTGAGACCATGGCCCGTAACTGTTACAGCCAAAATTGAACCCTCGGGGATCTCCCCTCTGGCTTTGCTCTTCACGATTCCAGCAATACCAGCTGCTGAGGCCGGTTCAACGAATAGTCCCTCTGTACGAGCTAGCAATCGATGGGCATCTAGAATCTCCTCGTCGGAAACGCAATCTATCGCCCCCGAAGACTCTTCCGAGGCCCTCGATGCCAAATCCCAACTTGCGGGATTTCCGATTCGTATGGCAGTGGCGATGGTCTCTGGAGATTCGATGGGTTCGCCCCTAACTATTGGTGCTGCTCCTTCGGCTTGCCAACCCATCATTCTGGGTAGGGAATTGGAATGGCCATTCTCCTTGTACTCTCTGTAGCCAAGCCAGTAGGAAGTTATGTTCCCAGCGTTTCCAACGGGCAAAAAGTGCATGTCGGGTGCATCTCCGAGTACGTCGCATATCTCGAACGCTCCGGTCTTCTGACCCTGGATCCTGAAGGGGTTGATGCTGTTGACTATCTCGAAGTCGTCTCTAAGTCCGAGCTCTCGAACTAGCTCTAGAGCATCGTCAAAGTTACCTCTGATCTCAATTGTCTTGGCCCCATGGATTAGTGCTTGGGCCATCTTGCCATAGGATATCTTTCCCTCAGGGATGAGCACCAAGCAGGTCATTCCAGCACGTGCAGCGTACGCTGCCGCGGATGCGCTAGTGTTCCCTGTGCTGGCACATACAATAGCTCTGGCGCCCTTCTCCACTGCCTTGGTTACAGCGAGTGTCATCCCTCTATCCTTGAACGAGGCTGTTGGGTTGAGGCCTTCGTACTTTACGAACATCCTGAAACCCCCGCCAAGGGCCTGAACTAGGTTGAATGACTCAATGAGGGGGGTGTTTCCCTCGTTTAGGGAGATTATGCATGTCTCATCGGAAACCGGGAGGAACTTTCGGTAGCGTTGGATGACGCCATGACCCACCATGAGCTATCCTAGTCCCCGATCCTCCATGAACCTGACCGATGAGACGTGGTCGTTAAGGGCTAATGGCATCAGCCCCCACCATGGACGGTCAATTTTTGTACGCTCTAGGAATGAGTTTGTATGTTCTGGTTGTACTTTTTGCAACCAAATTGCCCTATGACATGATGGTCTCAAGGGGTGTTGAGGACATCAGGGCCGTCTACTACAACAGGAAGATTGTTCACATGATGGCTGGAGGGGTGGGATCACTATGTGTGCCAATTCTCTTTGAGGACTATTGGTATCCCCTTGTATGTGGAATTCTTCTTACTTTGTTTACCTATTTGGCTCACCAGAGTGGGGCCAGGATGTTCTGGTTCCAAACGGAACAGAACCAGAATGACGTGAAGTTCACATTAATGTGGTGGACATCGATATCACTAATCTGGGCTATCGTGGGGGATCCTTGGCTAGCCATAGTTCCGTCCCTGTTCATGGCGTTCGGAGACGGGGTAACTGGGGTTGTTCGCAACGCGGTGATCAAGAAGAGGTCAAAAAGCGCAATTGGCAATGTTTTCATGTTCATCGTTAGCGCACCGATGGGATGGGTCGTAGCTGGGATGGGGGATCCATCAATTCCTGTTTGGGGCCTAATTTCAGCAGCTGTAGCTACTTTCGTAGAACGTTACGAATTCGGACCTATCGATGACAATATCCTGATTACAGTGTTCGCCACTGCAGTTCTACTACTGGGAGTCGAAGTCGGTCCTATCTTGTGAGCCAATCCTCTCGGCGACAGCTAGGCAGGAAGCAACCACAGGACCTATTGCGAGTGCGAACATTACCGTGCCCAAACCTACTGTGCCTCCTAAAGCAAAACCGACTATCAAAACAGAAACCTCGATTGTAATCCTGACTCTTCCGATTGGGATTCCAGAGACTCTCTGGATGCCGGTCATCCAACCATCCCTTGGTCCAGGTCCAAGATTGGCTGTGAGGTACATCGCGCTACCTATGCCAACTAGAATTATTCCTGAGGAGGCCATGAGGAAGGAAGAAGCTGTTGTTTGGGGCTCGGGTAGAATTGGTACCATAACATGGATTGTCAATGCTATGATGATAGCATTCAGAATTGTGCCAATGCCTGGTATCTCCTTGATTGGAATCCATAGGAACATTACTGCTACGCTAACGAAGAAGGTCGCCTCTCCTATCGACCATGCTCCCACGGAATTGGATATCCCCTGTGCAAGTACAGTCCACGGTGTGTTACCAATCCCAGCTGCAATTAGGAGAGAGTCCCCTAGCCCGAACAAGAACTCCCCCAATACCAGAATAGCGATTGTGTAAGGCCTAGGCCTTAGTGACATGGGATCAGAGGAGCTCCACCAAACAGTTGGCACCTTCTTTGCAGGCCGGATGAACTCAGCTAGCCCCATGATTCACGAAGAGCGTCTCAGCCTTGAACCCAATCGTAGTATTCTTTCGTAGATTCAACCTGCCAACAAATTATCTGAGGGACTTCGTAGGAATGCTCGGATTTGATTTTAGAAATCAATTCGCCTTTTTTGGGTTCTGACGTCCTAATTTGTATATCCCATTCAGGCGTGCTCTGAATTTCTTCTTTCCATCGAAAAATCGAGGTTGTTCTCTTTATGTCTACGCAAGAAGCTAGATTCGAGTCAATAATTGATTGGCTCCAGAATCCTACTTCTGCTTCATTTAATTCACCCGGGAGGGTTGTCTGCACTATCCACACGTTATTGGCCATATACGGCCGTAGGCCCGGTGACAGAAGAAACCGATGGCATAGATTGAATGATGGGAGCCTATGCGATCTAGATAGGATGGAGACTTGGGACGAGCCTATCGAGACAGGTGAAGTGCCCCCGGACGGGTCGTCTTTCGATGTAATCGTAGTAGGTGGGGGGCCTAGTGGATCTGCTGCTGCTGCATACAATGCAATGAATGGATGCAGAGTTCTCCTAATTGAGAAGGAGGTTTGGCCTAGAGACAAGGTCTGCGGTGATGCAGTAGGGGGCAAATCGCTTTCTCATGTAAAGGAGCTTGGAGTGAAAGAGATGGTGGAAAACACACCGCACTTCATGGTAGACTCCATCGTCTTCGGGAGTGCAAATGGAAACACAGTGAAAGTAATGCTACCTCAAGACGAGTTTGAGAAGAAGATGGCTGGTTACTCTCTTCCGAGGGTTCAGTTCGACTACATGATGTTCAAGAAAGCAACACAGATTGTAAGGGAAAACGGGGGTTCTGTGATTCAAGGCTTCAGTGTTAATGAGGTAAACGATGATCACGGGACCATTACTGGTGTAACTGGAAATTTTGGCAATAGGGCGAGTGATGGTCCTTCTCTATCTTTTTCTGCATCACTTACCATTGGAGCAGGAGGGTACAGGTGCCCTGTGTCAACTAAACTAGTAGAGGATATTCACGGAGAGCCGATGAGGGATGATGATCACTATTGCGGGGGTTACAGGGAATACTGGGAAAACGTTGGTGGATTCGATGGCAGTCAGGGGCCCATCGAAATACACTTTATCGATGAGGTGATACCCGGATACTTCTGGCTATTCCCTGTTCAAGAAGGTGTAGTGAACGTTGGAATAGGGATGGTGATCTCCGAACAGAGGAAGCAGAAGGGTGCGAACAAGTCGTTGAAGAAGAAGCAGAAGTGGGTCATAGAGAGTCATCCGGTCTTCAGCGAGCGTTTCAAGGACGCGAAGCTGGTTGAGGGTTCACAGAAGGGTTGGCAGCTTCCATTCGGGTCTCCTCGAAAAAAGCCCCCATCATTCCAACCCAGGAGGTCAGCAGGAGCAGGAGTGATGTGTGTGGGGGATGCTGCTAGCCTTGTGGACCCATTCAGCGGAGAAGGGATAGGAAACGGTCTGCTCTCAGCTAAGATGACTGCTAAGCACTTCGACAAGGTTGTCCATGCAGATGGTTTCACAGAGGAAGCTGCTGTTGGTTACATGAATGATCTCTGGGGAGTTTTGGGCAAAGAGCTCACTAATTCGTACAGACTTCAGAAGGTAGTAAAGTGGAAGAAGGTGATGAGTTGGTTCGTAGGCAAGGCATCTAGTAAGAAAGAGATGGGTGATATGCTAACTGGAATGATTGCCGACAAGGAGGCTCAGAAGTCTCTCTGGAGCCCTTGGTTCCTGTTCAAGACAATATTGCTGCCATGAGTGGTGAGAACATGAAAGGAAAGGTGAACGAGTCTCTAGATGGGATTGAGGCTGTTTTTCTAGATCTAGACGGGACCATTTATCTTGGAGATCGATTGATCGAGGGGTCCACTGATTTCCTTAGTCGTCTTGAAGACAGAGGTATCGCCCGCTTTTTCCTATCAAACAATTCAAGCAAGTCAGTAAGCCAGTACTTGGAGAAGCTCGAAGGAATGGGGATTGAAGCTAGAGCTGATGAAGTTCTGCTTTCTACCCATGATCTGATATCTTGGTTATCCAAAGAGGAAGTGAGCGAGGTTTTCCTAGTAGGAACGGAGGGGATGAGGGGGATGCTTGAGGAGCAAGGCCTAGTAACTGATTCTAAAGAGCCAGAGTATGTGGTTCTAGGGTATGACACCGAAGTGAGCTATGAGAAGTTGGCCAAGGCCTCCATTCATCTACACAGAGAGGTCCCGATGGTGTCCAGCCATCCTGACATTGTCTGTCCCTCCCCAGATGGAGGACTACCGGATACTGGAGCCTACATGGCTCTTTTCGAGGCCACAACAGGAGCAAGGCCGGTTCACGTCTGTGGAAAGCCGAATGAGGGAATGATTCTGCATAAAATCGAGGAGCTTGGGTTGAATGCATCCAATTGTGCTATGGTCGGGGACCGCCTATATACCGATATGGAGATGGCCGAAAGGGCAGGAGTTCATGGGATCCTGGTCCTTTCCGGCGAAGCTACCATTGAAGATCTCAAGGAAAGCCGGATGAGTCCGTCTCTTGTTGTGGAATCTGTAGGTTCCCTTGTTCTATGATGCATCTTCTAATTTGCATCTAGTGAGATACATAAACTCCAGTTTGGCGGGGGTTTCATGGAAGCTTTGCTTTCGCGTTCAGGGAGGGTCATTCACAGAAGCAGGAACATGGTCATTGCAGCTTCTATAGCTTCCATTCTAGTGTCTGTAATTCTAATCTCTCAGGGAAACGAGTTCGATGACGGGAACTCTCCTCCCACGTCCATAGAATCAGGGAGAGCACTAGAGCTTGTGAATGATGAGCTACCGATTGTATCGACTAACAGCGTTAGCTACATATTCACCCATGAATCTATGGAGTGGGACCACCCAGAATTCGAGAAAGAGGTGAGGGAGTCGCTGAAGGGTCTTGAAACGGTCTCACTGGATGTGCTGGTGATCAGCCTCGCCTATGACAACCCAGATGATCCAGGGCACCTAGCTCGTCACGTATCGATCGATAAGCACAGAGTCGCTGTGTTCGTGGAATTCAATGGAAGCGAAGATGAGATTGCAAAGGAGTTAGGGAAGATCAAGGATGCTGTGGATAGTGACCAAATGGAGGTTCTAGTCACTGGCAGCCTAATCATTGATACAGACTTCGATAGGATGTTGAAGGACGATCAGATTAGAGCAGAGATAATCGGAATTCCGCTCTCACTAATCATCCTCCTCTTCGTTTTCAGGACCGTAGTAGCCTCCATGTTACCCATGGCAGTGGCATTATGCATGTTCCCAATGGCCACTGGGTTGTCTTACTTCATCTCAAGCTGGTTCTCAATGACTCAGTACTCGGTTTCGATGATTACACTAATCGGGCTCGCGGTCTCGATTGACTACAGCCTATTCATGATCAGCAGGTTCCGTGAGGAGCTTGGGAAGGGACAGGACGTCGAGGGGGCTATAGCCACCATGATGGATACCGCGGGAAGAGCGATTCTTTTCTCTGGAGCTACCGTAGCCGTTGGGCTCTGCTCGCTTTTCTACTTCACAGCCACGCACATGCCATCAATGGGAATGGGTGCATTCCTTGCTGTAATTGGAGCGTTGATTTACTCACTTACCCTTCTCCCGGCTTTGCTCTCACTAATCGGGCATGGAATAGACCGGCTCCGAGTCCCCATCCCCTGGGGACAGGAAGAAGGCAGGTTCTGGGAGGATTTCTCCAGGAGGGTCATGAAGAACCCCGTAGGATGGCTTGTTCCATCGATGGGGTTCCTGCTATTATTGGGAGTCCCATTCCTTCACGTGGAGCTGACAGCTGGTGGACTTGCCACCCTGCCCCCAGACCTAGAGTCCAGACAAGCGTACGAGATACTAGAGGACGAGTTTCCCGCCTTCACGGCCTCGGTGGTCCCATTGGTAGTCGTTTTCGAAGAGGGGCAGGATCCGTTTTCGAAGGCTCTGTCCTCAGAAGTGACAGAGGTGTGCGAAGGGGTGGCGACCGTGGAGGGAGTAATCAGCGTGAGTCATCCGCTTTGCAATCCCTCTCTCTTCGATACTGAGTTAGAGGATTGGCCAGAGGACCTGCGCATTGAGTGGGTGACCACAGTCTCGGATTCTGTGGCGATGATCAGCGTGCCCATCGAGTACCCCAGCGGAAGCGAAGAAGCTGAGAGATTGATCAAGGACGTGCGGATGTTCACCTCCTCCAGCGAAGAGGAAGTCCTAGTGGGAAGTTGGACTTCTTACGAGGTCGACATGAAGGAGCACCTCAAAGAGAGGATTCCAGTAGCCCTTACCTTCGTTCTTCTTGTAACCATGGTGTTGGTATGGTTCCAAGTTCACTCAGTATTAGTGCCAATTAAGGCGGTCTTCATGAACATACTATCAATCTCGGCTTCATTCGGGCTGATAGTGGTTGTATTCCAAGATGGTTTGTTGGCAGGCCCGCTGAACTTCACTCCCCAGCCCCTCGACCTAATGGTGCCCCCCCTTGTCTTCGGGATTGCATTTGGACTTTCGATGGATTATGAAGTCCTGATGCTATCCAGGATTCACGAGTCATGGTTGGAGACCGAGGACAACACCCGTGCAGTCTCAGAGGGACTGCAGGCTTCTGGAAGGCTAATCACTGGAGCAGCGGCGATAATGATAGCCGTATTCTCGGGATTCATCTTCGCAGACGTGATGATTATCAAATCAATTGGTTTTGCTCTCGCCGTAGCAGTTTTCGTGGATGCGACAATAGTCAGGGCCATAGTGGTGCCATCCGCGATGCGTCTAATGGGGCGAGCCAACTGGTGGTCCCCAACTCTCTCGGCCTCCAGTAAAGTCAAAGGAGATGCGTAGTAACAATGGGCGTGTCCGAGTCACAAGGCGAACAGGGAGTAGTGCTTGTAACTGGGGCGAGCGGCTACATAGGAAGCCACATAGTTGCAAACCTGCTTTCCAAAGGAGCATCAGTTAGGGCCACGGTCAGAGATGCTTCGGATCCGGATAGAGTCGATCACCTCATGGAGATGGAAATAGCTGAAGGAGGCCAGCTAGAGATCGTTGAGATGGATTTACTGGACTCTGAATCTGTAAGAAAGGCCGTCTCTGGATGCATGCAAGTAATCCACACAGCGGCTGTAGTCGTCTTGAATTCCAGAAACCCCCAGAAGAAGATCGTGGACCCCAGTGTCATCGGAACCCAAAACGTTCTGGACGCAATAGACTCTACTGAAACAGTTGAGTGTTTGGTACACACCTCTTCGACTGCTGCAATTAGGCCACAAAAATGGAGCGATGGGCAGGTTCTGACTACTGAAACTTGGGCAGATGACGCCAATATTGTGGATAACCCGTACGGTTTGGCTAAGTATTCCGCAGAGATGCTTGTTAGGGAATGGCATGATTCCAAAGACAGTGGCCCAAGAATGGTTACAATCAATCCTTGTGTTGTCCTCGGACCTCCATTATCAAGAAGGCATCTTAGAGGAAGCCCGTCCTTCATAATGATGCTGCTAAAGAGGGAGATTCCTTTCGTAATCCCTATGCACATCAGCATAGTTGACGTGAGAGATGTTGCTGAGGCACACGTCAGAGCCTTGACCATGGGTAAAAACGCGGGAAGATACTTGGTGGTTTCAGGTCAGATGTGGTGGAAAGACGTTGCTAGGGCAATCAAATCCGAAAACCCCAGTCTCAAGGTTCCTACTAGGCAAATCCCTTACCTTTTGTCTCTCGTAGTATCAATTTTCCATCCAAGGGTGAGTCTTTCATGGGCCAGGATGCATCTTGGTAAGAGGCTTTTTTGGGATGCTAGTCCCGCTGAGAGAGATCTAGGAATGGATTGGAGGTCCCCGAAGGAATCTTTGCTGGACACCATTCCCCCGATTCTGGAGAAAAACTGGCTCAGGTGATTGCAATGAGGAGGGTAGCGCAACTGATTTGCTTGCTGATTTTTTCCTCGATGGTGACTGGATGCACCTGGTGGGAGGAAGAAGTGGAAGTGGAAGTTGCAGGGGGATCTTTCGATTTCGGCAGAGATATTCCGATTACTACCTGGTACCACTTCCCAGGATCACCTTCAGAAAGATGGGCAGTGGATGCTACGGATTCTGAATTACTTGTCTCGTTAAACATCAGTACTGAGTTATCTGGGAACAGCACCCCGTTCTTCACAAGTGCAACATACTACGGAACGGGATTTGACACCTTTGAGCCGACGCTTGGAATCACTTCGTCTGGGGCGATTTTCTTTACGAACTATAACGGTCTTGGAGACGGTACTCACATCATCAGGTCTACCGACAAGGGGCAGACCTGGGAAGATGTGGGGCCCTTTGGTCAGATAGACGAAGACTCTGGTCAGACGCCGAATTCAAATGACCCTTACATCTATGTTGACAAGTTTACAGATAGATTGGTCAAGTTCGATATGCATGTTCTGGCTGCAATGTTCGTTGAGTTCTCAGATGACGATGGGGAGTCTTGGAGCATCCCGTACCCCGTAGAGGGTTACTACGTCACCCAAGACCATCAGAGCATTGCCTCTATGCCACCCCCTGCAGGCGTAACGGCATTCCATCCTGTTATCTACGTCTACTGTATAAACACAGGATCGCCTGCAGCGGGTGCCCAATGCTCCAGGTCATTGAACGGAGGTTTGTCTTGGGACATTCAGAGAATCGGTTTCCCAGTGGAAAGCTTTCCCCAGTGCTCCGGCCTCCATGGTCATGTTGCAGGGGGAATAGACGGATCTGTATACAGAGGGAATCCTTCCTGCGAAGGGCCTGCTGTTTACAGATCTCTGGATGGGGGTTACACTTGGTCAGAGCATACGATCACTACAGAAGTTGGAATGCAGGACGGTTGGCATGCTCACGAAGTGGCGACAGCAGTTGACGATGGTGGAAACGTCCACGCTACATGGATTGGGGACGATCTGATGCCCTGGTACGCAAACTCCCAGGATCAGGGTGAGACTTGGAGCCAACCGATGATGGTGGCAGCTCCGGGAGTAAATGAGACTGGCTTTCCCACAATCTTCGCAGGGGCAGAAGGCAGAGTAGTGGTAGGTTATATCGGTGAGTCAAGCGATTACGACGAAAACACGAGCACTGGAGGTTGGTCGGGATACATGGCGATTATGACTGACTCATTTTCGGAGAGGCCACTTATCACTAGCGTTGCACTGAACCACCCAGAAGACCCCCTAGACATCACCCCAGATTGTGGCGACGTGCGATGCGGAGGATTCGGGGATTTCATCGATGTTGAGATCGACGATGAAGGGAGGCCTTGGATAGCTCTCGCACACAACACAGCTGGTTTTCAAGAAGCGATAATTGGTACCCTGATGGAAGGCCCGTCTCTTTATGGTGATCTAGCATACCTAGATCCTCTTCCAGAAGGTGGAAACTCGACGCTCCTGCTTGGGTGATTCAGCCGGTTAACTGATGTATGGATGACTATGCCGGAATAATGTGCGAGTCTTTGCTCTAAGCATGGTATTGGTTATTGCCTCGGCCCCATTTGGAGGATGCTTTGGACAGAAAGAGGAGGTTATCGAGGAATCTGGTGTTTTCGAAGTCCTATGCTCAGACCATGGGGGGTCCATTAGCAATACCACATGGTATCATTATGGGAATGCCACGGACGCGACCAGTGTCTCAGACGTTTTCAACGGGACTTCAGTTCTTGTGGGAGATAATGCTCCGGTATGTGCAATCGGAACATACTATGGGATAGGGATGACTACTTTCGAGCCCACAATCGGAATCACCTCTCTGGATAACTTGTACATGACCAGTTGGGGGAATGGAGCCGCTGGATCCACAGCAATAGTAAGATGCTCTGGAATGATAATGATGCAGAACATTAGTGAATACGTTTGCGAGGATGTCTACAGTGTCCTTCTTCCAGTGGTTAACAGCAATGACCCTTACGTGTACGTGGATCCATGGACTGACCGAATCATGAAGTTCGATATGCATGCGCTTCTAGGAATGACCGTCGAGTGGTCAGATAACGAAGGACAGAGTTGGATGGGGCCTACAGTGGCTACTGGGTGGTCCGTGCAAGATCACCAGACCATCGCTTCCTCTCCCTACCCTGCAGCCTTCCACCAGACTACCTGGGTGTTCTGCGTTAACGGAAACTATCCCTATCCCGTTTGCTCTGCGAGCAACGATGGTGGGGCGACATGGGGTCCTGAGTTACCGGGAGCTCCCTCTAACTGTGAAAGTGGCGGACTCACCGGACATATCACTGGGAGTGAGAATGGGAACTTCTACAGAGGGAACAGAGGTTGCGACGGAGGAGAGGGTTACTCCATTTACAGAAGCGCAAATGGTGGTTTGACTTGGACCGAACACCCACTTCCAACAGAAACTACTGGAACAGCAGAGACTTGGAACTTCGAGGAGGCGCAGGTAGCAACTGACTCGGAAGACAATGTACATGCGTTCTGGATGGGTTTCGACAATATGCCATACTATTCATACTCAAGAGACGAGGGTGGTACTTGGAGTGCCCCAATAATGGTAGCCCCTCCAATTGGGTTGAATGGAACTGGCTTTCCTGTAATTACTGCCGGAGGCGCTGGCAAAGTAGCTCTAGGTTACCTAGGTGACTCCGGTGGTGATACTTGGAACGGATATTTGACCGTAATCACGGATGCATTTAGTGAGATGCCTCTGTTGACGACTGTTCAAGTAAATGCTTGGGGCGACCCATTGGACACCTCTGCTGACTGCGGTTACAACAGATGCGGAGGGTTTGGTGACTTCAATGACATAGCCATAGACCAGTACGGAAGAGCCTGGTTCGGTCATGCTCATAACGTCGGTGGCGAGATTGGTATTTACGGGACGATGGCCATTGGCCCTACTCTGCGAGATGAGGTGCTCCATCCTCTTCCCCTTGGTGGACCCGTTACACTCTAAGCGAAAACCTCGGGAATCAGACCATAGGCCTGGAATACGAAACCAAGGGAGAAGCCAAACATCCCTAGACCACAAATTCCGAGAGCTGTTCGGTAAGCTGTGGGCGACAAGGATCCTCTAGTACGATGGAAGAATAATGCTATCGTCATCTTTACGATAATTATCGAGATCAGGAAAGAGAGAGCGTAGGCCACGGGGGCTAAGGGTTCTTCATCCGCTGCGGAAGCCATTAGTGGGCCCCCGATGAGAAACCAAAAAACGTAGACATTGGGGTTCAGCAAGTTTGTGATCACACCTCTCATGAAAGAGCCGGTGATCTCCTCTTGGCCCAGGTCTGGGTCAGGTGGCTCTATTCTGAAACAGTCAATTCCAAACCAAACTAGGAAGCCAGCACCTAGGATGGAGATCAGGAATAGGACAGTAGGCTGGTCTGCTATCCATCCGGATAGAAAAATGCTCACTATGATAATAGGTCCGTCTGTGAATATTGGCGCTAAAGCTGCCCTAGCTCCTGCAGACCAGCCTCCTGTAAGCGTCTCTCTGATTACCATGGTGAGAAGTGGTCCGGGCCTTATCCCTTCAAACACGCCAAGAGCAATACCAGCACCAGCAAGTGCTAAGATGAGATCTAGTTGCATTCACTAGCGCCTCGAAATTGCTATCTTAGACAGAAGCTCGAGTATCTCCAAGTAGAGCCAAATCAGTGTCACCATGAGGCCGAAGGCTGCCCTCCACTCTAGTTGCTTAGGAGCGCCCCTCTCGACGCCCCTCTCGATAAAGTCAAAATCAGCAACAAGGCATAATGAGGCGATTGCTATAACAAAAAGTGAGAAAGCAATGCCAATTGGAGACGCTTCATGAATGTAAGGAACTGTAAACCAACCAAAAATCCAACCAACAAATGATGTAATGTATATAGCCAGAATTGCAAAAAAGGCCGATGACACTGCAATCTGTGTGTTCCTATTCCACTGAATAATGCCAGCACGATAAATCACAATCATAGACCCGAGAATCCCGAATGTCAGAACAACGGCGAGAATTCCTATTCCCGGAAAATATCCCTCAAAAAGCCATGTTATGCCTCCGAGGAACATGCCTTGAAAAACCGCGTAGGTGCAAATTAAAGTTGGACTCATGGATCCAGAGAAAATGACTACTAATGCTATGATGAACGCTGCAATGGCTCCCAAAATAGCTAGAAATCCGCTAACGGGCATGTACATCGCAGTTGCGATTGCAGTCGTTGCTAAGAGAATGAGCAGGATGCCGGTCTTCTCAGTAGTTCCTTCCATTGTCATCAAGTTAGATTCTTGATCATTCCACCAAGGGGAGTTTGAGTATGCACTTTTCTCGAATGTCGAGTCAGTCAGGGCAGGGTTCCTTGAACGGTACATATTGATGCGATGATGGCCGCCCTTCTCAAGGGTTGGCCATGACTGGTTTCAAATCAAGCCGATTAAGTGGTGTCCAGTATAGCTTCCTGGTTCCCTTGCAACTACATCTGGGGGACCCTCGGCCACCACCTCTCCTCCGAGTTCGCCACCTTCAGGGCCTAGGTCAATAATCCAATCCGCGCACTTAATTACGTCAAGATGGTGTTCGATAACAATCACTGTGTGGCCTTTCCTCCTTAATCGAAGTAGAACCTCGATTAGTTGGTTTACATCTGACAGAGCCAGACCAGTAGTGGGTTCATCTAGGATGTAGAAAGTGTGCTTCCTTGGTGGCCGATGGAGTTCCGTGGCCAGCTTCACGCGCTGGGCCTCACCTCCAGAGAGAGTGGTTGCGGGCTGGCCGAGGCGAATATATCCGAGGCCTACATCCCTTACAGTCTCGAGAATTCTGTGTATCCTTGGTTGGTTCTCGAAGAAACCGCATGCTTCATCCACACTCATCTGCAATATGTCGTGGATGTTCTTCCCTCTCCACTTTACCTCTAGTGTCTCCCTGGTGTATCTCTTTCCTTTACAAATCTCACAGGTTACCCATACGTCGGGTAAGAAGTTCATCTCCAATTTAGTGGATCCTGCACCGCTGCATGCCTCACATCTGCCACCTCTAACGTTGAATGAGAACTGCCCTGGCTCGTAACCTCTCTCCTTGGCCATCTTTGTTTGACTGAAAAGCTCCCTAATGGGACCAAACGCCCCTGTGTATGTTGCGGGATTCGAGCGGGGAGTTCTTCCAATCGGGGACTGGTCGATAACTATGGCCTTGTCCACCATTTCTAAACCTGAGATTGAGTCCACTGCACCGGGAGTAGAGTCTGTTCCGTGTAGTTCTCTCAAAAGCGCGGGTGCAAGAGTCTCGGTGACTAAGGAGGACTTTCCAGACCCCGAAACACCTGTGACAGCAACCATGCAACCCAAAGGAATTCTGACTTCAATATCTTGGAGGTTGTTCTGTCTTGCTCCAGATATCGTCAGCCACCTGTCTTTGTGTGGATCGACTCTATCGTGAGGAATTGGGATGCTTTGTCTTCCTGAAAGATATGCAGCTGTCAGGCTTTCATCGCTGTTTAGGAGTTTTTCATACGAACCATTTACGATTAGCCTTCCTCCATCTTTTCCAGCGCCGGGACCTAGGTCAACAAGCCAGTCAGCCTGCTTCATCGTAGACTCGTCGTGCTCTACCACCAGCAGTGTGTTTCCCAAATCGGTGAGTTCACGAAGAGTCTGCAACAATCTATCGTTATCCCTTGCATGGAGGCCTATGCTGGGCTCGTCTAATACATACATTACTCCGGTTAGTCGTGTGCCAATCTGGGTTGCTAATCGTATCCTCTGGCTCTCGCCTCCCGAAAGTGTGTTGGCCCTTCGGTCAAGTGTCAGGTAATCCAGTCCGACCAAAGCAAGGAACCGGAGTCTAGACTCTATCTCCTTGATTATTTCCTTTCCTATGTACATGGAACGCTCGTCTAGTCTCTCCGTGGTTTTTACTGTGATGCTTTCTGGGGCGTCCCTGTCGAGTTTATCCCAGGTGTCATCCAAGCCGCCTAGTCTCCAGTTCTGGACCACAGCTAGTGCTTCAAGTACGCTGCAACTCGATAGCCCAGGGAGGTTTATCCCTCCGACTGTGACCTTGCAGACGGCATCGTTTAGTTTGTCACCGCGGCAGTTAGTACATGGCTCGTCNGTCATGAATGANGATAGCCTNGACCTNGTNCNCTCTGAGCTNGTNTCCTTGTATGTTCGNGCNAGTCTGGAGAAGACNCCNTCCCANGGTCTNGACATNGTGTATGANGACCCNTTCTCNGAGTTGAANTCGAAATTGATNNCNTCGCCNCCNGAGCCATTNAGCATNATNTCNCGNCTGTCCTCGTCCANTTCTCCGAANGGGACGTCTGTNGGTATACCGAAGTGGTCGCATGTCTGAGTCATCTGACTACGATACCAACCAGACATCATTGATCTCCTGAAAGGCCTGATGCATCCCTCTCCTACAGTGGCTGTCCTGTCTATCACAAGGTCATGTGAGAAGGATCTCTCCACACCTAAACCNTGGCAAGTAGGGCAAGCACCTAGGGGGTTATTGAAGGAGAATACTCTAGGGCTCATCTCAGGGAGGAAGGAACCGTGGGTTGGGCATGCAAATTCCTCTGAGTACGCGATTACCTCTCCCTCCTGAGTCCTGAAACGCTGTTCTTCTGCATTGTCTTCCCCTGGTTTGGGTGCACTTAGACTCTCTACTGCGACGGAGCCTGCTCCGAGGCGCAATCCGGCCTCGACCCCTTCCGTTAGTCTCTGCCTATTCGGCTGTGTTAGAAGCATCCTGTCGACTCTGACGTCGATGTCGTGTCGAAGATTCTTCTCAAGCCTGGGGGGGTCTTCGAAGCTGGCCTCTCTTCCGTTGACCTTCCCAGCTAGATATCCTTGGTCAACTAACGCGTTGAATAAATCGGCGTGTGTTCCTTTGCGATTCCTGATTGCTGGGCTCCAAATAGCTATTGCATGNCCCTCGAAACGCCATAGGACGTCGTCAACAATCTCCTGAACTGTTCTCCTGCTAACCTCCCGGCCGCACTCTGGACAATGTGGAAGTCCTACCCTCGCCCAGAGAAGTCGCATGTAGTCCATCATCTCTGTAACAGTGGCTACGGTGGATCTGGGGTTGTGGCTACCCTGCTTCTGATCAATACTGATTGCTGGAGACAGCCCTTCGATGGAATCGCAATCGGGCTTCTTCATTTGCCCTAGGAATTGTCGTGCGTATGAGCTGAGGCTCTCTACGTAACGTCTCTGGCCCTCTGCATAGAGGGTGTCGAATGCTAGGCTCGATTTTCCAGATCCTGAGACCCCAGAGATTACGACGAACTTTCCTCGTGGAATGCTGACGTCGATGTTCTTCAGATTATGGGTCCTTGCTCCCTTTACCTCTATCCAACCCTCCTCTGAGAAGCCGTTCTTCTTTCTGTCGGGCATCGCATCACCTTGTCCGGAGTAATCAGTCACAGCACGCTCCTTTGAAACCATGCCTGAGATATCTTCTCANAGGGAGTTGGGATTTCCTTACTACTGCTNATAGCGAACATGTTGATTTATCGAAATCGGGCGCACTTAGGGTTAATGACTAGATTAGCCAAAGGGCATGGATAGTGTCTCCCTCTTCGCAATCCGAGTCCGGAGGAAGCAGAGATAGCCCGTTATGTGCGACCATGCTGTGGATGTTGCCGCTCCCCTGATGAGTTCTGGTCGAGCCAATCAATTTGTCTCCCTCTTGTCTGATTGAAATTCTCCTCATACACAGCTTTCCCGGAGCTCCCTTGAGGGGTTCTTCCATCATCACTCTTACTCGNATGGATAGTCTGGGTCTTGAGGCTTCGTGGACACCCATGCTCGAGGACATCCAAGGGGCTACTAGTACCGTGAAGACGACGTGGCTGCTGACTGGGTTTCCGGGTAACCCGAAAATAGGCTTCCCCATCCAAGTGCCGAAAAGAGGTGGTCCACCGGGTCTCATCATTATCTTCCAAAATCTGACATCCCCCTCTTGCTCCATGATTCTACGAACGATATCCCACTCCCCCATGCTGACTCCTCCGCTGGTAATGATGGCGTCGCAGGACTCCGCTGCTTCAACTAGTGTTTCTCTTAGGTGGTCGATGCTGTCTTTGATCAGATCCAAGCGTCTGGGTGTCCCCCCCATCTTTTCCACCAACGATGAGATCCCAAAGGTGTTGGATTCGTAAATCGAGCTCTCGGAAAGGGGTTCTCCTGGAGGTGTCAATTCGTCCCCGACCCCAATCACGGCGATTTTCGGTTTCTCCACTACGCTCACATCGGCATAGCCCATTGTTGCAGCGAGAGAAATACAAGCTGGAGTGAGGACGGTTCCCGAGGACAAGGCAACTGTTCCCTGGGCGAGATTTTCCCCCTTCCGACGGATGAACCCTGGTCTGGCCGGTCCGTTGATCGTTACATTGTTTGGTTGGGTCGTTGAGTCTTCTACCATGACGATTGCATCGGCGCCCTCTGGAATCTGCGCACCAGTCATAATCTTGCACGCTTCGCCAGAACCGACAATTGGGATTTCTTCTGAGCCGGCCTGACTGGTCCCCACAATCCTCAAGATGGTTCCTTCTTCCTTGCAGTCTGCCTCTCTAACTGCCCATCCATCCATAGCGGAGTTATCGAACCTTGGGTCATCTACCTTCGATTTGAGATCGGAGTAAAGTATTCTTCCAGAAGCCATCATCAAGGGCAGTTTCTCCTCTTTTTTCGCCAAGGGATATTGGTTAGCGATCTCTAAGGCCCGTTCTAGGGTTACGCCCACCTCCATGAGTCTCGACAAACGGTGGAGTTGAAGTGTCCTTCCCAAAGCGATCCTCGTGGCTACCATAGAGCTGATGTTGGTCATCATCGCACTTTTCGCTGTAGCTGCTCTCTACTCTTCCGTAGGATTGGGAGGCGCATCTGGATATCTAGCGGTTCTTTCGATGACCTCTTTCGCAGCCGCAGAAGCGATTTGGCTGAAGCAGTATGCATGGTCTCTGAATCTAATCGTTGCTGGGATCGCATTCTGGAACTACAATAGATCGGGATTTCATGTGAGGGAGCTTTCCTTTCCCTTCATTACTGCGAGTGTCCCTATGGCTGCTCTAGGGGGCTTCATGCTAGTGGAGGGGTGGTTGTACGACTCTTTGCTCACATTNGCATTGCTGGTAGCGGCATGGAGGCTGGTATCTACTGCAGCTGGTGTNAGTGAAGTGTCNCGCCCAAGCATGCCGAGGGCCTTCGCAGTGGGAGGAGGGATCGGTCTGGCAAGTGGTGTGATTGGAATCGGCGGGGGCATCTTTCTGCTTCCTATTCTGATGCTGGGAAGATGGGCTTCCGCTAAGGAGGCAGCAGCCACCACTGCTCTTTTTGTTTGGTTGAACTCCATGTCTGGGCTGATTGGGGCAGGATTGGGAGGGCGTCTGGATCTAGAGGCTAGCCTATTGTTTCCATTCGCAGCGGCAGTGCTTGCTGGGGGATTAGTAGGCTCTAGGTACGGATCTGTAATTTCGACCCAGAGAGGGGTAAGGGCGCTTCTCGTTGTGGTACTTATTTTGGCTGCATCGAAGAGAGTCTTGGATCAACTAGTATGATTTATCACGTGACTAACGGCGTTCTTGAAAATGGGTATCCCCTCTCCCTCACCATGCTCAACTTCTTCCCTAGTCCATGTTGCTCCCAGCCAAGTTGAGTGGTTTGCCTCGGGATGTGGCATCAGCCCGAAAACCAATCCGGTCGGGTCACAGACACCGGCCACGTTCCTCCAACTCTGATTTGGGGAGATAGGGTAGGGTAGGNTGTTGTCGCTGGCGCTCGGGTATCTCATCGAAGGATCGNCATACCTCGCNACCAGTTGGCCGGCCTCTGCCCATGTGTCCAGCAAAGTGGGATTGTCTGTGACGAATTTTCCCTCTCCATGCCGTACTGGGACTCTAATGCGCTCAAGGCCCTTTGTCCAGATGCATGGACTTTTAGGGTCGAACTCGAGAGTAGTCCACCTGTTCTCGTAATGGCCNCTGTCATTGAGGGNCAGGGACGCGGTCTGCGTTAGTGAGACTTCATAGTCACCGGGTAACAGACCCATCTTGACAAGAACCTGAAAGCCGTTGCATATTCCGATTACTGGTTTTCCGTCCCTGACGAATTGTCTGACCTGTTCCCTCAACCCAAATCGGAGTCTGTTTCCCATTAGCCTACCGCTACCCAAGTGGTCACCGAAGGAGAAACCTCCGGGGATTGCCATAATCTGGTAGTTTGAGAGAGTAGCTTCTCCATTAACGAGGCTGTTGACGTGGACCCTGTCAGAATGGGCCCCAGACATTTGGAAGACTGCCATTGTCTCCGTCTCGCAATTGATCCCGAACCCCGACAAAACTGCTACCTTGGGTTGCATCATAGGCCACCTCCGTATAGCGTCTCCTTCCAGGACTTCCTCATCTCCGACATTGACGCTCGAAGAATGTCCTCCCCATCTCTCGATACAGAGATGCTGTCGCCCTCTGATACTGTCCCTAGATAGTGGCAGCAAACCCCTTTCATGGATTCCTCGAATTCCTTCTTATCTGTCGGTCTGACGCTGACTAGAATCCTACCGAGGCTCTCGCCGAAAAGGGCCCCCCACTCGTCCAGATGTGAGCAGTCTGACCAGAGGGGAGAAATGTCAATTGAGGCTCCGGAGTCAGATCCGAAGCAGCACTCTGCTAGAGCTACTGCCAAGCCGCCGTCGCTGCAGTCATGTGCACTTGACACNAGTCCCCTCTTCATTGAGTAAGTTAGTGCCCTGTATGCTGACATGTTCCTCTCTGGATCAATCTCCGGCACGGTTCCGCCGATTCCTCCTAAGCCATCATCCCTCAGCATGAATGCTAATTCGCTGGCTCCTAGTTCCTGGTGAGTTTCGCCGACCAGAAAAATCCGGTCTCCTGGTTTCTTGAAATCCGAGGAGACAGCTTTGCGGACGTCCTCATGGTTCCCGAGTAGGCTGAATAGCAATGTTGGTGGAACGCTGATCTTCTCACCTCCCATCATGGCGTCGTTCTTCATTGAGTCCTTTCCGCTTATGCATGGCAGCCTGTATGCCCTGCAAACGTCATCAAGCGCCCTGTTGGCTCTTACTAGCTGGGCGAGCTTGTATCTCCCATCGGGAGTCTTCGAAGATTCAATGGGATCGGGCCAGCAGAAGTTGTCTAGACCGGAGATAACATCCAGATCAACCCCGACACATACTGCATTCCTCAGAGCTTCATCTACAGTGGCAGCTGCCATAGCATAGGAATCTATGTCAGAGTACCGAGGTGCGATTCCGTTTGAAATAACCAAACCCTGAGTCCCCCCTTGGATTGGAGCTATCACCGCAGCGTCCGCCGGGGCATCGTGATTTTTTCCGCAGAATGGCTTAATGACGCTCTGGGCGATCACTTCGTGATCGTAGGAACGAACCCACCACTCCTTGCTGGCTACGTTTGGCCTAGCTAGAAGCCTAGAGAGAATGTGTCCCATTCCTTCCTCGCCCAGATCGGGAGTTTCTACGGGCATGTGAACAGGGGGTTCCCATTCTGAATGGAGCTGGAGCTGGGGACATCCGTCAAAGAGAAATTGTATAGGCAGATGTGCAACTGGCGTCTCTCCATGACTAACCACGAAGGCTCCGGAGTCGGTGAAAGACCCGACAGCCGTAGCTTCCACCTCATGCAGTCTGGCTAGATCCTCGAACTTCTCGCAATCTTCGGGTCTGATGCCTACTGTCATCCTCTCTTGTGACTCAGAGACCAGAATCTCCCAAGAGGACAGTCCTGCCTGCTTCAAAGGGACCTTGCCGAGATCTAACTCGGCCCCGCCTGTGAGTTCTGCCATCTCTCCGACACTGCTAGAAAGGCCTCCTGCGCCGTTGTCTGTGATTACTTGAATAAGCCCCTCGTCCCTAGCCTCTAGAATCATGTCAAGCATCTTTTTCTGTGTGATGGGATCGCCAATCTGAACTGCTGAGCTAGGGCTCTCTTCGGTTAATTCCAGGCTGGAGAACGTCGCTCCGTGAATCCCATCACTTCCAACTCTTCCACCAACCATGTAGACCACGTCACCAGGCTTGGGCGTCTTCACGTGGCTCTCCCTTCCATCGGCCAGAGTGCGGGGCATAATTCCAACTGTACCGCAGAAGACTAGTGGTTTTCCGATGTATCTCTCGTCAAACACAATTGCTCCATTGACTGTTGGGATCCCTGACTCGTTTCCACCCGATCTGACTCCAGAATGAACTCCTCTGAAGACTCTCGAAGGGTGGAATAGACCGCGGGGGATTTGTCCGGAGTAGTCAGGAGGGCCGAAACAGAAAACATCGGTATTTGCGATTGGCCTGGCCCCTAATCCTGTTCCAAGGATGTCCCTGTTCACACCCACTATTCCTGTAATGGCTCCTCCGAATGGATCCAAGGCACTGGGGCTGTTGTGCGTCTCGGCCTTTATACACACACTCCATTCGTCGTTCCAAGAAATAACTCCGGAGTTATCATGAAAGATGCTCAGCAGCCAGTCTACCTCTTTTTGGATGTCAAGTGTTGGCTGCATTATGTGGGTCTTGAATAGGGAGTTGATTGTAGTGACCTCACCAGTGACGTTGTCAAGATGTCTAATCTTGGCAGCGAAAATCTTGTGTGAACAGTGCTCCGACCAAGTCTGAGCTAGACACTCTAACTCTGCATCAGTTGGCTTGTCAGGAGGTAGGTCCAGCCGAGCACGAGTTTTTTTGACATTGGGATTGGAATAGTGAGCTTGAATTGCCTTCATCTCTTCCAAATTGAGTGCTAGGAGTCCCTTTTCACTGATTATTAAGAGTTCTTCGTCACTAACATCGAGGTCGACTGTGGTCGGTTTCTGAAATATTGCTGAGGGTTGCTCAGGGAATTCAAGATTGGGCCATGAACCCTGCGAACAATCATTTGATCCGGAAACTGCTGCCCTCTCAATCATTGGGTTATGTAAAATTGAAGCTAGTTTTTCTGGTGTTGCTTCTTCCGATAAACCCCAAAAAGCATAGGTTTTGAATGTGGCTACCTTTGCTTCGGAGAGCTCTGGGAAAAGGGTCTTCAACCCGTCAAGGCCTGCCTGCCCAGGATTATCGGTTACGCCGGGCTTGAAGCCAATTTGTATGGCTGTTTCAGGAGGAATTTCGAAAGTGTCCAGAATCCTAGAGTCCAAAGAAGCGCTTTCTATGACAGGATCTGCGAAGAGATCGTAGATCAGAAATTGGGCTTCTTTGTCTGTGAGCTCAGCAATGACCATGTAGCTCAAAATTACCCTTACCCGCTCTACATAGATTCCATGATCTGACGAAAGCATTGACCGAACACTCGATCCTCTAGAGTCGGGCAGACCATCCAAGTCCTTGGTGGTCACTTCGAAAAGTCGGGGCTTCGGACGATTTTTCATGCTCTAACCCACTAGCTAATGGCGGCCTCGCTAAGCCTCCAGCCGGCCCATGCTGCAACAGGAGCAAGCAAGTTCAGAAGAACATAAACTACTGCTGCAGAGGTGCTTTGGGCTTGTATCAACCTAACTGTTTCGACACCGAAAGTAGACATTGTGGTGAAGCCCCCTAATAGGCCAGTACCAATGAAGAGGAGAGTTTCTGTTTGCATTGCAGAAGCTAAAACTACTCCCATTAGGAATGCGCCAAGTAGGTTCACCGCAATAGTTGCCCATGGAACTTCAGCATCGCTGGTGGTTGGAATAAATTCTGAAACACACCAGCGAGCAATGGACCCTAATGCTCCCCCGAGACCCACCAGCAAAGCTGGATGCATGGTGTGGGCGGGAACTGACGGGGCTTGATGTTTCTGAGAAAGGGGAAAGGCTTCACATACTGGTAAGGATGGGCCTGCATGATGAAACCAGAGGAAGTGTGGGGGCCCAGATGGGTTAACTCGGCTCACCCCATTTCTCATGAGTATATGCGAATATCTTCTGAGAAGAATTCTCTTGTGGTTCTAGCTGCTGATCTTCCTTCGGTTGGAGGAATCATAGATTTAATCGAGTCTGTTGGGAGCAAGGTATGTGCTCTGAAGACACATGTGGACATGGTTGACGATTTTTCTATGGATTCATGGAAGAATCTGGTGGAGGTGGCAAAGTCAAATGACGTATTGCTATTTGAGGATAGGAAATTTGCTGATATCGGAAGGGTTGCTCAAACCCAGATGGGAGGGCTCTATAACATACAGTCTTGGGCTGACGTCGTTACTTGCCACAGTGTAAGTGGTCCTGATGTAGTGGATGGAATTGCTGCTGGTTGGGAAGAGGCTGAGAGAGTGGGTGGAGTTCTCCTTCTGGCTCAAATGTCTAGCTCTGGTAATCTTCTCGATGATTCCTATGGAGATAGGACGTTGGAAATTGGTAATGTATCTCCTCATGTGATGGGGTACATAGGGAACGGAAGCTCTCCTATTGAGCTTAAGCGGCTTCGATCAAAGGTAGGTGAAGGAAGGATGATCTGGACCCCAGGAGTTAGTCTAAGTGCAAAAGAAGGAGTTCTAGGACAGAGATATGGGAATCCGGCCGAAGCTGTAATTTCCGGCTCAGATGCAATTATCGTTGGCTCTGGGATCCATGGTTCTGAAGATGCCTTTTCGGCAGCACAGGATTACGCATCTGCCTCATGGAATGCACTTCTGGAGAGGTAGAATGCGGGGGTCTGACTTAGCAATATGGTCCTTGACGGCTTTGGTAATTATTTCTATCGTCTGCTACGTATTTTGGGATCTGCTGAAGAGATGGAGAATTGGACTTAGACTGGCAGCAATGGATGAAAGCTTGCTGTTTGATGATGGTGTATCAATCGAAGAAATTACAGACGCTCCGCCCGGAAGCTCGATTGTCACAGGGAGGGTTGCTGAATTTTTGGAAAGGGACTTGGGGTCCTAGGTCTGAAAGACGCCAAAAAATACAGCTACGCCTGCCAGGGCAGTTATGGAAAAAAGAATTGCTATAATTCGAGGTAGCCGTCGTCTCTTGGGCTCTTTCGTATTAGGCAATTGAGGAATAGTAGGGGGCTCAGGCATGGGAATCTCGGGGAGTGGCGGGGGGGTTGGCTCCTCTTCATCCAACTCAGGGTAAAGCTTGTCCAAGTCTGCTAGGCCAGGAGCGTCAGGAATCGGTCCGTTCATCAAAACCCAATTCTTGTCGAAGTCTGATCGAGTTAGTGGAGTTACAAGCACAGCAACGGCCCCTGCGGAGAAGGCAGCATCATTTGCCTTTTCCAAACGAGCCTTGCTTACTACAAAGACTATCCTAGCCGAAGGATCGCTCTCTCGCATCTCCAAAGCCGCTACGTGCCCGTCCATGGTAGGAAGGTTTAGGCCCATGAAAACCATATCTGGCTTAATTCTAACGTACTCGTCTACTGCCTTGTCCCCGTCATGGCAAATCTCTGATTCCCAACCTCTCTGACTCATGATTGATCTTACTCTGTTCGAGGTGATTCTATTCTCATGAACGATTAGTGAGGTGGGCCTCGATTCGGAGTTCATCCAGCAATGCCACACAGGCACTGATTCAATAAATGGGTGGTCTATGGCTCAGGATATGAGATCATCAACCAACACCTCGGGATCGAACGGAACCAAGTCGTCGTAACCCTGGCCATTTCCTGCGAGCACTATTGGCCTCCCAGTTGCATGAGAGATAGATAGGGCAGCGCCTCCTTTGGCATCGGTATCTAGCTTGCAGAGTGCTGCTCCATCGAAAGATAATTTGCGCTGGAACTCTTCTGCTTGAGAGACAGCATCATTTCCGGCAAGAGCGTCGGCTACAAAAATCACCAGATGGGGGCTAGTCACCCTATGCACTTTGCGAAGCTCCTCCATCAGGTTTGACTTATTCTGCATCCTACCGGAGGTGTCGATGATGACGACATCGTCACCCTTCGCTCTAGCGCTTTCAATGGCATCTCTAGCGACTGCAGCTGAGTCTCCGCCCCGCTGGCTCTTAACACATCTAATTCCTATCCTCTCAGCATGGGCAGCTAGTTGATCGATAGCTCCAGCTCTGAAGGTATCTGCAGCAGCAACAACCACTCTGTATCCTTGATCGTTAAGTCTCTTTGCTATCTTTGCGGAGGTCGTAGTCTTCCCAGTTCCGTTTACCCCCACCATCATCACTACGACTGGAGCGTCTTCAGAGACGAGGGCCCCTATTGTTCTGTCGAAGTCCCAGTACCCAGCTCTAAGCAGGGACAGAAGTGCTCCCCTCAGGGCCTTTTCAACCACTTCCTCAAGGTTTGCCTTCCTGTTGACCCTGGCTCCAATCAGATGGGTTCGCAGAGTTTTCATCAGGTCTGAAGCTGCGGAATGCCCCATGTCCGAAGAAAGCAGCTCGTCCTCCAACTCGTTCAAAATGGCGTCTAGGGCCTTGCCCCCCTTGATTACCCGACCGCCTCTGCTCCTGGAGTCTTCTCCGAGTTTGACTTCGAACTGCTTCTTTTGAGACCTAACTAGCCTCCTTCCGGTTGTTGACGCCATGGGGTCTTTTGTGTTGGTTTTTGGTTTCTTACTCTCAGCTTCTTTAGCTGTTTTCTCCCTGATTGCCCTCTTTCTTTCCTTGGAAGTGGTCGGCTTTTGAAACGGGTCTTCCAATTCGTCATCGAAGTCGTCCCATTCGCCTTCTTTAGGAGTTAGGGTTTTCTCAGTAGGCTCTTTGTCATGATTGTCTGCATCTTCGGCTTGAACGCCCGTAATACTTCGGCTAGCTTCGAAAGTTTCGCGCATCTGTAGTGCCTCTTCGGCTTCCTCGGACCCTTCCTCGGCGGTAATTCCGACATCATCGTCGGCTTGTATGACTCTCTTCCTAAAACCATCAAATAGGCCCATAGCAAGTCCTCAGTCGTCTAAAGTTAGTTCTGTTCCTCTCTTTCTGCGGGGCTTTCGCTTCTGTTTTACTTGCATGGCCGCGAGCGGTTGCTCTTCCTTTTCTTCCTCATTCTGAAGCACCCCTACTGCTTCGTTGAACCTGTTAGCTAGTTCCACCACATGATTCTCCAATTCGTCGTAATCCTTCTTAATTGACTCCATTATCAGTCTGAGTTCTTCATTTCTCTTCCTAAGTATGTCTGTAGCCTCCATCCTAGTCTTCTCAGCTTGGACTCTGCTACCGACATCAACCACGGCACCTGCGTTGGGTGGTATGTCTGCGACTAGTTGAACGCCGGCACCCAACGGGACCATTACTCCCTTGGCGCCTTCTTCAGAGATTGCCTGTAAAGATTCAATCGCGTGTTCTTGCTCTATTCGAATTCCTTCTAGATTCCGAATCTGCTGATCCAAGGCCTGGAGTCTTTCCCGGTTAACTTCTACAAGCTGGGCTAGACGTTGCAATTCTTGTCTATCAGGCTCACTCATGCCTCGGGGGGGGATCGGTGTGCAATGAAGGCGTCGCTGGCTTCTATCTTATTTCTCTGTCTCATTTCCTGGGAGAACCATGGCCAAACCAACAAGACCGGTGAGTATGAATGCTGATACACCTGCCATGAATACCCTGGCTTTCTTGCTCATGGCTTCCTCCAGTGAGTTACAAAGAGCTTTGTCTAGAGCGCTGGAGTTTCCTGTTAGAGCCCTATAGGTGGGGTCGCATTCCCTATCATACTCATCCATGGCGTCATCATGTTCTTGCATCAGATCCAAGGACACTGGGAACAACAGAATAGAGCAAATGACGAGTGCCAGTCCTTTGATGATCTCGGAGTGACGTGCTTCCATCTACTCTCCATCCCAGATTCCCTCAGCAATCATGAATTCCATGACTCTATCTGAAACGTTCGCCCTGTTGCCTCCACGAACTCCTGTTGCGGAAACCTCGAAGACCTCGGGTGGGATGTCGTTTGCCTCTCTGACTTCATACCCAACCTTCCGACCATAGGAAATGGCCTCTATGTCAGGCATAATCCAAGCTTCCACGTCTTCTTCTGCGTACCTGAATTCAATCATTCTCTTCCTCATTTGAGCAGAATAGGGATCTGTTTCTGTGACTGGTGTGTCCCTAATTCCTACTACTACCCTCTTTCCCTTGTCTAGCTCCTGTTGAATTAGCCACTCATGTCCTACGTGAAGTGGCTGCCATCTGCCTGGAAGGAGGACTGCCTTTGGCTTCTCGAAGAGGTGAGATATTCTTTCGACCATGTCGGAAACTGAATGTCCTGGCTCACCGCTGGAGTCGAGCTTGATGTGAGGAACCTTTGGCTCATCGAAGGGATCGGAGACTCCTGTGAAGTTCGAGATTTGCCCTTTCCTTGCCTTTGCATATAGGCCCTTGACGTCCCTATTTTCGCACACTTCAAGAGAGGTTGAAACATGAGCCATCACTGATCCTCCGGGAAGGATTTCTAGAATCTTCTCTCTGACATCTTCGTAGGGAGTGATGAATGAGCAAATGACGGGGGTGTGCTTTGATATTAGGGCTGCCATTCGTGCAATACCCAAGAGGTGCTTCTCCCTTCCCGTCCTGGAAAAATCGGAGTTCGAGAAGAAGTCACGAATGGTGTCTCCGTCTAGGAGCTCTGCTCCAAACCTCTCCGATGCGGCCTCGGCAATTGTCGTCTTTCCTGCTCCTGAGAGCCCGATTAACCAGATTACTTTGTTTGACACATGCCCACCTGACGAGCTGTCGACCCGCGACACTGATTTAATCCTGATTCTGAGACCATATTTCGTTCCAATTAGTAGTAGATGAGACTAGGAAGAATGGATTCAATACATCTCCTACTAGATCGTAATCTAGTGTTTTGCAACCGGGGTCTAGAACGAAACCCCCCGATGACTCAACCACGGCATGTGCTGCAGCGATGTCCCAACAGGAAGTAGGACCGAATCTCGGATAAAGGTCCGCAGAACCGTCTGCCACTGCACATGCCTTTAGAGAAGACCCCATCCTTACTAGGTCATGGGGGCCAAGTGAGTTGGCGAACACTTCGTCTCTATCATTTCTGTGTGAGCCGCTTGCTACCAACCGAGTTGCTCCAATTGGACCCTTCCTTACAGAAATCTGTTCGGATTTTCCTTTTGTGATTTTTTGTGCCTGATGTTCTCTCCCACCTACCCAGGTTGTTTGAGAAGCGGGTGCGTGTACTACTCCGAAAATAGGTGACCATCTGGAGTCTTTCCTTCTCATTAGGGCGATGTTTACTGTGAACATCCCGTTCCTCTTTATGAATTCCTTTGTCCCGTCTAGGGGGTCCACTAGCCAAGCTAACTCTGATTCCAGCGGATTTCCTACCCTTCCCTCCTCTGAGACTATCGGGATTTCCGCATCGATTAACTGTAGTCCGGCAACGATTACTTCATGCGCCGAAAGATCTGCTTGAGTAAGGGGCGAGCTGTCTTCTTTGGTTTCAAATGATTTTGCCTTGGGCGATTGGTATACCTCCATTATGGCTTTGCCTGCTTCTATCGCTAGGCCCACAGCTGCCTCTTTTTCGAAGGACATGTTACCCCTCTAGAAGTCCTCAAGGCTTTCGGCGGTCTTGTCGAGGCTTGTTCTAGCCTCTTCATCGAGATAGAACAGGAAGGGATCGTCGTCGCCTATGGTCCCCCTCCAAGAGGACATTGCTCTTGCCCAAATCTCTTCCTTCGAGTTCCANTCTAGCAATCTGTCAATNAAACCACAATATCTCTGAACCTCCTCGTCATCTGAGGCAACTCTCTTNAGGATCTCGTTTGTTTGAGCCAACACTATCCCCCAAGTGGGGTTTAGCTTGTATGTGGTAAATGGATCCCTCTCCCTGGTGACTGTGATGTGGTCCCTCCATAGGCCAAACGTGACGTCGTACAAGAATCCAACAAGAAGAACCAGAGACAGAACTGCCGTTGCAATGCCCAACAGGCCCAGGTACGTCATTGGGATGCCCAACAGGGTTTCAGAATCCTCGAATCTCCAGGAAACATAGGGCCAAAGAAGAAGGGTGATCGTGGCCGTCCAGAATCCTAGGCTAATCAGGGCTTGGCTCTGTTGAACACGCCAATACTGCCTCATTAGCAACTTCTTCATGGAAGGTGCCCCCAACTCGTTCCCTTTCAGAATTACCCAGAATTGGCTACTCTTCCTCAGAATTATTGGGTTTATTTTCAATATTAGTGATTTTTCCGAAGTGTGATACTACAGAAGGAGATGATGATTCGGATGGGTCGATCTCAGAAATTTCATCGACCAAAACGAATCTCCTCCTAACCCTGTGCTTGCTTCCGAAATTGGACAAAACCCGCTCGAAGGCATCTTCTTGATTGGTCGCAACGATGTCTACGGAGAATGGTTGGTCCCTCTTTCCAGATCTGAATGTGCCACTCGCTCTAAACGCCTTCATGGCGGGGCCGAGATAGGGTGCTGATTTAACCCAAGCGGGTGACAAATTCCTCAAGGTTCAAGTGGGCGTTGGTTTGGTTCCAACCGGCTAGCATGACTGTGAACACCCCCTCGAATGACAAAGGGAGAGGTCTGAGGGAGAGGCTAGCGGATATTCCCAGAGACAGGTTGGTGGCAGAAGTTGTCTCTAGGTGGGATGATGTGATTCGCCTAGAAGGGGAGGTCGCAGGACTCAGGCTTCGTGTTAGAGAAGCCGAGCTGTTGGCCAAGGGCGCCAGTGGAGGGGGGGCAATGGTTGCTGAATTAGAAGAAAAATTCAGGATAGCCGAGGGGAAGGTCAGACAGCTCGAGGGTTTGGTCCAGAACGAGCGGACTAGGCGCGAAGAGTCGGATGCTGATTCAAAACGGCTTGCTGAGTTGCAAGAAGAGAATTCTCGTCTGCTCAGAAACGAAGAGGAGTTGCTTATGCTTGTCCTTGACATGGAGTCGCAGATAGATCGCCTATCTAGTGGCTGAGAAGTTTCTACTCTTCCGAGTCTCCATTTTTACGGCCAAAGAAAGCTTCCTTCGACCAACCCAGGATCTGTTTTTCGCCTTGGATTATTCCACTTAGGATGGTATCCAAGACGGCGATTGCGCTTTTTGTGGTCTTTGAGGCCCCAGACTCGGGAAAGAGGCCGAGATCTTGGATTTCTGGAAAGAAAGGTTCAATCTCCCTGTTATCGAACCAAAGAGAGCCGCACTTTAGGCAGCCGTCCAGCTCAATTGAGTCTCTCCCCTCAATCTGTACAGGGCCCTTAACCATCTCCCCCTGGCAAGATGGGCATTTGTAGCCAGCAGGGACCCCGTCGAATACCGAGTTCCTCATGTTCCTGAGAACCGGTTGTCTAGTATTGGAGGCCAACCACCTGTCACTAGCTAGGATTCCGTAACAGTACTTACAGTAATGCATGTGCCCTGAGACCGGTTCGCCGTGGGTTTCCATTGGTGTATTGCAGACAGGGCAATTGGTATCTTGCACAGTTGGCCCGAGGAGATTTGAGGTTTGAGTGTGCCCCAGAGAAGCTCAAGTTCTGATGTGATTAATGAGGTCCGTGAGGACTGTCTGAAGCTGTCCTACTTCATCGAAGTCCTCGGTAAGATTGCCCGTGATAATCCAATCTGCACCAGCTTGAGTTGCCTGGTGCGCTGTTTTCCCGTCTCGAATTCCCCCACCAACCACAATAGGCATGTCACAGGCGTCTCTTGCTGCTTTGATTAGATTAGCATTTACTGGGTTTTTGGCCCCGCTACCGGCCTCGAGGTAAAACATTCCGAATCCTAGGCACTCTGCCGCCATAGCATAAGCGGCCACTCTCTCAGTCTCGCCCGGTCGGATCAAGTCTGCCTTCCCGACCTGTCCTGCTTTTCCTCCTGGCTCGCAAATCAGATAGCCCATAGGTAATGGTTCAATCCCAGCCTTTCTAACATAGGGGGCACCCTTGACCTGCTCACCGATGAGGAACCTGGGGTCTGTGGAGTTCATTAGCATCATGAAAGTGATTGCATCTGCAGAGGGAGAAAGAGAGGCTGCTCCTTGAGGGAAGAGGACTACCGGGATTTGTAAGTCCTCTGATGAGGATCCGGCATCTTGGCTTGTCGCCCAGTCGACCAACTCCAATGCCTCCTTAATTGCGACTATAGTTGCGTGAACATTCTCCATATCTGTATCCGATGACCCCCCCACCAGTATCATCTTGCTGCCAGCGTGAGCTGCTGCCATCGCCCTATTTGCGGCAACTTCAGGCGTCTGATCGGCCGGATCAATTAGGATGGCGTGTCTGGGTCCTTCTCTGGTATGTGACAAGAAATCTAGCACTGACCCCATGCTACTCGATCTTGTGTCCGGGGCTTTTCTGTATAATTGTATCAACTAGAGTGCGCGCGATTTCGATTCCGACCTTGATTTCACTTGTTAGTGACTCCCTGGGGTCCTCTCCAATCCATTTCATCTCCTGCAGCCAGGACCCGGTATCCTTCCTTGGTCCTGACCACCATAGTTCGGTGGTTCCATCTGATCTATTCCCGGTGATTTCGAGTTTTGGTTCGCCCCCCGTTATACATACACCACCTGACCATTCAGTTGATGTCTCTGAAACGCTCCGCATATCTGAAACAATGTCGAATGGGATCCTACCAGAGCCTATTCGCCCGGCCCCCTTTACCTCTACGTGAACGCTAGAGACGTCTGTACATCTGGTTCTGAGATGAATTATGCATCCTCTTTCTGACAATGCAATCGCAATAGCCTTCTCGAACCAGGAGCGTCTGACAGAGTTGGACCCTTCAGATGGTTCCTGAGACTTTAGATCAGAAATCCAGTGATTGGGGCATGGTGGCCATTTTTCAAAAATTCCTGGGCCTTCGTTCATTAGACCAATCTCAGGTCTCTCCGTGAAGAGGTGGACTTCGGCGTCGGTTTCTTGGTCCAGAAGGCTGTGCGCTGTAGAGATTGCAACAAGGGAGTCGCCAAGAATGGCAATTTTCATCTATTTACCTCTTCAATTATTGCCAATGCATGTACAGGGCAAGCTGGAATGCAGTGTTCACAATGCGTGCATCGGGGTTCGTCGACAACAGCAAGGAGACCCTCGAGAGTAAGAGCATCGAGTGGGCAAAGAGCTACACAGGCCGCGCAGCCGAAACATCTGTCTTCATCTACTTCGAAGACCATTCCGGTCATTCTTGCCATGGTTGTTTGGCAGACGTCCGCTCATCTCAAGTTTACCCCAGCCCCTTTACTTCCAGTCGAAGATAATTTTTGTGAAAGATAGAAGATCAGAAACCAATCAAAATTACAATTTTCAACAGACAATCGAAGATCTATGGTTTACAGGAAATAGTTGTTTCTAAGTTAGAAGCTTTCAGATAGAACTTTCACAAATGTCTGCAATGGAAAGAAGGGGGTAGGCGGGGTGTTATTCATATCCTGTTGTCTCTCCGTGTGACTTCTATGGTACTGTACACTACAGGGGACACGTCAACATACCCCGAAAAACCACCAGAAAGGGGTATTAGGCTACATTTCCTTGGAGGTGCAGGAGAGGTTGGAAACGTTGGATGTATTCTGGAAGATCGCACTGGCACGAGACTCTTAATTGATTATGGTCTTGCTCCTACAAAACCTCCACGATACCCCTCTGAAGCACCCTTTGTGACAGATGCTATCATGACTCACGGGCACATAGATCACATTGGAATGGCTCCATGGTTGACAGGTCACGGTACCAATATTCACGGAACAGATTTAACTGCTGGGGTCTCGGAAATAATGTGGGCCGACACCTACAAAGTTTCTGATATCGAAGGATACCCCCTTGCCTGGGACAAAAGGGATTTGGAGAAAGCCCTAGACTCCTGGACGACCCACCAGTTCGACACTTGGTTCAAAGTGGGCTCTTGGAAATGCCGACTCCACAGAGCTGGTCACATACCCGGAGCAGCAATGGTTGAGATCGCCACACCCGAAATGAGAATTCTCTGGTCCGGGGACATTGACACCAGGGACAGCCCCAATGCCTTAGGTGCAAAACCGATTAATTGTGATTTACTCTGCCTAGAAGGGACATATGGTGGCAGGAACCACCCAGATAGAAAGATGGAGGAGCAGCGTTTCGTCTCTCGAGTTTTGGAGGTCGTCTCAAGGGGGGGGACCGCACTAATACCCGCCTTTGCCTCCGGAAGAGGACAAGACATACTTAGAATCCTTCACAGGGAAGCACCCAACCTCGACGTCCACTACGATGGAATGGGTACCAGAATAACCAGAGAGTGGCTGAAATGTCCCGAATTTCTCAATGACCCAGGTGGGATGGAAGCCACCTTCAGGTGGAGTAGAAGAGTGACCGGCAAGGCAGACAGGAAGAAGGCGCTTGGAGCAGACGTGATCGTAACTACAAGTGGAATGTTGGACGGAGGACCGGCTCTTTGGTACCTTAATCGTCTTCGACACAATGGATCTAATGCCATACTTTTGACCGGTTTCCAAGCAGAAGGTTCTGGCGGGAGAAACTTGCTGGAGTTTGGGAGGCTTCCGATTTTTGGTAAGCAGACCAGAATCCCCCTCGAGATTGATAAGTTCGAATTATCGAACCACGCAGATCACCGGTCTCTATGCAGCTTCGCCAAGGAATGCTCCCCCAAGTCCCTTGTAATATTCCACGCAGACGATTCTGCAGCAGAGGCAATCGAGGAAAGCCTTGCATCGGAAATGAAGGTCTTCAGACCCTCAAATTATGAGACAATGGAACTTTCCAGATAACCAGTCAGACGAAAAAATGACCCCCTTCACCCGCATCATACATAAGCCGTAGCGCCTATCGCGGAACCACGTGAGTGATAACTCACGTCTGGAAAAGAAAGAAAGGTGAAAAAATGGAAGTGCAACAATTGGATGACTACTTTGGATATACTGAGAAGGGAAGCTCCTTCGATGCCGAAATCAGGGCGGGGGTAACCACCTTCCTGACTATGGCGTACATCCTGCTCGTAAACCCGGCCATGCTTACTCTAGCGATTGGCGATGGAACCGATGCAGGAAACGCCCAGGCATTTTCGGACATTCTCTTCGCCACAGCGGTAGCAGCCTTCGTGGGCTGTATCGTTATGGGACTGTGGGCGAACCTCCCATTCGCCTTGGCACCCGGAATGGGATTAAACGCCTACTTTACGTTCACGGTTGTGAACTTCGGGATGGGCATTGCTTGGGAACTGGCATTGTTCGCGGTTTTCGTCGAGGGGCTTTTGTTCCTTGCCATGTCAATGCCGCAGGTGCCCGTAATTGGGGGTTGGAGATCCGAGATGATCAACTCAATCCCTACAGACCTGAAGATAGCCACAGGTGCTGGAATCGGGATGTTCCTGTCTTTCATAGGACTTAGGGAAATGGGTTGGGTCCGAGATGACGGCGCAACCCTCGTGAACATAGGGGACACCGAGTCTTGGGGAGGCACACTCAACATTGACACGGACGGCGATGGAATTGTCGGAGAAGCCTGCCAGGACACTGCATACGGGTGCGATCTCGCAACATTCACACCCCAGGACGGCAACTACATCGTAGACCTAGCTCTTTGGCAGCAAGGCGAGATCATTTCGATGATCGCGCTCTTGGTCATTGCAGTACTTATGGCCCGAGGAATCAAGGGTGCAATGATTATTGGAATCGGCCTAGCCACCGTCTGGGGCTGGGCAGTAGGAGCATACGATCCCTACAACGACTTCGTTGCAGGTCAGGCAGGCTGGGGGGCCGTTGCGGCCGACTGGCCGTCTTCCTTCGCAGGATTACCAGAAATGCCCGAGGAGACACTATTCGCGGCATTCGGAGAAAATGGCATGGGGGCTGTAGGAGACAACATGGCGGATTTCTTGCTTGTCATGATCGCTTTCCTGTTCGTAGACGTTTTCGACACCTCGGGTACTCTGTACTCCGTCGGCAGGCAGGCCGGGTACGTTGACGAGAACGACGAGCTCCACAATTCAGACGAGGCATTTGCCTCGGACGCAGCAGCTACCATCGTCGGAGCAGTATTCGGCACCAGTACGACCACGACCTACATCGAGTCCGCAGCAGGAGTTGAGGAGGGCGGCAAGACCGGCCTAGTTGCAGTCACAGTTGGTGTTCTGATGCTGTCAGGCCTACTCTTCACAGACCTCTTCGCAGCAGTGCCCCAGTTCGCCATGGCTTGCGCCCTAGTGATTATCGGAGCCATGATGATGCGCCAGGCCGCAGATATCGACTGGAGTAACTCAGAGATGGCCCTCCCGGCCTTCCTGACAATAGCACTGATGCCCCTCACCTACTCTATCGCAGATGGAATAGCATGGGGAATCATCTCTTACTGCGCAATCAAGATTGGAATGCAGAAGTGGGACGAGCTTAACCCAGTAATGTGGACACTCTTCGTCCTAATGACATTCTTCTACATAGGCCCAGGAGACGGATCCACTTTCTCGTGGATCTTCTCAGACCTTCTAGGCCTCTGAAGGTGACGTAACGGGCATCGGGGGGGGAAACCTCCCCGAGCCCAACGGAGAGCTCGCTATGGAAGATGACCTAATCGAGAGGATACGCGACACAGTTCGAACTGTCCCCGATTTTCCAATAGATGGAATAATGTTCAGGGACATAACCCCAGTTCTGAGCGAGCCAGGACTCCTCTCTTCGATTACTGACCGTTTCGTGGAGGAACTCCGGGAACTAGGCTGGACACCGGACGCCATTGTCGGACCCGAAGCAAGAGGATTCATCTTCGGACCCCTATTGGCGGATAGACTAGAGTGTGCATTTGTTCCTGTACGTAAGCCAGGTAAGCTACCCTCACAGACTAGAAAAGTAGAGTACTCCCTAGAGTACGGATCCAATACTTTAGAGATTCACAAGGATGCAATTTCTCCAGGGCAGAAGGTGGTAATCATCGACGACCTGCTGGCTACTGGCGGAACAATTTCAGCATGCTCAAAACTCTGTGAAGACTCGGGGGCAATCGTCCTCGGAGCACTTTTCCTGATAGAGCTCGAGGGCCTCGGAGCCAGGGTGGCTATAGAACCAACAAAAGCCCACTCCTTACTTAGATACCCCGCATAGCCATCGATCGACCCCCCGATTCTTTCAAAGAGGGCCAACCACTCCAGTGGGCGATAGCGTGGCAGACGAACAAGACAAAAGCACACCTCCTTCCCGGCCACCACCTCCTTCGGGTCCACCACCTCCTTCCCGGCCACCACCTCCTTCCGGGCCACCTCCTCGGAAAACAAAACAACCACAGAGGCCACCCGGTAAGCCCCAGGGAAAGAGGAGGAGGCCACCCGGTAAGCCCCAGGGAAAGAGGAGGAGGCCACCCGGTAAGCCCCAGGGAAAGAGGAGGCCAATCCAAAAAAAGGGCAAACCGGGGCAACCACCTGTCGGGGAAAAGAAAGGAAGAAGAATCAAGATTAAACTAGGGCTTAGGGCGAAGAAACTCTCCGAGGAAGCGGATACATACGCAGATCAGGTAGGGTGGACAACCTCTTCTTCGGAAACAGTTCTCAGTGAGCTAAAGGATATCGATGAACAGGTAAACAAAGAGCCTGAAACCCTGACTCACCATTGCACAATGTGTGGAAGTAGGATGGAGATTCCTAGACCAAATCGAGAGAGATACAAGGTAATTTGCGCTCATCCAGAATGCGGCCACGAAGACAACATAGGGTTCTGATGGAAGAATGAGGCGAATAGCTATAGTTCCCGCTCGAGCAAACATCCTTGGCGAGTATACCGACCACAGAGGGGGCCTCTCACTACCCTTTGCAACACAGCACAGATTAACACTCACCGCATCTGAAAGAGAACACGGATTCACTGGAAACGGAGACATAGTATCTCTTTGGAAGGCTGCAGGGGGTTGGCCCGCAGATTTAGAATTGGAAAGCAAGATTCCAATCGGAGCAGGAATGTCCTCTTCGGCAGCACTTTGCGTCGCGTTAGCGCTTTGCATCAACGGAAAGAGAAGCCATATGGAGACATGCCTCGAAGCTCAAAGGATTGAGCATGAGTTTTTGGGGACGCCATGTGGCTTGTTGGATCCGATCGCAATAACACACTCCTCGGAGAAACATGCGATAATAATAGACTTCAGCGACCTATCAGTAACGCCTTTCAGAATTCCAGAAGAGTGGAAATTCAAGATCATCGACACTGGTGTCAGACGCCATTTGAAAGATACCTCATATGGCCTCTCAAATGTTGCAGAGGACGTCTGGAAAAAACATGTAGCCGAGGAGAGCAAAAGAGTTCGGGAGGCAATTTCTTGCGACCCCTACCAACTTGGGAAATCCCTGAACCAATCGCACTTCTCATTGAGTTGCAGAATCGGTGTCAGTACACCCGAAATTGACCAACTAGTGGAGAAGGTCCAGACAACAAAGGGTGTTCTTGGGGCAAGGCTAATGGGAGGGGGATTTGGAGGGATGATCTTGGCTATAGTTGAGAACAACATCGAAGTCCCCGGAACAACAATCGTACCATCAGAATCAGCCATCTTGCAGGAATTTCTCTAATTCCTCCAATCCCTCCGGGGTTCCAATATCCCAGAATCTCGAATCATCTAAGTGAGCTGCAATAAAACCAGAAAGAGAAGGATACATCTCCTCCTCCCAACTCCAAAAACCCTCTCTTCCATGCGAAAGAACCACCGACCTCTCANCAACGCTGGTCCCCGCCTCAAAACCATTCAGACCCTTTGGATTTGAGAGCCTCTTATCGTACCTTACAACCCTCTCTCCGCTAAACTCTAGGTTGTATGAATCATGGTTGGTCGCCACTGTCATCGTAATCGGACATCCGTTTGCAAAGTGCGTTTCCAGGAGATCTTTGTAGCTGATCTGATGCAAATCATCACCCCATAGAAGGATGAACCTCTCTTCAAGAAGAAAGCGTCCATTCCACAAGGCACCCCCCGTGCCCAGAGGAACATCCTCTCGAAGAAAACGTAATTCGAAATCAGGATGAGCGTAATTCTCAAACCTCTCCCCAAGATGTCCAGTAAGCAACAAAGCTCGGGAACATCCCTGCATGCTGGCCCAATCTAGAATATGAGTTAGAATGTCCTTTCCAGCAACCTTAACCAGTGATTTTGGAGTAATATTGGTTACATTACCCAACCTAGTACCCAATCCACCGCATAGAACAACCACCTGTGGCATGACGTCTTTAGAAAACTCAATTTGTGCCATCCTTTGTCTCCAAGCAATCCTAAATTGAAGTAGCTATTAATCAGCAGGTTTCAAGCGGATGATAGTTGCGCGATGCTCTATGACTAGGCCCTTATTAGCGTTGACGATATCTCTGATGATGTCTCTAGTTTCCTTCTCAGGATGTTTACAGGATGACGAAAAACACTCTGAGGAGGCAGAGAATAACATTCTAGAGGGAAACTTCGTAACCGGAAAAGACGGGCTTCCCATAGATGTCGAGATGCTGAACCTCTCATTTGTATTCAGTAATGTTGGAGAGGACGGCGCCGAACCATCAATAGGAATCACTTCGAGTGGTTGCATGTTCTTCACAGCCTTTGAGAAGGTAATGAGATCCTGCGACCACGGAGAAACATGGGAACATATGAATTCTATTTTCCAACACCCCTCTACTAGCGATCCTTGGCTATGGGTAGATCCAGTTACAGACCGAGTATTCGATGTTCAGATGGTAGGCCTTCTAACCACTTGGATAGCTTGGAGTGATGATGACGGGGTAAATTGGCTCGGAAACCCTCATGATTCCGGACCAATCCCTCTTAATGATCACATCAAGCTTGGCTCAGGTCCTTGGACTGACGAAGGTTATGGAATTCTCGGAGGGCCTGGGGTATTGTACCCAACTGCAGTATATTTCTGTTACAACAAGGGTGTCGGCATATTCTGTTACACAAGCTTCGATGGCGGGGCCTCATTTGAAGTCGGGGGCCAAGTATACGGCCTAGTCACGACAAATGGCGGTCTACATGGGGCGATAACAACAGCACCTGATGGCACCGTGTACGTTACACCCAGAGTTGAAACGCCGACTATAGTCTTCTCAAAGGACAACGGACTATCCTGGGATGAGAGAACTATGGGTCAGGACGTTGGCACTCCAAACCCTAGGAAGAACTCCGAGGTTGCGACAGATACAGAATCTAACGCATACCATATTTGGGTTGGTGGCGACCATGGAATATACATGTCAAGAAGCACTGATTCCGGCCTAACTTGGGAACAGATCAGCACTAGGGTTAGTCCTGCTGAAGTCATCTCAACCACATTTCCCCATACTGATGCAGGGGACCCAGGCAGAATTGCAATCACTTACCTTGGAAGTGAGAACTCTAGTGCCTTGAACACTTCAAACATCGACGGCGAGCCATGGGATGGGAATCCGCACTATGCTCCATCAAATGTGAGCTACTATCTCTACATCACCTATAGCCTAAACGCCCTAGACCCCGAACCAGTATTCCATACTATCCGAGTGACTCCCGATCCTGTCCAAATAGGAAGCATTTGCCTCAATAGTGGAGACTGCAGGGACATAGGGGGGTCTAACAGAAACTTGCTGGACTTCAACGATCTTCATATTGACAGGCAAGGAAGGGTGTATGTAGCCTTTGCAGACGGATGCATAGATTCCTGCGCGTCTAGCAACAACTCTACTCCCGAGGACTCTAGGGACAAACTAGGCTCTGTGTATTTCCTAGGAAGCGGACCCAGTTTACTGGAGGAATTCGGTGAACTATCAGGCTTTGAGAACGTTTCAGACTCCTGAATAAACCTCAATAGAATTGAAATCTGATACCTTAGCGCCAATGTATAATGTTCAGAGCAAAGTGCTTGAAAGCCATCGCTCTCACAATTCTATTAGTTTCAAACTCTGGGTGCCTGTTTTGGACCGATCAGGAAAAGGAGTCAATTCCCAATGAAATCAAGTATCCTGAAATTTGGGAAAGGCACACTCTACTATGGAACATGACCCATAGCTACTCATTCGTATTGGAACCGGGCCCGAATTATGCCTTGGACGTCCAAGAAGCATTCATTGATGTGGATACGAGTGACGTATGGGAAACCGGCCCCGAACAATCCACAGTTCACATTTCTTTCTGGCTGCCAAACAATACTCTAGATGGAGAAAGAGTGCCAGTTATCGCCGTGGTAAGCCCCTATTTCTCGTATGGACAACCTGGAACCGAGTCCCCCCCAACAAATGTCGTAGGGGGTGGCCGAGGGGAGTTCATCTTCGATAATTTCATCCCTCACGGATACGCCTTTGCTCAAGTAGCAGTTTTCGGAACAGAGGAGTCAAGTGGGTGCTTCGACTATAGGGGGGCTGGTGAGGGTTTGGGAATCCACCATGCGGTGGAATGGTTGGGGATGCAGAATTGGAGCAACGGAAACGTCGGTCTTTACGGAAAGTCATACGAAGGAGCAACTCAATGGGAGGCAGCAGCCATGGGGAGCCAATATCTCAAAACAATAGTTCCAATTTCAGGAACTACTGCACTTCATCCATTGTTGTACAAGAACGGCAGTGCTGAGGCTAGGAGCCAGGTAATGCACATGAACTATTTTTCAAGCACTGTGGATTACAACGAAGACGACTTTGACAATGTCTGCCCTGACATCGCAGAGGGATTCTTTGCTGGCCCGGTAACCTACATCGGGGGTGAAATGGACCCTTACATGGAAAATTACTACGACGAAAGAAGCCACATAGACAAGGCTCTCTCTAACTGGAACGGCAGCATATATTGGGTTCAGGGGATGCAAGATTGGAACGTGGACCCCCATCAAGTGTTTGGAGGCCCACCAGGGACAAATTGGTATCAAGAATACATCGACTCTGGTTTTGAAGTAAGGGGAATTATGGGCCAATGGGGCCATCACTATCCAGATCAAGTAAATAGCCACGAGGGAGTAGATCCTGGCTACGGCTTCGAAGCTCTAAACAACATGACACGATGGGATTGGGCCCAGGATTTGTTTGAGTGGTTTGAGTATTATCTGCAGGAAAGGGGACCCAAGCCGGACCTAATAGCTCAAATCCAGAGAAACGACGGCCAATGGAGATTGGAATCTACATGGCCTCCTCAGGAATTCGAGCTATTCACATTGAATCTAGCTGATTGTGGAAATGACGGGGCATTCGTAGGGGGGGCTCCTGTCGTAGGAGGAGGCCAATCGGTCACCATAGAATGCCCGTCGATAAACCAAGAGAGAGACATGCATATCTCTGGCCTCCCAACATTCCACCTTTCTGCGGTTCCCAGTTATGACGGGGGTCAGGTGTTTGTCGAAATGCAAGATGCACAAACAGGAATGAGGATAGGCCATGCAACCATGGATGTCCGGTATCATGAAGGCGGATCAGAACCGAAGACAGTCANCCCAGGCCAGCAAATCGTAATGATGATGGAATTTCAAGGAATAGACGCCATCATACCCGCTGGCCATGGTCTGAGATTTATTCTGACCGATACAGGCGAGGACTATCTGGCTCCAGCATGTGGGACGGCATGTTTGGTTCACGTCCTCCCTTCTCTGTCAACATTCGAAGCCCCTCTNGTTGATATTGACATCTCAAATGTCATAATTACGCCTCAGTTAGGATGACAAAAACCTCGGGAGAATTCATTTCCGATGCTCTAACCCAGACAAGCAATGTCACTACCTAGGAGGGCGATGGAGCAAATGGGATTCTCGGTTTGTTGCCTAAAGTGTGATGCTCCAGACGTACCAGGCTCTAGTAGATGCAAATCATGCATTCAGAGCCACACCTCAGCTAGGGAGAATCTGACAACCGGAAAGGCCCGATCAAAGGCCCAGAGGTTAGCAAGAGAATTTGTAACGATGCTAGCAGATCCATTCAGCTTTACTGATGATGACGATCACGGAAATTGGATGCAGGATTATTCAGAGCTCATTAGAAANCATCAATTTGATCCGGAAAAAGAACCTGATCAAAGGACAGCTCATAGGCTGAGACTTTCCAGAAAGACATCCCTAATCAGAGATGTAGCCAACCATAACAAATGGGCAGACAGACCCCCCGACGAAATTGAGATAGATGAAATGCGCGAAATTCTAAGGGATGGGGAAACAGCATCACCCATGACTTGGGAGGATTTGATTTATGAGATCGATGAAATAATCGATGAGCAGTAGATAGCATTCAAATGATACCAGAGGAGACAGGAAGCAATGACGGGGGAAAGAGATCCAAGGGCTTGGAGAATAGACGAAGACCCATTCGAAACCCGTAAGAGATCGAAGCCAAACTCACCTTCTATGAATGATGGGAACACGAGACAATCTAGAATTCACATCGTCCAGTTAGGTCAGGATGGAAAGGTAATCTCGGGGTTCTTCGGGACTCAAGGAACCACTCAATCCATANATCTTCACCAGGGATCAATTTGGCACTTCTCAGTGATGGAAATCAGACATCTAGCCTTGGCTACAGGGGCATTTACTATNGCTCTTGCCCTTATGTTCGAGGGGGGAATATGGAATATTTCTCCAGCCTTTCCAGCCTATTGCCTGCTTTCNTTGATCTCACTAGCACCCGCCTTTCTTCTTCATGAGTTTGCGCATAAGTTTGTGGCCAAATACTATGGTTGTTGGGCTGAATTTCGAGCAGACCCAGGAGGCCTGAGGTTTGGCCTAATCCTTGCGGCAGTAATAGGGATCGTATTCATGGCACCAGGGGCAGTAATGGTAGCTGGGAATGCAACTAGGAGTCAGTTCGGAAAGATTGCAGTAGCCGGTCCAGTTACCAATATGGCATTATGGGGTTTAGGATACGGAGCATGGTTGATTCTGGGTGGGTTTTTCTGGCTAATTGATATCGTTATTGGATACTGGCTCTGGGGGAACGCAATTCTCTGCGCGTTCAATATGCTTCCCTTTGGACCTCTTGATGGGAGGAAGATTAAGACTTGGTCTGAGCCAATATTCTTTACTTGCCTGAGCATTGCAGCTGCATTGGTCTATATCACTCAAACCAAGATTGCAATGTTCTAGAACATTCACAATGCATTCAGCACTGGGCTCTCATCGCAGTGGAAGAAAGTCATCAATGCCCACCAGGTAATCATATCTAGGCTGTTAACTAGGTTCGCCACTCCTGTGTTCTCTTCCCCGTAGTTCTTTCCTGTTGTGTCCATCCACTGCTCCATCTCCTCTAGGGTGTCGCAGGTCTGGTGATAGCACCAGTATCCATCAACTAGACCCCCAAACCCTAGTGTAACTGTTCCAAGATTGTCTTGGAAGCTAGCATGATCACTTCTGGCCGTGGTATCCTCGTATACTATCACTTCTGGCCTATCCATGTCGAGCCAAACGTTGGTTTTCCAGGTATCTGCAGAATAGTTTGCTCCCAGCAAAGTCCCAATCTGATCTTCAAGACCGAGAGCATCCGCACCAATCCAGTTTGAAAGCCCAATCATCTCCGGTTGGTCAAACTGGTCGTGATTAGGCCCCGGTCCAATGTATACCCTCATAGGCCAGACTTCGGTGTCCTTAGGGTAACCATCCTCGTCTAGTTGCGGATCAGGGTCTCCATGCGGAGCACCACCTCCACCGGGCCAGTTCACACCTCCCATGTCCAGGTTGATGTAATTGGTTACTGTTACATCGGGATTATCCTCCTTTACGAAATATTCAGTCCAGTAGTCAGAGCCCCTCTTACCACCCTCTTCTCCCGACCAGAAGCAGAAGACCATAGTTCTCCTACTTTCGAACATAGTTAATGCACGAGCAGCCTCTAGAACCATGGAGGTTCCTGCCGAGTTATCGTATGCACCCACTCTAGTACCATATGTTCTCTGACCCGTAAGGTGCGGGTCGAGCATGACGAGGTTCGCAGGAGGCGCGACGTCGAAATGCGCCCCGAAAACAAGCCACTCATTCTCAAACAAGCTTCCCCATTTGTATGCACAAATGTTGTATGACTCGGGGTTCTGGACTCCGAAGATGTCTGTGAATTCGAATCTGTGCGCAGTTACATCCAAGCCAAAGGAAGACAACTCGGAAATGAGGTATTGCGCTGCGTCTTCGTATCCAGGGTTACCCTGTCCAGCCCACCTGTCCCAATACCCCCGCTTCCCATCTATTGGGTCTAAAGAATCGGTTGGATCCGTAATCTCGAACAGCCGATCATAGACTACTCTGCCATGAACTATTCCAGAGGAATGAGATCCCCCCTCTTGAATAGAAACGCTTGATGGCCTGTGTGCTTGTAAGATTTTTACCACAACAGCCCCCCCATTCTCGAGACTGCTGCTTAGATTTGTTAGGGACGAATTTTGGTCTACACGAGTCACCCCAGGTGAATCTGAACCGCTATCCCCTCCTCTCCAAAGCCAAGAATCCCAAGACTCATTGGCTTTCCTAACAGGCCACATATCTCTGCCCTTCTCCCCTAGGAGAAGAACAAAACTCTCAGTCCTAGGGGGAGCCAAGACCTCGATAGTCAACTCATCGCCTCTGTCCATGTCCAGTAATGTTGAGTTCTGTACAAACCCAGACCCAGAGTCCTTTACGAGGTATGGAACCAAAACTGACAAATCCATTTCTGCAGTAAGGACAACCTCTTGAAAAATCCCAGAAATTAGGGTTTCCGGCCCTACTTCAAGTTTTGTCGAGTCGAGCGAATCACTGCTCTCGCCGAAGCATCCCCCAATAGGTGCGCATAGTATGACAAAAACAGCTAGAAGCACTCTCATACAGAAGTAAGCCTCTTCTTGATCACAATTCCATTCTCAGCAACTTCTAGAACCTCTACGGTCGGAATCGGTGCAACGTACCCCATCGGGGTCGATGCCGACTCCTCTAGAGCCTCCAAAGCAGCAGCCCTCCTTCTCCTCTTCCTCTTCGCTGTCCTTCTTCTAGCCCTCCAGAGGAAAAACACAATTATTCCCATTATGTAGAACTGAAGCTGAGTAAGAACCCACATCGGGGTAAGCAACAATTCGAACTCCAGTCGATCATCTCCCGTTCCTTCGGCGATCTGATATGTAATCACCTGTCTAGAATTCTTGTCAAAAGAGGAAACTACAACTCCCTTCTCTGCAGATAAATTTTGCAATTCCACTCCTAGAGGAAGAGTCAAAGTTACTATCCCTCCAAGATTGATCCCAAGCTCATCTGGACCTATATTGGAAAGAATGGAGGCAGGGACGTCTGCTCCAAGCTCACCTGGGGGCCTAATTCCTTCAGCACTAACTAGGCTAGAGGAAAGGGCCCCAGTTAGGCCACTCATGGCAGAAACCATGGGATTCAAGAATGGAGCAACTAGTGCATTTGTTCCGGCTTCAGTTGCTATTCCGATTTGTGGTCCGCCTTCACCTCCTTGAGCCATGGAAATCAACTCCCCCCAAGAGTTTTCAAGACCTATTGTGAACCTAACTGACGGAATTTCGAGACTCATCACAATCCCCTTTTCATCTCCAATTAACTCATCATCATCCACCAGACCCTCCTGTGGGAATGCAATATTGATGAAAAAGGCCGAGAGATCGACATTCCCCAGCGCATCATCTTCCCCAGAAGAAAGCTTACTGGACTCATCACTCATGTAAGATTTCAGATCTTTAGAGAGATCTTCACCGAATCCTGAGAGACCAGTATTATTGTGACTTGAAATCGGCATTTTCTGATTGCAATAGCTCTTCCCAGAATCACAAATTGAGAACTCAATCTCCAACGGGTCCCCTCTAGCACCAATATCTAGAATCAAACGTAAAAGATCAGCCGGCAGAACTTCGAGCCCTAGGCTAGTGGTTTCTGTGTTGAGACTTTCGAAAACCGAATCAGGGACAGCAATCCTGTGAACTGTCAGATTGATAGATAGTCCAAATTCAACAGTCACTCCTTTAGTGATAGGTAAATTGGCAACTGAGAATTCGCCCAGATCAAGATCAACCTCAACATATGCGCAAGTCTTCTGAGAGGAGCCGCAAACTTGGTCCGAGCTGATGCCGTCCTGGCAAGCTACTCCAGTAGAATTTGAGCAAATTGCATGATTCCAAGAGAAAGAATCAGAACCAGCTAGGCTGATTTCACTGTCATGCTGTCCAGAGACCTTGTATGCTAGCTCAATCCTATCGCCTCCACCTGTGGTTGACGCCCACTCTGGAAGAACAATCTCCATGGTCAAATCTGCAGACATTCCCGATGGGAGCATGTCTCCAATGAAAGACTCCATCGTCTCATCGCTGAGTACAGTTGAGAACTCTACCCCAGAATTCAACAGCTTCTTCAGATCGTCTCCTGTTACAGAGTTCATGAATCCGACTCCTTCTCCTAGATTACCTCCTAGGAGGTCAGCTAGACTCATTGGGAATACGTGGCTAACAGATTTTAGGTACACCGGATATAGGTCTTCCATTGCCACTGTTCCTTCTAGACAGAAATGCACACCTCGGTTACAAAGATCTCCATGAGTGTAGTTTAGGCCACCGGGATCTTGGCCTTCCTGTGAAACATGAGCCCACTCAACGGGTCCCATGTTAATATTGAGTCCATTATTCGAGTTTCCTATCGCTTCTCCTATGTCTGAAATTGGCAGTTTTTTAGAGAGGTCGCTTAGATCAAGAAGCCCATTGTGGTATCCCATTCGAATTCCATCAGCTGTGATGAAGGGAATGTCAGCCTTGTCCTTGCTCATCAGGGGGGGTACTCCCCACCTATCCAAAGAGCTGGTTTGAATTTGGTATATTCCCGCAGAAACCTCGACGAATGCACTACTCTCGTCAGACATGTCGATTGTTACCTTCAGGTCCAAGCTCTTGTCATCCGGGGCAACGTTGGCAACTGCAGTGTTTACAGTCTGCCTATATCCAAGCCTCAGGTTCAAATCTGCTCCCAGAGCCAGTGGCGCAATACCGTCCGGGTCCTGTCGGTTGTCCACGACCCAAAGAGCGGTGTTGTAACCACCATCTTGAGGCACCTCTTCCCCGATATATCCTCCTGCCCTTACGACTGTAGCGTAATCTGGGGGGTGGATGGAGTAGGTGCCCATATGTCCAGGCTCAACACTCACGTCGAATTTCGTAGTCACCTCTGCCCCCATAACTAGAAGCCCCTCAAGAGCTGTGTCGAGCTTTTCCGCATTTACCCCGCTCAGCGTTGAACCGTAAGTTCCGGATATTGGAAGTGAGATGTTAACAGATGTGGTGATGCAGATCGGGGGGTCGAAAGCATTGCCGTTGTCGTTATCGTTTGGGTCAATAGAGCAGTCCACTGCGGAGAGGTTACCGTCCTCATCTGGAAGGAAGATACTACTGGCCCAACTAGTTTGTGGGGTGCTGGAGCCCCCCCATCCAGAAAGGAAGTCAGTCACACTCCCATTCACCTCATCTAGAAGGGTGTCCTTGATGGTGGGTGATGTTGCATCATTCGGATCGGTGTTGTTGTCGAAAGCAGCTCTAAGAACATCAGCAGGCAGACCGTCATCGGTGTTTATGTTGTCATACTGAAGAACTGTACCCATCCCGTCGAAAATCCCCAGTCCTGTTCGGTCCCACTCTCTAATTGCCAATGATGCCTGGAACTCGATTTCGCTAGGGCTGGTCATGTTGAAGTTGTACATCCCCTCAACCCAGGAAGTAATGTCATCTGTCCCGTCATGGACGTCGAACCTCGAGTCGCAGAACCCCCCAAGCCAGAATACCAGTACGTTGGATGGGTTGCCACATATCTCCAGTCCATCGTCAGATCCCTCCGAAATCGCTGCTGGGACCATGGTCTGTAAGACGAAGAGAAGAGCTAGAATAACCGAAGATTTTCCCCACCCCCCAGAGGAACCAGTCTTAGCGTTCCGCTCATCCATCGAGCAATGACTCGTAGAGTCATTGTTAATGGATTCGGTAATAGGAGTCCGAAAAACACTAGGACTCACTCGGATTTACCTTCGTACCATGCCCCGACTCCGCCGTCGGGGGGGGCCTCGTCATGGCTCTGTTGCGACGAACCTCCAACCTCTTGCTCGCCACCGAGGATTACTCTACCCTCCGAATCAACCTCGAAAGTTGTGGCAGGCTTTTCGTCATCCATGAAGAACATCATAATTACCCCGATCAGTAGAATGACAAAGCTGCAGCACAAGCAGGAGAATCCTCCTCCAACTCCAAGTACTCCCCCCAGGATATCCTCGACCAACCCCTCTATTACATGAGCTTCAATAAGTGTGACGTCTTGCTCCGAGTCGATTTGGTAAACCCTCCCTTCTTCTAGATCATTTATTGTGCCCATGTGGTAGTATCCAATTGGGTCATCTTCCCAACCCATCGGCCTGTCTCCTTCCATAGTGCACAGATCGTGCTTGTAACTGGCCACCGAGTCACTTCCGTCTTCATGTGTAACATTTAGCTCAAACTCGTCACACCGAACCTCGCCTCTCTTGACAAACAAGTACATTGTCGTATCCTCAGACTGATGCCCGTAGGAACTCCCGGATTTGACCAACAAACCCTCTTTTTCAAACCAATCATCGTCTATTTCCGAAATGGAACTTCCACCAGCGAAGACCATCAGTATTCCGACAATTATTCCGATACCTCCCAACAAGAGGGTCCCTTTCGTAACTACGTGCATACATCTGCGAGCGGGTAGCTGGATTTCAAGCTCATCCTATGAATACTGAGAGGCAGGTCAGACTGGCGTCGACTTCTCTGAACTCACCCATTTCAAGAGTAGTTACGGAGAAGCCTGCATCCATCATCAGCTGTCTGGCCTTCTTGTAACCCTCTGCGATGATCAATCGGTCTCCGTATGCTATTGTGTTGGCTGCATAGCTTTCTTCCGCTGGGATCCAGATAATTTCCTCGGCGAAGGAGAGATCAGGAGATCTGAGATGACCCTCAGCTGCAACAATAGTCCCTGTCCTGGGACTAGAGCAAACAGTGGTCAGGTGGAGGGTGCTTTCTGGGACGTCTAAGAGCTGGACCCCGAAGCCTGCTTCTTTGGCATGATCAGCTAGGAAGGAGGCCCCCTCCCTGTTCGTCCTAGTCGAGATCCCTACTAGGAACCTATCGTCGTAGAAAACAACATCTCCACCATCCAGTGTAGCTCCCTTAGGCATCCTGGCGATTTCGAAGGAATCGTCTAGGTACTCGGCAATTGACTCCTGCTCCCCGTCTCTGCTGGGGTGACCTAGGTTCGGAATCAAAGCCTTGTCGTCAATAATCACCGCAGTGTCCTCTGTAAAGCTGCAATCAGGGTATCCCCGTATAGCTGGAAGGGTGACGACTTCTGTCCCGTGGGCCCTCAATGCGGCGAAATAAGCCTCCTGCGATCTCTTTGCCGCTTCGAAATCTGGCTCCCTAGTTTTGAAGTAACTAGACACAGCATCTGCGAACTCAGGAGAAACCTCCCTGGTCAGGGCGCGACCCCTGGCGCGATCGAAGGTTCCGGGCACACTAGCCCCCCCACATTGGCGTTCATAATTCTTAGGAGAAGCGGAATTGCGATTCCGAAAACCGGAAGTCCAAACCCATCAATTATGGACGGCCCATCTGCTTGGAGCCTCGTGGAGGGATTGGACTACTCCTTCGACGAGCAGGGTAGTAAGATAGACAGGTCCTCTTCTCCACAACCAAGATTCATCTCATCGATATTGATGAGAAGGTAGAGGTAGAGGTCTTCGATGTTGAATGAAGTTTCGCAGCTAATCGAGGCCAGAAATCTTCACATTAGCAGCGCACTGTCTTTGGCCCACGGAACGCCAATTCACATAATAAAGGGTGAAATGCAATACTTGCATTCCTCTGACGGGACCAAGTACCTAGACCTAGTAAACAACGTTTCACACGTTGGCCATTGCAATCCAGTTGTTGTCGAGGCGGGCCAGAGGCAGATGGCCGTTCTGAACACGAACAGCCGATACTTGTACGATGGACTAACGGATTACATCTCCAGGTTGGCCTCCACCCTCCCTGAACCACTCTCTGTTGGCTTCTTGGTGAACTCCGGGAGCGAGGCGAACGAGCTTGCTATTAGGTTGGCTAGGGCCCATACCGGTAATCACGATATTGCTGTAATCGATGGTGCTTANCATGGACATACAGGGATGCTAATCGACCTTAGCCCGTACAAGTTCAGGGGCCCAGGGGGTAAGGGAGAGCCGGAGCCTTGGGTCCGGGTTCTGCCTATTCCTGACTCTTATCGTAGGGAGGGTGAGGACTTCACTTCCGAGGCTGACAATGAATTGGATCGCGATGGGGAAGTTGCGGGTCTGCTTGTTGAGTCGATGCTATCATGCGCTGGCCAAGTTCTACTCCCAGAAGGCTACCTCCGCTCAGTTCATGATGCTGTAAGTAGGAACGGGGGCCTCCTAATCGCGGACGAAGTCCAGGTCGGTTTCGGAAGAGTAGGTACCCATATGTGGGCCTTTCAGGAGACGGGGGTGGTGCCAGACATAGTGGTGATGGGCAAACCCATCGGCAACGGACACCCAATGGCGGCCGTGTTCACAACCACTGAAATCGCATCTTCTTTCAGAGGCATGGAGTTCTTCAGTACATTCGGTGGAAACCCAGTATCATGTGCCATCGGGATGGCCGTAATGGATGTAATTGAGCAAGAAGAACTCCTGTCCAAGGCAAGGATTCTCGGATCCAGGTTTATGATGGGACTCAATGAATTGAAGGAAAGCCACGAGATTATCGGAGACGTCCGCGGCAGAGGATTATTTCTCGGAATTGAGATGGTAATGGATAGAGAAAGCCTAGAGCCTGCTCATCTGGAGGCAGCTGAGTTAGTTGATAAAATGAGAGAAAGGGGAGTACTTCTCAGTACAGACGGCCCTCTCCACAATGTGATCAAGATCAAGCCACCAATGGTTCTGAGCCAGAAGGACGTCGATGAAACTCTGGCTAAGCTAGACGCGTGTCTATGAGTCTTTGACTCATTCTTCTTCGGATTTCTTCGTAGAAAGGCTCACTTGTCCGACACCTCGTATCCTCCCAAGGTGGAATATCAGCACTGCCAATAGAGTCAGGACTAAAATCTCTAGACCGAAGAATGGAATCCAAGACTCCTCGCCGGCCGACGACTCCCCTTCATCTGGATCTTCACCCGGCTCAGGACTAGTGGGTTCGTCGCGAGGCTCGACTATTATTTCACCAATCATTCCGAACTCCTCATGGGGCTCGCAAACGTACTGGTGGGTTCCATTCGTTCCTATTTCGAATGTGAAGGTGTAGTCTACGTTTCTAGAGGCCTCTCCGGAATCGAAGAGGCCGTCCTCGGCTACAGCGTTGTGTGCCAACAGCTCTCCGCTCCAGAAGAACCGAACAGAATCCCCTTCTTCGATAGTGACTGAGGATGGCGAGAACCTAAGGTTGGTGCTATCAACTGTGACAATCACCTCTTCAGACTCTGAAACCTCAGACAAGGACCCGGGTAACATCGTAGCCAGGAGAATGAACGTTACTAGGGATACCCTACTCATTGGCGATTCGAAGTGACCACGGTATTCACCTTTTGCGGCTTTTTGCAGAGATTATCGAGCATTTGAGCCAGATTTTGATATGGTTTTGCACCTACTGGCACTCCAAGGTGAACAGGATATGGAGTCAGGAAAGAGCGACAGATTGGAGCAGAACAGGAAGAAAGTTTCGATGGGGGTCGTCGCTCTCGCAGCGGTTTCTCTTCTTGCCGGTGCATCTGTAGCAGCGACCTTGGAGGAATACGCTGCACCGGTTTACGCAGAGGCGGACCCCTTCGAGGGAGCAGTCGACGATGTGACCGGAGAGGACACATGGGAGAACAAGGAAACCGCAGACAAGCCACTGCGCAAGCATATCAGGAAGGCAATGAAGAGCCGGATGAACGACAGGATGGAGGACAGGACCGAGCATCTCGANCAGAGGATTGACATCGATTCCAACCTCATCATAGCCTTCNAGTTCTGCCTCAACAGCGCGGACTGCACGGCAGACCCCGATTCGCTCTCCGAGATGATCGAGAAGCTAACCTGGGCCGTTGATGGGATGCAGGCCAAGTTAGACGGGACAGACTCCGTGACCAATGAGGACAAGGCTGTCAAGGTCGACGACTATCAGATTTGCATAAGGGAAGAAAACGGAGTAGTTCACTACGATTGTGACGATGAGGATTACAAGGACTGGGACGAGAGGAAGGACTGGGACGAGACAGAGAGGGTGGAGTTCGCAGAGGAGAAGTCCAGGCAACTCATGGCCGCTCAGGAGGCAATTTCCTTCTGCATGGACAGCGAGGATTGCTCGGCTGACTCAGAGACGATCAGGACAGTCATCCGGCACATGATCTCTCGAGCAGAGCACCACAGGAACTGCGCAGACGAACGAAGGTGCGACAGAGACCATGACACCAGGAAGGGATTCCGAGGAAGAATGGGAGGCGCTTTCTGCAAGATGCTGGACAGGTGCGAGGATCGTGAAAGGCAAGATGGCCCCCCTCCAATGGAAATCACCCAGGAGATGTGCGAGTCTAGGATGGGAGTCTGGACAGAGGCTACAGACCGTGGTGAAGGGGTATTCTACTGCGATTGGGGTCAACCGGACGAAGAGCATGAAAGAGACGACGACTCAACGGACGACGACAGGAGTGACGAAGAGGAGTCCCCTGACAACCAAGAGGAGTGCGAGGCTAACGGCGGAACATGGTATGAGGACAGGCAATACTGCCATTCCGAGTAATCTATGACAATTCAGCTCGGTGGGCGCAACACACCGAGCCGCCCAACATTCACATCTACGCTAGTAGCGGACGACACATGGAGGGAACCTCTCGGGAAGGCAAGGAACCCCCCATGGACAGGGTGGCTAGGATCACTCTGGCATTGGGCGGATTCATGCTAATCCTGCTAATCGCGGTTCCTTTCACCTTCGAATCCGGCACATCCGGATACTTCGCTTCTTACGTGATTTACTCGCTATTCCTCACGAGCGTGGGCGTAATCATCGGTGTATCGCTGATGTGGCTAAACGACCCGCGCAGCCAAACGTACCCTGAAAGCAGCGATGCCCCGAGCACACCTAGGATGCTTTCGGCAGACCAGCAAACAGTGGTCGGGATCCTATCGTCAAGCAACGGTTCGATGTGGCAGGCCGAACTAGTCAGAGAGACCGGGTTCACCGATTCCAAGGCAAGCAGGCTACTGTCAAGGATGGAGGCAGAAGGCCACATTAGGAGGATTAGGGACGGAATGGGTAAGCGAGTAGAACTAGCCGGGGAGGGAAACTGATGTCACAAGCAAAAGGCAGCGATGGGAGAATGGCAATGATTGCCGTCCTTGCAGTAGCGATACTAGCAATCTCTCTGCACGTCCTGATATCAATGGAGACCTCTCTAGAGGAAGGCAGAGGACCACAGGGAGGAAACCCATTCGCAATACTCTCCCTGATGTTTTTGATAGTGGTACTGATTCTTCTCATGTTGACTCAGATACGAAGCGGAACCAGCAAATTCACGATGGACAATATGCGAATAGCTGCGCTGATGGCGGCTATGTTCATCATTGGAATGCTGATTGAGCCCGCAATTCCCAGGCCAGGGGACTCCCCCGGGGGCTTCTTTGGAGTCATATTCCTCCTCGTCCCGGTGCTGCTGATCGCTGCCATGCTGGTACCAATGATTCCGAGCAGGTCGGACGAAGAGGAGTAGGATGACACCCACTCATAGGAATCCAGACCTAGAGGAGGCCCTCCAAGGGGCACTTGATGAGGGCTCCTCGGTATGGGCAGTAGGCGATATCCATGGATACAGGGAAGAGTTCGAGACTCTCCTAGACAAACTCGAACTAACCGACGGCGACATGGTGGTATGTGTCGGCGACCTGATAGATAGAGGCCCGGATAGCCACGGGGTACTCTCCATCGTCAGCGAGAGTGATCGCATATTCTCAATCAAGGGCAACCACGAGCTCCTCATGTCCATAGCTCTCGGCGAGAATCCGCGTCGTGAGGATTTCTGGATCGACAGAGTAGGGGGCAGAGCAACTCTTGATTCCATGGGAGGCAGTGAACAGGAGAAGAGGGAGAACGCACGGATCTGGCTGAATTACACCGACAGCCTGCCAACGGAAGTCATCCTGAACAGATTCCGCCTAGCTCACTCCGGATACAGTGCAGACATACCCCTAGACCAGCAAACGGATGAGGATCGACTAAAGTCCCGGGAGGTATTCCGAGCAACCATCCCACTGGATCCTAACAGGCAGATTATCGCAGGCCACACGCCGGTACAGATGCTCTCAAACTTCGATGTAGAGCCACCCGATGGGGGAATTTGGAGGAGTCCAGTCTTGTTGGAAGACGAACGACCATCGGCAGTCTTGCTCGACACTGGAATTGTCCTTAGAGATCCAGCACACCGACCTAGGATTTCTGCTTATGACCTCCAGACGGGCCGTGTAGAAGAGGTCCATAGGATTAATCAGGTACTCCCCTGAGGACAGGGCTCATCCTCTAGAACGAACCCATTCGGATAGCCTCTGACCGGTCTCGAATCCGCCCAACCATAGGGAGATGCAGACCAAGGCCACTTGCCCGACACCCCTCAGCGCATGCCAGTGACTCGCATACGTCTTCCCATTCAGCGGTATGTCGTTTACCCACATGTTCAGATTAGCCCAGTATAGGACTAGAAGCATGAGCGTAATTCCAAAGGCGGCCTCCTTCCGGAACCAGGGCAGCGCCACTCCTAAACCCAGCAATATCTCGAAGACACCGCTTGCATAGACCCAGAACCTCGCACTCCCGAGGACACCCGGAACAATCGGCTCGAACCACGCGGGGTCTCTGAAGTGCTGCACGCCGACCCATGCAATCCATAGGCCGTAGGGAATCGCAACTAGGTGCTCCAGCCAATCTTCCATAAAATCAGTCCGTGTTGTCACGAACCAGAACTAGGTGCAATGCAACCCCGACCGGCATCAGCATGACTCCGAAGAAAACCGAGACTGCCGATTTCCACCTTTCTACCCCTCTGTCCAAGCATCTCTTCCACATCCACCTGGTAACCACTATGTCACCAGCTACGAAGTGAGCCCAAGCCGCAGAAGCCCCCGCCCTCGTCCCCAATAGATCAGCCAAGCCGTCTAGCACATTCCTAGGGTCCAAAGAGTCCATTGCGAAGCCAACAAGTGCTTGTGGGTCGGATGCCATCAAAGCCCACCAAATCACTATCGGTCCCAAGAAGAACCAGGAGCCACCCATGGCAGATTGGGTTTTTTCATGCTCAGGGTAGACTAGCATCGCTATCCAGAAAGGACCTACCCACATCGTGGAAAGGAAGAAAGAGAGATCGAACAAATCCACCTTTACACCTCATTCATTTCTAGCCTTTATCCTTGGTCTTCTTAGGTCCTCGAACCACGGGTCTGCACCGTTCCAATCAGGGTCAATCCCCATGTCAGCGCAAATCATCTTTGCCGAAATCCTGCCACTCTCCAGAATCGTCGGTAAACCACTACCGGGATGAGTCCCTCCACCCACAAGATACAACTTCTCCAGTTCCTCGAACTTGTTCTGAGGCCGCCGCCACAACATCTGATCGAGTCCATGGGCTAGGTTGAACACAGCTCCCTTGTAGATGTCACGAGATGCCCAGTCATCTGGAGTCACAATTGTCTGGGAGACTATGTGGTCCTTGAGGTTGGTGAACCCAAGATGCTCCATCTGCCCCAGTATCACATCCATGTAGTCATCCTTTATCTCATCCCAGTCAATACCATCGTGACTGCTGCTCACTGGGACTAGGACGTATATCGTTGAGTGGCCCTCTGGAGCCATTGTCGGATCAGTGACACAGGCATTCTGGACGTAGACCGAGGGGTCGTCCCAAGTCACCTTGTTCTCGGTAACCTCTCTCAGGTTTTTCTGATAGTCCCTCGCGGCATAGATCTGATGATGAGGGGTGTCGTACACCTTGTCAATGCCCAGGTAGAGCATGTATGTGGAGCAGGAGTACGACTTCTCGTCCAACTTCTTGTCGGACCACCTCTTCCTAAGGCGATCTGGAACCAGCCCCTTCATTCCTGTGGCGAAATCCACGTTCATGACGTACCTATCGGCAGTGTAAGTCCCCTCGGAGGTTCTAGCGCCAATGACAGTCTTCCCTTCGAAGACGAATTCACTCACGGGCTCGTTGAGATGGATCTCGACTCCCAAGCCCCTGGCAATATCGCCCATTTTCTGAGTAATCGTTCCTAGGCCGCCCTCCGTGTGGAAGACACCGTGTTCGTACTCCAGGTATGCAAGTATGGTGAACAGGCTGGGTGCGTGGAAGGGACTCATTCCCAGGTACTTAGTCTGGAATGACATTGCAAGCTGCATCCTCTCGTCGGGGAACAACCTAGCTAGGTCAGATGCCACGCTCCTCCATGGTCGAAGGACCCTAGAAACCCTCAGAGCCCTTCGGTTTATCAGGTCCATCGGCCCCCTCCAAGGAGTGTTCAAGCAATTCTTCGAGAGGCGCATCTTGGTGCGGTTGTCCTCCACGTACCTTCTGAAGCCCTCAGCGTTCTTTTCGCCGCAAAGATCGGTTATCTGGGCAACCATATCATCCATGTCGGTGGTCGCATTTAGACTCCCACCAGCACCGAAGACCAGACGATAGTTTGGATTGAGGGGAATAAGGCCAAGCTCCTCATGAGCATCTAACCCTAGAGCGCTGAATATCTCCTCTGCAATCTCCGGATAGTGGAAGAAAGTCGGGCCGTTGTCGAACTTGTACCCGTCCTTCTCGAAGACGCGCGTCCTCCCTCCCACGTCATCCGATTTCTCCAGTATCCTCACGCTGACCCCGGCCTTGGCAAGCAGCATCGCGCAAGCCAGCCCCCCTGGTCCAGCGCCCACCACGAGAACGTCACTATGGCTACTCATCCAATCACTCCATACCCAGTCCTTCTCTGAACTCAACCAGCGACGGGCCCATCTCGGCAATCAACTTGACCTCTGGATGGGTTCTGATAACCAAACCGTCCATGTACATCAGAGAGCGGATGATTGGAAACCCCTCTTCTCCGAAGTCAGCGCCTGCGTCCTCGACTGCAGCTCGCACTGTCCTCATCATCAGATCAGTCAGGCTTTGCTCACCGACGCTCTTGTCTCCGAAACCGCTGTAAATCTCTGACATCCTAGTCTTGAAGCGAATCAGCCTCTCGTCTGAGGGACGATCATCCGCAAGTCCGATGAGAGCCTCGAAAGCAGAATCAAGCTCATTCTTTGAAAGCCCCTCGAAGAACTTGAACAGAGGCAGGCTGACGCTCCTAGGTGCCTCGCAAATCGCACCGTTGTCAATGAAAACGAAATTGCCCGCACTATCAACTATGCAGTTCCCAGGATGGAGGTCACCATGGAATGTACCAACGCCGAACATGTACGCTCCGTGGATTCTGAAAAGCTCGATCAGATAGTCCCAAGCCAGGCTCTTGTCCTCTATGCACTCCTCGAGAGTCTTTCCCTCCACGAATTCGGAAACCAGCACGTGTTCGTTGGAGATATCAGGGTAGTACTTCGGGAACCTAAGGCGAGGCATTGGGAAATCATCAGCCAGTTTTTCTTGGATAGACTTCAACTCAGAGCCCCCCCTGATCTCGTTTCGCAAGTCCAACTCCCTAGTTGTGTAGTCCTCGACGTGCCTCAGCAAAGCTATCGGGTTTCCTACTCTCCTAAGCTTTGGTGAGAGTGCTATTGCTACCCTCATCATGCGCATCATCCTCTTGACATCCCTCTGGAAGCTCTTCTTGTGGTCGGCCTTGACCACTTTCACGACCACGTCCTCCCCGGTGGCGAGGGTCGCCCTGTGGACCTGCCCGACGGACGCCGCTGCTAGCGGCGCCTCATCGAACCAGACAATCGACTCGTGGAATGATTCAGGGGCCCTTTCCTCCAAGATCCTCATCACATCCTCGCTCGGGATGGTCGATGCGTTCCTGTACATCTTCTGCAGCTGTCGGCACTTTTCGATGCTGAGCATGTCTGGCCTCAGAGCAAAGATCTGGGTCAACTTCACCGCTAGAAGGCCCTGCCTCTGTATCCAATCCAAGTCAGCCGGGCCATCCTTTCGAATCTCCCTGTAGAATCTGAGAAATGTTAGGAGTCGCACGACACCCCCAAAACGTCCCCCATTTCAAATTCTGTTTCCTAATCGTTCAGAATCTCCACCAGCCGGGAAGCACCATCATCCAAATCACACTCCCAAATCGTATGAACACTCCAACCGTTCTCCCGAAGAGAGCCCTCCTTCTTCCTGTCCCTTTCGATGTTCTTCTCAAACTTCTGACTCCAATAGTCTACGTTCGATTTAGGCAAACCCAGATCGCACTTCGGGCATCTATGCCAGAAGCACCCGTGGACGAAGATTGCCAGTTTCCTCCCAGGAAAGGTAATGTCAGGTCTGCAGATGTACCGGCCCCCATCTCCATCGATCCTCCAATGGAGTCGGTAACCCGGAAAGCCAGCAGTGCGCAGGAT
>PAYZ01000002.1 GCA_002716085.1 Methanobacteriota archaeon | reverse complement strand
CAAGGACAGGGCCAGGGACAAGGACAGGGCCAGGGACAAGGACAGGGCCAGGGACAAGGACAAGGACAGGGCCAGGGACAAGGACAGGGCCAGGGACAAGGACAGGGCAATCAGGGCCAGAACGGCCAGAACGGCCAGCAGGGCCAGGGCCAAGACGAGGGCTCACAATCAGATCAAGACGGCCAGCAGGGCCAGGAAAGCGAGTCCGGGCAGCAAGGAAACCAGCAGGACAACGGCCAGGGCCAACAGCAGAATGGAGGCGAGCAGAGCGGCCAGCAGGGCGACCAGGAGAGCAGTGACGAGAACGGTAACAACCAGAACGGTCAGAACCAGCAGCAGCAAGGTCAGACCCAAGGAGACAACCAGGGACAGGGATCTACCTGCCATGGGATACTAGCTAGCCAGGTACTGGACAACCAGAGGGACAATGGGGACGTCGACAACGACGGCGACGGAATCCCGGACGAGCTTTACGACGTCGATGACGACAACGACGGTATACCCGATGTGATGGAGGAATCGATCCTGGCATCACTAGACCACGACGGCGACGGGATCATGGACAAGGACGATGACGACGATGACGGCGACGGGATCGACGATCGCGAGGAAGTCAATGACGGGAACTCAGCTACATGCATCTACGACCACGACAACGATGGCATACAGGACAACATCGACTTCGATATCGACAACGACGGGATCGACAACTGGGACGACAAGCTTGACTGCGACGATGACGGCACCGAGGAGAGGCTGATAGACCTGAACGGCGACGGCATTGTCGACGTAGACGCAGCTAGAGACCACGACAACGACTGCATCAATGACTCAGACGACAACGACGACGACAACGACAACATCTTCGACGTCGACGAGCTCGACGGGGAGTTTGGCACCTACAGATACGACCACGACAACGACGGCCTCTGGGACAGCTACGACACCGATGACGACAACGACGGGCTATCGGACTGGTTCGAGCAGAACGACGGGTGGGACACAACCGGGCAGTTCGATCACGACAACGACGGCATTCCCGACTACACCGATGACGATGACGACGGAGACGGAATCCCAGACTCGGAAGAGAACGACTTCGACGTGATTTGATCAGAAGTCGAACAGGGAAGGCTGGCTTGCCGACCTGAGCCGACCCGCGTCAGATAGGCGCCCTAGGGCCCTTTCCACCCTCCTATCTGAGAATCCCCTGTCGTCCTGTAGGAACTTTCGGAGAGGCTCCTCGACAGCGCTCTGGGAGTCTGGAACAGGCTCTCCGCTCTCTGGGTGGTCCATGAAAAGTGACCTAATGTCTTCCAGCTCGTCCGGGAGATCGAACCCTTTGGCCTCAGCGACCGCCTCCATTGTTCCGTGCTTCTGCATAAGCTTCAATCCGGTCTTGGGGCCAATGCCCCTTATTCCGGGGTGGAAGTCTGTTCCCACCATTATCCCAAGGTCAACCAACTGCTCCCTTGTAATCTGGTGGCTCTCCAGGGTCTCTCGTAGGGATATCACCTCGGCGCTGAGGACCCTTCCAAACCTCCTCGTGCCATGGCTGGTAAGGTTCCTCACCATCACTGGAGAACCATATAGCAGAGTATCCCAATCCTGACTAGCAACAGCAGCAACCTCGCCCCTAGAGCACATCACTGCAGCTGCACCCTCTGCCTCCATGGGGGCATCGATCCAAGATACACCCATCAGATCGAAAAGCTCCTTCGTCTCCTCTACCATCTGGGGGGTGTATTCAGCGGTCTGCGGTCCAAGCTTCTTTGCTGCCTCCATGTCCCCCGCCTCTATGGCAGACTCCCACCGAGAGGCTGCCTCTACCTTCCTCTCCCTCCTACCTTCAAGGGTCTCGCTCTTGAGCGAGTGAGGCTTACCATCGAATACGAAAACCGGGTCTATGCCCTCTGAAATCATCATGCTAGCTCGATCTAGGAAACCCATTAGATGGGCAACAGGCCTTCCTTCGTAGGATAGCGGCTTCCCATCTGGGCCCGTCATCGAGGTAATGAATTGGTAGGAATTCAGAAAAACGTCTACGGCGACTTTCTTTCCCGATAGGTCAGACAGCTCTATCGGCTCGGGGGAGACCAGGTCTCTGAGATTGCAACCCATCCTATCGTCATCCCCCGCCTCTAGGGCCAATGCCAGTGGTGGGAGCATATAGGGTTGAAGCCATGGGCCTGTTCCCAACTGCATGGGTGTACTTAGCCTGGCTCTTGTTGGTAACGGGTGGCACCCTCCGCTGTTCAGGGAGGAGGCTAGGGCACTACTGGGGCCGATCGAGGCCCTACACCCCCGTTTGGCATTCGTGACCCAGACTGAATCGGTCTTGGACCGAATCTTGGGAGCATCCCTAGTCGATGACGTCCTGCACTCAACTTCCAGGCTTTGGACTTACGAAACAGACGTCACCTCCGGAGACGTTGCTGCCTACGTGGGAGAGTGGGCTGAGGAACACCTCCCCAGCGGGTCATTCGCAGTTAGGGCAAGGAAACTGGGTTTGGGGATTGAGGGACTATCTCGAAAGGAAATAGAATGTATGGTAGGGGACGAGGTCTCTGGAGAATCAAGACCAGTTGATCTGGAGAACCCCGACCATGAGGTGGTCGTAATCATTGCTGGCAGGGAGGATGCTTCCAGTCATTGGGACGACGCACAGCAGAATCAAATGGTCCTCTGGGGGATAAGGGACAAGAGATCTAGCGGGTCCTACATCGGGGCCTCCCCTACGGAGAGACCCTTCTTCAAACCAGTCAGCCTCGATCCAAGGCTAGCACGACTGATGGTATCTCTCTCACTCTCTAGCAAATCAACTTCAACAGTTGTAGATCCGTTCTGTGGCACGGGAGGAATCGCCATAGAGGCCTCAATGCTCGGCATCGAAGTCCTCGCTAGTGACTTAGACTCCAGGATGGTGGAGGGGACCCTCTCCAATCTAGAATGGGCCGATGGTCCAGGGGGGTATTCCGTGGAGAAGTGCTCAGCAGACGAGATACACGATCTGTGGGGTGAAGTTCCCGGATGCTCATTCGTGTTCGATCCGCCCTATGGCAGGAACGCCTGGTCTTCGGATGATGGCCTCGGGGTCCTACTGGGTGCTCTCGAGTCGGCTAGGAAGATGGACCCGGGGGGGACGGTTTGCACAATGCTCCCCTCGAGTCCAGATTCCCTGGGGGGGCCAGTCTCAGATGACCTTCTTGTGATGGGGATGGATTGGGGCTCTCTTAGGGATAGGATACTTCAGACTGGGTGGAGGGTGACACTCTGCTCCCCCGTCAGGGTCCACAGGAGCCTTTCGAGGCTAGTCGTGCTCTGTCATCCGGCGGATTGAATACAGGTTGGCCGTGCTGGGATAAAGCGTGGACCGTTAGGGTAGTCTGGATATCCTTCCGGCCTTCGGAGCCGGAGACGTGGGTTCGAATCCTGCACGGTCCGCCAAGAAATATGCCTAATCTGCTCTAGTTTTGGACCCCACGACTCTCCTGTAAATCTCTCCGCTTGGTCGCAGGGTCCTCTCTTGAGTCTCGAAATCGACGGAATACAGGCCGAACCGCATCTTGTATCCCTCGGCCCACTCGAAGTTGTCCATCAGGGACCAGTGGTGGTATGATCTGATGTCCCTACCATCCTTGATGGCCTCGGAAATCACCCATAGGTGGCGCATCAGATGCTCTGGACGCAGCGAGTCACTGGAATCTGCGACCCCATTCTCCGTAATCTCGATCGGGACCCCGAGTTCGGCAACGAAGTCGATGGCCCTCCGAAGGCCCTCGGCGTACATCGGATATCCGAACTCGGTGGCAACCTCGTGGTCCCTCTTCGCGAAGTTCAGATCCTTCTGGGAAGTAGGCATGAATAGTCCGGTGATGAAGTGGGTGTAGTAGTTCAGCCCCACGAAGTCTAGGGAGCCCTTTGCACCAGGAATCCTGGAGCCGAGCATCTTACCAGTCATTATCCCCTTCCTCCATGCCCCGTTCCAGAGCCACTCAAGCAACCTAGCAACAGGCCAGTCGATGGGGCTCCACCTGTTTGCCGGATCGAACAGAGTCACGTTCTTCGCAATCCCGATGATGCATCCGGGATTCCTCTCCTTGAGACTCCTGTACACGACTGCATGTGCGTGCATCAGATTCCTCATAACCCTGAGAGTCAACAGTATGCTCCTGCGTCCCGGTGGGAACTGACCTAGGGTGTAGCCCATGGACGAGAAGACGGTGGGCTCGTTAATTGTGCACCAGATCTGCACCCTGTCTGATAGCCTGTCGAAGACCTTCTCGCAGAATCCAAGGAACTCAGGTATGTTCTCCCTATCTGCGAAACCCCCTCTGTCCTCCCACCATGATGGGTGGGAGAAGTGGTGGAGGGTAGGCATCGGCCTAATGCCCCTCTTGATCAGGTCATCAACCATCTCAGAGTAGGTACCCAAAGCCCCCTCCTCCCACTTCCCGGGGGAAGGCTCTAGGCGACTCCACTCGATCGAGAATCGGTAAGACGATACCCCCAGCTCGGATAGTAACTCGAAGTCCTCCCGCCACCTGTTCCAGTGGTCGCAGGCCAACCCGCTCGGCTCCTTGCCAGTCCTCTCCTCGAAGTCAGTCCAGTTGTTGCGCTGGCTCCCCTCTATCTGGTGCGCTGCCGTGGCAGTGCCCCAGATGAATCCCTCTGGGAACGAGATGTCGCTGGTATCTATCCCGGACCAGTCGTAATGCGGTTCTGGGAATGCCCTCCTCCGATAGGTGATCAGCCCAACCTTGAACAGGACGAATGCCGATATGGCCGCTGCAGCGATTTGGACCCAGATGGTATCGACCATGCCAATTCCAAGCAATACTACGTATTGGAGGTTATTCTACTGGCGTCCGTCGGTGACGAACCCCTTCCACCTTCTCATGTAGTCAACGAAGACAGGGCTAAGCCCCTGTTCTAGAAGGTGCTCGGGAGTGAATGGCGGCCTGTCCGGATCGTAATCCCCACTGCCGAGATTGGATGCCCAGTCCGAGTGCCCGATTCCCGCTCTGGCCACCCCGACCATATCGGCCCCCTCTCCGAGGACGAACTCAGCATCGGCCTCGTTCCAAACCGAGCCAGTTGAGATAATCGGCAGACTATCCCCAATCTCTTCCTTGAACCTCCTGGTAATCGTCTTGGGACTGCCAGATTCAGACACCGATCCCGATAAGGCGTCCCAGCAGGAGAGGTGAAGCATGTCGACCCCCCAGTCCCTGATCATCAGGGATAGCTCCACGCTATCTTCCAGGGAGACTCCCACTTCATGCTCTGGAGAGATCCTGACACAGACTAGGAAGCCCTCCGAGGTCCTCGCTCTGACCTCCTTCAGAATCTCTCTGAGAAATCGGGACCTTCCTTCTAGCCCCCCTCCCCAGCGGTCATCCCTCCGATTGGTCCTGGTACCTAGGAACTGGCAGACCAGGTAACCATGGGCACCGTGAACCTCCACACCATCGAATCCGGCTCTCTCGCACCTCTCCGCCGCCTCTCCGAAGGAGCCGACGAGATCGATGATCTCAGATTCGGAGAGTCCTCGAGACTCCTCATCGACTCCGTTCTCTAGGTTCTCGCTCGCTGAGACTGGCTGTTGCCCCGTCAGGGACCTTGGTGCCCTGAGCCCTCCATGGAAGATCTGCACCAGGCTCAGAGCGCCAAGCTCCCTAATTCCGGATGCCAGCTCCTCTAGCCTCGGTATCTGGTGGTCCCCCCATACCCCCATCTCTCCATCCCATGACTTTCCGCTTGGGTGGACGTGGCTTGCCGCAGTGGTCACTATGCCGAATCCTCCGGCTGCCCTCTTCAGGAGCCAATGTATCTCCTGGTCGGACAGGGTCCCGTCATCCTCCGACTGCTTGTTTGTCATAGCAGCGAGCACGGTCCTGTTTCGTGCCCTCTTTCCAGTGCCTGGGATGTGGAACTCGGAGCTCACTGAGACTGCCATCCGGCCAAACCACCTGCATTGGGCCCTGAGGGCCCCCGCCCGAAGGCGAGGACCGCTCAGTCCTTGCGTCGTCCGGCAACTAGGATAGCTGCGCCAAGTATCGAGACGACCCCAGTGACTGCGGAGAACCCTGGTAGGATTCCTCCGCCGTCGTCATCGTCGTCGTCTTCCGAGGTGGACTCCGTAGTTTCCTCGTCTTCGCAGCCGTCCCCGTCCGCGTCGTTGGTAGCTTCCTCGTATGGGCAATCGTCAGCGTTGTTCCCAACGCCGTCTCCATCGGAGTCGGCCTTCTCGCTCGAGTCTTCTGGGAAGGCGTCAGAGTTGTCGCCTGTTCCGTCACTGTCGCTGTCAGCCCACTCGGTCGGGTCGCTTGGGAACCTGTCTGCATTGTCGCCGACCCCGTCTCCGTCGCTGTCTATCCACTCGCTCGGGTCGTTGGTGAACATGTCTGAGTTGTCACCATAACCGTCCTTGTCGGTGTCAGTATCCTCGCTGGCGTCAGTCGGGAAGGCGTCCGATGAGTCGGGCGTCCCGTCGTTGTCGTCGTCGGTATCGGCGTTGTCGCCCGTCCCGTCGCCGTCCGAGTCGACCCACTCAGTGGGGTCAGCAGGGAACATGTCGGCCGAATCGCCGACTCCGTCGCCATCTGCGTCAGAGCTCTCGCCGCTGTTAAGCGGGAAGTCGTCGAAGTCGTTGGGTATCCCGTCGCCGTCCGAGTCGTTGTCCGAGTTGTCTCCGATCCCGTCGCCGTCCGTGTCTAACCACTCGGTGGCGTCGTTCGGGAAGACGTCGGCGTTGTCGCCGACCCCGTCTCCATCGGTGTCTACAGTCTCGTTAGCATCGAACGGGAAGGCATCGAGGTCGTCCGTGACCCCGTCGCCGTCGCTGTCGTCTAAGTTGTCGTCGATACCGTCGCCATCAGCGTCTGTGTCGGAGTTGTCGCCGATACCGTCGCCGTCCGTGTCTAACCACTCGTTGGCGTCGTTCGGGAAGGCGTCAGAGTTGTCGCCATACCCGTCNCCGTCGCTGTCTGCGGACTCGTTCGCGTCCCATGGGAAGGCGTCCGAGTTGTCCCCGACGCCATCGCCGTCCAGGTCCCACCACTCGGTTCCGTCCGTGGGGAACATGTCGTGGTTGTCGCCGACCCCGTCTCCGTCTCCGTCAGCCCACTCTTCCGAGTCGGCCGGGAAGACGTCGGCGTTGTCGCCGACCCCGTCACCGTCGCTGTCGATGTACTCGCTGCCGTCGTCCGGGAACATGTCCGAGTTGTCGCCAACTCCGTCGCCATCTGAGTCTGCCCACTCGTTAGGGTCGTACGGGAACCTGTCGTCGTTGTCGTTGAAGCCGTCCCCGTCCGAGTCGCCTGGTGCGAACATGATCGATATCTCTTCCAGCCTATCGCCTGCCATGATGCTGACGCACTCGCCGGTCTGGACCGTGCCGTTGTACGTCCATGACGATACATTGTAGCCGCTGAAGTCCGAAGCACCCCCGCAAATGGTCGCATTAGTCGATTGCGCGTCCTCAGCTGGATCGTCCCCCGGGTAAACCAGGTTCAGCATTCCTGCCGCGTCGGCCGAGACGTTGTAGTACATCACCCAGACGTAAACTATGGCAGGGTCGTAGGATGAGCCATCTGCCAGATCCTCAATCCATACCTCGAACTCCGCGCACCAGGGAGCTACTCCGTTCATAGTGAAGGGAGGGGTCCCGAAGTCGTCGCTTACGCAACCGGGCCCTGGGCTGGCTTGCATCGCAAACAAATCCGCGTATGTCATGGCCTCTGTCTCGTTCAGAACTCCGTCGCCATCGAAGAAGTCCCAGTCGATCTTCACCCTTATCTCGGGGTCAAGGACCTGGACTCCAGAGACCTCAGCCAAGGATTGGTTGTTCATCGTGTCTGCCTCCAACAGGAAGGCGTTGTAGAACCACTCGACCTCGAAGTCGGCTGGGTCGAACCCTCCGTCGTCAGGCGAATCATCCTCGGATGCTTGCGCCTCGATGCAGTCAGGGACCCCGTTTCCGTTGTCATCTACTGAGGCCAGCGATCCTGCTAGGAAGGTTACGAACAGGCCTGCCAATTCGTAATCATCTTCGTCATCNCCGCCTGAAAGATCCACTGCAAATAGGGTAAAGCAGAATTCTGGGATCTCGACGCTGAAGTCGTGCGACTCGACATCGCTAGAGGCGGTGAAGCTGTGTTCGTACCACCATGAGAATTCAGAGTGACCTCCCTCCCCTTCGTCCTCGCCATCGGGGCAGTCTTCGACGCCGTCGTTGACCTGGTAGATCCACACCTGGCTCCCGTCGTGGCAGTCGAACCAGTTGATCGGGTCCCCGTTGGAGTCGTACTGCTGTTCGTCAGCACCGTCGTCGCAGTCATCCTCTCCGTCGTTCACCCAGTCGAATGGTATCGTGTCGCCGTCTCCGCAGTAGAACTCGTGTTCGTAGTCTTCGTCGTCATCCCCATCCAATTCAAGGGGGTGCTCGAAGAAAACCTGCATATTGTAATCCGATCCGACCTCTAGGCCATCCATGGTCACGCTCATGTTCCACTCTCCCTCTGATAAGGAGTAGGCTATGTTGTCCATGGCGTAGAATAGTAGCTCATCGAAGTCAGTCTGCTCGTCTTCCCACATTTCGAAGAATTCGGTGAGGTCATCGCCCTCGACTTCGATCCATGTCCCGCCATCGTCAACCTCTAGCGAGATTTCGACGTCAAACTCGATTATGCATGGTCCACCGAAGTTGAAACTTTCGTAACTGTATCCTTCTCCATTGTCAGTCATCACATAGGCGTAGACAGAGACTGAGCAAGTACTGTTTTCGATGGTCATTGCCCATGACTCAGTGTGGTACTCCGAGGTCGTGTTGACGGATGTGCTGTACTCTTCGCAGTCATAGTCGGCCCATGACTCGTAGCACATGCCCCACTCTACCGTGTAGCTGTCTCCGACCTCTAGGCTATCTATCTCGAGGTTCAAGTCGTAGTCCCCTGCTTCCAGCTGTGGTCCCGCGCCGTCGGAGCACATCCACGATCCTCCTGTCTCCTCCTGGCAGTTGTCGACCATGTAGTAGTCCCACTCTAGGTCCCCATCTTCCACATACATGCAGACTAGGCTATCCGGGCCATTTACCCAGCATCCGTCGTATGCGTTTCCGTTGCTGTAGTCTATCTCCCAAATGAGCGCCAGACCATCGCCGTCGTCGTATTCTAGTTCCATCCCGTAGGTGTCTTCGCAGGGCCCATTGAAGCCGAAGTACTCATCGAAGACGTAACTGCTCCCCGAATCGTTGCCCTCGCGGAGCTCAACATGGACTTCTCCCCAGCACATCTGGTCCTCAGTCTCGACGAAGAAAGCGAAGCTCTCGGTCGAAGAGGATGCTGTGAAGCTGTGATCCATAGACTCTCCCCAAGGGCCGCAGTCCTGTTGCTCGCAGCCATACATGCCGACCATTACGATGTAGTCTAGACCCGACTCCAGGTCACCGACCTCGAGGGCTACCGTGTGGTTGCCCGCCTCCACCATTGGATAGGCCTCCCAATTGGGTTCGCAGATCCACGATCCGTCCGTCTGCTGTTCGCAGTCGTCTTCCTCCATCTCCATGTTGTAGCTGGGCATGCCGTCTTCGTCGTGGTCCCACTCGTCTTGCCAGCACGACATCTCGTCGCCCCAGAAGGACTCGTCGCAGTTGTCGAACTCGACGTCCTCGCCATACGAGTCGTCGTATACGACCCCGTCAACGGTCAGCGTGAATGGGGAAGGGAACTCCTCGCAAGGCCCTTCGAAGCTGAACCACTCGTTCCAGATCTGATCGTAGTAATCGATGGTCCCATCGCCGTCATCGTCAACCGACTCACGTATGCTCACGCCCATTCCAGCGTGGCACGTGTAGTCGTATGTCTCCCAGTAGAAGCTCAAGACCTCTGTGTCCGTGCTCGGGTTCAGTTCGTATTCAAACTCATCCCATTCGCAACCCATGCCGTTCATGCATGCGTCTTGCTCTATAATAACCTGATAGGAGTGGCCTGTGTTCAGGTTCTCGATCGTGAGATCGACAGAGTGGTTGCCCGCTGCTATCGATGGGGGCATCCGCCATCCCTGGCACTCCCAGGTCCCGTCAGAGAGCTCCCAGCAGTCCTCCATGTAAAAGTAATCTTCCGGATTTCCGTCGCCGTCGTGGTCCCACTGGTCCATCCAGCACTTGAAGTCATGACCCCTGTCCTCGCAGTGGTCGAAGATCTCGTTCTCCACGACCCACTCGAACTCAACTCCGTCCACCTCCAGTGTCAGGGGCGAAGGGGGCATCTCGCAGGGCGCCATCATGTGGAACCACTCGTTGTCCAACCAATCCTCGTGGGTGTTCCCGTTGTCATCCGTATGGATGGCGTACAGCGTAGCGCTAACGGCGAGATGGCAGCTGTAGTTTGAGACTTCCGCCGTGAAGGAGTAGTCCTCTGTGTCCGATGAGGCAGTGAAGTTGTGTGGGTCCAGATACTCCTGTGTGCAACCCATCATGTTGACGCATTCATCGACCATTATTTCCAGCCGGTAGTCGTCCCCAGTCTCTAGGAATTGAGTGGTCAACACCATGTCGTAAGTCCCTGCTTCGATTTCAGGTTCGGTCCACCAGGTCTGGCATGCCCACTCGCCAGTGCTCTCGTCCTCGAAGCACTCTTCGTACCAGTCCCAGTTTTCGGGCTCGCCGTCGCCGTCGTAGTCCCAGCTGTCTTGCCAGCACATGTAGCCACCTCCGTCTTCCACGCACTCGTCGTAGGTGTTGTAGTTCCACTGCCTCTCCCAGAGGGTTCCGTTGTAGGTCAGCGAGAATGGGGAGGGGGGCTCCTCGCAGGGCCCATTATACGTCATCTGGCCATTGTTGATGTGATGAGTCCAGCTGTTGCCGTTTTCGTCCGTTTCTATCTCGTGGAGGTCGAAGTAGAACCTCAGGCTGCACGTGTAGTTGGATGTCTCCAGGTTGAACTGGTCGACTTCGAACAGCTCAGCCGTGGCGTTGAACTCAACTTGAGTGTGATTGTGATCGCACGGGCCGTTTCGCACGCAATGCTCTATTTGCATGTCCAACCTGTATTCGGTCCCTACCTGTAGGTAATCCACGCTAACGTCGACCGTGTGGTCGCCGTATTCGACATCTGGGTAGCTGTAGCCCATCTGGCACTCCCAGGTGCCGTCAGAGAGCTGTTCGCACCCATATGACCAGATATTGTCAGTCCAGTCCGGCTCTCCGTCTCCGTCGTTGTCCCAGTCGTCGTTCCAGCACGAATAGTAGTCTTGCTCGTCATTGCACTGGTCGTAGTAGTTGTAGTTCCAATCCAGTTCGTGATCCACTCCGTCCAGTGCAACGGTGAATGGGGATGGGGGCTCCTCGCAGGGGCCCATGAACGGGAAATGGTCATCCATCATCTGGTGGGGTTGCCCGTTCTCGACCATGCTGAGGGCCGTGTGGACCCTCATGTCACAGGTGAAGTTGCTTGTCTCCACGTAGAAGGTGAAGTCCTCGGAGTCGGATGTCGCGTTGAACATCCAATCGGCCTCCCCGGCACCATCGCAGCCCTGTCCGGATTCGCAATGGTCTATCCACATGGCTACCTCGTATTCCTGGCCAACTTCGAGGTCGTCAACGCTTAGCACCATGCTGTGGTTGCCCTCATCTATTTCGACAGGCCAGATATTCCATGGGAGTAGGCAGGCCCAGAATCCTGCGGGGTCCTCCTCGCAGTCGTCGTGGTGGTCATACCAGTCCGGCTCTCCGTCGCCGTCGTCGTCCCAGTCGTCGTTCCAGCACCTGAAGTCGTGCCCGTCCTCCTCGCACTCGTCGTAGTCGCTGTAGCCGTACAAGTGCTCGTAGTCGATGCCGTCGTAGGTCAGGGAGAATGGGGACTCAGGCTCGTCGCATGGGCCCTGCCAATCGAAGCTCTCATAGTAGACGCTGCCGTTGTGGTGCCAGTCNCCGTTATCGTTCCAGTAGCCCTTGTCGAGGTCCATGTAGAGGTGTACTCCGCAAGTCGTCTCGTCAGTCTCGAGGCTCCAGGAGAAGGTTGCGTCCNCCCCTGTNGAGTTGTTGATGTAGTAGTGATTACTCTCGTGGAAGTGATCGTGGCCGTTCCANGTGTTCATGTTCAATTCTGCACGTAGCCTGTAGCTGTTGCCGGCCTCCAGGTCTGCTATGGAAAGGTNGAACGTGTGGTTACCCTCGAAAATCGGGGGCGACTCTCGCCATGNCTCGCACTCCCAGGTCCCGTCAGAGAGCTCCCAGCAGTNACCCTCCCAGTGAGTCCAGTCAGGGGATCCGTCTCCGTCGTTGTCCCAGTCGTCGTTCCAGCACTGGAAGTGGTCNCCCTNATCATCGCACTCGTCGTANTCGNNGTAGTGCTGGATATATTCGTGCTCCACTCCGTCCAGCTCCATGGTGAATGGGGANGGGGGTGTGTCGCAAGGACCTTNGAANCTCCAATCAGTGCTCTCAACTGTGTCGTTGTACCCCCAGTTGCCGNTGTTTGNGTCCCAGTTCCCTGACCTCAGGTATACGTGGANAGTCANGCCGCAAGTGTAGTTGTCNGTTNCGACGNCGAGCGTCATTGAACCCGATGAACCGTTGAAGAACCCGCTTCCTGGGTAATNAGTCTCACCATCGAGCATACGCTGCTGACTTGTAGTAGTNGACGTCTAGCTCGTAGCTGTAGCNGGCATNCAGTCCTGTTGCGTTGATCACNATTGTGTGGCTTCCCTCTNCAAGATAGGGATCCATATAATGCATGATGCAGGTCCAGTTTCCTCCAGTGTCCTCCTCGCACTCTTCGAACGAGTTCATTCCGTCTGCGCTCCCGTCGTTGTTGTGGTCCATCAAGCAGTACCATTGGTNCCCGTAGATATCGCAGTCTAGGATGTGTTCTGAATCATAGAAGTATTGCGGCTCCTCCTCGTATTCGACCCCGTCCACATCAAGGGAGAGGTGTGAGTCGTAGTCGCAGGGCCCATGGAAGCCGAAGTGCCTGGAACCGATGTAGGTCCCGTTTGACTCGTAGCTCATCTGTATGTGGCCGTTCGCGTCACAGGTCTCGTTAGTGACCACGAGGTACATGTTGGCGATGCTGATCTCGCCGGTTTGGGTGGAGTTGACCACCCCGTTGTCGTNCATGTGGAAGNNCCCCGCTTCCACCGGGCTGTGTGAGTTTAGTTGCACATGGTACGTGTAGTTGGTGTCCAGGTCAAGGCCCCAGACCTCGAACTCGATCGAGTAGTTGCCCTCGTCTAGCAATGGTGTCTGTTCGCTGTAAACGCACTCCCATTCTCCAGCGGCATCCATCTCGCAATCGTTGAAGTGCCAATTACCGTCGTNGNTCCCGTCCCCGTCTGNGGTCGACATCACAGGTGTAGTAGTCTCCCTCATCGTTGCATGAGATGATGTCNCCCCAGAANGGGACCTCCACCATCTCGTACTCGTCTCCGTCGATGATCATGGACGAGTTCATCCCCACAATGGAGTCGTGGTCTGCAGTGGCCAGGGTGGCCACGGGNCCCATTGCGGATAGTACCATTATCAGGCAGATACTCAGGCTTCGTGTCTTGCGTGCGCTATACATGTAGGCCCCCGGCCGNNNACANTCGTATATAACNATAAGCCANCNNAGNTGACNNGGNNNTTTCCTNCNCTATTNNGAGNNNNCCTTGNNCCACCACTCTANCCTGTCNCCNGAGCANTCTTCCTCNGANGNNAGAANNAGGCCGCTNTCNCTNAGNGAGGAGCNNCGGAANANCGGGCCNCNCCCCCCTAGNTCAATNGGCGAGATGCANATCCTTGCCCTGTCCACCGCNNCCTCNGANAGGAACCTAGACCAGGTGTCTGCNCCNCCCTCGACNAGAAGCGACTGNACCCCCCTGTCGCCNAGCATGTCCAGAANCCTNNCTACTGGGATCTCNCTNTCNGGNATGACNACCCTCTCGACGTGGNGGNGGTCNCCAGAGGNGTCCGNCTCNGANGACTGGACNATCAGNGTNGNAGCATCCCCNTNNGTCATNAGCNTGGAATNNGGGGGNNTCCTGTTNTCAGGGTCGATAACTACCCTTGTNGGNGNATCCCTGGGGNNNATTNCNGGACCCCTCACGGTNAGNGANGGATCGTCCCTNATNACNGTCCCAACTCCNACNAGNATNGCCATGGAANCNGCCCTGATCTCATGNGCNAGCTCCAGNGACCTNTCGGAGCTGAACCTNCGNGGNGGCTCNGNGGGNGGNACGTCNATTCTNCCNNNNGAGTCNGTGGANGCCTTCANNGTNACCAGNGGCCTCCTGTGCCTNCACCAGTGCATGAAGGNNGCCATCTGNCCCTCGCANTCCTCCTCNAGNANTCCGCTNTCCACNACNACNCCNGCCTCGNGGAGTGCCTCAGAACCNCCTCCNCGAACNGTNGGGTTGGGGTCCANTGCCCCGATNACNACNCTGCTGACCCCNGCCCATAGNAGGGACTCGGTGCANGGGGGGGTCCTNCCGAAGTGNTTGCANGGCTCCAAGGTNACGTATGCGGTNGTNCCCTGTGTGGGCACNCCNCNCGACTCCGCGTCCGCTATNGCCATCTGCTCNGCGTGNAGNCCNCCNATGTGGTCGTGCCANCCCTCTGCNACTACCTCGNCNTCCCTNACCAGGACGCANCCNACNNGNGGGTTCGGCATCACNCNGTGACGNCCCCTCTCNGCGAGCNCTATNGCCCTGCGCATGTGNNCCTCCCCNTCTTCCATNNCTACCGNNCNGCTGAACCCNCCCCNACTCATGATTCCTTGCTTNGGCAGGATTCAAGTCCGATGCNGGTGCTGNNAGTCCCGTGCCACGCNTAGCCTGCATCGCNAATCCCAACGCNAGGGACGGNAAGCTNGGCAGGAACTTCCACAAGGTCGAGNCNGCCNTGGAGTCGTCNGGNATCGAGCANGACGTATTCATGACNGAGGGNACTGGCCACGCNATCGAGATNGCCAGCGGNCTCAGGGACAGCGACTACGACCTGGTNGTCGCNATNGGGGGGGACGGGACNGTCCACGAGGTGGCCAACGGNATCCGCGACTCNCCNATGCGTCTGGGAATCATCCCGATGGGNAACGGAGACGACTTCGCGAGGGCGATNGGGGTGCCANTGAANGACNTCCAGGGNGCCATCTCCNTNCTGAAGGANGGCANCGACTACACCGTGGGGGGGATNAGGGTGGAGGGCCTCAAGGCCCCCGANCANCCNGGGATNCCNTCCCCNAGGCACTANCCGGNNACTGGNGANCCCTCCNGNGATGGCAACCTGGTNAGGTGGTCGTTCCTGGAGTGCGACGGGGGNGTGACCTCCTCCATCAACCGGATGAAGGACGAGGGCCACNTNTCNTGGATCAGCGGCCAGAAGAAGTACACNTTCCTNGCNATCAAGGCNATCCTGNNNTGGAAGAGCCAGATGGCCTGGATCANGGTTGACGANAAGCCGGGGACCAAGGTCGACCTCACNGGGCTTTTCGCCATGATGCAGGCCGAGACCTTCGGNGGNGGNTACAAGGTGGCNCCGGGCATGCANCCGTTCGGNGACAGCGCCTCGATAGTGCTCGGCTTCGGNCTATCCAAGACACAGATGCTCAGGGTGATGGGCCCCNTGGAGAAGGGAAAGCACGTNGGGCGGTGGGGCAAGATCACNATGGAGCCCTGCAGGAGCTTCGAGATCCGGGCACTGGACTCCGAGGGGAACCCGACCCAGGAGCACGGGCACGACCCGCCCCTCTTCATCAGCCTGGACGGGGAGATCTCCATGACCACCCCAGTTCGCTTCGAGTACCACGAGGAGCAGCTCAAGGTCAGGGGGGGACCTAGCCCCCCGAACACGTAGATTGGCCGCCAGAAATGGTGTCAAAACTGTTAATCGGGCAACAGAGCCTCGGAGCCCATGACAGACCAACCCAACAGCAAGAACAAGGGACTACTAGTGGCCCTACTGATGATACTGACAGCAGCCTCACCCATTGCTGGCAGTGCCCAGGCGGACCACGACACGGACTCCGACGGAAACTTCACCGGAACGACGGTGAAAATCGGATTCTTGGGCGACCAAACTGGAATGATCTCAAGCTACTGGTCCGGGTTCTACGAAGCGGCTACAATCGCCAATAATCACCTCAACGAACAGGCTCATGACTACGGCACCAACGTCCAATTCGAAATCGTTTATGCCGACTCAGGCTGTGATAGCAGCACTGCCACTAATGGGGCCCATGCCCTCGTAAGCGCTGGAGTCATGTTCGTGGTGGGGGCGCTCTGCTCGGGAGCATCCATGAGTGCTAACGCAGTCCTCTCGGCAGCGGGCATACCACATATCTCGCCCACCTCTTCCAGCCCAGCGCTCAGCGACTCGACCACTTATCCCGGGTTCTTCAGACTCATCACCAGCGATGCCCTTCAGGGCCAGGCCCTAGCAGATGCTGTCGCTGGACTCTCCACTCCGGGCACCAACTACTCCGATCCCGCCATCGTGCACATGGATAATAGCCATGGGGTGGCAATGGCTGACGCATTTGAAGACACGTGGACGGCCATGGGCAACTCTTTGTGCACGAGCGTGTCGTACGATCCAGATACCACAAGTGACTACAGCAGCTTAGCTCAGACTGTTGTTGACAACGGCTGCGACTCAGCTGTCCTGATCTCCTACGAATGGGACGGCGTGACATTATTGGAAGAACTGTCAGGTAAAGGATTCACCGGCCAGATTTTTGGCTCCGATGGGTTATCGCACCTCACTGAAAATGACTTCTCTGATCCTGGAGCCGCAGACGGAATGATCACTACGCGTTGGAGCGAATTTACCCATTCATCCGAGAGGTACGATATATTTTCTGAAAATTGCGCCAATATCACGGAATGCGATTCTGGAATCTATGTGGAAGAGACCTATGACGCGGTGTCCATAGCCGGCGAGGCAGCTTTGCTCGCACTCGCGATGCCTAGCATCTCCCTTGAGGACTCGATACGCTATGTCGGGTACGAATGGGACGGGGCTAGCTCTCTGATCACATTCAACGAGGACGGCGACGTGGCCGGCAATGGCTGGGACGTG
>PAYZ01000001.1 GCA_002716085.1 Methanobacteriota archaeon | reverse complement strand
ACCCAAGGGACTGCTCTACTGTTGCATCAGGTTTTCTTCCCACTAGGGCAAGAATCGGAGGCGGGATTTCCCCTCGATTTTCTCTCGACATGCGCCACATGTCCATAGTTGATGCTTCCCTAACTGGAATTGACCTAGATTCTGCAAGGTCACGTAGTCTCAGAGCTTCCTCGTCTGATGAATCTCTAAGGAATAGGACCAATGAGACCTCCTCCGATTCGAGGGCCCTCGAAACCTCATCTATTCCGCAGCGCTGCACGTTTTGCTGGTTGGGTCTGGATTAATCTTCTTTCGGATTGGGGCCTTCTAGTGGAATTAGGATCTCGTTCCTGCGCATGAAGGGTAGCGTGGACGTTGGGTCGTCATAAACTGCAAGCATAGGTGGGCCCGAAGAGACGAGTCCGGCCTCTTCCACCATATTCTGGAGTCTTCGCTTCAGACGTTCTGACTTCCTAGGGCCAGAGAATCCGGAGAATGGGAGTGCAGCAACTGTTTGTCCCTTGGAGTGTATTAACTCAATTCCTTCGTCATTTGGGGCCGGGAGGTCTTCCATGGAGAGATCTGAAGGCATTGTGAAGGCCATCATTGTGCCATCCCCCTCTTGCCAGATGTGTACTGGAGCAGTCATATCAATCATCTGTTTTCTGTGATTTCTTCCGAAGATGTATCCTGCTATCCTACGGAAACCACCACTAGATCCTCGCCAGTCCTCCCCCATGGTCTTGACCCTGGCTTGAATTGTGTCAGTATAGAGTCTTACTTCGAAACCAGATTGGCTTGAAATAATATCGAAATCGGGCTCCTCATAATCCTCGGCCATGAATTCGAGGGAAGGTTTCTCGTCTTTGATTTTATGACTGGTGACTACTTGCGGGAGTCATGGAAGTGACTAGGCAGTTGGTTCTGATTTTCACCTTCGTCTTTGGGCCTCTGGTTCTGGCCTCTTACGTTTACGGCTTGTCACATGCGGAGAAGCCAATGGATCTATGGGGCGGGGTGCCGGAGTCTTGGAGGACTTACATCGTACCGTTCATGTTCGTTGCGGCAATTGGATTTTTGATGCACTGGTACGTTGTTTTCTTCCAACTTGATTCTGCAGAGTTCGAATCACTGAGGTGGCCGTGGGGAGATTCGGATGGAAACGGCGCGAGTAGGCTGTTAATTGCCTATGGCGTGTTCCTGATTCCCTCGGCTCTTTGGCTAGAGAGCACCATTTTCCACATGGAGAATGATTTCTCCTGGACCCCGATACTAGTTATTGGTTCTCTGTTTCTTACATCTGTGGGGAATTTGATGCTAGGACTTCTGGCTTATGGGGCCCTACAGGACGGGGTCGATGGATCGGCAATTATGGTAATTGGAGCCGTGATGCTCGCAATACAATGCATCCTCAATGATTTCATCATCTGGGTGTATAAGTTCCCATGGTAGCAGACCTTGGTCTCCGTTAGAGTCAAGTCTTGCTGATGTCTGATGGGCGCATGGGAGTCGGGAGAGCTCTTCTTTTTGGGTCGCTTGCAGCCATTCCTGGGATGATTCTCGCTGTAATTGGATGGGCAATAAGCGGAGCTCAGGATGATTGGAGTGACAAGAACTGGATCTTTTGCTACTTGCCTTTCTTCGGATGCATAGCGGCAGGGTTTTTTGCCGGACTGAGAAGTGAAGGAGTTGGATACGAGGAGGGTTGAGTTTGCGGCGCTCCGAAAAGGCAATTTTGATCGGCGAGATTCTGGACGAACTCTATCCAGAAACACCGATACCACTGGACCATAATGACCCTTACACCCTTCTTGTGGCCGTAATGCTTTCAGCACAGACCACAGACAAGAAGGTGAACCAAGTTACTCCGAAGCTTTTCCAAGTAGCAAAGAATCCTGAAGAAATGGCTTCCCTGCAAGTAGAAGAGATTCACGAAATCATCAGAGAAATCGGCCTCGCTCCCACGAAGGCTAGAAACTTGAGAAAGATGGCAGGGCAGATTCTTGACGATGGAGGCGTAGTCAGGGCAGATTGGGACTTTCTAGAGTCACTAGCCGGAGTTGGCCACAAGACGGCCGGGGTTGTAATGGCACAGGCATTCGGCGTCCCTGCATTCCCCGTTGATACTCACATCCACAGACTTGCCAGTCGGTGGGGACTTTCAGATGGAAGCAATGTGGTGAAGACAGAGGGGGACCTGAAAGCAGTTTTCCCTGAGGAGACTTGGACTAAGCGGCACCTACAGATTATCTTCTTCGGAAGGGAGCACTGTCCGGCACTGAGACACAACTTACTGGAGTGTAGAATTTGCTCTTGGGCCTCAACGAAGACTAGGATCAGGCAGGAGATGGGTGGATAAGTGCAAATCTTCTCAGGGAGAATTAGCTCGACTGGCTTCTCCAGTGGAGATAGGTTTGTGATTGGGGATTGGCTAGTTTCTCCCCTAGGGAAATTCACCAACATTATGTGGGCCAAGCCTGATGGAACGAGGGTGCTACTTTCCCCATCTAGAGAGCATGCGGATTATGTGAGCCGATTGTATTACTTCGAGGAGGTTATAATTGTCGGGATAGAGGTCGAGAGGTCTAAGAAAGGGATATCGGTTGTTGCTGGTGAGGTTTCGATAAATCTGGAATGGGGGGTCCCGATCACGATACCCTTCTGGAGGCCTCTATGGTTTATTCGAAGCATTGAGTATTTCTTCGCAAGGATTGTGTTCGGAACTAGGACATTCGGTAGGACCAAGGACGGGAGGAGGGAGTGGTACTCCGTTAGATCGGTTTCAAGGATCCTAATGGCGCAGGGGGAGATCGATGGGTCAAGCCTCGGAAGCAAAGTGAGTTTCGAGACTGGGGCCTGCTTCGGCTTCAGCGATCCGCCTTCCATGCCTACATCTGTGAGACTCAAGTCGTACATCGAGTGATGGTAGTCTTCATCAATCTGGTTACGCACGCGATAGCATGAGCGAAGTTGAGCTAGCAATTGGAGACAAGGCCCCCGAGTTTGAAGCTACTATTTCAGATGGATCTGTAGTGGTGCTTTCTGAAATCCTGAACAAAGGGCAGAAGGTGATCCTGTATTTCTATCCACGAGACAATACCCCGGGTTGCACCACCCAAGCTTGCGACTTCAGAGACAATTTCGCTCGGTTTCGTGGTAGCGGATGGACAGTGCTAGGAGTCTCTACTGATGGGGCCAATTCCCACAAGAAATTCATCGACAAGCATGAGCTGCCATTTGATTTAATCGTAGACGAGGAGGCCGATCTACACCAGGCTTACGGGACTTGGAGGGAGAAGAGCATGTACGGAAAGACGTACATGGGGACATTGAGGTCGACCTTCGCTATTGACTCGGAAGGGAGTCTTGTCTGGGTTGGATATGGAGTTAGAACAAAGGGCCATGTCGATGCTCTAATGGAGACGCTGGAGGTCGAATAACATGGAACTGGAAGAGCGTAGGGAGCTTGTGGCTGAATTCCTCAGAAGATGCGTAATCTACGCAGAAGAGTCGATCTCCAGGAAAAGAGATCGGGGGGTTTTGGAAGAAGAGATTAGCAAGTGGGAGTCATACAGGGACTTCACCAAGCATGCTGTAAGCGAAGTTGAGAATGGAGATCTGGACGATTGGTTGGCTAGTGGGGAAGAGTAGGGGGGGTTCAATCATTCTGAATTGCCCTGTCCAACGCTGGAGAGCCTAGCCTGTGCTTGTGAGTATCGACCCTCATCATCGCCCCGGCCACCATGAGCATCGTGTCATCCTCGTTCAGGGAGAATACTGGCAGTCCGGACCTGTTCCCAAGATCTTGGACTCGTCTGGAGCAAACAGATTGCTGGCTAGGCATATGATTCAAAGTGGTTAGATCGAATATCACCATGTCGCCCATTGAGAGGTTTCCCTCTATGCCATCCATCTGTAGTCTGTGAAGGTCATCTGGCTGCATGTAAATGACTCTCCTAATTGGCCTATCTGTGACCCTCTCAGTTCTATCCGCCCATCTGGACTCGCCTAAATCGTGGAACCTGTTTCCTGGCCTAGGGCCAGGCTCAGACTGCCCCTCCCTGCCGCTTCTGGAAACCTTCGGAGTGTTGCTGGGATTTGGAAGCCCCAGAAGTCTGAACAGATTGACCACGGCCTTCCCGCGAGCTACTCCTCAAAGAGGGCTTCGATGTCACCCACATCCAGAATGGCATTTTCCTTATCCATATCCGGAGCCGGTGGCAGTTCTATTTCCGCCACTTTTTGGGAATCCTCTCCCGTCAATTCCCTAAGGACGTCCTCCAAGCCGTCCATGGAAGGGGGGGCCTCGGAAGAGAAATCGGCTCTCTCGAGGCTACTGAAATCCTGAAATGAGGGCTCTTCGTGAATCTGGGGGTTATCGAAGGCTTCGTCGATGTTTGTTGCATCTTCCTTTTTACTGGAGAGGTCCTCATTACCTGCTTTCCTAATCATTAACAAATATCCAATTCCCATTAGTGCAATGAGGGTAACTGCTATCGCAGAAGTATTGGATCTAATCGATTCTGCGATTGTTACTGGAGCATCTGCCACATCTATGTCCATCGTGACCGAATGGCTGGAGCTATCGTCCAAAACCGTAAGCTTAGCCTTCTTGGGACCTCCGGATTCGTATGAGAATTCTATCCATCTCCCCACATAGTCGATGTCATTTGCTGGATCTCCATCCCCGTCAGAGTCCACAGTTACGTCGATGTCCCAATGGAAAACCAGTGATTCCATGTCAACCGAAGAGTCGACGGTTCCATTGGCTGAAAGGATGACTGGGTCTCCCTCAGTTGGATTTTGAGAGCTAACGGATGCATAGGCATCAGGAGGGGAGTTTACCACTTGGAAATTTATCTCTATAGAGTCTGATGCCCCATCATCGTCAGTGACGTGAAAGAAGATGGAAGCAGGGGCCGTAGAGGAGTCTGGCCAAGAGTGAACAAGGACTCTCGATGGGACGTCGCAGTCGTTATTTCCCAAACCATCGGAATCGGAATCAATAGAGGGATCTAGATCGTAGCAGTAAGTCAGATTTTCCTGATCATTTTCGGTGTCTGTTGCTATCGGTGAGATGCTGAATTCCTCATCTTCTTCCAATTCCCCCAGAGATGTTGTGATAGGTGAAATCTCGGGGTCTACATTCAGAACCTGAATTGGAACAATAAGTAATTCTGTGCTTAGACCGTCATCATCGAAGACCTGTAGCGTGGCCAAGTTCAATCCCGAGTTGTTGTATGAAATCCCCGATAGGGTACTCATTTCCCCAGTGCTTGAGAAACTTAGTTCTGGAATCTCCTCTGCGAATGGCTTCCAAATGTGTACTAGTGAGTTAATATCATTCGATGAGTCATCCGCCCTACCTATGAAAGTCACTTCTTCTGCCTCGTTGACGAAGTAAACCTCGCGGGAGTCTGGGAAAAGAATGAAGTCGTCGACATATAGCTCCACAACAGGATTGCTGGGGGCTATGTTACTAACATTCACCGAGTGTTGCGCGGTCGTTGTTGCTCCATCGTCATCGGTCGCGGTTATTTCCACCCAGAAGACTCCTTCCACCAGGGGGGTAATGGTGCAAGATAAGCCAACCTTGCCCTCGAGACAATCTTCCGACCACAACAGGTCCAAGGGAGACTGGTTATCTTGCGAATCGAGATCATAGCTATCTATCACGCTGAAAGTAATTGGATTAGTTACCACGACTTCTTGCTCTACTGAGCCAATTACTATCTCTGGGGGACGATTAAGTACTGAGACAGTTACTTCTGTGGTTGAAGTATCGCCCTCCTGATCAGTAACTGCGAGGATGACTAGGAATTCTCCGTCATCTGCCCAGGACCATTCCAATATGCAGTCTTCTTCGGGAACCGCACTCGAAGAGCCATCTTCCACCTCCACAGAGAATTCACACGCAACCTCCCCTCCGTCGGGATCGGATGAAGGACTCCCATCCAAGGAGACTTGGTCAATAGTGAGAGTCTCACTGGGAGCATTCAGGACGGGGTTAGGAGTAGCCCCTATGAAGAGAAAAAGTGATCCTTGGTTGTTTGTCCGGTTTCCATCTTGAGTGATCTCGCCCATGGGGTCGACTTCGAAGTACAAGTATACGTTTCCAAATTGCTGGGAAGACGGGACTGTCCAGTTAATTTCTACCCGGGACTCCTGCAGACTAAACAGTGGGGGGACGTTTCCGTAAACTTTGGACCCATCGGGACTTGTCACTTCAATGATTGACGAAGGGGAAGTGATGAGTCCCCTGTTTATCACGGGAACTGAGAAAGTAAGGATGTCGCCTGCAATAGCAGAAAGACCAACCGTTGGGTCCAAGATGGCTGACTGGCCCTGGACGTTTGGCTCGCTAGGAGGCCTGAAGCGATTCACAATTACCCCGGCCGACCTAGTTCCAAGGTCAATCTCATGAACTTCTGAATCGATTAGTAGAGTCTCGACTCCAACAGCCTTCTCAGACTCGATCCATGCAATTAGCCCGTGACTGCCTAGCTCATCCGTGCCAATGGTGTCATCGGGATTGTCACCAGAATCAAATGTGATTAAGTATGATCCGTTAGAGTCTGTTGTGATGTTCTGGAAAAACTGCTCAGACTCGTATCTGAACTGTAGTTCTTGATTTGGCACGGGTTGTCCCTGGTCGGTCACGTTTATCCAAGCTGACAAATCGATCCCAGTAGGCGAGATTGGGTACTGGACATCGATTTCTATCTGTTTTCCAGTCTGAACTGGTTGGTAGCTAACTAGTTCGTGAACGGCTATGAATCCGAAAGCCTGAACGATGGAGCTCTTCACCTCGCCCTTTACTTCGGGACAGTACCAATTGAACCCGTTCTCAGACCCACTCGAGTCATAGTTTGACACGTTTAGAGATTGGTAGCAACCAGAGTAAGAAGCTCCAGAGCCCCCTTGGCTAACTGCAGACCAACTGGTTGAGTTAGACTCGTTGGTGTCATCTGGAATTGGTATTCCGAAGTTGCTTACCCCACTGAACTCTGTTTCCTGTTGGTAATCCATCTCCCATGACTCCCCGACGGAGATTGGGAAATCATAGTTCTCCAGTGGGGGATTAAAAGTATTCACGACGGTGAGTTCACCTACTGTTTGTCTAAGTAAGGCCCAGCACCAGGGGTCGAAAAAAACGTCTATGCCAACAGTCTGCGTATATGTGGCTAGATCGGAAGCGCGAATAATCTCAGTAGTGGACATGTCGACAAAGAGGCACCCACTTTGGTCTGCCAAGTCGATGGAGCCATCTGACTGGTAATTGCCAATCGAATCTACCTCATAGACCAGTGTGTTATTCCCCTCTANATCAGTAACGTACATGTCTACAACTGTCCTACTGAGTGACCCTCCAAGAGTCTGGACATTTGTGGAGACGCCTGATGAAGCAGCGAAGTCGGAAACGTCTAGGTACCCGTCGTAAATCCAGTTGTCGCTCACACGCCATTCAGGTACGTCCGCTGACCCCACAGTCCGAGATTGCGCATTCATTCCATCGGATCTGGGAGAAGCTAGAGATNCATCGAATGAAACGGACGCGAAAAATANAGGNGTCATTGCCACCATGCAGGCCAAGAGCGCAGCTCTGCAAGTTCGGACCATGGCATTCGCATGGCGGTCCTACCAATAACGTTAGTTTATCCTAAAGGAGATCCGCTAGCTCGTCCTTGATCTGCTCTACTGCTTCCAGAATCTCGTCTTTGTGCCTAGCACCGGTTATCACCATCTTCCCACTACCAAATATCAAGCAGACAACCCTTGGGAAGTCCAACCTGTAGATGAGACCGGGGAACTGCTCTGGNTCGTACTCTACCTTGTCAAAAGGAAGATGGAAAGTCAGGTTGTTGAGGTTGAGTTTTCTTGGAAGGGCAGCCAATGGCTCTCCCTGCAGAATACCCCTAATTCTTGGATCATCATTCTCCACCTCTTCATCGGTAGCTGCTCTTATTCCACCGCCCTCTTCGTCAATGACCTTNGTGTTGATGTCATCCATCTTAGCAACCTCGCCGTAATCCTCAGGGTAGAACAGAGAATAGGTTGCGACCATATTCTGAACTTCGATCTCTACCTCTTTGAGGTCCCACGTCTCAATTCCTGCATTCCGAAGATCGCCGATCATTCTCTCTATCCCAGTCTGAATNTTGTCCTCGTTCTTTCCTCCAGTACAAACCGCCCTTCCGGACCTGAACATTAGGATAGCAAGCTTGGGATCTACTACCCTGTAAACAACCCCNGGNAACTGCTCAGGTTCGTACTCGCAGTTCAACTGGATTGCTATGTCAGGGAGGTCCAGCTCCTCCGCNACTCTGGTTGAGGCAACTACGTTNACTACTGTCAGTCTTTCTTCATCGCTGAGCATAGGTGGTCGACCTTCGTCCCTCTTATAAAGAGTAATATAAAGTAGAGTCNCCTTTCCAGNAGATGAAACGGCTTACAGCGACCTTACCCCTTCTGCTCCGAGTCTGGTAGTCAAGGGCCTTCCACCAGCAACCTCAATGGCTTCCGAGACACGGTTGGGGTCCTTCGTCAGAGCCACCATGCACCCACCACCGCCTGCTCCAGTCAACTTCGCACCCATGGAATGTGGCCTTGCGGCCTGAACCATGCGATCAAGCTTGGGTGTACTGACCTCGAGATTCTTGAGAGACTCGTGGCAGGCATCCATAGCCATTCCCAGTGCCTCTAGATTTGCAGCAGACAGGGCAGTGAGCCCGGCCATGGTAATTTTTGAGATCCTATCCATTTCTTCCATTCTCTCGGGCTTTTCTGAGATTAGCCTAGCTACATTGGCGACCATCTTCCCGGTCGGTGAGCCTGTTCCAGAATATCCAATGACCAACCATGATTCTTCAATACCAGGTGGAATTATCGCAGAATTTACTGCCCAGCTCCTACTCCCTTCGGGAGTCTCTAGGCTCGTGTCGAAAAGGTGCTTTGTTCCTTTGACTCTGTAATCGGAGACTACTACGCATCCCCCAAGTGCACTAGTAGCAGTGTCTGTTGGGCTTGCCCTTCCTTTCTGAGCATTGGCCTCGGCTGAGTGAGCCATTTTAGCCAATGTGATCTGGTCTATCGATTCGTCGGGAGAGACATGTTCATGTAAGGCGGCGGCGAAAGCATTGGAAAGGGCTGCTGAAGAGCCCATTCCTGCCGCTGAAAATAGAGAGCTTTGTACATCAATCTGCAAAGGCGGACCCGAGTAATTGAAAACATTCCTCAAAATATGGGTGATGTGTGGGTGCCTTGATGGATTGAATGGAGATCCCTCGAGAGTCCAATCATCTGACCTCTCTATCCTTACAGAGACTCCTTGCTCAATCGCTACAGCAACAGCAGGGTGGCCAAAAACCACAGCATGTTCTCCGAAAAGAATGCATTTTCCCGGAGCGAAGGCGCTCGCCATATCTCATGGCTGTAACTTTAGACCATGATTGTTGGCCTAGTAGCGGTTGTTTCAAGGTCTAATTGCTAATCGCGTGTGCATCAGGGAAGCCTGAGCGGGGATCGAATTGAAGCACCCTCTTCTACAAACTTACGGACCCATTGATGGTTGGATGATCCTTCTTGCAATGGGGGGAATTTCGGTTGGATTCTTTGTTTTCCAAGTGCAAAAGGCCACTCGATTAGTCCTAGTGGGTTCTCGCGATTCAAGATTCGATTCCTGGATTCCTAGGATTAGGGAGTTCATAGTTGGTTGGCTTGGTCAAAAGAAAGTAATGAGGGATAGGGTTGCTGGAACTATGCACGTTCTGATGTTCTGGGGTTTCCTAATGCTTGGTTCCGATATGTTAGATCTGGCTACAGCTAATGCCTTTTCGAAAAAGATTCTGCCTAGCCTGCTCAAAGGTCCTTGGAATGGAATGGTGGAGCTTGGTTACACCATGGCACTAATTGGTTGCACCGCAGCTTTGGTTCGCAGAATTGCCTTTACTCCTGAGAAACTCAAGGGAAAATCGCAATTAGAGGGAAATGTGATCCTGCTACTTATTTTCACGATCACGACGACCTCTTTTATGATTGAGTCAAAAGAGGATCCAAGTTCTTTCTGGGAGCCCTTAGGATATCAATTCAGCCAAATTGGATTGGAAGACAGGACTGTCGTTATTGCATACTGGCTGCATATGCTCTCGATATGCGTATTCCTATTCCTGATCCCGCTATCGAAGCATATGCATCTTGTTATGGCGGTTCCAAACGTTTTCTTTCATGACACTGGACCCAGTGCAAAGATGCGCCCGCTCGCTATAGGGGATGATGGCAAGGCTGTTCCTCTCGAAGAATTAGAAATCGACTCATTCGGCGTAAGCACATATTCACAATATACATGGAGGCAGCTTATTGATGGGTGGTCATGTACATCTTGTGCTAGATGCCAAGACGTTTGTCCCGCCTATGCTTCTGGAAAGGGTCTAAACCCCATGCAAGTAATTCATGACGTGAGAAACTACGCAAATGATCACGCGCCTCTACTCCTTTCTGGTGAGACTCCGGAAGAGACCATGATGGAGAGAATTACAGATGAAGCCGTATGGGCTTGCACCACTTGCAACGCTTGTGTAGATGTCTGTCCCCTGTATATCGAACACGTTCCCAAGCTCACGGATCTTCGAAGGAATGCTGTGATGGAGACTATGGAATATCCCGAGATACTCAATACTGCCATGGGAAACATTGAGGCGGCATCAAATCCATATGGATTCGGAGAGCACGAAAGGGCAGATTGGGCAGCTGACCTAGATGTGAAAGTGGGAGAGCCTGCCGAGTACATCTACTTCGTAGGATGCGCTGCTAGCTTCGATGAGCGGAACCAGAAGGTTGCCAGGTCTACGATCTCACTCCTCAAGGAGGCTGGGCTCGACGTAGGCATTCTTGGAATGCAGGAGGGTTGCTCTGGCGATCCTGCAAGAAGAGCTGGGAATGAGTACCTTTTCCAGATGCTAGCAGAAACTAATATGATGACTTTCCAAGAGCTTGGGGTGAAGAGGATAATTGCATCCTGCCCGCATTGCTTCCACACCCTTGGGAAGGAATATTCCGACTATGGGGGCGAGGAGCTTGAAGTGTACCACCATACAGAGATCTTGTCAATACTCCAAGAAGAGGCCAAGTTGCCATACCTAAGCGAAGTAGATACAGAAAAGGACCGATCGATAACATTCCATGATCCATGCTACTTAGGACGGATTGGAGGGGTGATTGAAGAGCCTAGGAAAGTAATAAGCGGAGTAGATGTAGAACCAGAGAGGCATGGGAGGGACTCATTCTGCTGCGGGGCCGGTGGGGCCCAGATGTGGATGGAGGAGGATGCGGACAAACGAGTCAATGTGATTCGAGCAGAGGAATTATCTGAAACTGGATGCGACACCGTAGCTGTGGGTTGCCCTTTCTGCTCAATTATGGTTAAGGATGGCTTGGACGCAATTGGTTCCGAGATGGAGGTGCTGGATGTGGCTGAAATTCTATGGGAGCAAATCCAGAAGAGAGACGAAGAAATTCACAACAGAGCGTGAAATTCAAATCATTGCATAGTGATTATGATAAATCACCAGCCTAGACGACGCACATGGGCGATGAGTTTCGATTTCTTGGAATGACGATTCCCCGGATTGCCATACTCAATGGAGTGTTACTTTGCGCATGGGGTGTTTTCTCTTACTTCGCTCAGAGCGCCGACCCCCCCTCGGTCACTGCTATGATTCCTGCATTCATGGGATTTCCCATGCTCCTGATGGGCGTCTTGTCCGAGTGGAATGAGGCAAATAGGCACCACTACATGCACGCATCCATGATCTTAGCTCTAGTCATGACGCTGGGCGGAGCAAGGATAGTGACAGGTTTCTCAGATATGTCCACACTTGCGAAAGTCTCTCACTTGCTTCTTCTCCTGATTGGGGTTTCTTTCACAGTAGTGGGAATAATGTCATTCAGGCAAGCCCGTCTGAACCGAGAAGAGGCCAGTTTAGAATGAGGCCGATCATAGGAATAACTTGCTTCATGCGGGAAACGTTAGTATTTACCGCCTTTGGTAACTGGGAGAAGCATGCAGCAGTACTTCCATCTGACTACGTCTCGGAAGTTGACAAGGCTGGAGGAATTCCTCTGATCATTCCTCCCGCCGGAGACATGACTCAAATCCTTGATGGGATTGATGGGCTCCTAATATCTGGTGGGCCTGATATTGATCCTTCGACTTACAAAGAAGAAGCTGGTGAGATGACAAAGGAGTTCTTTCCAGAACAGGATGAGTCAGAGATTGGCCTGATTAATGCGGCTCTCGATAGGGACATGCCGATTCTGGGCATTTGTAGAGGAATGCAAATTCTGACTGTTGCCCATGGTGGCTCGATGCATCAGCACCTGGACACCACTCCAGGATACGAAGGTCATGGGGCCTTTGACGGAGGTACTTCCGAACATGGGATTGACATAGTGGAGGGGTCCTTCCTATCCAGAATAATGGGGTCTTCTTTTGTTGTAAACTCGGCTCACCACCAAGGCGTCTCGGATCCTGGTAGCTTGACGGTTTCTGCAACTGCAGATCATGATGGCCTAATAGAGGCAGTAGAAAGGACGGACAAGCGATTCTGTGTAGGAGTTCAATGGCATCCAGAGAGGATGGGTCACGACTTTCTGTTCTCAGAGTTCATCGAAGCAGCGAGGGGTTGATGATGATAGGTGCCTGCCCAGCATGCAGTGCCACTGAGAATATACGACACTAGATCGCGTTCTAAGAGGGAGCTTGAGACTCTCGAGGAAGGTAAGGTTGGCATTTACGCTTGTGGGATTACGCCCTACTCGCCTAGCCATATTGGCCATGCTAGGCAAGCCATCTCCTTCGACATAATAGTCAGGTGGCTTAGGAAGAGAGGTTACGAAGTAAACTACATCACAAATTTTACCGATGTGGATGACAAAATCATAGCTGCTGCGAATGATGAGGGCGTCGACTTCCTAGAGATTGCTGACAGGCATATCGAAGATTACTTCACCTCGATGGATTCATTGAACGTGATACGGGCGGATGCTTATCCTAGGGTAACCGAGACGATTCCTGAGATTCTTGAAATGGTGACTGAACTGATAGAAAGGGGGCACGCTTACGAGGCCGAAGACGGAGTCTATTTCGAAATCGACACTTCTCCGGAGAAATACGGGCAACTAACCGGACAGACTCTGGAAATGGTTAGGTCCGGAGCGGGGGGCAGGGTGGAAAAGACTGGTTCCGGAAAGAGAGACCATCGTGACTTCGCCCTATGGAAGCTAGCTAAGCCAGGTGAGCCATCGTGGGAAAGCCCCTGGGGTGCGGGGAGGCCAGGGTGGCACATTGAGTGCTCTGCCATGTCCCTAAAGCATCTCGGAGAGAAGTTTGACATTCATGGAGGTGGCTCTGATCTAATCTTCCCACACCATGAGGCTGAGATATTCCAATCAGAATGCTGCCTTGGTCACGATCCAGTGGTACAATACTGGATTCATAATGGAATGATAAACATTGATGGGGAAAAAATGAGCAAGTCGCTGGGCAACTTCTGGACGATCAAAGATGCCTTGCAGAAGGTAGACCCTCTGGTTCTAAGGTACACTCTAATTAACGCTCCTTACCGTCAACCGGTGGACTTCAACCAAGTTATGATTGATGACTCACAGGCGCATCACAGTAGGCTCATTACCAGTTTCGGTGAGGGTCTTTCCAGAGGGGGAAATGGCGAGTGGAGAGACAACCACTATCTTGTAGAAGCAGCGGAAAGGCTCGAGGCCGGGATGAATGACGACTTCAATACGAGAGTAGCCCTAGTGGAGGTCCAAGCTGTTTCTAAGAGGCTCCGAAGTATCCTAGACTCTGGCGATCTGAATGAAGAGTCTGGATGCCATGTAGGTTGGATCTCAGAATTCGCAGGAGAGGTTCTAGGCCTTCTGCCAACAAATGAGAGAGTGATGGAGGAATTGGAAACCCTCGAGAGTAAAAGAAGAGNGGTTGCCCCCCGGGTGGAGGAGCTTCTTGAGGAGAGGAGGGGAGCTAGGGATTCCCAGAATTGGTCGAGGGCTGACGAGATTCGAGACGAGCTAGCCAGCATGGGAGTAATCTTGGAGGACGGCCCAGAAGGGACAACTTGGAGCATATAATGGCCATCGAATGTGTGAAAGTGGAAATAATACCGCCATTACCGGTTAACGTGATCTCATCCGGTACGAGGCGATTCGTGGCATCCTTANTATTAGCGACAATGGTCATTTCCCCGGGTTGTCTCGAAGAGGTCACATCGAAGGAAAGCACGGTTGACTGGGACCGGGACTACTTGTTGATAGATCCAAGCGGGCACGAGGACGCAAGAGATTTCGTTGTGGGAAGTCCATTGGAGAACCAGACTTGGGGCAACGCCACGTGGACGGTATTCGGAAATGAGCATGGGGGGAACTGCTGTGAACATTATCTAGCAGCAACGAAGGAGGGTTGGATTCTAAACTTCGGAGGCGAGTATCCCACTTGGTCGGAGGACCGGGGGCTTACTTGGCAAGAGTATCAGCCCTCGATATTCTCGCAATTCGGTTGCTTGGAGCCAAAACCTACTGTACCTGGGCAGGAGGGACTAGGTGAAGGTAGCATCGTTCAGGCGACAAATGGTGACCTCATCTCAATGGGTTGGTTCCCATATCCAAGCTCTAGTGGTNCAGACCAGTTCTACGCTTTCTTCTACGATGCAGAGGACGAAGAGTGGAGCTGGTGCTTCAACAGAACCCCTGAGCCATTCTACGATCGCTCATGGCAAGTTGAGGTTGTAGGTCCCATCAATGGGGGGATATACGGAAATGGGCCATGGGCAAGCCTGGTCATTTCCAATTTCTGGCACCAAGTCCAGAACGTAGGGGGTCAGCTCTCAACAGACGGACTGAATTACGACTACTTTGGATTCCCCGACAGAGATGCGAACCTGGATGTAATGGAAGTAGATCTGAGGCCAGATAGTCTTGGCATAGAATGGGACTTCACGAAGCCGCACAAGGAGATGAGGGCCTTTCCAGTTCCGTCTGGGGGCCTTTACTTCCCTAGCTACTTTGTTGACGGGAGTGATGCATACCTTGACACGACTCTGAGCTGGTGGACGGGGGTGACTCTGAATGGTTCCTCTCTGCCCTCACAGTACTGTGCCTTCGACTCATCCACTGCACTTCATTGTGTCAATGCGGAACAGACATCCCTGGTGCACATGATGTCCTGGGATGGAGGCGAGACTTGGGAGAATAGGACTTACAATCTTTCAGAGAGGGCAACTGATATCGAGGAGTGGGAGTTCCACTCTAGTGGTGTGCATGACCTGTTTATTCTGAATGTTAGATTCCAGAGCGCGGAAGGTCCCGATGTTGATGTTGCATACCATGTGAGGGGATTCTCAGACAGCATGGAGCCTGACATGCTAACTTATCTGGGCCAGGGAGACTTGGACTCGACGTCAGGAGCTGGGAATGACATTCGTTTCGATTTCGCTAGTATGGGAATTCTCCCTGATGGAGGNGCTTTCATAGCTTATCACGACTCGACTGACCCTGACCCTCTCTTCGGGGTGGAAATGCTACTTCCCGAGTCATACTTCCAAGGGTAGTTGGGGGTCATCGAATCTGGAATGAAACGGTGGTTCCATCGACCTCGAAAATGTCAGAGTCGCCAGGAGCATTTCCCTCGTTCAATGAGTTCTCACCAGCGCGAGTCTCAGTGATAATGTGCTCCCAATCGCTATCTCGGAGCTCGATTCCTTCCACCCAGACGGATATATCTATGGTCGATTCGACCTGCATATCTAGCTCCTTCCTCTTTGCCTGAATCCTTCGGGTAATGTCTCTAGCCAACCCCTTGGAAAGGAGTTCTGCGTCGGTGTGCATGTCCAGTACAATCGAGACGTCTCCATCTTCAAAGGAAAGGNTTTGAGCAGAGAAACCCTCCTTCTCGGCCCTCCTAATCTCGATGTCATCCATTGTGATCTCGTATCCTGCTAGTGCGGCGATCCCTGCCTCTATCTCTAGGAGGAGTGCCTCTGGGTCCGCCGTGTCCAGCTGAGCCAANACTGCAGGCAGGTCCGAACGGCACTTGGATCCGAGGACCTTGCGATTTGGTTCCAGAACTACCTTTTGGAATTCATCTAGGTCATCCTCTGTAGTCAGCTTCTCCACATTGAGCTCCTCGGCAAGAATATCGCTGAATCGAGAGAGGTCGGGGCCGCCAACTATCCAACCAATCCTGCATGGAAGGCGTTGCCTCCTGTTAGATTCTACTCTGATTCTCCTTCCGGCTTCTGCCAGAGACCTGACTAGAGACATCTCCTGCTCCAAGGAGAAGTCTCTGGGAGGGAGNTCTCGGTCAACGATTTCGGAGCCCACTGGCCAGTCGGCCAGATGGACTGAATGGCCCGAGAGGTTTCTATGAATGTGATCTGGCATGAATGGGGAAATTGGGGACATGAGTCTGCAGACGATGAGTAGGGCATGGTGAAGGGTGTGCTGACAGGCCCTCTTGTCAATGCTGTCTGCCTCGTCCCAAAGTCTCCTCCTTGACCTTCTGACATACCAGTTGGATAGGTCGTTTACAACGAATTCCTCTAGGGCCCTACCCGCCTTGTGGAAGTCCCAGGAAACGAAGTTTGAGTGGTATGTGTCCGCCATTTCTGTAGCCCTGGACAAGATCCACCTATCCAAGGGGCTCCTTTCCTGTAGGGGGACGAAGCCAGATTCTTCCTCGGGATCAAAGCCATCCATTGCAGCATAGTCTGTGTGGAAGCGGAAAACATTCCAGAGGGTCAGGAACATCTTTGCGTATGACTCCCTCACCCCGTTTGGATCGAAGTTTGTGGGTGACCAAGGTGCACTTTGAGTGGCCATGTACCATCTTATTGAGTCTGCTCCCTCCTTGTTGAAGTGGTCCCATGGATCGACAACATTGCCCCTTGACTTGCTCATCTTCTTGCCATCCTTGTCTAGGATGTGTCCCAGAGAGAGGCATCGGCGAAAGCAGGCTTCGTCGAATACTGAGGTAGCGACAGCGAGAAGCGAGTAGAACCAGCCCCTAGTTTGGTCTACAGCCTCGCAAATGTAGTCAACTGGGAAAGAGCCGGAAAACAGGTCCTCGTTCTCGAACGGGTAGTGCCACTGAGCGAACGAAGCGCATCCAGAATCGAACCAGCAATCCATGACATAGGGCTCTCTGGACATCTCTCCGGAGCAACCATCTTTTGGGCACACCAGCCTTACTTCGTCTACGTAAGGCCTGTGGAGCTCAGGGGGCTGTGGCGAGTCCTGGGTCTTCATTGAGTTCATNTCCTCTATGCTTCCTACGCAGTGTTCGTTTCCGCAGGCGGGGCAAATCCAAACGGGGATAGGGGTCCCCCAGTAACGCTCTCGGCTGATTGCCCAATCCTTGATGTTTGAGAGCCATTCCCCCATCCTCTTTGTTCCAGTCCACTCCGGTGCCCACTCAACGCTTGCATTGTGAGACATAATCTGCTCCCTTACTGCTGTCATCCTGACGAACCAGCTGTCCATGGCATAGTAGAGAAGGGNGTGATCAGTCCTCCAACAATGAGGATAGTCATGGGTATATTCGTGTTCCCTGTATAGTAGTCCCCGGGAGGCGAGCAGGTTGATGATCTCGTCATCGCAATCCTTGACATAGCGACCGTCAAGATTCTCGTGGACGCCTATGACGAATTTGCCATCCATGCCTACTGTATGCTGGGCAGGGAACCCCACCTCCATGCCAAGCCTGTAATCATCCTCTCCGTACATCNCCGCGGTGTGTACCACCCCTGTCCCGTCCGTTGTAGTCACGAAATCGGCAGGCACGATTGTCCAAGCAGACTCCGATCCCCCTCTTTCGATAGCACCTGGGAATAGTGGGGAGTAAGACTTGCCCACAAGATCAGAGCCCGGAAACTCTTCTATTACTTCGGCATGATTTCTAAGTACACTTCCGATAAGATCCTTGGCAAGAATCAGTTCCTCGTTCACCTCGGCACCTCCCCTTCCTTCCCAAGACTCCGAAGGAGGATCTNTGACTCTCACTCGGCAATACNTTACCTCGGGCCCTACAGCTAGTCCAACGTTCCCGGGGAGGGTCCATGGAGTAGTCGTCCATGCTAGTACTGAAGCATCATCCCCCTCCAGTCTAAACTTAACGAAGACGGCTGGTTCTGAGACCTCCTTGTATCCTTGTGAGACCTCGTGAGTGGAGTAGCTTGTTCCCGTCTGAGGACAATAGGGCANTACCTTGTGTCCTCTGAAGAGGAGGCCCTTGTCGAACATCTGCTTTAGTGACCACCAGGCAGACTCGATGTACTCATCTTGCAGAGTCACNTATGGATCATCCATGTCTACCCAGAATCCCATCCTCTCCGTCATTTCCCTCCATGCCTCCTCGTATGTCCAAACGCTCTCCTTGCACTTCTGGTTGAATGCCTCCATTCCGAATTCTTCTATTGCCTCATTAGACATCAGATCGAGTTGCTTCTGGACTTCTATCTCTACTGGTAGCCCATGAGTGTCCCAGCCACCCTTTCGCTCGACGACGTAGCCTTCCATTGCCTTCCACCTGCACACCAAATCTTTGAACAGTCTCGAAATGACGTGATGAATTCCCGGCTTTCCATTAGCAGTTGGCGGGCCCTCAAGGAAGGTGAATGGGGAGTTATTTTCTCTCTTCGCTTCGATCGATTTGGAGAAGGTTCCCTCATCTTCCCAAAGCCGCATTAGGGAGTTCTCCAAAGCCACGGGATCTAGTTCCCCGGGCGAAACCGGCACGCTCATACGCCAATCGGAACTATGAGTTCGTCTTGAACTTGAGGGGGGGGCTTAGAAGGGTAATGGCCCTATATTGCAAGACTTCAAATGCCTCACGCATTAGTTGACACTGTGGAAGGGTCGATTCGAATAGAAGTCGGCGGAATGACGTGCGATGGTTGTTCTCGTAGAGTAAGGGAGTCTCTGGAGTCGGTTTCCGGGGTTTTATCTGCGATTGTCAGCCACGAGGAAGGAAGTGCGGATGTGAAACACGATGGTCTGACCAAAGAGGATCTAGTCGATGCTGTTAGGTCAGCTGGATATACGGTGGANGGTCAAGGAGAAGACTTCCACTGGGGGGATCGAGACACCTGGAGGAAGTCAGCAAACAATACGAAGTGGTGCCTAGTTGGATGCAGCATAGGTGATTTCGGAACTATCGCTGCCTTTCAGTTCGTATTCACCGATTCAGGTTGGAGNACTATGATGATAATGGCACTAGCCATGTTCAACGGGATCATGACCTCAATAGCTCTTGAGACATTCATCCTTTTGGGGCAGATGCCATTCGGGGAAGCATTCAGGGTTGCAATAGGNATGTCTCTGATTTCTATGATCTCCATGGAGTCGGCCATGAATGCAATAGACGTATTACTCACGGGAGGAGCTAAGCTAACTTGGTGGGTAATTCCGATAATGCTGATTGCAGGATTCCTGACCCCCTGGCCCTACAACTACTGGAGGCTGAAGAAATACGGAGTATCTTGCCACTAGGGGATTCTTATGGTAAGCGATGAGGGACTTTCCGAGGAAATCTCCGGTTGGATTGGGGATTATGCAGAGAAGAATGGTGTTCTGACCCTAGTGGTTGGGATTTCCGGGGGAATAGATTCTGCCGTCACTTCTACTCTGGCAGCAATGACTGGGATCGAGACAATTGCTCTGAATATGCCAATAATGCAGGATCCATCTCAATACGATCTATCTAACAATCACATTCGATGGTTGGAAGAAAACTGGGAAAATGTAAATGGAAGAGTGGTCGATCTTACTGCAAGCTTCGAAGCTTTGTGTTCAGAGCTAGACAGCGAGGGATTGTCCGACTTGGCTAGGGCGAACACTAGGGCGAGGCTGAGGATGGCCACACTGTACGCAATTGCCGGGTCAACAAACGGAATCGTGATTGGAACGGGGAACAAAGTAGAGGACTTCGGGGTGGGTTTCTTCACAAAGTATGGTGATGGAGGGGTAGACATTTCGCCGATTGCTGATTTGTACAAATCAGAGGTCTACTCCTTGGGGAGTGAACTTGGAATACTGCCAGAAATCATGAGTGCGCCCCCTACTGATGGACTCTGGAACGACGGGAGGACAGATGAAGAACAGATTGGTGCGTCTTACAAAGAGCTTGAGTGGGCAATGGAGGAGTCTGAGGGGTCAGCGTTGGAAAACTATAGCGGAAGAGAAAGAGAAGTGATGGGTATTTTTCAGAAGCTGCACGAACAAAACAAGCACAAAATGAGTCCGATACCGGTTTTTAAGAGAGTTCGGAAATGAGGGAGTGGGGGCATTGCAGAAGGAAGACATACCTCCAGTATACGTAAGAAAGTCCAGAGAGCCATACAGCGGAATGGTACTGGAATCGATGTTCAGGATTCTTCGTGGAGCGGTCGTGATTATAGTAGTAATAGGAATTCTTCTGATGCTGGATCCATTAGTTTTTGACTAGTTCCGCCTCTTGTCTTCTACCTTTTTCTTGTATTCCTTGTTTGAGTCCTCTGAGGTCCATCCCTCAAGGAATAGTCCCCCAGTCTTGTGAACCCCACCCCTGGTGTTGCCCTTTCTTGGCTTCCTATAGGAGTCTTGTGTTGTCACATGCCTACTGAAAGCCTTGGGCAGACCGTCATCCCCCCTCTCAGTCTGCGAAAGGGAGTAAGCCCGCCATTCTATCCCAGATGCTTCTTTTATCGAAACTTCCATCTGTTCCTTGTCCCTCAGAATAACGGAAGAGAGAAGGCCAATTACCAATAGAATAAAGCCGCCACAAAGAAACGTCCTACCAGTGCTAAGTCCGGAGACTAACCAGTCAATTATTCTAGAGCTAATGGATTCTTCTACCTTAATGGATTCCTTNGAAAGCCTGGAANAATGGCTTGAATCGAAGCTATAGTTCCCTTCAGCGCATCTGGGTGAGGATTTATTGGACGGATCATAGCAGAGTTGGCCCACGTAAACCATGTCCTCCACTTCGTTTCTCTCCGAGTCAAGATCGCACATGGGATAGAAGAATTGTAGGTCATCCCCTTGCGTTTCTTCTTCTGAGCTATTCAGTATCTTCATTTCGAATGATTCGCATAGGTCCCAAAGATCATTCTCATCATCATCCAAGTATTCTCCGAAAGTGAAAACTGCCCAGCCAGAAACGGGATCCACCTCTTCTTGAGTAAATGTGAAGTTACCCGAAAATCCGGATACCTGGAACTCAATCTCCGGTTCCTCTTCTGGCTCAAAGAAAGGGAATGGGGTATTTGTAGCCATTAAAGTTGAACTTACAAATATCATCGTTCCGGAAATTGCCAGTGTAATGACAGTCAGTGGGCGCATNTCCAATCCCCTGACCTATCGCAGAGCCTTTGCTCTCAAGTCAGTTGCGTTCTCTCGGGTAGAAAAATAGCTAATTACGTGGAAATAATAGGAAGATCGCAACTGAGCCCAGAATCCACAGTCTTGCAATCCTCCTCCTCCTCTTGGGGGCCTTACTAGAAATTGAAACTCTGAACAGGAGGAGGAAGGAGAAAATACCGAAAAAAATAGTGACCAGCAGTGTATAGCCGTCTATTGACCACTGTGCATTTTCACCAGTCATTCCTAGGGAATGCTGCCTTAACTTGTGGGCCATTGCTAGGAAAACCATGCTGGTAATTTGCCCGATCATTAGCGTGGGTGCTGAGAAGTCTCCCGAGGGCATTCTCCAACTCCTAAAACGATTGTTTTTTCTGGGATCCCTAGCTGCCTTTCCTTCTTGGTAAGAGTGCTCGTGCCTGTTCGACCACCTAGACCTGGGGGAGATGCTCACAATTAACCAAATGACTTGGGATATATTGGATTATTGATGTGCATAAGCTACTCAAACCATCACTATCAGGGACAAACATGGACTACACCCAGGTGCTCGAGTCGTTGGCTCTTGGCCTCTGCAGCCTTGCCGTATTACTTTGGATGGCAATTGGGTCACTATCCCGGACNACAGAGAGTGAAGTAATGGCCCAGAGGATGATTGCAGGGATTTGTTTCACCTCAGCAATCCNCCTGTTCACCATACACTACTCGGGAGGGGAGATTTGGGGATCTAGGAAGGTGGCCAGACCATCGGCGGCAATAGCGGTGATAGTCGCTCTGGCTTCGATGATGAACATCAAGGGTCAAGATGTCCAAGGGGAAACTAACCCCCACGAAATCATGAAGAGAAGAAGGGAAGAGCAATAGTTACTCTGCGTTAAGCTTGTCATCAATGAATGACCGCATATATTCTGGAAGCTCACCATTTACGAAAACGACGTCCTGAACTTCTACTAGCTTCATCAGGGAGTAGTATATCTGCATGGCTGTCATAGGGGTTGCACTGCATCCGGTGCACCCCCCTTCGAGCGAGATCATGATTACCCCCTCTGTGGTGTCGACAACGTTAACCACGCCGTCATGGGCATCCAATACTGCCTGAACTGGACCGACAGAATCCAGAATTAGCTGCTTATCGACCATCTGCTTCATTACCTCCGAGGGGCGTTGGTCTTTCAAAGAGTTGCCCCTTCGGAAGAATATGGGTGGAGTTTTGAGAGTGATAATACTCGACCTCTTAGTTGAAAGAACCGAATTTGGCCATGGGGGAAATCAAGAAATCATTGCCCCGTTAGCGGAGGAGTTGGAGCTAGAAGTTCTACTCCTAACTCCCCAAATGCAATCTTCTGAAGTAGGAGAAGAATCCCAGAAGCAAGGAGTAGTTAAACTCNCAGAGAAAGACGTGCCCGGGTGGGACTACGAATTCCCATTTTGGGAAGAAGCAGAGCTAGGGGTGTCAGGAAATAAGGTTACTTTCAGGAGGATTGCCATGCCACTGCATGGTAATGACGAGCTCACAANGGACTGGATCTCTAGAATCNGCCCCAGTGCAGTGGTTTGTAGTGGATCCAGGAGAAATGTCTCTATTTGGGAGGAATGGATGGGGGGTGCAGAGTCCCTGCTAAGATGCTCCGCCAAAATGGGGATTCCAACTTTGGGAATTTGTTTCGGTCACCAGTTACTTTGTCATTCTCTCGGATCATTGGTTGAGAGGGCAGAAACAATGTCTAGCGGGGTTTGGGACGTTGAATTGACTCAAACTGGNGAGTCCGATATCCTATTTTCATCGAGAAGAAGCGGAAATGGAGGTTCTCCAGTAGCCCTCTATTCCCATCAGGACCATGTCATGACTGTTCCAGAATGTTGCACCCTACTGGGATCGGCGAAACACAACGTAGNCACCGCAGTAAGGGTGAATGACGAAATGGGGCTTGCCTTGCCTGCATGGGGGGTTCAATTCCATCCCGAAGCAGCAAAGGCCAGAGTGGAGCGGGCATTTGGATGGGGGCACATTACTAAAGAAGAGCTTGATTCCTTCAACAGGGAACATGATGGGGCCGGAGTACTGAAGAGCTTCGCCTCGGTTGTTCTAAGCAATCACTAGTAAACTACCACTGCGGCAAGTTAGTTGGATTTGGATTATATACAGCACTTGATTCGCCATGGCGNACTGATGGTGGAATAATGGACGGAGAACAACTAGGTACAATGGGAATCGCTGCTGGACTAATAGGGCTAGCAGTAGCATTCTTTCTATACAACAAAGTAAATTCGATTAAAATTGAGAACGAAACAGTAGCCGATATTACTGGCCAGATTCAATCAGGTGCGCTGGCTTTCCTGAATGCCGAGTACAGGTACCTTGCTGTCTTCATTGCAGTAGTAGCAGGGATACTATGGTACGTAAATGAGTGGGATTACGAGACCCCACTAGCATTCCTAGCCGGGGCTACATGCAGCGTTGCTGCTGGATATTCCGGAATGAGGGCGGCTACCAGTGCAAATGGCAGNACAGCCATGGCAGCATCAAATGGCGGCCAACCAGCTGCTCTGGAGGTTTCTTTCAACGGGGGTGCAGTAATGGGGCTCTCGGTTGGTGGACTTGGTCTACTAGGAATCTCATTAATGGCATATTGGCTTGGAACTGGAGAAGAAGTCCAGAATATCGCAGGCTTTGGGATGGGGGCCTCTTCAATAGCACTATTCGCAAGAGTGGGGGGCGGAATATACACCAAGGCAGCAGACGTGGGGGCTGACCTAGTTGGAAAGGTCGAGGCTGGAATTCCTGAAGACGACCCTCNGAACCCTGGAGTCATAGCCGACAATGTCGGCGATAACGTAGGGGATGTTGCAGGAATGGGGGCAGACATCTTCGAATCATTCGTGGGTTCGATTATCGCTGCAATGGTGATTGCGCAGGCTTCTAACATGGGTACTGATTACGTTGTCCTACCCATTATGCTGGGCTTAGTGGGTTACATTGCTTCGATTGTTGGCGTGTTCAGCATGTCGGTTTTGAAGGGAGGGGATCCAGCTGCTGCTCTGAGAAATACAACATTCATCGGAGCTGGGCTATTCTGGCTAGGAGGATGGTTCGGAATTGATTTCTTCGGGCTAGAGACTGGAACAGAACCAATGATGGCGGTAATTGCTGGATCTTTGGTTGGGATTCTAATTGGACTTGTAACAGAGTACTATACCGGAATAGATGATGTCTTCTTCTTCAAGGTAAAGGCCATCCCCCATATTGGGGAGATGTCAAAGACTGGCCCGGCGACGAATGCAATAGCCGGCCTATCAGTGGGGATGATGTCTACATTCCTACCAATCCTACTAATTGCAGGTGGGATTTATTCGGCGAACTGGGCGATGATGGAAACATCTGGCGCATCGACGGATCACGGCCTATATGGAATTGCAATGGCGGCAATGGGGATGCTGGCCACAGTCGGAGTAACGATGACTGTAGACGCATATGGGCCAGTAGCAGACAATGCAGGGGGAATTGCAGAGATGAGTGAGCTTGGCCCAGAAGTAAGAGAAATTACCGATGGCCTTGATTCGATTGGAAACACCACCGCTGCGATTGGAAAGGGTTTTGCCATAGGTAGTGCAGCCCTAACAGCACTTGCACTATTCGCGGCTTTCGGAACCGCTGCCGGTTTAGAGTCTGAAGACCTTGCCCTTACCGAACCTGAGGTTGTAATTGGCCTCCTCATAGGGGGCTCTCTTCCCTTTGTTGTAGCGGCCATGACAATGACCTCCGTTGGAAAGGCGGCTAACGATATGGTAGTTGAAATTAGAAGGCAATTCGCGGAGATTGACGGCCTTCTGGAAGGTCGAGAAGGTGTGAAGCCGGACAGTCAGAGGTGTGTGGAGATTTCAACACAGGCCGCCCTTAGAGAGATGATGCTGCCGGGTTTCCTAGCAGTATCCGCTCCAATCGTCGTTGGAATGGCAATAGGTGCCGAGGCTCTGGGAGGGCTGCTTGCGGGATCGCTAGTTTCTGGAGTTCTCATGGCCCTGTTTATGGCTAATGCCGGTGGAGCATGGGACAACGCAAAGAAGGCAATTGAGCAAGGCCACATCGAAGGAGCGGAGAAGGGCGATACTTCCCATGACGCCGCTGTGATTGGCGACACCATTGGGGATCCTTTCAAAGATACCAGCGGACCCTCCTTGAACATCCTCATCAAGCTGATGTCGATAGTTGCAGTAGTTGGGGCTTCTAGCGGATTATTCTGAGAGAACTGATAATCGTCACCCTCTTGATGGACCTGTCACTGGCGATGGTATGGGCCAAAGCCGAGTGATTGGATTAACCGTCATTTTACTTGCTTCTTCTCTATCAGGTTGCATGGATTCAGAAAATGGCAAATCCAGTGAATCCTCGGACGGTTTGGAAGTACCAGAATGGGAAATAGGAGACTGGTGGCTATACACATTCTCCACGCCAGACTATAGTGATGACACCGCAAAGTTGGTCGTGGCCAGCACAAGCGAAGAAGACGGGACTGCCTACATGTTGGCAATCTCAAGCATTACCGAAGCTCGGCGGCATGCGGTTCTAAACCACAACCCTTTCCTTGGCCGGATTACTCATTCTGAGCTGGGTACTTTTGAGAATGGGGTGGCCCAGCCGGTTCTGAGCTTTCCTCTTCAAGATGGCCGTGAGTGGTCCTTCACCCTTTTCTCGATAGAATGGCAGGCTACAGTCTCAGATATATCTGGTGAGACGGCGATTATTATGGCATCATCATCAGATGGGTCGAGGTTAGACTATGTATTCAACCATGAAAGGGGCTTTTTCTCCTCATTTATTTGGAAGGATGGCACGGGGCTAGAGCAACTAAGAATGATGCTGTCAGATTCAGGTACTGGGCATTCTGGAGATGTATACTTCGTAAGAGGGGGGGATCTTTTCAGCGATATCTGGGAAGATACAGGGACTGATGCTGAGTTGAGAGATACTTTCCTGGTAAACGACCATCCCACCGATGGAGAATGGGACGAAATGATCTACTTCCTTGATGCAGAAAGTGGAACGGGGTCTTCCATCACTATGACTCTTAGAGACCACATGTCTGTTTCGGTATTAGAAAGATTCTGGGGTCCGGGTGCTAGCGAAATGGGTACGCTGGGAACAATTCCTTACCCCTCTGGCGAATATACGTTCACCGCCACCTTCACAGGTGGGTCGACATATCTGAGAGTCAGGATTGCCGGTGGAATAACTGAGTCATGGGGGCTCTAGAGATATTCCATCAAATGGTCAGAACCGCCAACGAAAATAGGCTCCTCCCCCCTAAGATCGAATACCACTGGAACTGTCCTATGGCCTGTCTCACTAACCACCTCTTGCCTTAGCCCATCGTAATTATCGAAGTTGACCTCAGAAAATGTTTGTCCCTTTGCCTCGAGAGTCCTGAATGCCCGAGTGCAGTATGGACAGATGGTCTGAGTGAAGACCAAGAAGTCCGTCTGGGTTCCTTCTATGAGCTCAAGTAGCCGCGACAGGCTTCCCGCCCCCCTCCTCATCCCACCAAGGTGACTCGCCTAGGTCGTCGGGCTCGTCGGATCCACTCTCCCTACTTTCGAGGACCCTATCGGTCTCATTCTCGTCAATGAATGCTAGGAAGAATGTGGTGACCATGGTGAGTGCTGCACCAATGTAAATTGCAGTTGTGTAATCGAAGATTGAAATCATCCTCTCAGTTAGAGTGTATGCGAAAACAGCTGAAGTGTTCAATATTGACATGTATGCTGTAAACTGGGTGCCGCCTACCTTGCTCCAAGTGAGCCTCATGCACATAGAAATCAGGCATATTAACGAGATTCCGGCAACGAAGTACTGGCCTACAAGGAAAGTCGTCATAACAAATGTGCTCATCCAGAATGGTTGTAGGAACGCGAAGGTTGCATTCGCGAATGCCAGTGTGATGAATGAGACCATCGCTACTCTGCGGATTCCGAACCGGTCCCCAAGAATACCTCCTACAATCTGCCCGAATACTGCACTCAACATTGCTACACCGCCAACTACCCCATTGTACTTCTCCTGAGACCATCCGGCTTCGTTGATGAAAATGTCAACGTATATCGGGCTGGTGAAGTAGTACAGCTCTCCTAACAGGCCTGCAATTACCAATAGGAATGAGGATCTGATTGAGAATGCCTTAGTAAGATAGAAGGAGGTCTTGGCTACCGTATTCCTGCTCGCCTCTGGTATGGGCGAGAATGGGTTGACAAGCAAAGGTTGTTTGCTCTCCGAGAGTTTTGAAATTCCGAACAACGCGATTGAAAGTAGAATTAGCATTCCGCTAATGGAATTGGTTCCTAGCCAGAAGCCTTCTCCTTGCCTAAGTGACTTTCCGAAGGACCAATCTATGGTGAAGACATCTATCGCGAAACCGAATAGCCATATCGAAAGTCCAATTATAGCAAAGAAAGTGGCAGGAGTAACCCGTTCATCTGCGACGCTGTGGCCTACTAACCTAGCTACACGGAAGTCGGCCTCGTCCTCCCAAGGAGAAGTCTCAGAATCGTCCAGATCCGATTCGTCTTCCTGATCTGACTCGCTTCCTGAGGATTCTTCTACCACCTGTCCCTTTGACCATGGGAATAGTTGGACTCCTGGCTTCTCGACCATAGTTAGGGGCAGAGTGATGATTAACAGCAGCATTACCAATTGTGCGGTAATGACTCCAGAAATGCCAATCTTAGAGATTAATATGCCCAGTACAGCGCCTCCCATGATAATGCCCACCCTCTTTGCTGCGAACATCAGCCCGTTTACCTTGGCTACCTCATCGGGCTCTAGAACCTCAACTGCCAGAGCGTCCGTTGCTACGTCCTGTAGAGAAGAAAAGATGTTGTGAACAAAGAGAATCCTTGCTACTAGGTTAATCTGGCCGTTGAGATCGGGGACCAAGAGTAGTGACCCGAGAGTCAGGGCCATCCCTGTCTGGGCGAAAAGAATCCATTGCCTCCTGGGGCCGTATTTCTCAATGAATACAGAGTCGACAATAGGCCCCCAAATCCACTTAAATGTCCAAGGAAGGGAAACAGTGGCGAATAGGATAGCGATCTCTGCAACAGAAACCCCGTTAGCGACCAAGTAAGCAGCGAATGTGACTCCTGCGAATCCCGAGGGGAGACCTTGAGCAAAGTAAAGTAGGCACAAGGTTATAACCTTCTTCGCCCTATTCTCGGTGATTGCACCTCCGCTTCTCAATTCAATGACGCTATTAGAGATTCTTTGGAATAATGGAGCCTGTTGTTCTTCCACTATTGCATCTATTACTTCTCCATCTTCCAAGGTTTGCTCCTTGGCTGATTCTGGTTTCTTTCTTAGATCCCAGCCTTCCCTTCTGGCTATGAAAGATACCAGTGCTATAGCCAAAATGAAGGGGACGAAGAAGATGACTGGACCGATGCTAATTATGTCTGATGCCGAGGAAAGTCCTGATGACTGTACGTCGATTAGGATTACCCTACGGGCGTCTACGGGAGAGACGCTGTCCTCCGAAACTGCCAGCCTTGCGTAGATTGTTGAATTTCCTGACCTGTCGTGTGGGTCGAGTTTTATCCTCCATGTGGACCAGTCTCCCTCCTTGGAGAGATCCGCGGCACCTGACCAAGATCCGCCTCCAACCTTAACTTCAACTACTCCGGAACCAGGCGCAGCTCCGGAAGACGTCCCTGAAACATAGCTCTCATTGCTAATTTCTTGGAGTGTCGAGACTTCCATTGATACGTTTAGGGAGCGATCTATGCTCCCAGCTGCCTCGACGAAAGCAATTGGATCGGCCTGACCGAAGCCGAACTCGTTGTCGGGACGGGTTTCAAGCAGGCTGCAGTCGTTGAAACCGGGATCGTTCAGAAGCTGAATTTCTCTTTCTATCGAGTGGGCCGAAATTATGTCCTTGAACTCTGTTGGGGTGAGATCGGGATTTGCCTGAACCATCAGAGCTGCTATTCCTGCCATTAGCGGGGTTGCCATACTTGTGCCAGACTTGCTGGTGTAACCGTCCTGGGTTGCGGCATCGGGGGCCATAATGTCAGAACCTATGGTTGCTACGTCTGGTTTCACCCTGAAGTCTGAAGTGTAACCCCTACTGCTGTATATGGCTAGGCCCAGATTCTTGTCCAAGCTTGCCACTGTTACAGGAAGTTGCGCATCCCCTGGGCTGTCGATTGTATTGCACCCGGCTAGGGTGGCACCGCCGAATTCGTTTCCTGCTGACAGGGTTGTGATGATTCCAGCCTCGACCACCATGTCCATCTGGCGACTCCAAGCTGAGCTTCCGTCATTGTCTAGATGTACCTCAAACTGCTGCTCGCCGAGAGAGGATGTTACAATGTCGATACCGTACTTTTCTTTGTTGTCTATGGCCCACTGAGCACCTTGCATTACGTCCTCAATGTCGCCGTCGCAGCAACCTAAGATGTTAATCAGAAATGCCCCCGGAGCAGCTCCAACGTACCTCAGACCGGTGCTAGGGTCATTTTGCCCTCCACCCGATCCAGCAGCAATCCCGGCTACGTGGGTACCGTGAGTTCCCGAGTCATAAGATGTAGAAGGATCCTGTTCCTCGTCCGTGAATACGGCATCAAAGAAAGCAATAACCTTTGGATCACAATCGGATGGTATTGGGTCTGGATCTGGATCGAGCGGATCAGGCTCCGGAGGGTCATCAATACATGTGAATGGGTCGTCATCCATGTCGTTTAGGCCCTCGTGATCTCCCCGAATCCCAGTATCTAGAATCGCAATAACAGAACCCGTGCCATCTAGCCCGAGATCTTGCCAAACGGAGTCTACGCCCATGTTGGGAACTGCCTCATGCATGTTTGTTTCTGCTAGACCTAGATCCTCCAGCATGACCACTCCTGGGAGGGATCTGATTCCCGATTCACTTGTTATTGAGTCAAGAGGGGCAGTGGCCGATACTGTGTCCAGGTATCTGAATCTGAATGTAACTTCAACTCCCATTGACTCAAGGGCGGAAATATCTGCATCGGTAGGATGGTGGTCGTAGTCGATGAAAATCCTCGCGCTACCCTCTGGAGCGCGCTTCCACCACTCCCTCTGGGTTTCCTCGGGCTGTTCAATCAGCCACTCTAAGCGATCGTCTACTGAGTTAGAGTCCTTGTCCCTACTCCACTCAGTCCACCAGTCCCTGTGGATCTCCGACTCCACACTTGGAGACCAGTTTCCTTCAGCGTCTAACCCTCCAATCCTGTCTTGCTGTTGGTATATCGAAGATGATCCCAGAGGTGCGACTATTACCAGCATTGCTAGGGATGCTAACATCGCACGGCGTGAACCCATGTCACCTCCGAGTGAAAGGTCATGTTTGAGCATTCGGACTATGGGTTCAACCAGATAATTGGACTCCTTGGTCCTCGTAATCCCATTCAATAATGTCCCAGTCAAACGCTTCAATAGCATGTTTAAGTTCACCTAATCCATTCTGAGAACACAAGATTGCCACGCAACCACCGCCTCCTGCACCTAGAGCCTTCCATGCTGCAACTGTTCCATTTGACACAAGAGGATCCAGAGCCTCTCTGAAGGGTTCATGGATTGATTTGTCTATCAAATCTACTCCCTCGCACACATTCCTTAGTGATTTTACCACTAGATCACGTCTATCCTTCTGAAGACCGCTGGCCATTTCTCTTGCAGAGCCCCTAATTATATTCAGTCCTTCAATAACTCCCATATCGCCATCCGAGTATCTTCCCCAGACTAGTTCCTGCATTTCCCCCGACCTTCTGCTTTCCCCTGAGAAGGCAATGATGAGGTGCCTCTTTAGCCAATTCTTTGCAGAATTCATGGGTTCGAAAGGCATCATCTCTACTGAGTTGCCAATGAAAAGTAAGTGATTGAAGCCGCCAAATGCAGAAGCCCATTGGTCCTGCCTTCCACATAGGTTCCCCTCTAGTGACTCGGTTAGAAATGCCCTTTCGGCCAGAGCCTCTGGTTTTCCAGCTTCTTCAGGATGCATTAGTGCAGCTGAAGCGACGTTCATTGCTGAGCTAGTTCCAAGACCAGACCCCCTGGGAGCTGGGAACTCATATTCTATTCCATCTTCTATATGTCCATCCATGATTTTGGCTATTACTCTTAGATTGATTGCAAAGTTCACAACTTCTCCGCCAAAATCGGTCGGGTATGGGCCGACATCGGTCCAGCCTCCAGCCAGATCAACACGGAGGGGCGCAGATGCTTCGATCTTTGCAGTCATGAGTTTCGCGAGCTACCTCGGGACATGATTTTTTCTAGACCGAAACTATCGGGTATCTATGCCCCCTCCGCCGGACATGGTCAGTGGCGTCGGAGAAGCGGTGGAAGCATTTGGATCGGGTAGGCCGGTAATGATTTTCGATTCTGCCTTTCGAGAAGGTGAGACTGACCTACTTTGGCCTGCTACTTCGGCTACGCCGGAGGTAATTAGGAAGCTAAGGAAAGATTGTGGTGGCCTGCTATTCCTAGCCATTGGAGACGAAGTAGGAGAAATATTCGGCCTCCCATGGCTGCAAGATCTGCATTCAAATGAAGATCTTGTTAAGGGAAATCCTGTGCTTGGACATCTCGCTACAAATGACTTGCAATATGACACAAGATCCGCATTCACTCTTTCACTGAATCATAGGGAAACCTACACAGGAATAACAGATAACGACAGAGCTCTGACAACTAGGAGATTCGGCGAGTTGGCTGGCGAAGTTCTGAGCGCGGATCTTTCTAAATCGGAGGCGATCTCTGCATTAGGTTCTGAATTTAGGACTCCTGGTCATATCCCAGTATGCAGGGAGTCGCCCGGGGGGCTCATTTCCAGACAAGGGCATACTGAGCTTGCAGTTGCCATTGCCAGATTAGCAGGAGTGGTTCCCTGCACGATAGGGGCAGAGATGCTAGAGCCAGATGGAGATGGGGCCTTATCACTGAACAATGCCATAAATTATGCAAAACTCAATCGAATCCCCATGATAACGGGAGATGAAATTTCAGCAGCTTTCGATGAAAAGGATTAGGCGAGGACTGTTCGGGGACTGAATGCATGGCGAGAGTGATGGCAGTAGGTATCTTCGATCTCCTGCATGCAGGTCACTTGCACTACGTTGAGCAGGCGAAGTCCCTAGGTGACGAGCTTGTGGTGGTAATAGCACACGACGAGACAGTGAGAAAACAGAAGCACGAGCCAGTTACCGGCCAAGATCTTAGGAAGAGAATGGTAGAGGGGTTAAAACCGGTTGACGTTGCTATTGTAGGAAATCCACCGGGAATACCAATTTTTGAAGTTCTGAAGACTGTTGAGCCGGATATAATTGCACTAGGATATGATCAGAAGCACTCCATCGATTCCATTCGAAAGGGGTTAGAAAAACACGGTTTCGGAGACGTAGAGGTCACCAGAGTTGAGGGTTTATCCGATGACCTCGATGGAACGAGGAAGATCATTGCTAGAATTCTGGATCTTTGGCCAAGTTCCGAGGGAGGCCCATACGAGGAGGACTAGAATGTTCACTGGAATTGTATTAGGTACTGCTGCTGTAGTGGGAGTATCCGAAGAGGAGAGTTTCCGGAGGATTTCTATTGATCTTAGAAATTACTCCGAGGGATTAGAGATAGGAGCTAGTGTCGCACTAGATGGCGTATGCATGACCGTAGTTTCCATTGATGGGGATATAGTAAGTTTCGAGGCGATAGGTGAGACAACTGATAGGACGACCTTGGGGGATCTTGTTCGGGGGAGCCTAGTCAATATCGAGAGGTCTTTGAAAGTTGGAGACGAACTAGGAGGGCATATTTTGTCAGGACACGTGATGACCACAGCTAAGATAGTCTCAATCAAAGGGCGAGGAGGTGGATTGGATATGCAAGTTGAGAGTCCGTCTGACATTCGTCAATTCATAATGGAAAAAGGATACATTGCGGTGGATGGAATGTCACTAACTATAGGTAAGGTACTAGAAGACCGGTTTGCGCTGCATATCATACCCGAGACTATCAGAGCAACTACAATTGGGAGTAAGGTAGAGGGAGATAAGGTGAACCTGGAAATAGACTCAAGGACGCAAGCAGTGGTCGAGACCATGCTTAGGATGGAGGTAAGGGAGTGAACCTGGGAGTTGTTTGTGGGTCCTTTCACAAAGAGCATGTAGAGAGGATGCTTGAGTTCGCAAAAGACGAGGCTTCCTCTAATAACTGGGATGTCATCGAAGTATCTTGGGTCCCCGGATCGATGGAAGCTCCTCTAGCCCTGGAGAGGATGCTTGATAGAGGGGATATTCAAGGGGCTGTAGTTTTAGGGATAATTGAGAAAGGGGAGACCGATCATGGACTTGTGATGGGTCAATCAGTAACTAAGGCGATAATTGAGCTCCAAATAAAGCACAACAAACCAATTGGACTAGGGATTATTGGCCCTGGTGCTGAACCTGAACACGTGGGACCAAGGCTAGAGCCCCATGCTCGATCAGCTGTTGGGGCAGTTGTAGCTATGTCTGGTTAGCGGCTTCACTCCCCGGGAAGCGTCATTTCAGGAAGCTCTGCTGTGATCGCTTCTTCCATTTGCTCGACGGAGATTAGAGGTGTGAGGTTTCCACTGAAAACTCCGGATGCCCCGACTCTCAGGGAGAGCTTGATTGCCAGAGACTCAGACGGGACGTCCATTATCATAAAGAAATCCGTTGACCCATATGCCCAATAGTAAGCTTCTAGAGTACCACCAATTTCTTCGGCAATCCTCTTTGCTTCGGCATGGCGAGCCCTTCCTCCGTCCTTCAGGAGTCCCGCAACTCCCTTCTGATTGTAGTTTCCAGAATACATGTATTTTGGCATGAGATACGAACCTACAGGAGAGTATATTACCCTTGTCCATTTAGATTCTGGAAGCTCAAATCGAAAAATAATACTGTCAAGATTCAAGGGATGTCTCGTGCGTGGTCTACCATATGGGAGGCCAGAGCAGGGGCGTGATCATCATCGGTTCGGGCCCAGCAGGATACACTGCAGGCCTTTACACTGCAAGGGCATTGTTGAATCCTCTGATGTTTGCAGGTTACATGTCTGGGGGGCAACTTATGCTCACTTCTGATGTTGAGAATTTCCCAGGATATCCCCAAGGAATTGGGGGGCCAGAAATGATGGTCGACATGAGGGAGCAAGCTGAGAGATTTGGCTTGGAAGTGCAAGATAAGAATGTTGAGAGAGTGGATGTTTCCAAACGACCTTTCAGGGTGTGGGTCGAAGGGCAAGAGTTCAGTGCAGAGTCTCTAATCATCTGTACAGGTGCTGAGGCAATCTGGCTAGGGGCAAAAGGGGAAGAAGACCAGAAAGGCAGGGGAATTTCCACATGTGCAACATGTGATGGCGCATTTTTCAGGGACGAAGAGATCATCGTAGTAGGAGGGGGCGATTCGGCTATGGAAGAAGCCACATTCCTGACCAGGTTCGCTAGCAAGGTAACGATAATTCACAGGAGAGAGGTTTTCAAGGCGTCCAAGGTAATGTATGAGAGGGCCCTTAACCATCCCAAGATAGAAATCAAGACTTTTCGACAAGTGAGAGAATGGGTTGCCGATGATAGTGGCCTTTCAGGGGCCCTGTTGGAAGACCCACGCGATGGTTCTGAGGAGTTAATCAATTGTACTGGTGCATTCATTGCTATTGGTCACAAGCCAATTACTGGATTCTTAGATGGTCAATTGGAAACCGATTCGGATGGATACCTAGTTCACAAAGAGAATACGATGACTAGTGTTCCAGGAATCTTTGCTGCTGGAGACGTAGTCGACAAAAGGTATAGGCAGGCAATTACTGCTGCGGGCATGGGGTGTCAGGCTGCAATAGATGCCGAAAGATGGTTGGAAGATCAGAATTGATGACCGAAGAAAACATCACTGGGCGCCTCTCTCGGTAGATATGGCCGAAGGGCTGAGCGCTGACCAGATGAGTCGATACTCCAGGCATTTGGTGTTGCCCGGGGTCGGATTAGATGGTCAGAAATTGATGCTGGATTCATCTGTAATTGTTGTCGGAGCTGGAGGCTTGGGGTCTCCAGCACTGATGTATCTTGCAGCTGCTGGTATTGGAAGAATAGGAATCATTGACAATGACTTGGTCAGTTCATCTAACTTGCAGAGGCAGATCATTCACAGCAATTCATCGATTGGGAAGCCAAAGGTTAAGTCTGCATCTAAATGGATCAGTGGACTTAATGGAGACATAGATGTAGTTTCGATAAACGAGAAATTAGTTCCATCCAATTCTATCGAAATTCTGAGTGATTTCGACATAATTGTTGATGGGACTGACAACTTCGAGTCTAGGTACCTAATTGGCGATACCTGTGAAATGGTTGGTAAGCCTTGGGTTTTTGGAAGCATTCACAGATTCGAGGGGCAGGTTTCCACGTTCAACCTGCCTGGCGGTCCCAACTACAGAGACTTGTTTCCAACCCCGCCCCCTCCAGAGTTAGCTCCAAACTGCTCGGAGGCTGGAGTCCTAGGGGTTCTTCCGGGAATTATTGGAACCATTCAAGCTACTGAAGCAATCAAAGCGATAATTGGCGTTGGGGACAATCTTAGTGGCAAGCTTTTGACTATTGACGCCCTTTCAATGGAGTCAAAGCTTCTTTCATTCTCAAAGAATCCCGATAGGGAGATAGTTACCAGCCTCGGAGAATCTGAAGTTCAAGGATTCTCCGAAATGGAGGCTGTAGACTTTGTTGAGAGGAAGGATGGGGGATGGAAACCATTTCTCCTAGACGTCAGACGAGAGGATGAACAGAGAATTGCTTCCATTTCGGGGACGGATGTTAGAATCATGCATTTGGAAATTCCTGAAAGATTGGAAGAGTTGCCCAGAGATAGGGACATTGTGGTATACTGCAGGGTTGGCCAGAGATCTGCTGCCGTAGCTAGATTCATCTCAGAATCTGGCTGGTCTTCGGGGAGAATCTTCAATCTGTCTGGTGGAATCCATCGATGGTCGGACATGATTGATTCTACAATAATTAAATATTAATATGGTATTATTGCCCTTAATGTTACTTTTTATTATGGTATTAATTAGATTATTACTATTTTTTTCATTATTTCTTATTAATTATGGTTATCTTTAAACCAATACTTCTTTTTATTGTGGTAATAATTGAAAATTATGATTTATTTATCAATAAAATACCATAATTCTTCATAAATATGGTAATATTTACTTCAATAGAGCGAATATTTGTATTACTAGATCGATTGGCGAGGATATGGGAAGAGGGAGAAGTGGGATTTGGAAGTGTTCGGATTGCAGCCATTATCAAACTTGGAAGACGAGGAGTCGGGATTCGAACAGTTTGGATAGAAGATGCGACAATTGTGGAAAGCGGATTAGGGCTACGATCGATCGATCAAATACTGGGAAGGGGCGATTGAGGTCTGTCGAGATATGGGAGAGGGATCCAAAATACACTCAAACTGATCTAGAGAATGAGGCTTCGAGGAGAAACCATGCTGAGAATGGCTCTCAAAGGGAGACAGAAGGGGATTCGGGCATTAAACAAGCATTAGCTTCAGAATTATCGGAAATTTGGGGCGCGGGGTGGAAACCTGAAGATCCCCTTGACTTCCCTGTAAAAATAAAGTCAGATCTCGTTAGAAAGGAGGTCATTCGGTTTGTTGCAGAAAGGCATGATGGCCATCTAGAGTTGGTTTCCGAGTGCTTAGATTCTCAAATTAGAACAAAAAATATGGATGGGGGAGATTTTCACAGGTTCTCAGAGCTATTTGTTTCTGATCTTGAAGTTAGACTGGAGGAAAGGCTCCTAGATCCCGGCCTAAACGGAATAGAGGAATCAGAGATAATCCCTCGGAGGAAGGGAGGCCTGTACCTAAACAGGAGGTTTGCAAGATTTCTGATTGACATTTCACTTTGCATGAGAAGAATTGCTCATTATTCTTCAGTATCTTTGGAAATGAGAACAGAGTGGCAGAGATGGATGATTAGAACAAGACTAGTAGATGACCAATTGAAGGAACTCTTCACTTACGGACTTCCCACCCTAGATGGTGGAGTATTCGGGGGTAAGGGCTTCAGATCCACATGGCAAGAAGGAGTTGTAGCATGTGCTTCTGCGATGGATAGGGCAGTGGATTTACCCAAAGAGAAGAGTCATCTTGCGGATATTGTTGCACCGATGATTAGGGATGTTGGCCTAGCTTTGGCGATGGGTCAAACCCCCATAGAGGTTCTTTCTGCACAAATGGGTAAATCTCGTTCGTACATGGACGGTGGAAACAAAGGTAGCGGGGGAAGAGACCTGCATATAGGAAACTGGGAGAAGGGCATACTCCCTCCAACAGCACCTCTTCCGATAGCAAGTGCAACTTCAACGGGTATCGCTCTTGCTGCAAAACTACTAGGGATCAATCGGTTCCACTTAGCGCCTGTCGGTGAAGGATGTAGCAGCAGTGGAGAATTCTGGGAAGCTATGAATTTCGCCGGGGTTCGTGGATTGCCAATCTGCTTCATGATTCAGAACAACCAAATTGCACTCGACACTAATGCGGCTGTCCAATCTGGGGCAGAAACCTTTGGAGATAAGGGACATTCCATGGGGATTCCTTCTTGGACAATTGATGGTTCTGATCCTGCATTATTCTATGCTTCTACAGCTGTAGCGAAGGAGTTTTCCTCTGCTGGCGGTGGAGCGACATTGATTCATGTTGAGACTATGAGGGGGTGCGGACATGCCCATCACCATGACGACCTTTACCTGGGATCTGCAAGCGGAAACCCACCTGGTTACGTTAACAGAGATTTACTCTCTTATTGGTCTGAAAAAGATCCGGTTCCCAATCATGCTAGTTTTCTGATAGAGATGGGCATAAGTGAGATTTTTCTTGAAGAGATTCTGAAAGAAGAGCAGGATTACGTAAATTCTTCCAGAGTTGAATTGGAAGAGATGGATTGGCCAGAAGGAAACTCAGTAATCAGGGGAGTTACGTCACTAAATGACGCTTCGAGCCATGAACACCAAATTGAGAGAATTGGGGGGGGCTCTACTCAAGAAGAGTCAGCCCTACTTCCTGGGGAATGCTCAATCGAGTTTTCTGATTCTGCGAATTCTTGGACATATAGCAGAGCTATTCAAAATGCAATGACTTCGCTTGCAGAAAAATTCGGTAACGAGATAGTATTCATGGGTGAAGATATGGAAGTAGCTGGTGCGTTCGGAATGAATCTTCCTCTTAGGTCAAAAGGCCATCAAGAATTATTGCTTGATATGCCTCTTTCTGAAGCAATAATCATTCATTCAGCTACTGGAGCTGCATTGGGGGGTATGCGTCCAATGGCAGAAATACAATTTGGTGGTTTTGCGGCTCTAGCGATGAATCCACTGGTAAATAACGCAGCTCAACTAAGATGGAGGTGGGGTGCAGAAGTTCCTCTGACGGTTAGGATTCCACTGGGTGGAAAAACTAGAAGCGGGCCCTACCATGCAAACATGATTGAGTCATGGCTTACCAACGATCCCGGGTTAGTCCTTGTTGCACCTAGCACCCCACAAGATGCGTTTGACTTACTTATTGAGTCGCATCACCTCCCTGATCCTGTAGTTTTCCTAGAGCATATTGGACTTTATGGCCTAAGGGGGGGGATGACTGGTTGGGGTAAGTCGATTAACCAAGTTGTGGATACTGAATCCGTTTTCAGAAGAGTCAGCGAGGGAAATAGTTCAATTGGGTCTGCTAAAGTACTGAGGGGAGGTTCCAATCTGACTATCGTGACTTGGGGTGCAATGGTGCATGTAGCTCTGGATGCGGCTGAGGAAATCTCGAAGAAGAACATTGAAGTCGAGGTAATTGACCTAAGGACTCTGCTTCCTTTTGATTATGAAACATGCATTGAATCGGTGATGAGAACTGGGAGGTTGATTGTTCTTCAGGAGTCGCAGTGGACTGGGGGTTTCGGCCATACCGTTTCTAGCAGGATTGTCGAGGAATGCTTCTGGAGGTTGGAGAGCCCGCCAATTGTTGTAGGGGCATTGGACACCCCTGTACCCTTTTCACCCACCCTTGAAGATCACACCATTCCCAGCATTGGGTTAATTCTGAGGCATATCGAGAGGTCATGCCAAAGGTAGGCATTATCGTAAAACGATGGCAACAGTAATTTGTGCTTCGTCTCGCCAATTGTCACATGGATGGGACATTACTCGATACGCTGTTCGTGCTTGCGGGATTCGCTCTCCTTATGGGAGGAGGAGAGGGTTTAGTCCAAGGAGCTACTAGGATTTCACAGAATCTTAGCGTTTCGCCATTAGTCGTAGGTTTCACAGTTGTAGCTGTTGGGACTTCATTACCTGAGCTAGCAGTTGCGATTGAGGCCATTAGCACTGACTCTCCGGATATCGCAATCGGAGGGGTTTTGGGATCAAATGTGGCCAATGTGATGTTAGTACTGGGTTCCGCGGCCTTGCTGGGTGCGAGCTCTCAAATCGGTGAAGGAGTGATTAGAGATTCAATTGCAGTAATCGTTGCAACAGTGTTCATGACAGGATTTGTGATTGCCGGAAATGTCCCATTATTTGGAGGAGTAGTGATGATTGCCTTGCTGTCTGGCTACTATTTCTACACATACTCTATGGCAATCTCAAGCGAAGATGAATACCAGTTCGAAGATTCGTGGCTTCCGAAAAACATGCCTATTGCCATAATTGCGTGCGTAACTGGCGGAGTCATGATATGGTTCGGAGCTGAGCTTCTTGTTACTGGAGCAAAGGGAATTGCGGAAACCTTCGGAATCTCCGAGGCTGTAATTGGGTTGACAGTGGTTGCACTGGGGACTTCTCTACCAGAGTTAGCAGTCACAGTAGTGGCCGGAATTAGGGGTCAAGGTGGAGTTGCAGTAGGCAATGTGCTAGGATCAAATGTCATGAACATAATGGGAATCATTGGAATTGCTAGTATTGTCGGGGGAGGAATTCCCGTTGCAAGTGAGTTCTATAGAGACATCATTGTAGTAATTGCCACATCTGGTTTCGTAGTTGCAATTTTCCTCACAGGAAAAGAAATCTCAAGGTCCGTTGGTTCATTTATGATTCTAGCATACCTATCGTATATGGCATACCTTGGGGGATTTCTCAGCGGACTTCCTTTCATTGCAGGGCCGTAATGGGAAATCTAGGGGGTTTAGATAGTGATTGAGACGAAGCTAGAGTGCGTAATTCTAGCTGCTGGCTCTAGCGAGAGGCTGGGTCAAGAAAAGGCGCTTCTTTCTATGGGTTCTGAAACTCTGATTTGTTGGATGACAAAGAGGATATCAAAGAGGGGCATTAGTCCGATAATTGTAACTAAATCTGAGATTTTCGAAGAAGTCTGCAGGGAAGCTATAGATTGCAAGGTAGTCTTGAATCCAGATCCAAGCAGAGGGAGAACTGGCTCACTACAAGCTGGAATCTCAGCCCTAGACAATGTTTCAGATGTTGATTTCAGATTGCTTGTGGTACCCATTGACAGGCCTGGTTTTTCTGACTCAACTCTAGATCTGCTACTTGCTTCAGAGGTTTCTTGTTGTCCAATGCAGAATGGTAAGGGGGGTCATCCACTATTGCTGAAACCAGAGGATGTTCAGAGGGTTAGGTCGGCTAGTGAGGATACACCTCTACGGGATATCGTCACCCCCAAGAAGATCGAAGTAGAAGACCTGTTCTTGCATCTAAACGTTGACATGCCAATAGATATCGAGAAACTAGAAGAGATGAGATTCTAGATTTCTAGAAACCTCGGAATTCTAGTAATTTGTGCGGGAGATTTATTTGCGGACCGCCCCATGGGATTGCAATGTCACACTCTGGCACAGGCACTTTCCCTGTTCGAGTTAACGGGAAGCTTGCCGAAAAATTGGGGGCATCAAGACTGAGCGTAGAAGTGATTGTTCCAGCGACGATTCAGGACATTGTGGACGAGATTAGGAGTCGATTTCCTGAGTCAGCCACAATAATTTCTGAGGCAATTCCATTTGCCTCAGGAAACCACAGAGGCTCTTCTGAAGAAGTGCCCCCTGGGCAGGAGATTACTCTCCTAATGCCCGCTGCAGGAGGGTGAAAAGGAGATGAAAAAATGACAAGCGAAAACAAAGGAAGCGAAACAGTGTATGTTAATGAGTTCACGGACGGCGTACTAGATCCCGAAAAGCCGATGCTGGGGCCGGTTAGGGATGGTGGTCACATTATAGCGAATACTGCCCCAGGTTGCTGGGGTCCGATGATCACCCCCGAACTAAGAGGTGGGCACGAAGTAACTATTCCAGTCGAAGTTGAAGGTGCAGAAGTAGGGGATGCAATTGCAATTAGGATAAAGGACATCTCAGTCACCTCAATTGCTACTGCTTCGGGAAATGACTACTGGGTAGATGGATTGTACATGGGAGACCCATATGTGGCAAAGTTTGACCCGGACAATGAGGAGCTTAATCCTGAAAGTTATGTTGAAGGGATAGGAGAAGATGCTGTAAAATTCAAGTCTACGGGAAAACCTGCAAGCCCGTTCAAATTCACAAATGGATACACTATTGCATTTGACAACAACAGGAGTCTTGGAGTTACTGTTGACAAGGCGGCTTCTGAGAAGATTGCCCATGATGCAAAAAAGTATGCAGCAATGCCTCAGAATGCTATACAACATTCCATCCTAACTTTCTGCCCGAATCACTTAGTTGGACTAGTAGCTAGGCTTAGGCCATTCATGGGACAGTTGGGTACATGTCCGTCTATAGCTATGCCCGACTCACATAACGCAGGGGACTTCGGGACATTCCTAGTTGGCGCCCCGCATCCGCAGTCAATCAACGCGGAAGATCTCAGTCATCGAACAGACGGGCACATGGACATAGATGCAGTTAGGGCGGGATCAATCCTGATTTGTCCAGTAAAGGTGCCGGGTGGAGGAATATACATGGGAGACATGCATGCAATGCAAGGAGATGGAGAGATAGCGGGTCACACCACTGATGTGTCTGGTACAGTCACTCTGCAGGTTCATGTCCTAAAGGGATTGAAGATCGATGGCCCGATTATCTTCCCAGTAGAAGAGGACCTTCCTTTCCTTGCTAAACCTGTCACAGAAGAGGAGAGGTCTCTAGCTGAGGAAGTGGCTAGGGAGTGGGGGATGTCTGGAGTAGAAGATTCGGTTCCAATTTCAATAGTTGGATCTGGGCCCGATCTTAATGCGGCTACAGAGAATGGTCTGGAGAGGGCCGCAGAACTACTGGGCGTCACAGTTCCCGAGATTCGCAATAGAGCCACAATTACCGGTTCAATCGAGATAGGGAGGGCCCCTGGAGTAGTCCACGTGACGTTCCTTGCACCTTCAGAGAAAGTTGATGAGCTAGGGCTACTGAGTTTTGCAAACGACATGTACTAGTACAGATAGTTTGAAATCATTATTTTAGGACCAGTGCCATGGATCCGGCTGGATGGCTAGAAGGTTTTGGTCCAATTGAGCAGGCATTGATTGCCGGATTATTCACATGGTTCATGACTGCAGCAGGAGCTGGGCTTGTTTTCTTTTTCACTGAAGTAAATAGGAAGGCACTGGACGGGATGCTTGGTTTCGCCGCTGGAGTGATGATTGCTGCTAGTTGCTTTGGACTGCTTGGCCCGGCAATAGACCAGACTGGGGGAGACGGTCTTGCGAAAGTAATTCCAGCAGCATTTGGATTCATCTTGGGAGGAGTCTGTATGCGTGTCATTGATGCTTTCTTGCCCCATCTTCACCCGGGGGCCCCTCCTGAGGAGGTTGAGGGAGTGAAGACAAGTTGGCACCGGAGCAAGCTTCTGATTTCTGCCATCACCCTCCACAACATTCCCGAAGGGCTTGCGGTAGGGGTTGCTTTCGGAGCTGCTGCTTATGGGGATGGCTTTGGGGCCGCGATTGCTCTTTCATTAGGGATTGGGATTCAGAACTTCCCAGAGGGTGCTGCCGTCTCTGTCCCCCTTAGGAGAGAGGGGCTAAGCAGGAAGGAGAGCTTTTGGTGGGGCCAACTATCAGCAATGGTTGAACCTGTGGCTGCGGTAATAGGGGCAGCTGCAATAATCCTAATGACCCCAATTCTTCCATATGCACTAGCATTTGCGGCAGGGGCAATGATATTTGTCGTGGTGGAGGAGCTTGTTCCTGAGGCCCATAGGGGGAAGAACGGCGATATTGCAACGATGGGGGTCATGATTGGGTTCACCATAATGATGATGCTTGACGTTGCTCTTGGATAGCCCATCGCAACTCCAAAGGAGAGGTGCCTTGTCTGGGGCCTGTGACCGTTGCTGTTCTATCGTGGGTTATTGGTCGCTTAGAGAAGGGTGAGAGGATAGCTATTGCTTCTGTAATTGAAGCTCAGGGAAGTGTTCCTGGCAAGCCTGGAGCTAGGTTGGCGGTAAGTTCCGGAGGGGATGCTTTTGGAACAGTTGGCGGGGCCGGACTTGAGCTGAAAGTGGAGTTATCACTAAGAGAAATGCTATCTGAAGAAGATTACGCTCGAAAAGAGGGGGGGAAAATCGAAGTCTTCATGTTGCACAAGGATGGGAAGGGAAAAGAAGTGACTGCCTTGGACAGTCTTTGTGGCGGGAGGGTTACGGTTTCCATGGAAGTGATTGACCCGGTTCCACACATCTTGATTGCTGGAGGTGGGCATGTGGGGGAGTCCCTAGGCGTAGTGTGCGATTCACTAGGGTGGAGACATAGTGTCTTTGACGTTCGAGAAGAATACAGCAATAGAGAAAGGTTTCCCGATTCAAATGAGGTATTTTCTGGGTCTGTGAGTGATTTTCTAACTAATGAAGACAGAGAGTCATTGACCAGATTCTCCGATGTTCTACTTCTTGGGCACGATTGGAGTATTGATGAAGAGATGATGATAGGACTTTTGCAAATAAGGAATGAGTTGAGCAGGCCAAGAATAGGTGCTATCGGATCTAAGACAAAGTGGGCATCATTCAGGAAGGCGGCCATCAACTCTGGAATTCCCGAAACCCGGGTTGACTCTGTTAGATGTCCAATTGGATTAGATATTGGAGCTGATTCTCCAGAAGAGATTGCAGTAGCTGTTTGTGCGGAGGTTCTTTCCTTGGAAAGAGGGGTCAGGTCTTCCTAAGCCTGAAAACCCACTGTTTATTCCGGTGAACGTGAGAATCGCCTCTGTAATGATTTCATTCTTGCTACTTTGTGCCTCCCTTGTGGGATGCTTGGGGAGCGATGGTGTTATCCCGAGCACGGTAGAAGGTAGCGAGGAGGGTTTCGGTTCTTTCAGCGTAGTAGCACCAATCGATACTGGAATCAACGTTTACCATGACCATTTTTCCATGAATGACTCCTATCCTCAGTGGCTCCTTGACCAGTTAGGGGTGAATATAGTCTGCGAGATATCAAAGAATGGGAGTTGGGAGGAAAGATATGAAGCTGACAAAGAAGGGTGTTGGGACTTGATTTCTGCAGGAGACATTGTGTGGTTCAAGGGCTCAAGAATTATTGGCACTACTCCCGAAGATAATACAGACATTCCTATCCTGGATGATCCCAGTGATGGTCATGGAACCGCAGTAACCGGATCGGTGCTCAATGCCAATCCTGAAGCTGTTATTTTCTTTGTTGAGGGTTTTAGTGATGCTGCCGTACTTGCGGCTGCAAATCAACCCCTGGTAGATATAATCACTACAAGCTTTGGACCAATACTCTCAGTTCCTGTTCCAGGGATAGAGGATGCAACAAAGGTTGCTGTGCTTCAGGAAAAGAAGTTGCATACTGGAGCGGCTGATAATTCGCCGTCGCCGGCTGTTCAGGACTCGACAGCGGGGCCTCCATGGAGTATCGGCGTTTCTGGATACGCCGAAGAGGGTGATGATCAGAAGGAAACAATGAGTGGATCTTACCCGGATGTGGCAGCAGACTGGACTCAGTTACTCCCTAATCATGACGACATTAATGGCTATCACGAGACTTCTGGTACATCTTTCGCAACTCCGAGAACTGCAGGATTGCTTTCCAAGGTTATTGTACATCTGAGATCTGAGTTCGGAGATTTTTCCTCTGGGGCTGACCCTGAAGAAAGGCTTGGTTTATTGGTTAATGGAACAAATTTCTCTTTGACTAACGATGAGCTAAGGGATGCACTAAATCTCTCTGCTTGGTACCCCTCTTACTCAACTTGGGACCCGTTGTCTGGAACAACGCCTGTGTCTCCGGTGGCCCCCTGTACCCAAGTAGGATGGGGGGTTGTAAACGAAAGCAATTTGCTCCCGATAATCGAACATCTCAATGGAACTATCGATATGCCTGCTAGACCTTTCGATGTCGAGATATGCATGGAAATTAATCAGGACATGCGAGAGGCATACTGGGGATGATGTCGGCGAATTGAATACGTTATAGCGTTGCGGGAAGTCATGAGAAAGGTACTATTGAGGTGGAATGTTTCTTCCCTCAGTGGGATTGATGAAGTCCAAACTTTGATGGAAATTTGCGAACGAATCGAGGTTCTCGGGCATCTTTCAGTTGAGAGTGATGGCGTAACCCAGTTGGTGGAAGTCAAACTCAGAATTGGCCGTAGTCTCTCGGAGATCTCCGAATTACGTAGTTTCGAAGTTATAGAGAAGCATGAGGAGGACGAGGGGGGAGTCCTGGCTAGCATCCTATGCACTCACCCTCTAGCAATATCCGCAATTCAATTGTCAAACATCTTTGTCTACCCACCTTATGGAATAGATTCCCAGAATGGCTTGGAATTCAGAATCTATGGACTTTCTGAATCCGTTCGAAGTTTCTTGGACTTGGTTAGGACAGTTATGCCCCCTGACAGCATCAGTGTTCAGACATTCAAAGGAGAGGATTCGTCTGAATTGGATTTCCTTACTGCAAAACAGAGAGAAGTTCTCGAGCTTGCAGTCACAAGGGGCTACTATGAAGAGGATTCAGGAGTGACGTTAAAACAACTTGCAGAAGAAATTGGGATTGCTAGAAGCACCATCGGGGAGCACTTGAAGAGAGGCGAATCAGAGATAGTAAAGAAGGCCTTTGGAGATAATTCTAGAAATTAAGCAAGGAACCGAATACTCAAAGGATGATTCCGATTGGTCGGATTGATGGTGCAGTTCCGACTACCCATGCTACCTCATCCTGATGAAGTAGAATGGAGCTCAATTGTCAATGGTGTTGTGACCTCTCTTTCTGTTGATTCCAATTCAATTCTGCTTGACGTTCTTAGAGATCAGGTAGGAAGTCTTGGCACAAAAAGAGGATGCGATATGGGGACATGCGGTTGTTGTTCCGTACTAGTAGACGGTGAGCCAAGATTATCGTGCCTGACATTAGCAATTGAGGTTGAAGGGTCGAGTATTACTACTGTTGAAGGTCTGTCTGATGGGCATCATCTGAGTCCAATTCAACAGACATTCAGGGAATTTGGAGGAAGTCAATGTGGTTTCTGCACCCCCGGTTTCCTAGTCGTGATTTCAGCACTTCTTTCGGAAAATCAGAGACCCACAGATGAAGAGATTAAATCTGCAATAGAAGGTAACCTGTGCCGTTGTACTGGATTCCAGCAAATTGTTGATTCTGTAAGGGAGGCATCAGAGATCCTAGTTTCGGGAATCTCGATTGAAGACTCCACCCTGCCAAAGAGCGACCCACACCCGAAATATATGGAGGATGCGTGATAATGTCTGAAGATGAGGGCAAAGAGATTGTAGGTTACAAACAACAACCAGGAAAATTGCCATTCTCAAAGCCGGGTTCAGGAGGGAAAGACGGCTTATCCAGGCCAGCTGATCCTATGTTGATCCCGGAGTCTCGAGGAGGGGAGCTTTCTCAACCATGGGGACCACATAGGCATGATAATCTAGTCAGTGGGCAGGTGATAGGCAAGCCTACTGCACTAGTAGACGGTGGTTGGAAGGTTACCGGTCAGGCCCACTATGGGGATGACGTTCGGATACCAGGTGAGTTAGTTGGGAGAATAGTCCGTTCTCCTCACCATTATGCTAGAGTTCTATCTGTTGATTTCTCCGAGGCGATAAGACTTCCAGGAGTTGTAGCAATAGCAACGGGACAGGACGCTAAGAACAAATTCGGAGTGCTTCCAGTAACAAAGGATGAGCATGCAATGGCTGTTGACAAAGTCAGGCATGCTGGGGATCTTGTAGCCTGCATTGCTGCGGAGGATGAGGCTACTGCAAGAGAGGCTGAGAGGCTGATTAAAGTCGAATACGAAATACTCGATTCTATCCATGACATGAGGGAGGGACTAGAGGACAGTGAGAATCCTATTCACGATAGGGGAATTTACCACATAGGAGAGTCAAACATCCAGAAAAGGGTTTTCCAGGAATTTGGTGACGTTTCTAGAATGACTGAGTCTTCTGTTGCGAGTCACAAACAGAATTGGATTTTCGCTGGCGTGAATCACGCATTCACGGAACCGCATGCCGTAGTTGCGCACTGGGATCCTAGCGGTAGACTGACACTATACACCCCTCAGCAGGTTCCCCACTATGTTCACAGGGCATTAGCAGATGTGCTTGAAATTCCCATGCATCAAATTAATGTTCACAGGACATTCGTTGGAGGGGGTTTTGGAGGAAAATCTGATCCATTTCCCCATGAGATGTGTGCTGCAATATTAGCAAGAAAATCAGGAAGGCCGGTAAGGATTACTTTCGATAGAGAAGAGGTATACTGGGTTAATCGTGGACGTCATCCCTCGCGAATAGAGATGAATCTGCATGCGGATTCAGAAGGGAGAATTTGCAGTATTGAGACGGATGCCCTAATTGATGGGGGGGCTTTCGCTTCGTTTGGCCATGTAACCACATATTACAACGGAGTTCTACATACAGCGCCTTACGAAATTGGGTCCTTCCACTACACGGGTGCTAGGGTTTGGACAAACAAGCCAGCAAGCGGAGCCATGAGGGGGCATGGGGCAGTAAATTCCAGATGTGCGGTAGAAGTCGGATTAGACGATTTGTCGGAGAAGCTTGAGGTCGATCCAATATCTCTGAGGCTTGCAAATATTCTGCCTCCTCATTCGGCTACGATTACTGGATTCAGGGTCACTAGTATCGGAATGAGAGAATGTCTTGAAAGGGTCAAGGAAGAAAGTGGATGGAGCGAGAAGTTCAGAAAATTGCCTCTTGGAAAGGGAATTGGGGTTGGATGCGGATTCTTCATTTCCGGGAGTGGCCTACCTATCCACTGGGATCCGAACAAGTTTCCTCATGCTACGGTGCATCTGAAGGTCGACATGGATGGGGGGGTTACGGTTCACACCGGGGCTGCAGAGATTGGTCAAGGTTCTGACACTGTAGTTGCTCAGTCTGTTGCCGAGGTGCTAGGACTCCCCATGGATATGATTAGGATTAGGTCAAGAGATTCGGACACGTCCCCTGTTGACCTCGGGTCATACTCTTCTAGAGTTACTTTCATGAATGCAAATGCCGCTATCTCTGCTGCAATGAAGATCAGAGACAGCCTATTGGATGCTACCTCCGAAATTACAGGTGCTGAACGAGATGGTTTAGTGATAGGCGATCGTAGAATTTTCCTGAAAGATGACCCTTCCATAGGAGCATCATATTTGGAGGCGCTTCACAAAGCACAAGAGGACATTGGTGCACTTGTTTCCTCTGGTGCTTACAGGACGCCACCAATGGGAAAGACCCACAAGGGAGCTGCGGCGGGGCTTGCTCCGGCATACTCATTCTCGGCATATGTTGCAGAAGTAACTGTGGATATAGAGACTGGTGAGGTAGCAGTGGATAGGGTATGGGCGGCTCATGATTGTGGTAAGGCACTAAATCCTCTTGCTGTAAAGGGGCAGATAATTGGATCATGCCACATGGGAATGGGGCAAGTCCTCTCTGAGGAAATGCGCTATGGAAGAAATGGTCACCTAATGAACCCAGGCCTTCTTGATTACAAAATCCCGAGCGTGCACGAGATGCCGGAGGTAATTCCCATAATTGTCGAGTCGAACGACCCAGAAGGGCCCTTCGGAGCAAAGGAAGCAGGCGAGGGCCCTCTATTGCCAATTCTACCTGCTGTTTGTAACGCTGTTTACGATGCAGTTGGGGTTAGAGCATCAGAGTTACCGATTACTCCGGAGAGAGTTCACAAGATGATTGAGAAACGCTGTAGATCTGAGGGAGTATCGGACCCTCTAGATCTTGAATGTCCTAGGCTGAATCACTCCGATTTACAAGATACCCTGGAAGAGAGGGCAAAAGAGCACTCAGAAAGAGACAGGTCAAGGAGACTTGACGAAGATATTTCGGATTATCATAATGGAGCACTTTTCGGACTAGATCCAACAATACCTCCGGATGAGGCAGACCCAAATTGGGAGATTAGAGTTGTTCCCGGAGAGGATTACCTTGAGTCGCCTAGGCTTCCTGGAAGTGCTTGGAAGCATACTGAGAGAAGACACAGGGGGGATTTGAACTGAAGATGCCCCCGTTTCAAGTCCATACTCCCAGAAGCATGGATGAGGCCATGGAAATTTCTTCGGAATTATCTGAATCGGGAGAAGACTTCGACTGGGTTGCTGGTGGCACTGATCTTCTTCCAAACTACAAATGGCATATTAACGTGAAAAGAAATGTGATCTCACTTTCTTCCATTTCAGAGTTGACTAAATTAAGTGGAAACCACATTGGATCAATGGTCAGGATACACAAGTTAGCTTCAGATCAATCAACACACCCAGTACTTGCAAAGGCTGCAAAGTCCATTGCAAGCGTACTTATTAGAAGATCGGGCACAGTGGGGGGGAACATTTGCCTAGACACCAGGTGCTTCTGGATTAACCAATCTGAGACTTGGAGGGAGTCTATTGACTGGTGTCACAAGTGTGATTGTGGAACAGAAGCAGATTGCAGGGTCATTCCTAATCAGAATACTCTGTGTGTCGCAACTTACCAAGCTGACTTGGCACCTGTGCTATTGTGCCTAGATGCCGAGATTCACCTAGCATCACCACGGGGAAATCGGTCGATGCCTCTGAATGACTTCTTCCAACTTGATGGAATGACTCGAAATGTTCTCAAAGAAGGAGAGATGGTTACACATGTTACAATACCCGATGGCTCAGAAGATTGGTGTGGAGACTACCAGAAGCTTAGCCAAAGGGATTCTTGGGACTTTCCTGAAGCTGGGGTGGCCGTGCTTTGGAAATGTGGACAAGATGGCAGGCCGGCCGACTTGAGAGTAGCTACTACTGGATTGGAGTCAGTCCCTAGCCTTCATATCGAGCAGTCTGAGAATGCACTATCAGATTGGAATGGCGAGGACTCAGTTGATGAGCTAGCAGAGTCAATTCGAAAAGCTGTGAAACCAGTTCAGAATACGTGGTTCTCCCCCCCATACCGAAGAAAGATGGTGAAGGTCTTAACGAAGAGAGCTTGCAGGGACCTAGTGGTGAGCTAGTCAAATGAGGTTGATTTCGATCCTGATTGGGACGATATTGATGCTCTCAGTTTTCGGCATCACTCAATCAAAGGCTCAAGAGTTGGACTCTTGGGAGTTGGGCATAAATTATCCCGAGGAAGACTCGACTAACTCCTTCCTTCTTTCTGAAGAAGGTTCAGTCGAGGTGGGCTTCTTTGTTGAGAATTCGGGAGTGACCGAGATTACGGTTGAGTTTTCGTACGAGATTCCATTTTCAGGAAAGCACGAAGGCACCGAAAGTGAGACTATTCAATCTGGAACAAACGAAACTTTCGAGTTAGTGATTAGCGAGATTGACGTTTTTTCTTTTGAAGCTGGAAAAACAGAGAAGATTTCTATTTCTGCGACAGTGATTGCTCGGCAGGGAGTTCCCGATCCATTGGGCTCTTCTAAGAGCAGAGAGGGTGACCTTGAGATTCCTGTTATCTATGATTTATCGGTGGACATTTCTGATCCGTTCGGACCAATAAACGCCGGAACAGATACCATACTGACAGTTATTGTGAGGAACAATGGCAATTCAGAAGATGGGGTTGGCGAGATCGAAGTAGATGATGACTGCCCTCTGCTAACGACAGACAATGGCCTCGATTCCCTGTTGGTCGGAAACATCGGTCTGGGTAAATCAAAGGATGCAGATCTGAGGGTTTCTGCCTCTGAAAGCCATCCGAGGAGGAACTGCGATGTTACGGTTACAGTTCACTCGAAGATGGCTATGAATCACGGTAAAAGTGTATATTCAACAGATGAAGCAAGGATTTCGGTTGAACCCCCGCCTACTGGAAGCCCCTCCAGTGATGATGATGAAGAGTCTGAATCGATTGAAGATTCTATTCAGTCCAACCTGCCAGCACCGGGATTTATGTTCGTTGGCTTTTCATTTATTCTTGCGATACTATCCCCTAGGTCGAAAATACACGATTGGGAGACATTGGAATAGTGTCAGATCATCAGAAAACGAGCTATGGTCAGGAACATATAACCGTGATTTGCTATTCGCGAATTTGCTGAATGGGCCTAGGCCCATCTGGAAAGGGGTTGGGTGTGGTGCCTGAGGAAAAAAATAGCGAGGTTAGATTCAACAAGTCTGTATTCTATTCTCTGGTGATTACTGCCTCGCTTCTGTTAGTAATGCCAATGTTCTTTGTTATGGGAAAGGAGACTGCATACTCGGCCTACGAAGATAGGGAATTGTTCCAAGTCTCGGATATGAGAGACTCACTTGTGGAGGAGGATTACCTAGTAGCCAACACCATGTCAACACCAATGCTTGTGAATGACTGGAAGGACCCACATAGAAGCCTTCTAGCAATAATCGGCCCCGAGAAGCCAATTGATGAGACTGAAGCAGATGAGATTTTCAAATTCGTAACTGAGAAGGGTGGCAAGGTAATTGTTGCATCGGACAACACCAACGCAAACAGGCTGGCAAATATGTTCGGTGTGACGTTCTTCAATGACGATCTGATGGATGAGAAGCAACATTGGGTGTACTCTGATTCCGGTCAGCAAATTATTGACTGGGAGAATGTATGGAGTGCTTCTCCAATAGCTCAAGATATAGACAAAATGTCGCCTGGGGCCCTGATGCAAGGCTGCACTCCTTTCCAAATCGAGAATCCCGATGGATTGAAAGATTGTAGGCTTCCTGTAATGTACAAATCCCCTACGGGTCTGAAGTTTGAACCAATTCTGAAGGACATCGAGCAACCTAATCATAGAGTTATACTCACATTGGGCAAGGCGTCATCTTCGGCATTCATCGATATTGCAGGAGATGGTGATGCAACCAACCCCGAGAATCCTGCCCCGGGTGACCTCAGGCTAATGATGAGGTTTGACTACCCGGGAATCAAGGTATTCGATGAAGTTCCCTCAGAAGACAGGACTGCTTTCTCTTCCGGAGTAGGTGAGCTTGAAGTTACTGGAAGCATTGTATTCGTTTCAGATGAAGAGTCTTTCTCGAATTTACTGTGGGAATTGGATGATGCAAGGGAGCAGGGTCTGAGCAGCGATTGTTCGGCAATAGGAGAATATACGAGGAACAACTGTTGGACTCAGGAGATTCTCAATAACAACGACTGGGGCGGAAATGAGAGGTATTTCAAGCTATTAATTTACGATATGATGGAGTTTGACAATGTCAACCTATCTGCCCCCATTAAGGCTGATATGGGTAATTTCCAGATTGTTTTCGACGAGAGCAGACATGTTACAGGAGTCATCTCCGCGCCTTTCGTGGAGACAATGGGGACTATAGTCCTCTTAACTTCAAACGAGTTTCTGAAGTGGTTAGTTGTCCTAAACGTTGGACTGCTTCTCCTAGTTGCAATGATGGTGATTCCGGAGAAAGAGAACTGGAGACATGTTTTTGACCTCACAAAGTTCAATCAGAGACCGGAGAAGTTAGACCCGAGCTCTTATCGTGATAGAGTTAGAAGAGCGCTTCTAACAAAGGTAAGAATCCACCATGATCTAACTCGGGATGAGATGGCTCAGAGGCCTCCTCCCGAAGTTCAAGCAATGATTGGGGACCCTAGGCTTGTGGAATTGGCTTATAGCCAAAGCCGGACGTACACCCCTCAAGAGTTGCGCAAGCTGATGCAAGCCATCAGGCGATGGGGAAAAAATAATTGAAAAATGGAGATGTAATTATGAGCGAAACACAACCAGCAAAAGGGATGCCTGCACAACAGCCAGGAGGACAGGAAGCGGCGCTAGCAAAGAAGGCCCAAGAGGCACGTGGAACAAGCAAGATAGACGAAGTATTGTCAGCAACAGGGGCGATGGGTCAGGCAATTAGCACCGAGGTTCAGAAGGTGATCATTGGAAAATCCCACGTGATTGACAATGTGATGGTGGATATCCTCTCAAATGGGAACCTGCTATTCGAGGACTTCCCTGGTCTGGCAAAAACTCTGATGACCAACACATTCGCAGATGCACTGGGTTGTGATTTCAAGAGGGTTCAATTCACACCCGACCTTCTCCCAGCAGATATTACTGGAACAAACATATATGACGCTAAGAAAGGTGAGTTTACGTTTAAGCCGGGGCCCATATTCTGTAACTTACTTCTTTCCGACGAGATTAACAGGGCCCCTCCAAAGACTCAGGCAGCACTTCTAGAGGCCATGCAGGAGAAGCAGGTAACGATTGGAGTAGTGACTCACAAGCTACCTTCTCCTTTCCTAACAATGGCAACTCAGAACCCCGTGGAGCAGGAGGGGACTTACCCTCTACCTGAAGCCCAACTTGACCGTTTTATGATGAAGATGATGGTTGGGTATCCTGATAGGACTGACGAGAATGAGATTCTCCAGAGGAGGATCGAGAGAAAGAAAGATGACGTTGACGTGAACAGCATTACAGACCCTAGCATCGTTGTGAAAATGCAACAATCATGCGAGGAAGTCTATGTGGACAGGTCTGTAAGGGAGTACATGGTTGACATTGTAGCTAGGACCCGAGAGGATCCCAGAGTTCTGGTTGGATCATCCCCTAGGGGTTCCCAAGCCTTACTGAAGACCAGTAGAGCTGTGGCCGCAATGCGAGGTAGAGATTTCGTGACTCCTGATGACGTGAAGTCGATTGCAGAGCTTGCTGTTGCTCACAGATTAATACTCAAGCCGGAGCATCAAATTAAGGGACTGGAGAACGGAGAGATAATCCGAGACATCCTGCACGGAAAGAATGCCGCAAACGTGCCGACCGTCTGAAGATGCAGAGGTGGGAGGATGGCCTGGAGCCGGAAGTCAGCGATGTTTGGATCTCTGTCTATTGCGATGTACCTTCTCGGATTGGTTCTACGCAACCAGCAACTGGTTACTGTAGCAGTTGTACTACTTTCATTTCTGACTTGGGCGGCTCTTAGAACGGCTCATGGGGATGTTGCCTCCACAGGTAGGAGGATTGAGGAGACGAATTTGGATGAGGGGGTGCAACTCCAGAGTATTATTGCAATGAGGAAGACTTCGTCATCTAGAGTATTCGAAGATGGAGAGATCGATGTAACCCTAAGAATACAGAATCGTTCTGGAATGGCAAAGGTCTTGGAACTAAGAGACCGAGTTCCAGAGGTCATGAGAATCAAAAAAGGGGCAAACTATGTCTTAATGGAAATAGGGCCAAATAGGGAGACCGAGATTTCCTACACCATTGAGACTCCACTGAGGGGATTCTACACCATAGGTCCTGTATGCATTAGGGTTCAAGACGAATTGGGGCTCTTCCACAATGAGAAGGAAATTCAACTCTATGACGACTTCCTAGTATTCCCGAAGATGGAAGACATCAAGGATGCAATGATCAAGAGTCGTGTTCCAAAAATCTTCACTGGTGCTGTTAATATTCGGAATCCTGGAGAGGGTTCTAACTTCTATAACCTTAGAGAATATCTCCCAGGAGATCCAATGAGGAAAATTAACTGGAAGGCCACAGCTAGACAGGATGGAAAAATGATGGTTAACGAATTTGAAAGGGACGCAGTTAGCGATGTTATTCTAATCGTCGATAGCAGAGCAGTTAGCGAGACTGGTCCTGTAAGCAGGAACTCATTAGTTTTCAGCACTAGGGCTGCAGCTAGTCTTTCCCAGTACTTCCTTTCAAGAAGGGATTCTGTTGGCCTAGTGGTTTATGGTGACGAGATAGTCTCCGTAGACAGAGACACAGGAAAGAAGCAGCTTTACATCATCCTCACAAAGCTTGCTGGTGCTATGGCAAAAGGAAATACGCCACTAAAGATTGTAACAAATAGGATAATGCCGCATATCCATAGGGGGAGTCCAATAGTCATCCTCTCCCCCTTGGAGGACGATCCGACCATTGTGGATGCAGTTAGAGACCTTAGAGCTAGGAGTTTCGAAGTCACTGTTTTGTCGCCTAGCAGTCTAGAGTTTGAGTTCGATGCGAGGAGGATAGATAGGACTGGATACGAGGTTCTGAAGACAGAACGCGACATTCTGATGACTGAATTGAGAGGGCTTGGGGCTTACGTAATGGATTGGGAGCCTGACATGCTCCTATTTACTGCATTGGCCGGGGCCAGAGGTTTCTGAGGGTAAATTATGGCTGAAGAGAGTAAGGGGCCGGTCGATACCTCCCATCTGTACGAGGGCAAGGTTGTACGATCTTCTGCTCCAAGTAGGAAAAAGGCCGCAGGGACGATAAAAAGAGAAACTGGAATTCCCGATGACGCAGTGCCTGAAGCGGAGATTCCAGGTTGGATTGAGACTATCTTTGGTGGGCCTATACTAGTCAATCGTGAGTTCGTTCCACCAAATAGGATGGTTCTAACTCTACAGATGTGGTCGTCAGCAGCCCTTCTATTACTGTGCTTCCTCACATTCATGCTAACTCCGGTTTCAGGCACTGCATGGTTCGCAATTGCGAATATGGCTGGAATAGGTTTTCTGGGTTTTTGGATCCACATGATTCTAATTCTGACAGGAATGTTTGGGGGTTTCTATGGCGTATACCAACGAGACCAGCGGGCAATGCTAATTTCTTACGTAGCTCTAATTCTGGTTACAATTAGATTCGCCGGTAGCAAGGTCGAGTTTGGACTGAGCTTCCTTCCCGAAAACGAAGCGGTTCAGAAGTTGCTTCTTATCCTATATGCGGTAATCCTAGTTGTCTTCATAGAAATCTCAAGTGGCGTAATTCGCTTCTCAATGCTTGACACTTCTATAAGAACTGGAGAAGTTTACGTGATGAATGTTAACAACATTTCAAGAAGATACAGGACTGCATTGGGCTACACTCCTGCGGTCGCATCTATCGTTGCAATGCTGACTTTATTCATCAATTTCATAGTTCCACTTTTTGTTGGAATCATCGACCCAGTTGCAGCAAATAGACTCGAGGAAAGCGTAGAGCTGACAAGCGTATACGGCGTAGCTCTTGGTACGATTCTGGTTTTCGCTGTCATAGCTTCAATGTTCGCAATAAACTTGCCACTCAGGATTCAGCATTACCTTGAGAGCCGGACATAGTACTTTCCAGAAAGCCTCCCATTACTCCCAAATCAGAGATTACCAACATTGCAATTGCCTCGACTACTGGAGCTGCTCTTGGACCTATAACCGGATCATGCCTCCCTCCCACCTTCAAAGGCCTAATCTCGTTACTAGGCAGATGTAGGGTTGTCTGCTCCCGGGGAATGCTGCTAGGTGGTTTGAAATGAATCAGTGCCCTAATGGGTGCTCCAGTTGATCTGCCTCCCAAAGCTCCGTCTGCTTCCCCTATATCCGATCCCTGTAGTCTTGGTGTTTCTTTTCCTGGCAACCACATATCATTATTTTCCGACCCCCTCAACATAGAGGCCCCAATTCCGTTCGAGAATTCTACAGCTCTAGCTCCTGGGATTGCCATCAATCCCCTAGCGAGAGAGGGTTCAATTCCATCGAACCAAGGTTCACCAAGCCCAATTGGCAATCCCTCTATGAGAAGTTCTACGACAGAGCCGATAGTATCCTTTTCTTTGCGGATTTGTCTGATGAGTGCTTCCATTTCTTCCGCTGCTTCCGGATCTCTGCAATTTAGTCTGGACATAGCGGATCCTTCGGGGATGGGGCTTTCCCTATCCAAATGAAATAGTGGCTTCGAAGAAGCTTCTCCTACTCTGCTTAGATGTGCGCAGCAAGACCATCCTGATTCATCCAGGATTGTTCTAACTTGGCTTGCAGCTGCTACTATTCCCAAGGTTAGCCTAGCCGAATGGGACCCCCCTCCTCTGGGATCAAAGGAACCTTTGGACCAAATTGCCTCAACCAGATCTGCATGTCCTGGGCGAGGGTGATCTGGAAGAAACTGGTAATCGGAAGGGCGGGCATCAGAGTTCATGGCCACCATCAATAGAGGCCAACCTGTTGCCTTTCCCTGATAGACTCCGGAAAGTATCTCACACTCGTCAGACTCTAGTCTTGAAGAAAGGCCCCTCTTCCCGGGTTTTCTCATTGAAAGGTCCCTGGATAGTGCTTCCAAATCTATTGGCGTCCCAGGAGGAATCCCTTCCACTAGGGCCCCTACGCACTTCCCATGGCTCTCACCGAAAATTGTCACTTTGACATTATCGCCCAATTTCATCCCCATCAGAAAGCCTCCTCAATTAGAGTCTCAGAAGTCGAGAATTTGGTTTTTATGACATCAAAGCCCATGTCGATAATCACTTCCTCAAGTGCCTTTGAGTCATCTTCATAACAAACTATGGAAATCGCTGGGCCAGAACCACTGATTCCAGAAGCTACCGCTCCTTTTGCTATGCATAGGTTGCATATTCTGAGGGCGTCAAAGTCTTCCGTTGCAACTGCGACAGCCATCCCGTTTGTTGAAATTGAGTCTAGGGGCGAATTCCTCATTATCGATGCTAGTGACCTCTGAAAGAGTGGTTCCTGTTCCAGAAATGGGCTGCTGGAAACTACTGAGCTCCTATTTCCTCTTAGGCAAATTAGTACTGAAAAACTCTCATCAATTATACCCTCAATAATCACTGAAGATGAAGCATCGAGAGATGGGTCGACCAATTTCCATCCTGGAGAAATTGATGCCCAAGTGTCATCCATGCTCCCAGTAATTGTGCATTTGGCCAATCTCTGTGATTTTACTGCCAAGTCTACAATCGAATTTTCCGACAGGTTTGTCCAAGCACTCTCGTTCATTGCTAGAATAGCTGCGCAGGCGAGTGCTGAGCTTGACTTAAGGCCCTGGCCAATGGGGATGTCGCTTGTAACCTTCCAGCCAATCTTATCTGGCAAGGGTAGGCCCTCTGATCTCCAACATGCCTCTATGGAGTTGAGCAAATTGTGGGAATCCGCCGAGATGTCTGACCTCTCATCGACCAGAGCTACTTCAGTTTCTATTCCAATTCCGATTGAGCAACCCCTCCCAAGGCCAAGAGAGTGAAGGATAGAGATGGCACCATTGGCCCTCCCCTTTCCGAGAGTGTTCACTTCTCGGTCACCTCCGCTCCGATAGGAATTCCTAGGTGCCTCCCTCTGTTTCCTAAAATTAGTGAGATTCTCATTCCTGGTTCTATATTGGTGACTGATTCAATTTTGCCCCCGGGGGAGATTATTCGAACGGTCTCAGCTTGCTGAAGTACGACCTGACCAAGGGATCCTTGCATGGAAAACCTGACCATTAATAGGGGCCTATTCTCAATCTTTATCCTTCCAATCGTGGCTTTCTCAGCGGCTCCATTTTCGGAAACAATTGCAACTTCGTCTCCGGAATTCAGCTCACTCAGATACTTTGTCTTTCCATCAGGAATTAGCGCATATGAATGAATGGCACCAGCGTTAACCCGGAATGGCCTGGTGGGTACAAATTCCGATTGAATTGTCTCCCCGTGAATCATACACAGCATACCCGATATTGATCCTATTGCCATGCCTTGACCGTCTTCCAACTGCCTCGTAAGGTCGATGCAGGCCCTTTCCCCCATTCCGACTGACTCGACAGCCAAAACTTCGGCTTCATCTACGGAGATTCCTTTCTCCTTGACTCTCACTGGAGTGCATATCCTCTCTTTGAAAATTCTTGAGGCTTCAATCAAGAGGTTTCTTGGAACTAGAACGGCATCCACCCCTTCTCCAAGAGCGAAAGCGGCACCTCCCAGCTCGACCTCCTTGTCGATATATGCTGCAATCTTTGTCCCCGATCCCCTGGCTGCTGCCACGATATTCTCTAGCGGGACCATAGTCCAATTTGAGCATCTTACCAGGATCCAAGGAACCATCCCGATTAATGAGATGGCTTCCGATTGGCCCGATTTATCGTCAATTTCTACTTCTGAAACATCAGTAGATTTTCCTGTCCAAACCCTGCTAACTACATCGTATTCGGGACTTCCCTGAGGTAGAGAATCTGTCCAAATCTGCATTCTTTCACCCCAGGTGCCGAGAGGCTTCTTCTGGATTTGCCCCATCGTGGATCATTGCTCTTAGGGCCCTGATGTGAGAAGAGGGGTCATCTGATGCGAAAACAAGCCTTCCTATGCAAACACCAGATCCCCCTGCATTAATCGATTTCTCAACAATTTCTAGAGTCTCAATGAATGAGGTCTTTCTGGGCCCTCCTGAGAGAAGAACAGGGATTGGAACCGAAGAAGTAACGATTCTGAATGAGTCCTCGGAACCTGTCCATGGAACCTTTACCACATTGCAGCCGATCTCCCAAGCTAGTCTAGCGGCATGGGCGACCCCTCCAGTAGTGTCTGACGGATCTAATGATAAATTCGGGCCCCGGGGGTAGAACATCCCTAGAACCGGAGTGTCTAGTTTGTGAGCAGCGGTTGTTATCGACCCCATTCTCTGAATCATTTCTGGCTCAGCCGGATCACCGAGATTCACTTGAGCTGAAACGCCAATAGCTCCCCTGTCCAAACACTCGGGTACCGTTGCAACCACCACCTTATCCTGAGATCGGGCGCCCCCATGAGAAGTGGAAACAGAAGTATGGCATACGAACCTATTCCACCCAGTTCTCGATGAATGGTAACTTACTGCCCCCTTGTGGAGGATAATTGCATCTGCTCCACCTTCTATAGCAGCATCTACAGAAAGGTTGGAGTCCTCCAATCCTTTCTCTGGAAATGCAGAAGAGCTGTGGTCCATTGGGACCCAGACCCCCTTTCCCCCCGGAAGGATAGCTTCTAGCCTAGCAGAAAGGAGATCCGCCATATCAGGTCGTCCACACCACTCATTTGAAAGGTCTTGTTTCCGTGATTCTTGACTATTTGGCCCCAATATGTGGATTCTAGAGATCTAAGTCCACTATGACGGGCGCATGATCAGAAACTACGAGACCCCCTTCCCGCATGATTTCTGCCGACCTCATCAAGGGAGTAGCTGCATGATTTCCTAAGACGTAGTCAATCCTCCATCCTCTGTCCCTCTCTCTGGCCCTCCGGAAGTTGGACCACCACGAATAGGGGCCTTTTACCTGTCCGACATGAATTCGGAGCAGGTCGTTCCATCCAATTTCTAGCATCCTGTCGAACCACTCCCTCTCGTGTTCAAGAAAACCTGACGTGCGCTTGTTTCCCACTGGATCCCAAATGTCATCCTCAGTATGGGCAATGTTAAGATCTCCACAAAGCAGAGAAGGTTCCGAAGATTCAACGAACTTCCTGCTCCACTCTAGCATGTCCTCTAGCCACTGGTCCTTGTATTGCTGCCTTTCAGGGCCAGATGATCCGTTTGGCAGGTACATGTTGATGCAACTTAGATTTCCATGATTTGTTACTAGAACCCTGCCCTCAGGGTCTCTGGTCTCGTCAAGACCGGTTTCAATTCCCCTCTCCATCTCAATCATACCAATTCGTGAGCATGACATAACTCCGGAATATCCCTTCTTCTGAGCTGGATGCCAAATAACCTCGTAGCCTTCTGGTTCTGACCATTCTTTAGGCATCTGTTCTGGCAAAGCCCGAACCTCCTGGAAGAGCATGATGTCGGCATTTATGCGCTCAATAAAGTCATCTAGCCCCTTTCTATGGGCGGCACGGATACCGTTTAGGTTCCAAGTTACCACCCTCATGCACTCGCCTACTGTGACAGGTCTTTGACCTTCTCGACAAGGTCCATGTTCTTTATGCGCCTCATTCCGTATGGGGTCAGGGCGACGGAAATTAATACCACAATCCCTATGAGCAGAATTGCAACTCCGGGATCAGCAGATATCCTAAAGAAAAACGACCACTGGATGAATGTGGAGACCATTGCCTGCGTACCTCCAAGAGTGAATAAGAATGCAAGGGCCCCCCCTATCAGCCCTATTGCCAGATGTTCTCCAAACATCATCCAACCCAGCCTATTCATTGGTGCCCCTAGAACCCTCAATGTTGCTATCTCCCTGTCTCTTTCTGAGAGGTTGATAATCAACGTGTTGAAAAGGACGACTATAGCAATCAGGATTCCAAGGAACAGGATGGCTCCTAGGAAGGACTGCTGTTGTTCCAAAATTAACTCATAGGAGGAAATCAAGTCTTCCTTCTCTACAACTCCAAGTGACACGTCCCCTAGACCACTATCTACCGACTGCCCTTCTGGGAGATCTATGAGAACTGCAGTGGCTTCTATGCCTACAACTTGTGCCAAGTCGGATCTGTGGAGGTACGCAGTTCGGCTAATTTCCCCTTGTGTGATGCCAACTACTTCTACCTCGACGGAAGAAGAGCCAAAAACTAGTGTGGGTTTATCCCCAATATCCCATCCAAGAAAGTGGTTTAGGCCATCATCGATTAGAATCTGCATAGTTTCTGCCCCTTGCACAGGTATGCTACCTTTCTTCATATCCAGAACTACGAATGCTTCGTTACCAGTAGAGAGAGTTTCCATACCTTTTACCAAAATCACTCTTGAGTCATTTACTGGGTTTGCTGGGAAATCAATGATTATCTCGTAGGTCCCATTCTTTGATTCTACCCACTCAATTACTCCCCCCTCACCACCGGGTAAAATACTAGACTGGACGTCCCAGTTCTGGTCCTCTTCTATCTTACCAATTGTCACTTCTTCCATAGTGCCCATCATTAGAATTGTGCTTCCGAATAAAAGCATGGAAAGCCCCACTGCTAAGAAGGTGAAGGTCAATCTGGTAGGCTTCCTTATGCTTGACCGAATAGTTAGGCCGACTGTTGCAGGCAAATTGGAAGTTATTTCCTGTACACGCCTTGAAGAAATTCTAATCTCGTGTTGGCCCCTTAGGACTTCCAAAGGCTGTAATCTGGCAGCTTGAATAGCTGGAAGGACTCCCGAGACTAAGACGACCATCATCGTAACCCCAACAATCTGAATCACTAGGGGGACAAGATCGATTGATTCCAAGACCGGTATTCCGAGAATATCCTCATAGAAATCTATCATCCCGGGAGCCCCGAATAGCACCCCTAGAAATACTCCAATAATAGAGCCTAGAGAACCGATTGCCAGAGGCATTAGGAAGTAGGCAGGCATTATTTCTCGCCTTGGTATTCCTAGGGTCCTCAATATGGCAATCTCTCTGGACTGAGACTGGACGAGTCTCTGGAGACTAAGAAAAATCGTGATGCCCGCAATTGCAGCGATCATCCCCGTGACTGGAGTGTAGAATGTCATTGCTCCCTCGGCATCGGCACGCAGAAACTCAACTGAGGTGATTTGAGTTCTGTCATACACCAAAGTTGTCGAGTTTGCTTCCTGAGTAACAGTATCGTCTATATTCTGAATAATCGCTTTTAGCTGTGGGCCCTCTTCCTCATCTGTACTTGGAATGTCGAAATCTGGTGTCCCTGAGACATCTATCAACAACAGATTTGAAGAGCCTTCGCCAAGATTTGCAAGCCTCTCTAGACCCTCTGAAGAGAGGTATCCAGTTGCAAAGGTTCCTGGATCGGCGGGGAATATCGATCCCTCCTGTGAATAGTACAGATGATTAGAGTGTAGTCCTATTCCTACTACGGTGAAGTTCATTCTACCCGAACCTGCTCCTATCGTGATTGAATCATTCAAAGATATGCCCATACCTGATGCTACTCGAACGTCTATGACTACCTCGTCAGCACTGTTGGCAATCCTTCCAGAGCAGCATTCGTTTTCAGGGATCCACACTCTGTCCACTACGCCCTCGTCAACCCCATGCCAGACTGCAGGAACCATCCTTTCTTCGGCCGCTCCATTATCGACGAATGTGTGAAACATTGTACCATCAAGCCTTAGTCTAGGCTCGCATTCATTCATCGTCAACTCCGAATCTGCCCATTTTTCGGAAATCTCCTCGCAAAGTAAGTCTGATGTTGGTCCGTCCCAAGTACCACTCGGATTCTCAACCCAAACGTCGGGCAAGTTCACTCCTTGTTCCGAGTCCTCGTAAATTTTGTCGTACATTCCTGAAACGGTGTGTGCATAGGAAGCAAATGAAACGCCTGCAAAGACGGCTACTGCTACCATGGAAACAACTGCAATGATCCTGACCTTCGACCGCATCATGCTCCTAGCGAGACGCTTGGTCAGGAGAACTAGCATTTTGACACCTAACCTACGCGATCGTCGGAGATGATTTTACCGCTGTCAATCCTTACAACCCTAGTAGCAAAGTCAACCAGTGTCTCATCGTGAGTTACGAAGACGCAGGTTATTCCCTCCGACTCGCAAGCTCTCACTAGAACTTCCATAACTAAAGATGAGGTTTTGGAGTCCAAATTCCCAGTCAGTTCGTCCCCGAGAAGAAGCCTGGGGCTCTTTGCAAGGCTTCTGGCTATAGCAACCCTCTGCTGCTGTCCACCGCTGATTTCTGCCGGGAAACGGTCTACTTCTTTTTCGAGGCCAACAAGGGCTAGGAGATTTCGAGCCCTATTCTCGTCCCTTCCACCAGCGAGCTCCTGAATCAGGAGAATGTTCTCCAAAACGGTTAGATCCTGTAGGAGGTTAAAGAACTGGAAAACATAACCAATGTTCTCCCTCCTGAATGAAGTCATGGACTCGGAGTCATCCTTTGGAACGTCGGCCCCAGAGAATGTGTAATTCCCGGCAGTGGGGCTGTCCAATGCTGAAAGGCAATTTAGTAGCGTAGTTTTGCCCGACCCAGATGGGCCTAGGAGGATGATTCTCTCCCCTTCCATTATCTCAAGATTGACTCCATCCAGTGCTTTCACTGTCTCTGAAGCCATTTCGTAATGTCTCTCTAAACCATTGATGCTCACTAGTGCCATATAATCGACTCAGGGGAACAGATATGCGTATTCAATCTGACTATGACTCTGAGGCTCCAGCGAAGAAGGCCATGGAATCTCTGAATAGCTCCTCTCTGCGATGCCTCTTATTGTCCCTTATTTTCAGCATAGTGAATGCTATGGCTAGAAGAATAACGAACGGGATGAGCGCCTCAGCATGGTACTTCTCCATGAACTCTATGATTCCTTTCGCTGTATAGGCCCACGTTATTGATGCCGCAGTCCCCCCAATGAAGCAAGCAGCGAGGACCCTCTCAAACCTCATTCTAGCAACCAATCCTAGCATCGCGCCTACTAACACTCCGCTAGCCATGAATGGGATCCAAACGAAGACAATTAGCCCCCAGAACCCGTATCTATCTATTCGGGGGCGGTTCTTGTATGCGACGTACTCTACAGATGAGAGAATGTCCCCCATGAATGGATTCTGCAGAAGAGCTCCCGGTATTCCCCCTCTTTTCGCCACCATAGCTTCGCCAGTCAGATCCTGGAAGCCCTGCTCAACCCTTCCAGCTACTGCTCGGTCTGCAAGTGTTGACTTCTCATTTCTAGCGCTTACGACCAATTCTCTTCCTTCGAGAAGATGTTCGAGATCGCTTCCAAGATGATCCCTAAGATCTCCCTGAAGATGTTGATAAGTTTGCTTAAAGAGGAAGTATGCGAACTTTGTTATCGGCCTGTATATGACTCTTACAAAGACTGCATCCTCGTCTGCCATTATGGCGGACCCGTAGTCTAGGAGCTGGTTCTTCTTGAACCACCTTAGCATAGACTCGCGGAAGGCTTCCTCCAAGTTACCGAATTGACCCATTCTTGAGAAGAACTCTGTATAGTCCTCTGAAAGCTCTAGTTCATCCGTGTTTTCAGAGAGAATGCTCTTCTCAGAAAAAGACTTTTCTGACTCTGAGCTTGAGTCGGTTCTTACTGTCTTTATCTGTAGTGGCCTCATCTCTCCAAAGATCCTGAACTCGGAAAGAATGTCTTTGATGAGAGTCCCCTTAGTCTCAATGGGTGAAACAATGGTCCTCCTGGTATTCGCATAAGTCAGATATACGTCTACCGAGATTGCGCGATCCTGAACTTTCATTGATTCCAGATCTGGCCTGATGTGTAGCCTCTTACTTGCTGATTCAACTGTCCTTTGGATCAATCTTCTCATTTGATCACTGGATAGAAGGTCATCCGTCTCTCGGTGGTAGAGTCTGTGCATTAGCGGATATTGGACGCAGAGGAAGAATATTGACATCCCTAGCGATACCATTGCCATGTACCAAGGTGGAACTTCTGCACTTCCACCAGTAAGCATAGCGGTTTCCCTTCCCCCTATCCATTCTGCTGCCATTAGCCACCATCCCCAAGCGCCCATCTTCTGAATGGTGAAGCAGGTCCTAGGATCCTCGTCGAACTTCTCCATCTTCCTATGAGTTTCACCTGATCCGAAGAAGGATGAGTCGGTGGTGTGCAACTCAATCTCTAATTCCTTGACCGTTACTCCGGGCCAGCCATCCTGGTTCAGAGATTCGTTAAGTTTCTCGTAGATTTCCTCAATGGGGGCTATTGACCAGTCATCTGAGCTATTTTCCAAATAGAATACAACGATTTGAATCCAATAATCTCCATCAGCCAATTCTTCCTTACTAAGTTCCAAGTCTAGATTTCCAAGACCCCCTATGATCAAGTCGATTTCTGTTTCAGATTGGGCCTCTATTTCAGGAGGAATTGAAGACCCATTCGAGACAAAAACAATAATTGCAGAAGATGATGGAGGGACATTGTTGCTTCTGATTAGTAGGTCATCTCCTTCGATCCAGGTCTCGACCCAGACCTCCCCCCTCCTGTCCACGCACTCAGAAGGATCCAAGACCGTGCCTGAGAGAGTCTCGTCCACGGCTATTGAGTCACCCAGAACCAAACCAGAAGAAGCAACAGAAATCAGTCCGAAGAATACCAAGCCACTGATCAAACCAAAGACAAGAGTGTAGTCATCAACAGTACGGGGGACCATGGTGTTCACGAGGAAGCTACTTTCTGGATTGATCCTCCTTTCCCTTATCCGGTCTAGTTCTATGTCGATTCGATCTACATTTTCTTCATCGATCTCTGCTGCAATTTGCCCTGATGGATCGGAGTCTTCAGTCTCGTAGTTTGTCCCTATAGAGGCTTCATCTCCTTCCATTGGCCCCAGTAGGGAGATCGAGTATATTTGTTGTTTGGATGGAGATTCAAGACGTGGACTTGTGTCTTTCAGAGTTAGCAAACCGATTGGATTTTTCTAGGGACTTTCAACAATCGGCAAAGGCAATTTTAATGTCCTCCTACATAGTAGGAGGACTATGGCCAGTGGTAACGCGGCGAGGCAGCTCCTGTCCTTCGTACTGGTCGGGATCATGGTCCTCCCAGTAGCGATTTCACTGGTACAGATTTCGGGAATGCAAGAATTCTCAGAAGAAAGGGGCGCTAGGTCCACATTGGGGTTTGTTTTCGAGGATCATAAATTAGACATCGGAGAGCCCGATCATTTCGATCCCTCGCATGGATGGGAGTCAGATGGAGGAAATATTGGAGAAGCTGCCCTATTTCATAGAACAGCGACTTATGTCCCAATCCAGGACTGGACTCAGAGAACTGGAGAGAAGGTTATCTCAGGATGGCACACCCTTGGACATGAGTATCCGGTTCCTTCCCACTGGAAGTCCGATTTAGACAAGATGGGGATTGAATGCAAGACTTTCTACTCACCCCAAGGGTTCCACTGCGATGTTCCCAAACTAACCCCTTCAGAGCTAATGGATGCTGGCGTCATAGGTGCATTCCGACTCGATCCAACTGACAAGCTAGCCCCAGATGTATTGCCCCTTCTTTCCTCTGATTCCAAGGGTGGTGCGATAATGGAAGGAGATAGATACGTCATGAATCTCCTTCTCAGTGGAGACGGGCTTCTGCCTGACCTGGAAGACTCGGGGATCGAGGTTATCGACTTCAGCATAGGCAGGCTGGCGAAAGTAATTGTCGATGATAAGTTGGTCGGGACTCTAATTGCACAGCCTTTCGTGGAGTGGATTGAGCCTAGCTACCCAGATGAGTTAGACAATGGCAGGGCTGGTGAAGTGATTGGAACTGACTGGGTTGCAGAACCAGGAAACATGGGTTCCGACACTCTTTCAGGTAATGGAGTGATTGTCGCGGTAATGGATTCTGGCCTGGATGAGGCAGTGAACTGCAACAGCATTGCTCACTGCAACATTCAGAACTCTGACATCCATCCTGACTTCTATGGTCGCCTACATTCAGTCATTACTTACACCTGTTCGACCTGCACTGACGGTCCCGAGGATTACAACGGTCACGGAACTCACGTTGCAGGTTCAGCTTTAGGGAGCGGCGTGAACTCGGCAGGAGTAGATGCGGATGGGAATGGGCAGGACGATGACATTGCTGGTACAGCTCCTGGTGCCCTAATGGTCTTCCAAGGAGTAGATACCACATCTGGCCCATTGGAAGAAGACGAAGGTGGATTGTATAATCCGGGATACACCGTTTTCTTCCAGGAGGCTTATGACAAGGGTGCGAGAGTGCATACCAACTCGTGGGGCTCTGGCCCGGACAGGAGCGTTTCGGGGTGCGCAGGCTCTGCCTGCTGGAACTACTATGACACTACGGCCCAGTCAATTGACACCCAGGCAAACACCCTAACTGATCTGACAATCCTATATGCCATGGGCAACGACGCGTTTGACTGCAATTACGATGCCATTGGACAAACTTCCTGCACTGGGGGCAAGAACGGCGAGATAAACACCGGTGCAATGAACAAACAGGCTACTGCGAAGAACATCCTGTCCATTGGAGCCTCGGAGAACAACAGGCCAGAGGTTTCCCAGCAGTGGCAGACTATGCCATTTAGAACCCTCCCCTCAGTGGACAAGTTCGGAACACCGCCAATAGCCGAGGACAAGGTTGCAAACAACCCAGAGGGGATGGCAGGCTTCTCCAATAGGGGGCCCACAAACGACAACAGGATCAAGCCAGACCTGGTTGCTCCAGGCACATATGTCCTCTCGACTCGATCGAGTCTAGCGGAAGTTCGTGCATCGGATGACTGGGGCGACTACTACACATTCAAGAGTGGCACATCTATGGCGACTCCGTTAACTGCTGGTACTGCAGCCCTACTGATTGAACACCTGAACAACGTCCCGGGTTCGGGTTACAATTGCGACCTTGCCAACAACCCTACAAGCGATTCCTGTCCAGAGTCGGCTCTAGTCAAAGCCATTCTAATCGCAGGAGCCCATGAGATGCTGGGACAGTACTCTACTGGAGGGGACGGGGCCAATGGTGCGAAGGAGTTGTCCCCCAATTTGCATGAGGGATGGGGCAGGGTTGACATACAGAATGCAGTAGGTGCGGGATTCTCTGAAGGGACCGAGATCACCACGGGGGAGAGCCACTCTTTCATGCTCACAATCCCAGACACTGGACTCGAGTCTTTCAGAGTAGCACTGGTCTGGAACGACCCTGTAAATGCTCCATCGGCAGGGAAGCAGCTCATCAATGACTTGGACATTACACTGAAGGACCCCTATGGGAACGTGTATCCCTACTCAAACGATGACCTGAACAACGTAGTTGGGGTGACCGTTAGGGACTTCCCCGATGCAGGGGACTGGGAGGTCATAGTCTCTGGAACAAATGTGGCACAAGGGCCGTCGCAGAAGTACTACGTCGCCTCTAGCACGGGGATAATTTCCGACATGAGGCACCCGGTATCAGATGGCCTCAACGAGCCAGGTTTCCAATCGGGATCGATATTCACTGAGACTACGATGTCGGCGGGCGAAGGGCATCTGTGTGCGATTTTCGACGATACCACGCTCCAATGCTGGGGTGACAACTCTGCTGGCCAGCTTGGAGATGGGACCACAGTCGATAGGTTGACCATGACTCCTGTCAGTCTTGATCAGGGGCGAACTGCTGTATCGATCAGTTCAGGAAAGGAACACACCTGCTCCACTCTTGACAACGGAGAAGTAAGGTGCTGGGGCGATAACGATCAAGGTCAGCTGGGCGATGGGTCCAACACTGACAGCAGCAGCCCAGTTCTAACCAGTCTTTCTGGGGTGCCTGTTCAGATTTCTGCAGGTGGTTGGCACACATGTGCGATACTGAATGACGCGAGCTTGGAGTGCTGGGGAAATAACGATCACGGCCAGTTGGGTGACGGAACCAATTCGGACAGCAGTACGCCAGTCTCAGTAGGCCTATCTGGAAAAAAGGCCCTAGCAGTTTCTGCTGGTGCAAACCATACCTGTGCAGTCCTAGACGATTGGTCATTGGCATGCTGGGGATCCAATGACAATGGTCAGCTGGGCGATGGCTCAACTACTCCCAGCAACACTGCAGTACCGCTCCCTGCAATCGGAGGAGACGTAGTAGCCGTATCTTCGGGGGGTTCCCACACATGCGCTTTGCTGGACAGCTCCAAGACCCTGAAGTGCTGGGGCGGAAACTCGCACGGACAGCTGGGTCAAGGAGGAACAAATCAGCAAAACGACGCATCCACGGTCACTAGTACTCTGACTGGAGTCACTTCTTTTGATTCGGGCGAGTGGCATACCTGCGCCATAGACACAAGTAGATCTCTGCACTGCTGGGGCGGAAACTCCGAGGGACAGATTGGAGATGGCAGCACCTCTGCGCAAGTTTCGAGCGCAACTGAAATTGGCCTTATCGGTGGATTAGGGGCTATTTCGGTTACCTCGGGCCATCACCACACCTGTGTAGTGGCTAGCAATGATCTACCTCAATGCTGGGGTGGAGATGGCCAGGGACAACTCTCCCAAGGGACCTCTCCGTCAACATTCTCATTGCCGAGGTGGACATACATGGCATCCTCCGAGAGAGACCTCAACGACCCTTCTGATGGAGAAATGAACATCTTCGAGGTCAGGAACGTTGGAGATTCTGACGGAGACGGTTTCGCTAGTGGGGCAGACAGCGATGACTCGAATCCGACCGTTGCCGCGGACTGCACGCCAGGGAACTATGGAAGGTTCTCTTGTCGCGATGCTGCTCCTGGATACTATGTCCCCAGTTCGGGATACACGGTAATGATTCCAGCTAGCCCTGGGAACTTCACAAACTCCGATGGAGCTTCCCTGCAGACCCAATGTGGCCCGGGTACATTCCAGGAGCTCCCGGCCCAGACATCATGTGATCCGGCAAGGGCAGGTTACTTCGTATCCGGAAGCGGTGCATCAAAGGGGACTCCCTGCCCTGCGGGACAGTTCAACAACCTCACAGGGCAGACCTCTGCCGATTCGTGCAACTGGGCAGTGGCGGGGCACAGCGTTCCAGTTCTGACCAGAGTCTCTGCTGGAGCTTTGCACACTTGCTCCATCCTGGACGATGGATCGGTGAGCTGCTGGGGAGAGAACAGCAACGGGCAGCTAGGAGATGGTACGAGAACGGGGAGTTCTGATCCTCAGAAAGCATCAATGCCACTGGGTAGAAGAGCAATCGAGATCTCAACTGGTTCATACCACACTTGTGCGCTAATGGATGATAGCTCTGTGCGCTGTTGGGGCTCCAACGAATTCGGACAGTTGGGCGACGGGACAACTATTGAGAAGACTACGCCCGTCTCCGTAGACCTTGGTCACGGGGCGGTTGCCGTGGGAATTTCTTCTGGAGAGGCACACTCATGCGCCGTTCTCGAAAATGGAACAGCTATGTGCTGGGGCGAGAACAGCAACGGGCAGCTAGGAGATGGGACTAGGGCAAACAGGAATTCTCCGGTAGAGGTTTTCACGGGGGGGATTCTTGTAAACCAAATCTCTGCGGGTTCCTACCACACTTGCGCTATACTTGAGGACAGGTCGGCAAAGTGTTGGGGGGACAACTGGCACGGTCAGTTGGGAGATGGTTCGACGGTCGACAGGCTTAGGCCAAGGGATGTGGCAATTCCCGGAGATAGCGATGTGGTATCCTTAGATGCAGGGCCTTTCCATACTTGTTCAGGCCTCAATGATGGGTCTCTTTACTGCTGGGGTTTCAATGGCTTCGGCCAGCTTGGAGTGGGCGATACCGTGAAGTCCCCCCTCCCGACGAATGTGGCAATAGACGCATCGCAAACTGGTGCAGATGTACAGACCGGGCTGTTCCATAGTTGTGCCCTCTATGAATCTGGCGAAGTGGCATGTTGGGGAGATAACTCGGTGGGCCAGCTTGGGGACGGGACCCTTGTTAGCCAGATTCTTCCAAACCTAGTTAGCCTGCCGACTAGTGCTCTGTCAATCTCTGTTGGGCAGAGGCATACTTGTGCAATCCTCGATGATGCCAGCTTGGAGTGCTGGGGCCTCAACTCCTTGGGGCAGCTTGGTGATGGAACCTCGATTGACAGAACTAGTCCAGTAGCCATAGACCTGGGGCACGGTTCGAAGGAGCAGGTTCCCTGCTCACCAGGCTCATACCAACCCCAATCTCAGCAAACTACCTGCCTTAAGGCTGACAGAGGCTTCAGCGTACCCGATTCGGGACAGCTGAATCAGACTGGTTGCACGAAGGGCTATTTCTCCAGTCTTAAGGGCCAGTCCCAGTGCACGATCTCTTCCTTTGGGTTCTATGTCGATGTGAACGAAGCCGTGGCACAGACCCAGTGCCCGGCGCTTCACTCTACTATTTCGGAGGGATCCACTTCACCGGACATGTGCTTGGCTGACTTCGATGGCGACCACATCCCCGACACCACAGATTCAGACGACGACAACGACGGGGTCCCCGATGATAGAGACTTCGACCCACTAGACCCCAACGTCTCGGTCGACTCTGACGGGGACAAGATACCCGATAGCTTGGACTCTGACGATGACAACGACGGCGTCAATGACACTGAAGACCTATTTCCCTATGACCAAACCGAATGGAAAGACGTAGACTTGGACGGAATAGGCGATAACGAAGATCAAGATGACGACGGAGACGGCAGGGACGACATGTTCGATGTCTTCCCCGAGGATAACCAAGAGTGGTCGGACTTCGACGGGGACGCCATAGGGGACAACAGGGACCCTGACGATGACAACGACGGGAAGTGCGATGGACCAAGGTCGGACTACGAGGGAATGACTTTGGTTAACGTGCCACCGAGCGTGATTTCGCAGGGACCCGACATAGACGAAGACGGAATTGCTGAATGCGCAATTCTACCTTTGGGCGATGCTTTCCCCTTGGATCCATCGGAATGGTATGACACCGACGGTGACAGCATCGGGAACGAAAACGACACTGACGATGACAACGACGGCTACAACGACACAGTGGACGCATTCCGGCTGGATGCGTCTGAATGGTCGGATCTTGATGGCGACAACATTGGAGACAACAGGGACTTGTTCCCCAACGACTCTACCGAGTGGCAGGACACCGATGGAGACACGGTTGGGGACAACGCTGACGAGTGCCCCTACTTGGCCGGAGTCAGTTCTCAGAATCCTGAAATGATGGCCATACTGATGCTTCCTGGGAATGACCTCGGTTGCCCCATAGTGGTTCTCCCGGGTGACGAGATAGCATTGGATGAGGTGGAAACCGTCCTAGAAGACACGAACGAATCCTCCAGTGCCGATTTCGACGGAGACGGGATCAAAGATCTGTTCGACACAGACGATGACAACGACGGGATACCAGACTCGGAGGACGGGAGGCTGGACCCTGCAACTGGATGGAAGGACTGGTCCAAGGACCCCACTAGACCGCTAGGCGGAGAGGCGTGGATGATGATTGCTGCATCCACCATATTCCTGGGACTGATGGCCTACAGGATTGCAGGACTAAAGAAGAGGGACCTGGCTAGTATTAGGTCCAAGAGAATCCGAATACAGTGATGGTGCAGGGGGCAGGATTCGAACCTGCGAAGCACTACGCACAGCGATCTGAACGCTGCCCCTTTGACCGCTCGGGTACCCCTGCTGAGACTAGGGGCCTGGCTCTGGCCTTCAATCCAGCGAGTGATATTTGTAGTGGTGCAGGGGGCAGGATTCGAACCTGCGAAGCACTACGCACTGGGACCTAAACCCAGCCCCTTTGACCGCTCGGGTACCCCTGCTCATTATCGCGGGAATAATTACCCGCCAAGAAGTCAGCGGAACACCCATCCCACCCCCATAGGGTCATAACAGGTCCTCTGCGACGCGGAGATAGCAATTATGGCGAGAATTGGAATTCTAGGTCTTGGTAACTGGGGGACGGCATTGGCACTGGCTTGGTGCAATGACGGCCATAATGTCATTGGATGGACTATCGAAGAAGAAGTGTACGAGTCTGTGATGGATAGATCTGAGAACGAAAAGTACCTCCCTGGATTCAAGATCCCGGATCTTCAATGCACAATGGAAATCTCCGATGTTACCGACTCATGCGAGATTCTGGTTCTCGCACTTCCGAGCTCTGTAATCCTAGAAGTGGTTGATAGACTTGTGCCCTCACTTAGGCCCTCTCACCTACTCATTGACTTGGCAAAGGGGCTTGCCCCCGTTGAAGAAGGCGGTTCAGAAATGATCTCCCATGCGATAGAGAGGAGGCTCGCAGAATCGGGGCTATCCAATCCAGTGGTTGTGATGACTGGGCCCACAATAGCTCCTGAGGTTGCTCGAGGAGTGATAACCAATGCCCTGGTCGCATGCCACGATAGGAGCGTAGCAGAAAGGGTCTCCGAGCGCCTATCCACAGGGTCGCTTATCCTAACTCCTGCAGACGACCCCGTTGGAGCAGAGCTATGGGGGGCATACAAGAACTGCGTGGCCCTAGCATGTGGCCTAGTTGACGGCCTCAGGGACAGCATAGGTGGAGACAACCTGAAGGCGGCTCTGGTCCTCTCCGGGTACAGCGAGGGGATAATGCTCCTCAAGGAGATGGGGGCTGATGATAGGACTGCTTTCGGGCCTGCAGGAATAGGCGACTTGTACGTTACTGCATCTAGCCCTAGGAGCAGGAATCGGACCCTAGGAGAGAAACTGGGATCGGGCAAGAACCTGGAGGAATCTTTAGCAGAGATGCACATGGTTGCTGAGGGAGTTAGGGCCACTAGGATGTTCCTTAACATGTCAAAAAGAATGGGTTTGAGCACCCCCTTCTTAGAAACTCTGGGTAGTCTGCTTGATGGTCAAATCGATGTAGAGAGAGCTGTGAGAAATATGGTGGGAACTTACTAATTGGGTTGAAAGTCACGGTTTGTCTTTGTCTTTGGAAATCTGTCTGGCTTCTTTTACTCTTGAGATGATTTGGATTCTAGCCTCTTCAGGGGTTGTGGCCTGTTTATTGAATGCGATCCTGATTGGTCTTGGCCCCTCTTCTGTAATTGCCGACATCTCAAATCCGTATCGATCGATTCCTGTCATCTCTACGTTTGAAGTGTCTACTGCTTTACTCAAATTAATACAACAGTCGATCATTGCATCAATGTGGTCATCATTCATATGGTCAATAATGTCCTTTGAGAATGGTTCTAGAGGATCTGGTTGGGCTTTGGACCAATCGTCACCATCAATCCAAGACATTCGGCCAAATCCACCTATGTATCTCACGGAGTCGACTCTTAGTTTGTAGAAGTGAAAGTCTTTGAAATCAACATAGAATGAGGCGCTTTCATGCTTTTCTAGAAAGTTTTCCTTGGCCGATTGCCTTTCCTCTTCAGGCATTATTAAACAATCTCCGATTAGCGTAACTCTTCCCAATGCCAGTGGATTTCCTTCGCCTCCCTCTGAAATTAGTAATGATGACCTAGTAGATAGGTTGAGGTTCTTTGTATGCTCTGCGAGAGCACTAATTAAGAAAATTGGATCTCCATTATGGATCGAATAGGTAACAAAAGATCCGTATGGATATCCTTCTGGATTAGAAGACAACGTGCAAAGTGTTCCTGTTCCAATTTTTCTTGCCATGGTTCTGGCCAGTTCAGGATGGGAGGGGGTTGGGATATTTGCGTCGTAAAGTAATTCTTGGTTCTGAGTATTTCTTCCACTTGGAGGAGAGTGTCGCGATATCACTTTTCTGGAGTCTTCTTTCTCTGACATTTCTCTCTTTCCCCCTATCAAACATCCTTCATAAAACTTAGAGTTGTGTTGATCCACTCCTCGACATAGTCATCATAATCTGTATCGCAATCGATTCTATCATTAATTCTAATACCTCCCTTTTTCTCAAGAATTGCGTCCCACTCTTTGCCAGATTCACAGAAAAACTCGAAAGCTGAATCTCCGAGTGCAAGAACTGAAAATTTTGTATTTTCTAACTTTGAATCTTCGAGTTGGCAAACATCGTCGTAAAGATCCTGTGCATTGACTGGTTGTTCGCCTTCACCCCATGTACTGCAAATAACAATTAATCTCTCAACCTCTGAAATTGAATCTGCAGTCATATCTTCCATATCAACTACGACAGGGGTGAGGTCGTATTTTTTTGCTGATATTGCTGTATCTTCAGCTAATTCTTCTGAGTTTCCTGTTTCTGTTCCATAAATAATCGTCAATTTCCGTTCAGTCATTTCAATCCCTTTTCTTTTCCTTGTACCATATTTCATCATCAACTAGAACCCGCATTGGAGATTTTTCTGTTGGGAGGATGATTTCACAAGTTACTTCGAAGACTTGAGCTATATTCTCCCTCGTCAGGACCTCCGTGGGAGTTCCGTCCGCCTTTATCTTTCCATTGTGCAATAGAAGAATCCTGTCAGCGAATCTTGCTGCAATATTGATATCATGGATTGCGATAATAGCAGATTTTTCTGATTCTGAATCAGAAACAATTTGCTTGATGCTCTTCATTACCTCGATCTGATTCCTCAAATCCAAATCGCTAGTAGGTTCGTCGAATAGGAAAATAGACGGATCTTGGACTACTGCCTTTGCTACAACTACCCTCTGTCTCTCCCCTCCAGAAAGCCTGTCGAACTTTCGGAAAGCTAGATCCTCCAGTCCGAGTAGACGCAGAGTTCTGCTTACCGCCTCCCTGTCCTCTTTAGAAACTCTCCATGAGATATGCGGCTTCCTACCTAGTAGAACTACCTCAAAAACGTCCATCGAAAAGCTAGTTTTAACTGATTGTGGGACATATGAGACAGATTTTGAAATATCCAAAAAGGATAGATCGGAAGTATTCTGTGTTGAAATCTTGATAGTTCCTGAATCGGGATTGAGGACTCTATTAATGCACTTTATCAGAGTAGTTTTACCCACTCCATTCTTCCCTAGGATTGCTACTATATGGTTGGATTGTATATCGAATGTAATGTCATTGAGAACCTTTTTCTGGCCCCAACTGTAATTCAATTTGCTGACTTCTAGAAGGCTGCTCACATTATCTCCCCCCTATTGTTCAATAATAGATACATGAATAGAGGGCCGCCGACAATGGATAGCATAATTCCTACTGGAATAACTATGGGGGCGAATGCAATCCTTCCTACTGTGTCAGCGAAAAGCATCAGGAAAGATCCAGCTACTGCAGAGCATGGAATTAGCTTTCTGTAGTCATTACCGATTACTAGCCTACTCATATGTGGAGCAGCTAGTCCGACGAAACCAATTAACCCTGTAAATGCAATCACCAATGATGTCATAAGGGCTGAAAGAATCAGAATATTCTTCCTAGTAGATTCTGGATCTACCCCCGTGGAGATTGCAAAATCGTCACCCCCCAATGACATTGCGTTAAGATCCCAAGACGAGGTCATTGCCAAAGGCATTAGAAAAGCGACACCTAAACCAATCCATACGACATTCGAAAGAGTTGGTCTGGACAGGCTTCCAAAGGACCAATGCGTCAATTGAGAAAGTTGAGCATCTGTAGCGAAATATTGCATTGTAGAAACGATGGCTCCAGCGATAAATGTGATTGCGATTCCGACCAAAATGTAGGACTCTGCAGAAACGGAACGCATTTTACCCAGTTGAATAATTACCCCGACCACTAGTAGAGAGAAAAGGAAAGAGTTTGTGACAATTGCAATCTGAGGGAATACAGAAAAGTCTAGAATTATTGCAAACGCAGCACCTAGAGCTGCTCCAGAAGCAACACCCAAAGTAAGAGGTGACACTAGGGGATTTCCTAGACAACCCTGCATCAGTGCACCTGCAGTTGCCAGAGCGGCGCCTGCAATTATTGCCATCAATATTCTAGGAAATCTAAGCTTCCATATTATGGCTGACTGTACTTCATCTGGATCCTCCAAACCTAGAATAATCTTCATTGTAGTCGCCATATCAAGATTTGAAGATGACCCCCATCCCATTGCTAGCAAAGAAAAAAGGAGTGTGGAAACAACTAGAACGATTATCTTAGAAATCTGGAGTTTCGAGTTTGCAATATGTTTCTTAGACAGGGAATCCATCAGAGATAACACCTCCTATGTGCAAACGAACTTGCCCCTTCGTTCAATTCCATGATACTTTGAGAAATATTCGTCGAGAATAGAATCTGCGTCTATATCTGAGAAAATCTCCGGGTGGATGATCTTAGCTAAAGTAGGAAGACCGTGAATCATCATTGGCCCTGCAAATTCGCCAGACATGATCACCATTCGGTCGTCCTTAACAGCATTAATATCTTCAAAACCGGGCCTTCCTCTAATAAATTCCAGATGAGTGTCGCACTTGCCCCCATCATCAAAGGAATTGAATCCAATATCGAAAACAATTCCATCAAACATCAATACGTCTGGGTTTGCATCTAGGATCGCTTCCATATCAACATGAGTTGTGTGGCCTGGAAGATCTGCAAACTGATTAATTGCTCCTGATTTGTATATCATATCTGTCCACTGTGATGTCCCAGTAAGCACAACAGGGTCGCGAGTGAGAGATGCATGGTGCTCCATGACTACAATTGGCCTCTCAGATTCTGTTAACTGCGAAGTTCGACTGGTTACCATGTTCTCGATTGAGTCGAACTCGGAAAACAAATCCTCGGCCTCACTCTGTTTTCCAAATAACTCTGCCATGACTCCAATCTCAATCCTCAGAGTGTCGTACTTGTAGAAATCCAAGGCTAGGACCCTTATCCCTACAGGTTCTAATTTCTCTCTGATTGAATTGGTGTCAACCATGCCATTTGTAGCGAAAACTATGTAGACATCTGGACGAGAATCCAAAAGGGCCTCGAAATCAATCTCAGAATGAGCAGATTGCTGCACAATTTCTCTTCTGGACAGTTCTGGCCACAGAGTCTCGTCGTAGAAGTCACCAGAGACCCCGACAATTACTGAATTGTTGATTCCCAGCATCCTCATCACACTTGCAGCGTAAGTATTTGTCAGAACCACACGATTGGGGGGCTCGTCAAAGAAGTGCTCTTTACCATTGGAGTCGACCACAGAAATTGATCCAGATTGATTTGTATCAGAAATTGTGGATGAAAACTGCCATGCACCAATAGCGGATAGAAACACTACTGAAAAGAGGAAAATCGGTATTAGGGGTGATTTTGCCAACTTTCATTCCTCCTCGTAATTGAAAATCTGGAAGCGAAAACAAGCAGAGTCAGAGTAGTCAGTGCTGGTAGGAAAGGGAGGCCGTCCTCGTTCTCTTCTGGCTCTTCGAAAGTAATGAAGATGGAGTCTGAAAATTCTGAAGTTTTTCCATTTTCTAGAGTTGCCTTTACCCTAATTCGATTAATCCCTGTTTCTAGTCCCTCCAGAAGCGTCTGGTTCTCAGGACCATTATACGCTTCGTAAGATGGCCCTTCTTCTGGCATTACCCAGACAGAATAGATCACTTGCCCTGCAAAATACTCATCTAGGCTCCTGTCCACTGGAGACCAAATCAGAATTGATTGGTCCGAATTTATTGTAGAGTGTGACTTTGAAATAAATTCAGGCGGCTCTAGAACAAAGAATACCTCGACGGTAATACTCTTACCTTGAATAATCTGACCTGATGTCATCTCTGCCAATATCTGGAAATTGTACTCTCCGTCGTTCCTGTTGATGAGTTTTATTTTGGATTCTTCTCCAAGGTATACAACTTCTCCGTTCTCTATTAGTTTGTATCTTTGAGCACCAGGGAATTGGGCCCATTCTATCTCTATATCATCGTCAGAAAAGTTACTATTGTCTTCAGTAATGAATTGGGGAGAGGTTGGGACTTCGAATGATGTCAACTCGGAAATTACCTCATCTGAGTGAGATCCTGGTAACTTATCTATGATCTTGACCCAGTTCCTAACTGTCTCATTGTACCACATCTCCCAAGAGACAAATCCATCATTGTTATCAGTTATTTCTAGATGAGTCGTGATGAAGGTACCCGCAGAAGTAGTAAGTTCAACTCCATGAGTGACTGTCACAGAATTCATGGTATCAGCGTAACCGTTTGGATGGCCCGGTACTCCAATGATATTTGTCCTGTTGAAGTGAAGAGTTAGTTCACCCCCTGCTACGTAATTGAGGGGATTCACGGGAATACCATTTGGATCGGTGAAGTTCCAACCCAGGAAACCTTCCATGTAGTAAGAAGATGAAGAAGGTGCATCTACCCAGAATGTGTGAATTGTCATTAGGCTCTCTGAGTCTACCCATCGGAAAGCCTTCTCCCCCTCCTCATATTCTTCGTCCGAGACTCTGAGAATGTACGAGGAGCGATTATTACCAAATGCGTCTATTATTGGCTCCGATCCTATTGCCGTGTATGTCTTGTTTTGATAGAATTCTGGGGTTGAGAGAAGAGAATAATTCCAACTCATTCCCTGAGACCACAAATCTGAGTTAGGCTGGTTTGGTAGAACTATGACCTGCAAATCACTTGGATTGATCTTAGAGCCGTTGGAATTGGAAGATTCGATTCTAAATTGATAGTTTCCTGCCCGTTCCGGTACGAAGTTAAAACTCTCCTTCTCGCCCCTGTAAACTAGTTCTTCACCTAGATATAGAGAGTAGAAATCAATATACTCTCCTCCACTCCAATCAATAGTAATCTGTTCTAGTGGAGAAGTAATGATTTGTGTAGTGAAATTGGCGTAATCAGGCATTTCTATCTCAACTGTAGAGGTGATATTAAGCCACCCTTCTCCATCGGAAATCTCTATGTTAATCGGATCGATGATTTGGTAACCCCAGTTAGAAACAGATAAGTTCTGAGTGGAACCAACTTCCATATTCTGGAGAAGAAAGAAGCCGTCTGAGTTAGTAATCGAGCTAGCCGATTCAGTACTAACAGATGCACCAGTGATGGGGTTTCCATCTAAATCGGTTAAAAATCCGTACCTGCTATTCTTTCCCTGGTAAAAATGGAAATCATTCGGACCGTGTACCGAAGAAGACCCTGCCTCCATCCTGAAGTGGATGAATTGAGTTGAATGATCGTCTCCCCCATAGTACGACATTAGTGTATAGTATTCTCCAATTTGGTAAGGCCCGAACTCCCCTCTTCCTGAATGAGTGGAAATATTCTCCGAAGTCTCGACTAGTTCTACAGTGTTTAGTGATGATTCAGCAATATTGTTGTCATCTTCGAAGACCTTGAACGTGATCCAGTTCCTTCCCTCGTACCAATCAAGATTCATATCGGATTCGACAATTATCTTCCTGTACACAACAGTATGTCCATCGTTCATGAAGTATGCTCTAACAGTATGCTCTCCAGGGGAAATGCCTTCGAATGAGTAAAATCCTTCGGAGGACCACGTCGATTCCATCGAATCGACCTTTATCGAAGTTGAATTTGCTGGTTGGCCCCCAGATGAGAAGACGTTGCCCGACAAGGTGAATGCATGTTGTTCTGAGTCTTCAGATGTACTAACTGGGGATAATAATGAGATCAGGAAAATAGTTACCAGAATTATTCCTATTCTCATCGTTACACCGATAATTTAGTACAGCTAATCCTCGAAAAATGGGTGTTGTTGACGGGGGGTCGGTTTACGGAAAAACCGAAAATGATGCTATTGGGGTGATGCCCCCCCGCCAACGTATCCATTTTATTGGAGTGTCCCTATATCAGCAGCCGTGATTCCATAGTGATCCCATGCCGGCTGTAGCCACATTCTGATGTCAGCTTCGTAGTCCTTGCTAGCATCTCCATCATTGGCCAAGTCGAACATTGCTACGATCTTGTTGGAGTAGTAATTAGCCATCCATCCATACGCCTCACAAGTAGACTGGTTGTCTTCGGTAGTCTGATGGGAAACTATGTTGTAACAGCCAGTGTAGTTCATGCTGTTGTTATCTGTTGCTGCGTCGTAGTAAGAATAGCCCTCACAAGAGGCCTGAGAGCTGTCTGCTGTGACAACGTGGGAGGCCATGTTGTAGCAGATCGAAGTGTGCTCGGCAACGTATGCTTCTATAACCCTGTAGAATGCGTGGCCCTCTGCCTGATGCTTGTCGTAGTCTGACTTGTCTCCAGCAGCTAGGTCATCAGTCATCTTAGAGGCATATCTTACTGAGGCCTGTGAATATACGATGACAATTTGCTTGAGAATCTCGTCTCGTGCATCTACTAGTGCCTGCCTGTCCTCGTTCTGCATAGCGGTGAGTCCTGCGTTCATTGCCGCTAGTGTTGCGACATTGGTAGCTGCTGTGCCAGCAGCATTGGCAGTTCCGAAGTTCCCGGCCCTCTTGTTGGCAGTGGCATATGGTCCGCAACCGTCGTAGTCGTGATCAGAATCATCGGGACCGTGGTAGAATGCCCATCCCTCGTCCCAGGCGTGCTGAGCATCATCTGGTCCCCAGTTTCCAGCGTCAGCCTTGATTATAGCAGCGTTTAGCTCGTGGATGGCGTATGCGGTCATGACTCCATTCTGGATTCCCTTCTCGACTGCTTGATCTCTGACTGTGTCAGACTCGCCT
>PAYZ01000018.1 GCA_002716085.1 Methanobacteriota archaeon | reverse complement strand
TTCTGCTGCTGTCCCTGTCCGTTGTCCTGCTGGTTGCCCTGCTGACCTGAGTCGCTTTCCTGGCCCTGCTGGCCGTCTTGGTCTGACTGTGATCCTTCGTCTTGGCCCTGTCCTTGCTGTCCCTGGCCTCCTTGGCCCTGGCCTCCTTGGCCCTGGCCCTGTCCTTGTCCCTGGCCCTGTCCTTGGCCCTGGCCCTGTCCTTGGCCCTGGCCCTGTCCTTGGCCTTCGCCTTCGCCGTCTTCGCCCTCACCGCCTCCGTTCGTTCCGCCGTCTCCTGAGCCGTCGCCCTGGAAGTCTGGATCGTAGGCATCCGGGATTCCGTCGCCGTCTGAGTCGGATGCAGCTCCGTCGTTTGGATCATTTGGGTAAGCATCGTTTGCGTCCGAGGTGCCATCTCCGTCAGTGTCGGCGGAGTTTGGGTTGGTCCCGGCTTGGTACTCTTCCGCGTTGGTCAGACCGTCGCCATCCGGGTCTGCTCCCGCATCGCTACCTGAGAGTGGGTTTAGGCCGTAGTTGACCTCCCATCCGTCAGGCATCCCGTCATTGTCGGTATCGGGATTGTTCATGTCTGTGCCAGCAGCCTGTTCCTCTGCATTTGTCAGACCGTCCCCGTCCCAGTCTGCTCCGCCGTCTGATGGATCCAGGGGGTCGGAGCCATCTGCTCCGACGCCGGACGAACCTGCCATTAGAACAAGCATTAGAGCTGTAATTACGCTAGTTTTCTTATTGGTGTGCATTGTTTTTCACTTCCTAAATTTTCTAATTCTTTCCCGCTCACGGATTTACGCTGCGCATCCAGTCCCCTGCATCATTGTCTGAGGCGCGGACTGAGGAATTCTTGGAGCGAGCCTAGGAACATGTTCGACAACCTCGATAACGCTGCACTGGGCCGCATTTTGGGTGACCTCGAACTCGTAGTTATCTGTCTTGGCTCCTCCTTTATTCATCATCCAGTCTCACGGGCTTTCATAGGGAACCCTCTGTTCCCTCTAGCACTGGAGATGCATGGTGAATATATCAAGTGTTCCCGAGCAGGATTCAAGGGGTTATTCTGGAAAGCTCCGCCCTGAACCTGGCCGATCCCATGAAGTGGAGGACTGGTACGACAAGAGAGGAGAGAGCGAGGACCCCGAAGAAAAGACCGGACCAGAGCTCTATGCCCCTCCCTATGGACAGGAAGAGGATCCAGCCCATGAGGACCGAGGCCCATGGCAGGTGCCTCCTAGTGTAGAGTGAAAGCCTCGCATTGAGGACTTCATCCGAGTAGAACTGCGGGGTTTCAGCGGGGTCTGCTAAGCCGTGCTCAATTCCACATCTGGCGCATACCTGGTACCTGGGGCCGTTCCCGGAGATGAACTGGCTCTGGGGGTAATTCTGCTTACACATCCTGCACGCTGGCATTTAGCTCGGTATGCACCACCTGCCGCCGCTCCTTCAAGGCTACGGTCTGCTCAGTCTCCTAGGGCGTCGTCGATGAACGATGTGTCTATGTCTTCTTGTTCATCGTCTTCCTCTAGTCCATCGGCAAGGGAGTTGAGGTCCTCAAGCCCGATTTCCTCTTCATCCGAGTCGAGCAGGTCGCCCACTGATAGGTCTGGCTCCCAGTTTGATCCTTCATTATCTTCGATGACGACCGGCTGGCCTTTCTCCTCGGATGGCTCTTTCTCTACTTGAGTTGGCTGAATCATGGATGCAGATTCAAGCTCCTCCTCCTCTGATATCCCCATGGCCTCCCTGGCTAGTTCCTCCTCCATCTCGACCTCCATGGTCCCCATCTCCCAGGGCTTTGGTGCTGCCCTTTCTCTAGGTCTGATTATCAGGACCACCCCCATCACCACCATTACTGCAGAAATTAGAGCTATGAACATGTTGAGCTCTCCATCGACAAGCTGGTCGTACCAAGAGGCGCCGTTTGGAGACTGGCCCTGGGGATTGCCTCCCGGCGTCATCTCAGACAGAGGGTGCGCCCTAATCGAGTCAACCGAAAACCTGTGTACCTCACCATCGAAGGCTACTACGGAGATCCAGTAGTTGGAAGACTGGCTCAATGGAGTGGGCCCTATTGAGGAGAATGACGCATTGCTAGTCAATACTGATGATTCCACCAGGACCGCGTCCCTTGTGTCGGAGAACTCCATCGTGCTAGCGAAAATCGAGTATGAGGAAACCTGGGGGTCTTCGGAAGCTTCCCACAGGACCTCTAATTGCGACCCCGAGGCGTCCCAGTATACCATAACCCCTACCACCTCCGGGAGGTGAATGCCGGGGTCCTGGGATTCCTCGTCCACGGGACTGATCATGGAAGTCTCAAGTCCTTGCTTCCAGGAGTTACCTGATGTGTCAACTGCGACTACGGATACCCAGATGGGGACGTCAGGCTGGATCGTGGACCCTCCAGAGTCTTGCTCTAGGAGGACCTGCCCCCATTCCTCGCGATCCAGGATGAGAGCTGGCTCTATCCCGCTAGTGCTGTCGAACGGGGTACCCGTTACAGCATAAATCCAGTACTCTCCGATGTCAGGAGATGAGCTGGCCTCGAAAGAAACTAAGATGCCGTCTCCGGAGTCCGGTGACCTATCTTCAAGGATTGGGGCAGGTACTCTGTCTGGGGGGAATAGGTCGCCCCTGTTGTCCAGCGGGGTGACAATTGCAATGTGATCACCGAGGTTTGCTAGTTGTACGTTTCCGTAGATGTCGTGAATTGTTACGGCGACGTAGAGAGGGATCCCGGGAGAGATGTCAGAGGGCGAAAGGGATTCTGGATCCGACCCGAATAGGGCCCTGGAGACCTCAAGCTCCAAGCGCGGGGAGTTGCCAATCTGCCTCTGATCGATTGTCATTAGCTCGCAGTGTCCCCCGGACAAGCAGACAGAGTATACTTCTGTGACGTCATCGAGAGGGTAGTCCGACACCCAGACAGTGTAGTGGCTGAAATCGTCCGCCATTGTCCTATCCCAGCTCACATCTATCGCAGTTCCGTCGTCATTTGGGTGGTCCCAGGCCTGCAAGTCCGATACTGGGTCTGGTGGGACTCCCTCCAACGAGTCGAACTCGGAGTAGGTTGTTGTCTCCACCACTAGGACTTGGTCTACATCCTGATTGCCCCAATCGTCAACGGCCACCACTCCTACCCAGTAGACCACTTCGTCTTGGAGTGTTGAGTTGCCTATGGAGTCGATGATTGCCTCTCCAGTGGAGCAATCGGGAATGAAAGATGCTACTGGCCAGCCGTCCACAGAGCTAGGTGGAGTCCAACCCGAGGCGGGGAGGATGTAGATGATGTGTAACGAGCAGTCCTCCTCCTGATTGGGCTCCCAGGTCACCAGGATGCGCCCTCCTTCGTCGTTCGGGGCGTCGCTGGCAGTGGTCCCGGTAATCGGTGAAGGGGGGATGCCATCGTTGAGCCCTCCAGCAGTGACGATCGGGCCGAAAACGGTAACGTTCGAAGGGTCGAATTGACCGGCCTCATCTACGCAGGATATGGCAAACCAGTAAGGGACGTTCCCCTCGAGCTCTAGAATCGATGAGTTCCCTGCCGAGAATGGAAAGTCGATTGGGCCTGAGAGGGCTAATGCATTGGTAATCTCCTGCTGAACCGCCCAGATCCTAGTTGAATGGGGGTCTAGCTCCTCGCAAGCGGACCACTCGGCGGTTACCGTTCCGGGGGTTCCGCCCTGTACGGGCTCAACTTCCAACCAATCTGGGGGCGCAGGTACCTCGTCTGTAGGTGTTGCATTGCCTTCCCAAGAGATCGGGTCACCCAACGACCCATCTGGGTACTCTATTGCGATTGCTGCCCTATACTGGTTCTTTTCTGACAAAGGGGCCTCCGATCCGTTGTGATTTCCTGAAGTGAATATCGTGGTTGTCTGGGACCAATATGGGATCCTCTGGAATGAAGGCAGGCCCGCCAGTTCTTCCTTGGTAGGGTTCCATTCTGGGTTGAATGTTGAGTCCCAGACGTAGATCCTGTAGGCAGTCCAGGCCGAGTCCTGAGCTGGTAGCCATTCGGCGTGAAGCACACCTCCTCCGTCGTTAGGCCTGTCGTACAGGCTGGTGATTAGGGTGGGTGCCTCGAGCCTCTGCCAGTCGTAGGAGATCCTCACTTTTATCCGTCCGTCGTGGGGAGATTGTAGCTGCAAGTGGACATTCGATGAAGCGGATCCGGGCGGGGTGTTGAAAATTGCAGTCTGGAAAGCCTCCTGCACCTCTGGGTTAAGCTGGGACAGGTCCCAAGACCCGGAGTAGTTCAGTGTCCTTGATTTGGCCCAGACCCAAGCACCGCTCTCTGGCGAGGATAGAGTCATTGTGCCGGGATATAGGAGGAGGTCGGGGGAGGAGGCCTGGTTCTCGTCTAGTGGTATGGATATGGTCGAGTCGGGGGAGGCCAGTACTGTTGGCATCCCAGGTAGCGTTGTAGAGGTGATGTCCTGCGACATATCTGCGAAAATGGCAGTCAGTGGGGTCGCTCTACGCTGAGACTCTCTTGGTGCCTCAATCAAAGTCTCCATCGGCTTGAAAATATGCAGTCCGTCCTCACCGATCACAGCTAGCCCCATCCATGGGTCCGATTCGCCGGCCCTTGCTCCTTGGAGCTCTCCGATAGCTAGGATTCCGTGATCACCGGAAGACCTCATCACGCTAATCTTGGAGGCAGATATTGCAGCCAGACTCTTCCCGTCCGATGTCAGATCCATGATGGGCCAAGCCTGGAGCTCTAAGGCGCTAGGACCAGTCTCCATCTTCATCGAGGACCCGTTCCAGTGGACTATTGGCTGGACCGAGGTGGCTATGTGGACTCCCCACCCATCAGCGGTGACTGCCTGTACGTCATTGCTGGGAATCATATCGATGTTGTATGTACCGTTCGCTCTATCGGTCGATAGATCCCAAGCAGAGACTCCGGGCCTTGTAGTTCCCCTTCCATTGTGCGAAATGAAGATGGCTGCATCGTGGTGAATGGTAACCATCGACCCAGTGGTTGTGTCGTTAACGATCCTTGAAGCTGATTCGGCGAAGACTATCCCAGAAACGAAATCCCCGACCAACCCATCTGACCCGTCAATTGAGCCAGTCACTGAGAGGTTATTATCCAGCGTTACTAGGCCTGTCGGTCCTCCGATTAGGATCTCCCCGTTCCCAAGGACTGGTGATGGGGCGACCAACAGGTGGTTGGATATGGGGCTGGGGAGGCCGTCAATCGTGGTGATTGGATCGTCCCAGTCCGATTTTGTCAGATTCCATAGGCCAATGCCGCCGTGGGTCGAAATGAGAACGTGCTCTCCGAATTGAGCGAAGTCGGTAACAATATTGCTCGGGAGGCCAGCGATTAGGCTTCCCTGGCCCCATGTCTTCGTAGAGGTGTCGAAGGTCTGGAATCCGGCAGAGCTACCTTGCCACCCCATAAGGCCAACATACATCTTATCGCCGTCCAAAATCATCCCGTCCATCTGGTTGTGAAGTGCGGGAGGGGTAGGTTGCAAGGTCCTATGGCTTAGGTTGAAAGAAAATAGTCCGCCGCCGACGGTTGACACCCATAGCTGATTTTCGTCCAGCATAATCTCGTTGATGTACTCGAAAAGAGTGTTGTAGCCGTATTGCCAATTGACTGAGCCGTTGTCTAGGAACTCTCCCTGGAGAATAGTTGATCCCAGGAACGAGTCGTCAGAGGAGCCTACTGCCACCCAAACGTGGGTGTCGTTGGAGACCATCTCGTGAACTACTCCCGAGGGAAGCCCTACGAGCTCGTCGAAACCCCCCTCTATCAGCCCGGTGCTGTCTAGTCTATCGACCCTATTGATTCCCGATAGATCCCCCGACCTTCCTATTGCATATGCCCTATCTCCAGCAGGCAGGGCGGCTCTGACGATGGAGCATGAGTCCATTCCGAGTCCGAAATGTATGATTCCCGACGCCGATGAACCGGATGTAATGACCCTGGTTATTCCCCCTGTATCGCCGTAGTGCGAAACTAGAAGCACGTTCTCGTCGTATAGCATGCCTCCTGGGAAAACCGAGTTCTCTGAGACTCCCATGTCGGTTGTCAGGGTTCCCAAGAATGTGTTTGAGGAGTAGTCGAAGCGGTCTATTCCAGCTCCCTCTGAGTCGAATCCGACGTATACGATATCGTTCTCTTCATCGCAAGCGAGGGCCCTGGCGTCATTGTCTGCGATGTTTGAGTTACCTTCTGTGGCGGGAGTGATCCACTCCTCTGTGATTCCATCACCATCGTTGTCTGCCATGTCGAATCTGGCCACGCCCCCGCCGTTGCCCCACCAGCTGTCGTAACCTATTGCGAAGTGGACGATGTCGTTGCAAAGGATGATGTCAGCGCCATAGCCATCTGGGATTTCATTCGAGTCCACTTCCCAGATGCTCCAATTCCCGGTATCCCCCGAGAGCCTCATTATGTGTCCGTCATTTCCATAACCAGATGATGCCCACAAGTCATCGCCCACCACTTTCATCGAGTAGAAATCGAGCTCTGAGTCAGATGGCAGGCCGTTTCCTGGGAGCCAAGAGGGAAGCCAGGACTCGTTGGAAACGTTCCACCTGAGGATCCCGTTCATGCTAGCGAACAGGTAATCCCCCTCGTATTCTACCATCCCCCTGATTCGCCCATCGACATCGTTCCACTGGCCCATGAGGGACATGTTTGAGGCAGAGAATCTCCTCAGGATGTTCTCTCCATAGGCGACCCAGAGCTCGCAAGTGGAGTTCAGTGGATAGCAATCTCCGAGATACTGGGCATTTACCCTTCCCACATCGCCAATCGTCTGTAGGTCATCCTCCCAGTCTTCTGTGCTAACGTTCCATCTCACTATGGTTCCAGGGTCTCCCGATCCCCCCCACCCTGATGTCTCTACTACGCTGATCCAAAGCTCGTCTCCAATGTGGTTCATTCCGTGGACTACGCCTGAGAATCCTAGCCTCTGTCCGGCATCGATTAGAGACATGGAGCTATTGTTCTCAAGGTTGATTCTGTGAATCTCGTCCCTCTGGTTCCAGGGGTTCCCCCTCTGAAGCGAGTAGTACATCACGTCTTCAATAATGATCAGCTCAGCCGGAGCCCGATTAGGCAGATCTGGCCCATTCTGGTTAGAGCCGAGGTACCACTGGGTTATGACAGACTCATTTTCCAGATCTATCAGAGTTAGTCCGTCATCCCCCCCTGCCCAAATTGTGCCTTCCTGCCTGCCCTCGATCAGGGCTGTAACATCATCATCTGGCAAGATTCCCTGAGAGCTGTCCCATGGAGTCATCCACATACTAGATGTGAGGTTGAATCGGGCGATGCCCATATTCTCGAATCCGAGGTAAACTATGTTCCCGATTTCCACTATTCTGGCTCTCTGGGTGTCGTCCCCGGCAGTCCAGACCTCTACAACGGTACCGTTTGACTTGTTGATCACAGCCGCGCCTTCCAGAGTACCTGCATACAATAGGTCGGGACCGATGGTGTCTACCGATATTACAAATCTAGAAGGCATGCCATCGTTACCTCCTCCCTGGTTGCCGCCTCCAGTGGACCAGCACTCCTGAAGGACAAATTGTGGCTGAGATGTGGTTGGCCAACTCCACATACATGCCCCTCGGTTTGTTCCTGCGTAAACTCCATCTGCATCGCTGGAAACATCATAGAACTCGTAGGGGTCATTGTTCCAGCCGGGAATGCTGGTTGGAAGATAGTCCCAGTTGTTTCCGTCCCATCTAACAAGGCCGCCGTTGCTGTTTGCGCCGGTGTTCTGTACCTCCGAACCAACTAGTAATCCACCGTAAAAGTCGATTGAGAGAGTGTTGACGTCCTCGTCTGGAATCCCATTGGGATCATCGGGAGTCCAAAGATCAATGATGTCACTAGTCAATCTATCGAAAATCAGGACGCCTAGCCCATGTAGGCCAAGGTAGATCCTATCCCCGTCTACTGCCACAGGCGCTGAGTCTAGGTCGTCGACACCCAAGGATTGCCAGGAGCCGATTATTGAGGGGGTGCTCAGATCTATCCTCATGACGCCGGCCTCCTGCGTGGCGATGTAAGCAACTCCATACCTCGTGGCAATGTCCCTGACCCAGTTAGAGTCCAGCCCCTCAGTCTCGGAGTATGTTTCTATGACGCTGTTTGAGTCTGTGGAGTAAAGAGTCACTCCTGCATCCAAGTGGCCGATCACAAGTATGCCTGTACTGGGATCGTGATCCATGCTGGTTACGTGGTTCGAGTTAAGCCCCTGGATAGACTCGAAGTAGGTGGCATCGACGTTGCTAAATCTGTGGGCCCCGCTACCTGTAGTACCAACCCAGACCCAACCGTCTTCATCCTGAACGATTGAGGTTATTTCTCCTGGATCGGTCACGCTATCTGAGAGGTCGGTTGGCTCCTTCCAGAGGTTTTCCCTCTTGTCCATTATGTCGATCACCGTTCCTGATGCCATCCAGAACTCTCCCGATTCCTCATCATCAATTATTGCAGTGACCTGTGGATCATCTATGGAAGGGCTGCTGACCAGGGGGATGGTCCCATCGGGGCTTCTGTCTAGGATTCTGCCCATTATTCCAGATGAGTCCCCCACCAGCACGGATGAAGCCAATGGTGACTTTTCCATACCTCCCGGCCAAGCACTGATGCTCTGTCCTGTACCAGAAAGGGTCATGTCCTCAAGCAGAATGTCTGCCTCGAATAACAGGACTTCAGTATCATAGGTCTGGATCTGTTGGCTTCCTAGAATGTATAGAGTTCCGGGGACAAGGGCAAGCCCCACCAATTCGTCTGATGAAAGCCAGTTCGAAGAGGTCCACGAGGGTAGCCACGTGAATGAAGAGGTGTCTACTCGATCAATCCCTGAGTCAGAGGTTGCAATGTACATTACTTCTTCGTGGACTTCCAAGTCAACTATGGAGTTGGAGGAGAGGAAGTTTGAGGTGTCCCAGACATCGTTCCTCTCAAGAACCAAGGACGAGGCGTCGATTGCAGAGAAATTGTATTCCAGCCTATGCATAGCTTTGTTCTCGGTGGCTAGGAATAGAGTCCTTCCATCGGAGAGAATATCGACGGGGGTCTTGTTTGCATTTCCGGTGCAGTATTCTAGACTCTTCCAGGAAGCTCCGGAGTGAGTCATGAGGTAGTGAAGACGACATTTGGAAGCAGCCCAAGTGACTCCGAATATATCCACAACTATAGCGGAAATCGTGTCAGATTCAGATGGATCGGGATCGTTTGGGAAGTCAGAAATCTGGCTCGAGTCTGAGAGTCTGAAGGCACTCATGTTTCCAGACGAGTCCCCAACATAGAGGATATCTCGATTGCCATCTGCGAAAATAGAGCGCCCATTGATCCCGGGGACTGTGTCGATGATCCTCTTGCTCGATTGGTCGTCTAGTTGGACCATGTCTTCTCCGACAAGAAGGTACAGCCTCCCGTCGAATGGATTCTGCGCACTTCCATGAATCGGTACCTCCTCTGGGCTTAGTAGAAGCTTGGGGTCAACAGGACGTAAGGCCTCGATTACCATATCCGTGATTTCTATCCCAGTGGGAAGATTCCATGATGCGTCACTAATTGTATTGGGTTTCAGAGATGAGTCTAGGATTCCATCTACTACCCCTGGAGGGTTTTCTGCGAAGTTGTTCTGCCTTCCCAAACCCCCTAGACCGGTCCAGTCCAATATGCTCGTCTGTGTGTCCATTATCGACAATTGAGGTTGGTTGACCCAAACTCCATCACTCCCATTAACGGCAATTTCTAGAGTCAAGTTATCGATTACCGCTCCTGGGGCGAATTCGAAGAAGACATCCCCCAAAGCAGGTGTTCCGTTTTCGGGGTCAGCTCCGGAGGCCTCGAGCAGAATCCACCCTGAGTCATTGGTTCCATTAACACCCCATGATTTACCAGAAGAAAAATCCGCTTTTCGTAATTCCAGATCCTCGTTAACACCTGAATTACGTGAGGCAAATACCCCACAAGGAATCATCATCATAAGAGAAACCAAGCAAAAGGCAATCGCTCTGCTGCCAGATGTTTCGCGCTCATAGTACATGGGTACGAAGTCGGTCCCTCGATGTGCAATTTATGAAGGGTATGGGTAGACGTCTGCCAGTTGCTCATTGAGAAGCTCATGTTCACCACGGTTTGAACATCGAATCGCTTCCATATTGGCCGATAATCCTCCAATTAGCAATAGGATAGCATCATAGGAGATGGTTTATCCGGGAGCATCCGAGGTAGTCCTGTGGACAGCAATCAACTGCGCGAAGAGGCGTTAAACTACCACTCATCGAAACCCCCGGGAAAGGTTACAGTGGTGCCTACGAAGCCCCATGGGACCCAGAGGGAGCTTTCGTTGGCATACTCTCCAGGCGTGGCTTACCCATGTGAAGAGATCAGAGATGATGCCGACAAGGCATACAGCTACACTTCGAAGGGCAATCTTGTTGCAGTAATCAGCAACGGAACGGCCGTTCTAGGTCTTGGTGACATAGGAGCTCTAGCTAGCAAGCCAGTTATGGAAGGGAAGGGGCTATTGTTCAAGGCATTCGCTGATATAGATGTCTTCGACATAGAAGTAGATAGGTCGAACGTAGATGAGTTTGTAGAGGCTGTAAAGGCGATTGCTCCGACTTTCGGTGGAATCAATCTAGAAGATATCCGTGCCCCTGAATGCTTCGAAATAGAGAGAAGGCTAGTTGAAGAGCTAGACATTCCAGTAATGCACGATGATCAGCATGGTACGGCAATAATATCTGGGGCGGCTCTGATCAACGGGCTTGAAGTTGTAGAGAAGAAGATTGAAGATGTTAGTGTGGTGATTCTGGGGGCCGGGGCCTCGGCGATTTCCTGTGCGAAGCACTACGTAAGACTAGGGGTGAAAACAGACAACCTTCTGATGGTTGACTCTAGTGGAATCCTCACTAAGTCTAGAGGGGAAAATGGGGAGTTGAACGAATACAAAATGGAGTTCGCTAGAGATGTCGTCGACGGCGGGGTAGGCGATGCCCTAGATGGGGCGGACGTGTTCCTAGGCCTTTCCAAGGGAGGACTCGTTACTCCTGAGATGGTTGGGAGAATGTCCGAAAGACCGCTTATCTTTGCTCTTGCTAATCCTGATCCTGAAATAACTCCTGAGGACGTCCTTAGTGTTAGGGGCGATGCTATTGTTGCCACAGGGAGGTCAGATTACCCCAACCAAATCAACAACGTACTAGGGTTCCCTTACATCTTCAGAGGGGCGCTTGATGTAAGAGCTACCGAGATTACAGAGGGAATGAAGATGGCTGCTACCATGGCCATAGCCCGATTAGCAAAGGAGCCTGTTCCGGATGATGTATCCTCAGCATACGAAGGAGAGCAAATGTCATTCGGGCCCGAATACCTGATACCGAAGCCCTTCGATGCTAGAGTTCTGATATGGGAGGCAAGTGCAGTAGCTGAAGCTGCTGTTAAAGAAGGTGTTTCGAGGATCTCCAAGAAGGATTTCGATTTGGACGATTACAGGGAGAATCTCGAGTCTAGGTTGGGATTAACTCGGTCGATCATGAGAAGGGTGATCAACCAAGCCAAGAGAGATCTGAAGAAGGTTGTATTCTGCGAAGGAGAAGACCCCACAATAATCAAGGCGGCAGCTCAGTGCATTTCTGAAGGAATCTGCATCCCCATACTGCTTGGGCAAAAAAAGAGGATCGAAGCTGTAAAGGAAGATTTGGGGATTGACTTCGAGTGCGAAAGCATAGATGTAAGATACGACTCCAGAAGGAGAGCTGAATATGCAGATGAGCTACACCGGCTCAGAGGAAGAAGGGGTTTGACAAAGGAGGATGCAGTTAGGCAACTCAAGTCGACAACCTACTTCGCACCAATGATGGTAAGAATGGGGGATGCCGATGGATACTTGGGAGGGGTTTCGCACCAATATCCCGATATTGTCAAGCCTTGCCTACAGGTAATTGGCTCCAACCCAGATTCGCACAGAATTGTTGGGACGTATATGATGACAGTGAACGGTCAGTTGTTGTTCATCGGAGACGCCACCATCAACATATACCCAGATGCCAGGACCCTAGCGGAGATTGCTATTCAAACTGCAAAGGTGGCAAGGAGATTCGGGGTCCAACCCAAGGTAGCAATGCTCTCGTTCTCAAACTTTGGAACATCCTCAGAGATGAGGACTGACAGAATAGAAGAGGCTATTGAAATCGCCAAAGAGATGGAGCCTGACTTGGTGATTGATGGCCCAATGCAAGCAGATACTGCTCTGGTCCCGGACATTCAGCAGGACTACCCATTCATGTCATTTAACGGACCTGCGAACGTATTGATATGTCCTAATCTAGCTTCTGCAAACATTGCCTACAAGTTACTCCAGAGGATAGCTGGTGCGGAGATGACTGGCCCTATTCTGGAAGGCCTATCCCGCCCTGCTCACGTTCTTCAGAGGAGGGACAGTGTGAGAGACGTTGTGCACATGTCGGCAATTTGTGCTGTCGACGCTCAGAGGGCTTCGAGGCAGAGGCTAATCGATTAGAATCTGCTTCGGTCCGGCTCCGAGGACCTCTTCAGAGCAAACAGAAGTGTACTGATTGAAGTTCTCAATGAACATTTGAGCTAGAAGATTGGCCACGTTGTCATACCTCTTCTTGTCTTCCCAGGTTTCTCTGGGTTGGAGAATCTCCTCTGGGACTCCTTCGCAAGTTGTTGGGATCTCGAATCCAAATCTCTCATCTTTTACGAATACTACATTCTCCAGATCTCCGTTCAATGCCGCATTCAGGAGGTTTCTAGTCCAACTAATCTTGATTCTGCTGCTGGCATCCGCCCCACCTGCGATCCAACCGGTGTTAATCAGCCAGCAACTAGATTCATTCTTCCGAATCTTCTCAGACAGGAGATCTGCATACACACTAGGATGCCGAGGCATGAAGGGAGCCCCAAAGCACGTCGAGAATGTTGCCTGTGGCTGGGTTACTCCCATTTCAGTCCCTGCCACCTTCGCAGTATATCCCGACATGAAGTGATACGCTGCTTGCTCTGGGCTCAGCCTTGAGAGGGGTGGGAGGACCCCAAAGGCATCGCAAGTTAGGAACACTACGTGGGTTGGATTTCCAGCCATCGAGTCTGGTGTGCGATTCTCTATGTATTCTATGGGGTATGACCCTCTGGTGTTCTGGGTGAGGGATGAGTTGTCGAAATCTGGCGTACCATCTGCATTCAGAACTACGTTCTCTAGTATGGAGCCGGGCATTGAAGTTGTAGCATAGATTGCTGGCTCATCCTCCTTTGATAGGCTGATGAGCTTGGCATAGCATCCCCCTTCGAAATTGAAGACTCCTCTTTCCGACCATCCGTGCTCGTCATCACCAACTAGAGCTCTTTTTGGATCGGCTGACAGGGTCGTTTTGCCTGTTCCAGATAGTCCAAAGAACAATGCGGGGTTATGGCCATCGGTGTTTGCGGAGCAGTGCATAGGGAGAATACCCCGAGCAGGTAGAATGTGATTCATCACGGTGAAAATTGCCTTCTTGATCTCTCCAGCATAGTGGGTCCCCCCGATTATTACCAAACCCCTATCCAATGCAATAATGACGAAAACCTCGGAGTTCACCCCATCGCTCATGCTGGACTTCAATTCCGGCGCGTGAAGAATGGTGAACTGGGGGTCATGATTCTCCAACTCTTTCTCTGTTGCTCGGACAAACATGTTGTGCATGAAGGCCGCATGCCAGGCCTTCTCCGTAACCAGTCTGACTGGCATGCGATATTCTGGGTCCGCCCCGCAGAATGCATCCTTGACAAATAGATCGGGAGCTTCGTCTAGGTGATGCTGGGTCTTTGCAAGTAGTCTCTCGAACACTGCTGGAGCTGTCGGTCTGTTTACCTCGCCCCACCAGACATCTTCTGCCATTCCAGCTTCATCGACAATGAACCTGTCATTTGGGGATCGTCCTGTTCTATCTCCGGTAACTGCCAGAAGAACTCCGTCGGAGGTGAGCCTTGCCTCTCCTAGTTCTTCTGCCTTGGAGTGAAGATCCTTCCAACCAAGATTCCAATGAATATGTCCCGAAGGATCTAGACCCAAATCAGCTAAGCCCGTTGACATCTCTTGAGAGGAGCCCTGCATCTCCATTCCCTAGCCATGCCAGAGGCATCAACACTTCAAGTATTGCGGCTCGGCGAAAAATTCCTATTGTCAAATTCGGAAGGAAAGGGCGTCAATCAGGGGATGCGATTATGCAATACTGTCCATCTTGGGAGATCAATGGATAGCGATGAGCCTGATGACAGGATCATTCGAGAACAACAGTTCAAGAGATCTTCAGGAGTAGATTTTGGGGATATTGATATCCCAGAGGACAAGGAAACCGTCAAGGCAGAAGACGTTGATCAGGCACTCGGGGAGTTCTTCGATCCTTTCTCAGAACCGAAGAAACGCTCAGCTGGAGCCGTTGATTCGGAAGGGTCTGTAGAATCACCCCCTGATAGGGATCTTGTAACCGTGCTTTCGTCAGATGGAGAGAAGCGGATTAGTTGGATTCTGATGGGTTCGATGATAGTATTGTACAGTGCCATTAGTATCCAAGTAGGGAGAGCTTTCGAGGACCAAGCACTTCTTGGGTCTTTCATTCTGATTTTCCTAGCTATAGTTGGATTTGGATTAGGTGAGATCTGGATTCCTAGGAAGAGAATGGTTCTGCTAGGTGTAACTTGGGCGATTATCTCCATGAAGGTGCTTTATGGTCTTGCAATAGAGCTCAGAAATTGGGGGGTAATCGGTGACGATCTATCACTTGGTGTCTTATTACTGATTCTAGTTTCTCTGAACATCTACATTGCTTATCGACATGATCAGGATGCCATAGCGGCACAGTCGACACTTGTATTGCTCGCAATCGGTTCAACTGCCGGAACTGAGTTTGGAGAGGGTGGCGTCGCTGCCATGATTCTGATTTCGACAATTCTTCTTCACGGGCTTGCGATAAATCGAAAATCGGGGAATTTAGCTTCGCTTGGAATTGCATCCTCTAACTTGTGGATTGGTATGCATGCTGTCACTTCGAAGTTCGAAATAGGGCCCCTGGAGGTTCTTCCCATAGAGGAGCCTTTGCTTCTTTTCCTCCTCTTAATGGGGGTAACTGCACTTAATGCGTTCATGGCTACAAGGTTTGCAAGAGAGGAAAACTGGTTCTCAAGAGGATTCGAAGCAGTTGGATTGGGTAAGCCGGGCCTATGGGGGGTTTCTATATCCCTGGGGATGATTGGATCTTCTCTTGCTGTTGCTTCGAACAGGGAAGACATCGGTTATGCTCTCGGTATGGTGACCTTCCTGGGAGGGGCATTTGGGGGATCTTATCTGGTAGTAAGGGGAGTTGACTCATTGCGTGTAGCCAAGCCTCTGATCCTTGCTGGTACGTTTCTGACCATTGTACTTCTGGGGGGGGATTCAATTCGAGACCTAATTGGGTTAACTAAATATCAATTCTTCACGGTAATTGGTTCTGCCACTACGATTTTCATTATCCTCCGGGATCAGGATAGCGTTTCTGATAGAGTATTGTGGCTTGGTTCAGTGGTTATTCTGGGGATTTTGGTCATCCTAGTTCCAGCGGAGCACTCCTCCTCAGGTGGGGATGGAGGAGCAACTCTGCTTGCAATGCTGACAATACTCCATCTGGGAACTGCTTTTCTTGCTGTTAGAAGGAACTCTCCCTCTCTATCAGGGGTCACTGTTCTCTTGCCCTGGACTTGGATTATTGCCGAGAAGTCATTAGAAGAAATCATTAGAACCGTAATGCTTGCAAGGGATGTTTCTGAAACCTCAGGGATTATTGATCTGTCACCCGGAAGTCTTTCAGTATACTTGGCAATAGCTTCTATTCTCCTATTTTTTGTCAATTTCAGGCTTGGTGAGAAAGGCGTAAACCTAGCTTCTGGATTTCTAGGGATTACTGAAATTTCTGCTTCGATTAGAGACTCAGAAATTCTCAACCTCTGGAACATAGGACTTTGGCTTCCTATGTTGACAATTTTGTTAATGGCCCAATTTGGAGGATTCACCTCTTCCTCGATTGTTTTCTTGTTCGCCCTTCTATCGGGACTGCATGTGATTAGCCTGAACCTAGGAATTAGAAAAGGAGGGGGTAGAGGGATTTTATGGGTTCTTTCATTTACTTGCTTAGTGATTCAGTGGAGGCATGGACTGGACCAGTCGATGGCCTTGATCCTATGTGTGTCAGTAACTTCGATTCTGTACTATGCTGAAGATGAGATTTTCGGACTTGGACTTGGAGTAATGACGATCCCGGTTCTAGCGATTCTTGTTGGAAATAATCCTGCGAATGATCTAGATTCGCCAGAGTGGTACTATGATTTCATTGGTGATTTGGTGATTTCTGAATCGGCGATTGCCGTTCTCTGCACTGCTATAATCCTCGCAGTTTACCTCCCAAGAGCGGATAAAATGGAGCAAATGCTGAAGCCGGCTTCTTCGGCATTGGTTCTACTGGTTCTGGTAACTTTCCTAGCATCTCGCTCAGGGGACGTTGTTCTGCAAATATCTTCAGTTGGCATGTTTGTCTCGGCTTCTATTTGGCTAATTTCTAAGGGTGAGCTTAGATCAGAGTTGAAGTCTATTGCCAAGAAAGATGCGATTATTGGCTTGGCTTCCTCAGCAGTGGAGAAAACTTCGGCTCATGGAGCTATGTCGACATACAGCCCGAAAATCGCAGAGATGCAAGAGCTGAGAAAGAAGATGAGAGAAAAACCAGATACTGATGATATATCTGAGCTATTGACTTCGGACATTTCACACACCCCTGTGGTCGGCTTAGTGATCATTGGGATAGTATTGGTTGCCTCAATAATTCTCTCTGCTTTGGGCAAGGGGCCCCTGGTATTGATCGCCGCAGGGGTATTTTGTTGCATAATCTCCCTTTTGATAAGGAACCGAAGCAGAGGTCTTGAGCTAGAGTTACCCCACATTTTGGGCATGGAAATGCCTATCGCTATGACGATTTCAGGTATCTGTCTCTGTCTAGTTTCAGCTCATGTGATTCCCGTAGGAAGCAGTCCGAATGAGTTACTTGACATGGCAGTTGTTTCTGTTCTAGTTCTAGTCCTCTCGACAATTTCTCTTTTACACCAGAAGAATCTCATAGAGAGGATTTTGATAGCAATCGATTGGTTTGTATTCCCCCTTCTATTGTCGCGAATCTCTGCAGCAGTAATTCTAGAGGGGTTGCCTTTCCCACTTGTTGTAGACCCGTTTGATGGTGGAATGTTGGATTGGAAGGGACCTTGGTTCCTTCTTGAGTCTATTCTGATTCTTTCCGTAATTCTGGGAAATTGGGTTGAAATCAGAAGATCATCACGAGTAGAGGAAAACTTGGATGGAACTGGTAGGAGTGTAAGGTCCATTGGAATAGTCCTACTTTCTTTCGGACCAGCGGGTATTATGGCTGCTGTAAGTGCCTGCTACTGGAGCATAAAAGACTCGCAGCCAAACGGATTAGGGGTTGGAATCCCCAGTGCAGTGCTGGCGATGGTCTCCATAGCTTCTTGGAATAGTGGCGTTTTGGACTTAATGGCAGAATTTGTCCTAATTCTTGGAGCTCTATTGATTGTTTTGTGTGCACTGACTGTTCCTCTAAAACTGGAGAGGTGGACCTTTGTCCTGGCAGTGGATGGGCACATCTTTGCTCTCATTGGAGCCCTATCTCTGGGAATGATTGGCGACCTTTACCTTCCAATGTTGATGGTAGTAATGTCCACAGTAGTCTGGATTGTTGGAATTCTGCAACTCAGAAAGTCATTGAGAATCTGGGGTCTATTGGATTTGATTGCAGCTGTTCTAGTATCGATTGTATTTTCATCTGGAGAGATTTTCCAGCAAAATAAGCTTCTTTTGGGGATGGCTATACTAGCTATAGAGCTCGGAGTTGTTGCCTGGTTGGGTCTAGAAAACCAAGATGAAATGGCTAATGACTGAGCCAATAGAGCCAACCTTGATGGCAGGGGGTTTATCCTAGCAGCTTGTGACAAGGTCTTGGATATCTGACACTCCTGATGAGGTAGAGCACCCTCCAATTCCACTTGGCCTCAATAAAATGGCAGTTCCCAGAGCTGCTCTAATTCTATCTGTGGTCACGGCGATAGGACTGATCCTTTCCTCTGTTTGGCTAGGACTTTCTGCGATTTCCTTCCTTGACAATGTTGATTCTTCCTTGTCGACCACCGATGTTGAGTTGCTGAAGGAAAATGATAGGTGGGTCTGGGAAATCGGCCTGCTGTTTGACACCTGTTCATCTAGAGAAGATGACTGGGTAGATCCTGATTCGTGGGCTGACCAAGATGACAAGTTCCTTTTCCCTGGAGAGTTGCGATGCGACTGGCAGCACCAAGGAGAAGGAGACACAGCTAGTCTGGCTGTGTACAATAGGGGGAATGAGACTCTCAGTCTTGTTCTGGAAATCAGTGGTGGAGGAGTGGTTTTTTCGGCAAACGAAAACGAGCCATTCCTAATTATCAATGAGCTAGGGAGAAATGAGAGTGTCATAGTAGAGATTGCTCTAACTGAGTCAATCGAAGAGAGAGAGGTGAGCATCACTGCTACTCATGTCTCAGTTCTTCAGGCACAGGTTAGGATGGATGTGAATATTTTCGAGGAAGTGCAGAAAGACATCCATATTGATTACAATGACAGAGTTGAGGTTGACTATGTCCTATGGGATGCTGATACTGATGAAAAATTGGACGAGGGGACCCTTTGGGTTACCGCGGGAAATGACCCTACAACCATAGATGGATTCGAATGGTCCGCAATTGGTCTTGACATAGATTCCGATAGAGGAGCCTTCCATCCAGCTACTCAGACCGGGACTACCCATACCACCCTGCTACCGCCACCAATAGCTTATGGAAACTCTGAGGGGCATGAACTCCAAGACACTTGGCTGAGATTCGAGCTAAAGGTGAACAGAGCGCCGCTGTCATAGTAGTTTGTCGCGAAAGAGACTTGACTAAGTAGCATCAGGGGGCGTCGTGACCGGAGCGGAGTTCGAGGCCCTTGTCCCCTCAAAGAAAATTTTGTCTATGGCAAAGAAGAAGTCAAAACCCGAGTCTTCCAGAAAGGGTGAGCCTTCTTTCTTCATGACTGAAGAGATGAAGAGGCTGGCTACTCCTTGGTCAATAGCATCGATCAGGGCTGGGCAAATCGATCCGATGGTCCTTCCTGCAGGTGTAATTCTAGATCCTGCTGCTGGTTCCGGATTACAACTAATCGCGTTTTCCAAGATTCTTATGCGTCCTGCCTTGGGAATAGAGCTGGAGGAAGGAGTGGCAAAGTTGTGTGCTGCAAACATGGAGTTGAACTCTGATGGAGAAATTCAACGAACTCTAGATAGGGTCCTAATTGGTGATGGAAGTAATGCGGAGTCAGCAATGTCCGCATACTGGGGAAGTCTTAGAGACTCAGGGACCAGGGCTCACCCGCCTGTAGCAATGCTTCACATCGATCCTGCAAGACCCAGAGATGCTCAGAGTCATAGTATTGAAGAAATGCAGCCGGATCTAAAGGCGGTTCTAAAGTCGTGGAGTAATAACTTACAAGTTGGTGCTAGAGGGCCTGCAGTATTGCTAGATCTTTCTCCTAGACTGGACTCAGTTCAACGATCGATGATAGATGGGATACTGGAGGCAACCTTCCCGGGGTCAAATTGGACTTGGGAGTGGCTAAGCAGAGGCGGAGGAAGAGTAGACAGGCTTTCGGTTTGGGTGGGATCTCTGTCATCAAACCGCTCACGTAGATGTATTAGAGTTGGGAGAAAGAACGTGATTGCCATCTTTGAAGGGGAGGGGGCACCATCGGAGGCATCCACATTCAGCAGTGCGCTGGATGTACCTAGAGGTGCTTTCCTGACAATAGTTGACCCCGCCCTTATGGAAAGCGGATTGCAAGAAGAGTGGTTAAAGGGTGCGTTGTCCAGTAGTTCAGGTTCTTCTTGGATTAGAACCGAAGGAAGGAGACCCCTTCTGATCCATACTGATGAGATTTCTGATGAAGAAGATGTGCGAGGATTCGTAGTGGCTACTGGAAAAATTATCCAGCAAAGGCTGTCTCCACCCGAATTACACACCATTGACCAAGTTGCTTCATCTTTAGCCAAGAGGGGCATAGGCAAGATTACTTTGCGTTGCAGTCTTGAGCCCGAGATTCACCCTACCCTACAGAGGAGGATTACCAAGGAGCTCAAAGGAGTAGCAGGGGGAAGTGGGTTCATGGTGGATATGGATGTCCATAGGCCCAATGGAACCCAGAAGCTGTACATAGTTTGTAAAGAGTGATGATTTAGTCGAAATTTGTCTCCAATCGATTCAAATAGGGACTGTAGTTCGCGGGGATGCCGAAAAGGCCACCGAAAGGTGAACCACGGGGGAACCGTAATGCCAAAAGTGGACGAAGCAGAGCTCGGAGACGACTTCTCATATATAGTTAGAATCGCTGATAGCGACATTGATGGCCTCAAGCCCATTACCTACGGGCTCACTTCTGTTAAGGGAGTTGGGATTCGTACATCGATGATGATCTGCCGTCTTTCTGGAATTGACGGTAGCATGCTAGGTGGACACCTCTCCTCTGAGGAACAAGATAAGCTTAGGAATGCGATTGACGAATATGCGACTAATGTTCCTTGGTGGATGGTTAATCGGCAAAGAGACCTAGAAACCAACGAAGATGCCCACATCATTGCAAATGAAGTGAGTATGACCAAGGATGATGATGTTTCCCGGCTTGCAGAGATAAAGACCTACAGAGGAATGAGGCACAGAAGTGGTCACAAGGTTAGAGGACAGAGACTCAGATCAAATGGACGAAGGGGCTCAGCCTTAGGTGTCCAGAGAAAGAAGTAAGGTGATTAAATGGGCGAGCCGAAATTCTCCAGACCTAAGACTCAGACACCCACACACCCATGGAAGCAGGCTAGGATTGATGAAGAGCATGATCTGAAAGAGAGATACGGCCTCAAGAAAGTTGGTGGAATGCGTGAGATATGGAAGGAGAAATCGGCACTTAGAAGACATAGGAACCAAGCTATGAAGCTGATTGGTAGAGTGGATTCATCAGAAGGCCACTATGCTAAGGAGAAAGAGCAGTTGCTGGATTCACTAACGAAAAAGGGGCTTCTACAGGATGGGGCTGATGTTGGAGATGTGCTTGAGATAAATGTAGAGCACATGCTCTCTAGAAGGTTGCAGTCAGTTGTATACTACAAGGGACTGGCTCCATCAATGAGGTCTGCAAGGAACTTGATAGTTCACGGCCACATATGTATCGGTGATCAAAGGATGACCGTTCCGGGTTATCATGTCCTTAAGGAAGAGGAGGAGCAGTTGAGATACAGTGCTAACTCGCCTTTTACAAATGAAGAGCATGTTTTCAGAAAGGAGCTTGAGACTAGGAGAATTCCTTCTGAAGAGGAAATAGAGGATGGAGTCTCTGATGAAGAAGACAATTCCGAAGAGGGTACCAAAGAAGGTTAAACCAATGACGACAAGGAGGATGACTGATGGGGCATAAAGCAATTCTACACATCTACAGCACATTCAACAATGTGCTAATTACAGCGACGGATCTAACTGGAGCTGAGACCGTATGCAAGGTCTCAGGTGGAATGGTAACCAAAGGGGGTAGTGATTCTGGTGGACAGTTCGCGGCAACCAGAGCTGCTGAGAAAATCGCTGAGATGCTTTCTGAAAAGGAGTTCGACCAAGTGATTGTCAAGTACAGAGGTGCGGGCGGTAACAGATCAAATAGCGCACCTGGAGCCACAGCTGCGATTCGTGCTCTGACTAGGGCTGGTGTGAGGATTACTAGAATCGAAGATGTGACTCCTATGCCCACAGACGGAACAAAGAGCAAAGGTGGACGTCGAGGAAGAAGAGTTTGATTAGGAGATGGTGAAATGGTGAAAATAGAGATATTGAAGGAATCAGAAGACGGAATGCAACTATTACTCTCTGGGACTGATAGAAGCTTTGCAAACGCGCTTAGGAGATCCTTGATCTCAGATACTCCCAAGATGGCAATAGACAGTGTTAGATTCCAGTTGGGAACTAAGGAACAAGATCAAGAAATCTGGGAGACTACAGGGCCGATTCCTGATGAAATGGTAGCTCAGAGGCTTGCAATGGTGCCAATTCCGACGGAGCACGACAAGTTCCACTTCCGGGACGAATGCCCTAACTGCAAGGATCTTGTAGAAGAGGACAGAGGGTGCTTAGAGTGCCAGATGATTTACACTTGCGTAGTTTTTGGGACTGAGGAAGGCAAATGGGTTACGGCTGGAGACATGAAGTACCTTGGTGAGGAATCCCTTGAGATTCCCGGTGAATACAAGAGCATACCCCTAACTAAGTTGCTAAAGGGGCAGATGATTGAGTTCTACGCGACGGCAGTTATGGGACGAGGAAGAGACCATACAAAGTGGAGTCCAGTATGTGGAGTTACATTCATCCCAAGAAGAGTTGGTGTTCTGAAAAATAAATCAAAGGCCAAGATTCTATGGGAAATGGATCTAGGAATTTCAGCAAAAGACTTCGATAAAGACGGAAAGCTGATTGATATCGATAAGGTGACTGCCCTGACGCGAGAGCTGAATCATGTAGGCGAAGGCACGGAGGCATCCCGGGAATTCAAGGAAGCAGTAGTTCTTGAGGAAGTTCCTGGAGAGTACATTCTGGAGTTCGAAACAGATGGATCAATGAGTCCAAGAACTGCTTTTGAAAAGGCTTCAGAAGAGTTGGCGAATAGATTTGGATCTCTTGACAAGGATCTCTCAGAAGCTCTTTGAATTACAATAATTCATTACTGCCACTCTGGATGAGATGTTATGCCTACGATGCTGGGTAGGGGCGAATGTGGGGGTCACCTTACTCTTGTTTTTACAATCGAGGATTCTTCCGATGACCTCCTTTGGCAAGGAAGCAGAGGGGTTGGTATTTGCTTAGAGGATGGGGTTGAGGCAGTAGCAAAAGGAGAGTCTGGTGGGGGTTCACTAATAGTCAGATTTCTGGACGAGAGTTATCACTCGGCATTGTACGAAGATGTGCTAAATAGGCTGATTGAGGAGCTCCCTCAGACTGGAGAAGTTGATTGGGAACTGAGCATAAAGGTTGGTCTGCCTGCATCTCAGGGATTCGGGATGTCTGCATCTGGAGCAGTTGCAGCGGCAATTGCATTTCAGAGGGCAATGGGCGTTCCTCATGAAGAATGTATGAGAAGATCGTACATGATTGCTCATCTGGTCGAAAGAGGAAATTCTAGTGGACTGGGGGACACAACGGCTCTTTCTTCGGGTGGTGTAGTGAGAAGAAACTCTGCAGGTTCGCCGTACTCTGGAGAACTGCTTGATAATGGTCCTGGAGAATCTGAGGGGTGGTCTATTGCCACGCCAGTTCTTTTGTGTTGGAGGGATAAAACTGGGACTCTAACTTCTGGCTATATCGATGACCCCCTTTGGAAAGAGAAAATTAGTCTCGCTGGAGAAGCGGAAATGGAAAGAATAGGCGCTGGTGACTGGAAAAGGGAGAGATGGGGGGATCTCATAGAGGCCTCTTTGTCGTTCTCTTCGAGTAGTGAGCTAGAAAGTGAGGCTGCAAGAAAGGAGTTGAAGGACGAGGTGAGTGATTCTATATCGGAGTTAGGGCTTTCTGAGGAGCTAGTAGCACTGATGTGCATGCTTGGTGAGAGCTTGGTGGTTGTCCCGAAAAATCCTGAGAATCCAGGTAATTGGATGAGTAAGCTTGTAGATGAGCTGGAGAGTTGTGGTATTTCTTCGCGCCATAGTAGAGTATCAAAGACAAAGTAAGGTTAGCTCTTCGAATTCTCGTGGAAGTCTTCTAGAGGCTTAAGGTCTAATGGGCTCGAGTCCAGCTTTGTTGCCCCTCTTAATCTGAGGCCTTCACAGAATCCGTGCCTGTATACTAGAGCTCCTTGGCCATATTCTGATACATACCTGTCCACCTGCTTCTGAGTCTTCTTTTTGGGAAACTTTAGATCTGCTCCAAAGAAGTGCTTAGCGTCAATCCAAGCGCATGGAGTTCCATTTATCCTGACATCATCAAGTAGGAGAAGATCAGGGGTAATGATTGCCCTTCCCTCGTTCTTTGTCTGCTCGTTAAGTAGTTCATCCTGACGACGAAATCTGACGCCCAGGGACTCGAAATGATCGCATAGGATTTCCTCAAAAACCTCAGCAGCATTCTGAGTCTCGGTCTGATTAACTGAGCTTACCCTGTCTACCGATTCAGCAAGTTCAAACTGTTCTCTGTCTCTATTGTTCAACTTCGAAGGATTCTTGTTTAGGGTGTCCTTTATCCTAGTCTTTGTCCACCCCCTTCCAGTCAGGACAGCCCTGAATGTGTTTACTGGCGGTGCATCGAATCTCTTTGAAAGTGAGATTACGCTCTCCCCTGAGTCGTATCTTCGACTAATTTCATTTGACCTCCTCATTAGCTTTGAGTGAGAGTAGACGCTCTTCTCTTGGTTAAGAGCAGCTCTCAGAGAGAGAGCCTGCTCCAATGAAATAGGCATTCCATCAAGCTGTTCTGCTATCTCCGTTACTCTCTGCTCTGGGAGAAATCCAAATTCTCCGGGTTTGCAGGCTATCTTTCCTGCCTCATCCTGAACCTTCTTAGAAACTGCATTTATCTTCCACGAAATATTTACCTTCCTAGGAGGAGGGTCAATGACTTCAGGAATTCCCATCGGTCTAGGGTTAGCAGAAAACCTACCCAATGCCCTTTCGAACTCCGGGTTCATAGGCCTTCTTCCATTGCCATTTGATCGATTATTCTCGCCTTCTCGGGATCGACGTCGCCTTCTACGGCCGCGACGTCTCTTGGTGCTCTTGTCTTCGCTCAACAGTATTGCCAGAAGTTGGAGCTCCATGAACCCACCGAGTGTTAGAGCTATTTTCTAATTCTGGCATATATGTCGTAGGCTATGTCTCTAATTGGCAGAGGGACAAGAAAAATAGTTGATGCAATCGGCCAAGGGAACTTGAGATATCTGCAAATCCTCCAAATCGCTGAGCTCTTGGAAAACCATTCTCCTTCGGGGGAAATCAGAAAAACTGAATCGACCCCTTCAAACCGATCTGGAATTGAAATCATTGCCTTTTTCGCTTCGGGAGAATTCTGGCCAAGTAACTCGATTCGAGAGTGCTTGTCTCTTTTCTCGATAAATCTAGCCCATCTGCTGCACTTTGAGCAATCGTTGTCGAAGATTACTTTCGGAGAGGACATGTTTCACCTATAGGAAAGCTATTCCTGGTTCCAGAGGGAACGAGACTTTCGCCTTCCCCCCCACATCCTCCCCTTCCCCGGCTGAGTATGACTCTAACGAGTCAACTCCCAAGGAGGAAGCAATGAATTCTGAATTCTCGATTATCACTTCTGATTCGTCGATGCGAGATAGAATCAGGTCTCTTTCCCCTTCTGACCAGAGGTGTACTTTACCTCTCTTTTTCTTGCTACCCATAGTTATCGATGACCAAGTCTGGAACAGCTCTGTTCTGATTCTATCGTCATTGAATATGTCCATTGATCGGACATGTTCAGTTCCTTGAGATTTGAAATCAAATCCCTCTGAGTTTAACCCAATTGCCTCAATTGCCAATTCTGACTTCCATACTGGAGAGGTCTGAATTATCGCTCGGGTTATATCCCCTTCGGAGTGCCTTTCAGCCAGGGATTTTAGATTCCTTCCGGTGGAGATAATCTGCCTGATGTAGTTTTCAATGGAAATTACTCGAGTGTCTTCGGGGTTAATTCCAGTATCTGGCATCACTAGCTTTGCTAGAAGGTCATCCATTCCTAGTTTATTCCAGAATTCCTCTGCAATGTGAGGTGTGGCAGGAGCCATCATTCGAATCCATCCTTCAAGGAAAGACATAGCTGTAGATCTATCTCTGCCACCTCTTCGGACATACCATGACCAATCAGAGAGCATCTCAAAATGACTGATCATTACTCCTTCACGAAGGCTTACTTCCGACATAGCCTCCATCCAATTCCTCTGGTTTTCCCTAAGTCGTGCCAAGAGCCAGCTGTCAATGGGATTGGGGGATTCGGAAAGAGACATTGCAAAATCCACAGATTCCATAATCGAGAACATCTGTCTGTGATTCGCCTCAAGTGCACTGTCTGACCAGTCCATTCCCGCTTCAGGGTTTGCTCCGAAGAGAATGAATAGCCTAACAGTGTCAGCACCATACTTTGAGATCATCTCCTCAGGGCTTACAGTGTTTCCAAGGGACTTACTCATCTTTGCTTGCCTTCTGGAAAGTTTTTCTCCACAAGAAGGGCAGTCTGAATCGAAATGATCCACGTGGTATTCCGCATTACAGGAAGCGCAATAAGGAGCTGGGGCGTTTAGCATCCCTTGGCATACCAATCTGCCAAAGGGCTCACCCACCCTGTTCATTCCCGCATCCCTGGTAAATTTGGTGAAGAACCGTGCGTAGAGTAGGTGCATTACAGCATGTTCTATTCCCCCGATATAGAGATCAACTCCATCGCTCATCCAATAGTCAACGGCCTTCCTGTCGAATGGCAAAGTGTCGTTCGCCGCGTCACAAAAGCGCATAAAATACCACGAGGAGTCATAGAAAGTGTCCATGGTATCCGTCTCTCTAATTGCAGGCTTGCTGCAAGATGGGCATGCTGTCTTCACGAATGCCTCGTGGGAGGCTAGAGGATTTCCACTCTGATCCTCACTGAAAACCACATCAAGTGGAAGTTCGACAGGCAATTCATCCCTGGAAACAGGAACTATTCCGCAATGATCGCAGTGAATCATTGGGATTGGCGTACCCCAGAACCTCTGACGACTAAGAAGCCAGTCCTTCAGACGGTATTCCACGGTTCCGTATCCAGATCCTAGTTCCTGCAAATGAGCGATGACTGCATCCTTTGCAGCTTCTCCAGAAAGGCCGTCGAAACCTTCTCTGGCAGAGTTTACCATAGGCCCATAACCCTCAAAAGCCTGTTTTAGAGGTCTTGATTGGTCTTCTTGACTATCCTGAGCGAGAACCTTCCTAATTTCTAGGTCATATTTCTTAGCGAAGTCAAAATCTCTCTGATCATGCCCGGGAACTCCCATTACTGCTCCAGTTCCGTAAGAAGACACCACGAAGTTACCTGCATAAATTGGAATCTTCTCACCACTTAGGGGATTTACTGCGTGTTTCCCTAGAAAAACTCCCTTCTTCTCCTTCAACATGTTTATTCGCTCAAACTCAGACATCCTTGCACACTCGTCCCTGAGCTTTCTCCAGCCTTCCTCCCACTCTGTTCCTGCACAAATCTCTCCACAAAGAGGATGTTCGGGTGACAAGGTAACGAAAGTAACTCCGAAAATTGTGTCTGGTCGTGTTGTGAAAGCCCCAATTTGAGATTCTGAGTCTGCAATCAAGAAGTCAATGTGTGCGCCCTGAGAACGACCGATCCAATTTCTCTGCATTGCCTTAACGTTCTCGGGGAATGAGATGTTTTCCAGTTCTTCTAGTAACTCATCGGAGTACTCTGTCATCTTCAAGAACCATTGAGCCATGTCTCTCTGAACCACCTCCAAGCCACATCTCCAACAACGATTATTCTTAACCTGCTCATTTGCAAGAACAGTGTCGCAATCCAGACACCAGTTTACCGGAGCCATCCTTCGCTCAACCAGACCCCTGTCGTAGAGGGTCAGGAACATATCTTGGTTCCACTTGTAGTAATCAACATCAGATGTTGCTATTTGCCTTCTCCAATCGTAAGAGTATCCCATCCTCTCCTGATCGGATCGAATACTTGAGATGTTTTTGTGCGTGACTTCGTGAGGGTGCCCCATCTCCTTCTTTGCTGCGTTCTCAGCGGGCATTCCGAACGAGTCGTAACCCATGGGGTAGAGCACATTCTTTCCCATAAGACGCTGGAATCGTGCCATTGCGTCTCCAATTGAATAGTTCCTGACGTGCCCCATGTGCATGTGACCTGACGGATATGGGAACATCTCCAAGCAGTAGAACTTAGGCTTGGAATCATCTATATCCGCCTCAAAAACCCCTTCATCCGACCACGCCTTTTGCCAGCGTGTCTCTACCTCCTGTGCGTCGTATGCCATTTTCCCATCCTGACCGCTTAGTATTGCTTGTATATGCATTACGACTTTGTTTGATGACTTCTTCGGAGAAAACATGCTGGCTGACGGAGAGTTCCACATCTCAGAGTGGGAAGACGGAGTAGAGGTCTGGGTTACCCAGATGGGACCACTGATGAATATGAATACTGCATTCGTGGACAGGGGAAATGGATTGGTTGCAATTATTGATCCGTACGATGCGGAAGCTTGGGAGGCGAAGCTCAAGCAGGAGGGTTTGAAACCGACTCACCTCCTATACACCCATACTCACAGAGATCATGCTGCCGGATTTCCAGGAATGATGAAGAGGTTTCCCGAACTAGAAGTATGGGGCCATGAAGAGGCTAAGGTCCCAAATCTTCTCGGCAATGTTGTTTTCCGCAAGGTTGACTTCACAAATACATGGAACTGTGCAGCTGACGAGTCGGTAAATTGGTCAGCAGGCTCGATTAGCCTTTCCATCACCCATTCACCCGGACATGCCCCGGGCCATGTGACAATTCACGGGCATGGTGTTTACCATGCAGGAGACCTTCTTTTTGTGAGGAGTGCTGGGAGGGTTGATCTTCCTGGCGGTGATCCGAAGGCTCAACAGAGGAGTCTTATCAAAGCCAAGGAGATTTTATCTTCACTTCCAGCTGAATGGAGGCTAGTACCTGGTCATAGATATGACGATTTCAAAGGAAAAGTTCCTGACTGGATAGAGGTAGGTGATGCGTTGAAGCATAACTACTTTCTAGCAAATATTACTATACCTAGATAGTGATCTTTCGTATTTTTCCTGGATTTCATCTGCCAATAAGCCTCATCACCATTCCAACCTCTTTCTCGATGGAGTCTGGCTCACCCCTAGCCTTCTTTAGAGCATTAATCGGAATCCATTCATCGGGAATAAGCCTCCAAGGGGTTACTCTGGCCATAATTCCAAGCAGGACCTGGCTTCCAGGGATCATGAAAACCCTGAGAGGTGGGACAATAATGCTTAATGAGGCTAAATCGTCCCTAGCCTGAAGTCTTTCTTTCCTACTTACCCTTCGTCCAATAAGTATGTTTGCAAGAATTCCTGAAGTTTCCTTGAAGTGCTCGGCCCCTATTTTTGTGGAGTCCCATGTGCTTTCTATTGATTCGCCCCACTTTCGTGGCTCCTTGACTACTACCTTGATCTCTTCTTTTGATTCCTCAGAGAGGCTCCTGTAGGTCGAAGAGGTGCCGGTTACCACCCATGGTAGCCATCTAAACAAGAACTTGACAGAGTTTGCAAACCTGCCCATTTGATCACTCTGTCTTGTCAGACCTATCCGAGGAGATTCCGGTTTCTCTCATTGCTTTCTTAACCGTACCAGTTGGCATCTTTCCATCTTGCTCCAGAGCTGACAAAGACGCAATCACAATGCTGCTTGTGTCAATTTCGAAAAAGGACCTGAGTGCCTCTCTGGAATCGGAGCGTCCGAATCCATCTGTACCTAGAACTACGAAACGGCCTCCGATCCAGCGTTGAATCATCTCTGGAACTGATGCGATGTAGTCTGAAGCTGCGACTGTTGGAGTTTGGTCGCCAAAACAATCTGAAACATATGGAACCTTAGGTTCCTCTGGATTGAGTCTTGTCTGCCTTTCTGCCTCGATTCCAAGTCTCCTAAGTTCACCATAGGAGGTAACCGACCAAACCTCGGAGCTAACTCCGTGATCCGAAGAAAGTGTTTGCGCGGCTTCCCTTACGTACTTTAGGATAGGTCCAGAACCAAGAAGCCTGACTCTTGGACCACTGTTTTTTATCTCTTCAAGAAGATAAGCCCCCTTTACAATTCCCTGATCTGAGCCATCTGGCTTAGGAATTTGTTGCTGGTTCTCGTTATACAACATGACGTAGTGAAAGACATCTAGATTCTGGCCCCACATCTCATCGATTCCATGCCTGATGATTGCGGATAGCTCGTAGGCATAGGCAGGATCCCAAGCTCGGCAGAAGGGAACTGCTGAAGCCATAAGAAGGCTGTGACCATCTTGATGTTGAAGGCCCTCTCCGTTGAGCGTGGTCCTTCCAGCAGTGGCACCCATTAGGAAACCCCGGGCTCTAGCATCCGCAGCGCTCCAAATCTGATCTCCAACCCTCTGAAATCCGAACATAGAGTAGAAGGTATAGAAAGGCATTGTAGGAGATTGGGCATGGGAATAAGAAGTGGCGCTAGCTATCCATGATGCTATCGCAGCAGCTTCTGAGATTCCTTCTTGAAGTACCTGCCCTTGCTCAGATTCCTTGTATTTTAGCAGCATTTTGTGATCGACAGGAGTATATTTCTGTCCCTTCGATGAGAAAATCTCAAACTCGCTAAACAAAGGATCCATTCCAAAAGTTCTTCCTTCGTCGGGAATTATCGGGACTACCATTTCTCCGATTTCAGACTTCATCAGATTCCTAAGAAGCCGAACAAATGCCATAGTTGTGGAGACCTCTTGTCCTTCCGGAGTACCCTGATCAAAGCCTCCGTATACATCTTGATCAGGAAGTTTGAGTTTGATTTTCAGTGGATTCCTCGATGGCAAGGAGCCACCCATTTGGTCCCTTCTGTTTTGCATGTATTCTATCTCGTCTGACTCACTATCTAGACTTAGGAACGGATCATCCTGTAGCATTGAGTCGTCCAATGTTAGTGCGAGGGCGTCTCTGTAAGCCTGTAAATCACCAAAATCCATCTTTTTCTTTTGATGTGTTGAGTTTCTCCCCTCAAACGAGTCTATTCCCCATCCTTTGACGGTATGTGCCAGAATTACGGCTGGGCCCCTTGCTTCTAATGCAGCTTGGTAGGCAGCATAGACCTTGATTGGATCGTGGCCTCCTCTTGTGAGGCTCTGAAGATCCTTGTCAGAGAGAGAAGCGCCCAGTTCTTCGAGGGTATTGCTCCCGGAAAACAGTTCTTTTCTAAATTCAGATGTAGATAGGGTGCTGAGACGCTGCCAATCTCCATCTGAAATTGACTCAATTGCCCCTAGAAGCTCTCCATCTCTATCCCTTTGGAAAATCTTGTCCCAACCCGAACCCCACAACACCTTGATTACTGTCCATCCCGCTCCTCTGTAGAGTCCCTCAAGCTCCTGAATGATGCTAGAGTTTCCCCTTACGGGCCCATCTAGACGTTGAAGATTGCAGTTTACTACTGTTACTATGTTGTCTAGTTGTTCCCTCCCTGCCAATGCGATTGATGCTATTGCCTCTGGCTCATCCATCTCACCATCACCTAAGAATGAGAAAACCGTACTACCAGAGGTATCCGAAAGTCCGCGATTATGGAGGTATTTCCAGAACCTTGCTTGCATGACCGCAGCAAGAGGCCCCAATCCCATGGAAACCGTCGGGTACTCCCAGAAATCTGGCATTAGACGAGGATGTGGGTAGGAGGAGAGCCCGTCATCGAATGCCTCCTGTCTGAAATTTTTGAGCTGTTCTCTGGTAATCCTGCCCTCTAGGAAAGACCTGGCATAAATTCCCGGGCTAGCATGGCCTTGAACGAAAACTGCATCACCCACACCATTGTTATTCTTTCCCGTAAAAATGTGATTGAATCCTACCTCATATAGGGTCGAGCTAGAGGCGTAAGTTGAGATGTGGCCCCCTATGCCATCCATCCTTCTGTTTGCATCAGAAACCATTACCGCTGCGTTCCATAGAACATGATTCTGTATCGATCTCTCCAATGTAAGGTTCCCTGGATACGGAGGTTGCTGCTCCACAGAAATTGAATTCAGGTAAGGTGTCCTGGATGGGGGATTGATTGGAATTTCCAGTGCTTTCGCCTCTGCCATGAGCTCTTGGAGGAGAAGTCTGGCCCTGTTTGAGCCTTGGGAGGATACCACAGATCGAAGAGCTTCCAGCCACTCGTTCGTCTCTTCGTAGTCCGCATCGGGTAGTGACTGGCGAGGATCGGGGGGGGACATGTTCACGCACTGCCCCGCAGGGCGGATTAACGAGTCGGGTGTATTTTTTGAATGGGTCGACGGAGTCTCTATGATGAAGAGGGTGTTTCCCTACCAATCTCGATTAAGTGGCATTCGTGTGTAGTTCTAATCCCTGCAACAGTAATCTGGGAGTCGCCCAATACGCACCTCTCCCCGCCCCACTTCCTGACTGTCCTCATCACCGTCTTTGTTCCGGGAGTATTGTTTGGATCGACTTTCATCTCAATAGTAATGACTCCGGGCTGACCGAGCCACTCTAACGAGGCGTCAATGCTCCTTCTAGCATAGCCATGTCGTTGCTCTGAGCTTCTTACCCAGTATCCCAGATTCCACATAGCCCTCTTTGACCTAGTTACTCTGTCGAACCCAATTAACCCTAGGACGTAGCCATCCCACGGTCTGATCATCACCCAGTGATGTAGGATTCCCGACCTTCCCTTCTTCTCTGTATCTAGAATGAAATCTTCAATCTGAGGCTTAGCTTCCTTATCTGGATTGATCCAGGGCATGGCTCTGATGACTTCGGGCCAGGTCTCATCGAAGGCCTCGATGATATCTGGAAGATGAGTTCTTGAAACCGGTCGAAGGACCAAGCCCTCGTCGACTCTGATTGAAGTGGTAGCCCTTCGGATCATCGAGTGGGGCAAGTTGGCCCGACGCATGAGTTCTACGTAAGAGAAAGGGGTTATGAAGCCAGTTTATCCCTCGCTCTAGAGATATCTGGATCATCGGGATTGGCTTTGAAAGCCAACTCGACCATTTTCTTCGCCTCCCTTTCCCTTCCGATTGAGATCATTAACCTTGCAACTGAGTATACTAGGGAGGTTCTATTCCCCAGATGAGGGCCCACTTCGTCGAGTAGGACTGTAGCCTGAGCAGTATTCTGGTCCTTTGCTGATCTTATTGCAGACTGTAATTGCTTGATGATCTCGGGAGCAGCCCACTCTTCCTGCTGTAGCCAAGGCCAGAATGTAGTGTTTTCACTGAAAGGCTGTTCCTCTTGGGGGCTTTGTTCAAAATTTAGGTTTGGGGCAGAAGGAACTTCGCTAACAGTATCACTTGAGTTCTGTAATTTCTCATCTTCAACGACTGGTTCTGCTTTTAGTCTTGGAATTGATGGGGATCTGGGAATTAGCTCTGCCTGAGGAGTTTTTTCTGGTTCATTTGCGAATGCTGCTTCGTACTCATCCACTTTTCCGTCACCATCGAAATCTGCTGGATCATCGATTGAAGTTTCATTTTGGCCGCTCCACCCATTCGATTCCAAAACCTGACTAGCTGGAACAACTTGGACATTCTCAGCAGTCTCTGCATTTGGATGGATTAGATCTATCTTTGTTTTCTTGTTCTCTTCCACAATGTACTGTTCTGATTCTGGCACTTCGAATTTATTGACATATTGTGGTATGTCGTCAGATGTCAGTTCGTATTCCTCTTCGAAGTTTTCTTCATTGTTTGTCATTGAGTCAAAATCGGGCTTTGTGTTTAGCACGATGTCTTCTGATTCCCCATATTGTTCGACTTCAACGGTCAAGTCATCCATTGCAAATGATGTGGGTATTACTTCATCCCGAGCTTCCTCGGTTTCCATTGAGCTCATTAGCTCGTCCAACAAGTCTGTGGACTCCTCATCTCCCAGAATGGCTTTCTGTTCAAAGGCTGCCTTGTCTATCTGGTAGTAACATCTTGTACAGACTTTTGTTCCTTCTTGATTGAGGTGCTGGCAAGAAGGGCACACCTTTCCCTTAGTTTGGGAATTTCTCCAATACTTGAACCTATCAAAAACCATCCCAGCACCCCCGGATATCCCTCTCAATTGCATTGAGCGTTTAATTCTCACTCGCGATATCTGAAGAGGTTTTTACTGCTCCATAAAGTAACGGTGATAGGGATCGGTCTCGACGATAGAACGTGGTCGAAGCTGAAAACAGAGTTCCTAGTCGATTCAACAGGAGTCAAGACCACCATGAGGCGTACCTAAGACTAATTCAGTGGGAGCTAGATGATGAGATGGAAATGACTGAGGATAGGCTTAGGAACTGGTCAGAGAAGAGATTGCGTGCTAATGGTATTGCTCTTTTTGGGTTAATTGCTAAACCAGATGGTTGGTTATTCGGGCAACGAATTGTGAAGTTAAGACCCGGATCAGGAATGAGTCTGGGTAGTCACAGATTCAGACAAGGAGATATTGTGATGCTAAGTAGGAAGAGTCCTCTGACAGAGAAGCCAATAGAGGGTATTGTGAGCGATAGAAATCGAAATCAGATCAGGATAGTATTACCTGACGCCCCGCAAGGACTTAGGAAAGGCAATTGGAGGATGGACAGAGGGGCGAATAGAATTGCTTTCGACAGAATGAGGGATGCCCTGAATTCGGTTTTCCAAGAGGATGGAAGTGCTCCCCTCAGAGAGCTTCTGTTGGGGTTAGTTCATGATCCAATTGGGACAGCTTCTCTCACACCCGAGATGGGAGGGGCCAAGCAGGCAAGAGTTGTGCTTCAGAGAGATTTGAACGAAGCACAAAGATCTGCAGCAGAGTCTGCAATGTCTAGCAGATTGACATTGATTCAGGGGCCTCCGGGAACTGGAAAGACCCATACAGCGGTTAGGATTCTGGAGATTTGGGCTAAGCAAGACATTGGTACAGTGCTTGCAGTTGCAGATTCAAACGTAGCGGTTGACAACCTTCTAGAAGGCCTAGTCAAGAGGGGAGTCAGGGCAGTTAGACTTGGTCAGCCAGTTAAGGTTCGCGAGGGCCTAAGAGATTCTACAATGGATGCAGAGATGGAGAGGCACCCTCTCAGGAAGGATTTGATGAGTCATATCGAGCTAAATGAGAAATTAGCGAGGAGGATCAAGGGCATGAGGGGAGGAAAGGAAAAGGGTCTGGCACACAGGGACCTTAGCAGGGGCTGGAAGGAGGTAAAGAGGATTGAGGGAGAAATCCGAGATGACATTCTAGATAGGGCTCAGGTACTCTGTTGTACGTGTATTGGTTCTGGTCATGAAATTCTAGATGGGAGGAAATTCCCAAGGGTTCTGATTGACGAAGCCACACAGGCCACGGAGCCTGCAACACTAGTTCCACTTGTAAGAGGAGCTAGGCAGGTTGTCCTAATTGGTGACCATCGACAGCTCCCCCCTACAGTAATTTCTAGAAGAGCTGAGAAAGGTGGCCTTGACAGGTCACTATTCGAACGTCTTATCGATATGGGGATTTCTCCTAGTATTCTTACTACCCAATATAGGATGCATCCTGCGATTTCTGAGTTTCCGAACACCCAATTCTATGACGGCGTACTGGAAGATGGGGTCGAAGCCTCCGACAGGGAAACTCCTGGGGGGATTCTTTGGCCTGATTGGGATGTTCCTCTTTTGTTTCTTCCTGTGGATGGAGACGAAGTCCTCTCCCCCGACGGGGCTTCTAAAGAAAATCCAGTAGAGGCTTCCTGGGTAGTTAAGATTCTGATGGATTTGGTTGACTCTGGAGGCTTTGCCACATCCCAAGTAGGCATAGTGACTCCATACGCGGGTCAGGTTCGCTCTATACGAGATATTCTTCCCGAACAGTTCCAAAGTGTAGAAGTTCGGACTATAGATGGGTACCAGGGTCGTGAAAAGGATGTCATAATCTTCTCATGTGTTAGGTCAAATATTGATGGAAACGTTGGATTCCTCTCTGATCGGCGTAGACTAAATGTTGCACTAACGAGATCCAGGAGAGGTCTGATTGTAATTGGGAATCCCGATACTCTAAGTCATGATGAGGATTGGAATGATTGGCTTGAACACATCAGAAGTCGGAACCTTGAGGCATGGCACCTGTTGGGAACAGCATGAGGATTGATTATGGCAGATCATGAGTCTCCCATCTCAATACATGGGGGGGGGACTCTCGCCAAGGCCATAGTGTCCCAGGAACAAGATCACTGGTCCGTACCAGAAGGTTCAATTCTGGCATCTTGGACAAGGAGATTTGCATCATTTGTAATTGATGTTGTAATTGTATTCTCTGTGCTAATGGTTGTTACTGGCGGTATGATTAGGAACGCATTGAACCTGTCACTTTGGATTTCGGCAGATTTCCATTATGCAGCAGCATTCTCTGCGATTTTGCTTTCTAGCCATTGGTTTTATTGGAGGATTACGGGACTAATCTATTCTAGATCACTAGGGCAGAAAATGTTAGGCTTGGCAATAGTCTGTGACGATGGTGAGAAATTAACAAGCAAGATGTGGGATAGACGGTCAGCTTGGAAACTACTTTTCCTTATTCCAATTGTAAATATCTACATAGGATTATATGAGATAGCAAGAATCTCGCAGAGACACACCCATCAGTCAAATCTAGATTTGAGTGTTGGCACTATTGTTGCCCATGCATTCTCTCTACCTCCTGCAAGCAGGAGACACATCAAGTAGGGATGAAGATGGATATCGTAAGATGGGCTTTATCGGGAAATTGCCTAGTATATCCAACATCAACCCTACCTGCTCTTGGGTGCATCCCAACTACTAAATCGCTCGATGATTTGTACAGAATAAAGAAAAGATCGGTCATGTCACCAGTTAGTTTGGGGGTTACCGACCTCTCCCAAGCTTCTGAAATTGTAGAGATTCCAGATGACGTGCCAGACATCCTCGAGTCTTTTCCAGAAGGATCGTTGACAATTGTACTAAAGGCGATTGAGAAGATGGATGAGAGACTTGGGGGATTTCAAGTAGCCGTAAGGGTAGTCACTCATCCAGTGGCTAAGGAGCTCCTGGGAAAGACTGGTCCACTTACCGCAACTAGCGCAAACCTCAGCGGTGAGGAGCCGATGTTAGACTGCTTATCTGCTGCAGAAAATCTCTCCACTCCAGAGTTTCCGATTGAGGCCCTTGAAGGGTTCTGCGAGGGTGGCCTTCCCAGTACTTTGATAGCATGGCATACGGTCTGCGATACGCCTGAGTCGATGGAGATAGATGTAATCAGGGAAGGAAAGGTTAGCTCGGAGGATGTATATTCATGGTGGCGGAAGAGGATCTGAAGCAATGGAGGGACGCTGGTCACGTTGCTAGAAGGACCCTTGAGGGGATAAAGGGAGAAATCGTAGAAGGGAAGGAGTGGTCTGAAGTTATTGAGTCAGCTGAGAGATTCATCAGAAGGCATGGAGGACAAGCCGCATTTCCGGTTACTATTTCTGTAAATGAAATGGCTGCCCATTACACTACCAATACGGAGCTAATTCCTCCCGAAGGGCATGAAGGAGAAATGGTCTTCCAGAAAGGTGACCTAGTGAAGCTAGATGTTGGAGTTCACATTAAAGGTGCTCTTGGTGACAACGCTATGACAATTGAAGTTGGCAACGGGGGAGAACATACTGATCAGATAAAGGCGGCAAAGGAGGCCAGAGATGCCGCGATAGAGAAGATGCATCCTGGAACCCCTTGGCACGTAGTGGGTGAAGCTGCTCAGCAGGCATCAGTAGATGCTGGCTTTGAGCCTATTAGAAACCTCAGTGGACATAAGATGGAGAGATGGAGCCTTCACTCAGGGGTTTCAATACCCATGTACTCCTGTGGCCCGAATAATCCTAGTTACAAGGGGCAAGTAGAAGCGGGTGGGGTGTATGCTGTAGAGCCTTTCAACACAACTGGAAAGAGCGGGATGATTGAGAACGTGCCTCCAAACGGTTCATCCAATATTCTGAGAGTTACGGGTGATGTGCAGATTAGGAAGGCGCTGAAAAAGGGTAAGCTAAAGCCGCTTGGTGCGACCATGGCAAGATACATCCAAGAACGCTACAACACTCTTCCTTTCGCGGAGAGATGGGCTTACCCTCTTCTGAGCAAGCCATTCCCGGAGGAAGACGAGGAGTCATTGAGGAGAAAGTGGAAGGCACTTGTGAAGAAGCTTACATCGATCAGGTTCTTGGAGGTTTACAGCGCCCTTAGAGACGTTGATCGTGGTATGGTTGGACAATTCGAACATACGGCTTTCGTTTCTGATGGAGGGCCAGAAATCCTGACAGTCGAATAAAGGAATAGAAAATGGTGATTTTTTCATCGGATCGGCAATTATCCTCACAACGATTAACTATTGCCGGCCCGCTGGGTTAATCGTACAGGACGAAAGGTTCTCGCTGAGTGCATCCCATCCCCTCGCAATTATCTCTCTCCTGTACACCTTACAGTTCCGGCCTTAGGGCTAAATGATTTGATTTTGTTAGTCAGGAGCTATTGGACTCTACATTCTCTGCCTTGCCGAAAAGGGTCACTGCGATTACCGAAGAGAAGATTATGATCATTCCAGCGATTTGCTGCAAGGAGGGTTTCTCTGAAAGTAGCATAATCCCCCATAGAATGGTTAGGACGGGTTGAAGCAGGACAGCAAACGAAGTGTGAGCTGCAGGTAGTCTTGGCAGAGCATAGGTTATAGCAATCCAACCCACTACTTGGCAAGATATCGATAGCAATACTAGCCAAGCGTGTTCGGGGTAGCTGATTGAGAAGTCTATTGGTTGAATTCCAACAGAGGAGAGTGGCATAATTCCGAAAATTAGTAACCCCGTGGCAGCGCCCGAGGTCGCTCCAAGCTGGAGGTTTACCGATGGTGCCCTGGCCTTATTTGAAAATCGGTAAAGAATTAGGAAGGACGAATAGAAGATGGCGGCTACTACGCCACCGATGACCCCCTTTACTGGGTCTGATCCATATGGGTCCTGATCCCATATTCCTGAGATCAGCAATAGCCCTAGCATGACCAAAGGCAATGAAAGGAGGATGAGCCTATTCGGTCTTTCTCCAAAAAGAATCCAACTTGACAGGGTCACTATAATGACCTGTGAGTTTCCAATCATCGTAGCAATACCGCTTCCGATGTAATCTATCGCACTGTGGTAACCAATGAAATCCAAGGCTAATAGCAGACCTGCTGCGAATGTAAGGTTCCTTGCTCTCTTGTCCCTCGGGTCAAGGCCTTTCTGAAACCATACTATTGCAGCGAGAATCGGAAGAGCGTAAATCATCCTGAAGAATGCACCTGTGATTGGGTCTGTTTCGGATTTAATGTAAAACAAAGGTGCGAATGAAATCAGAGTCGCGCCGCCCAGAGCTATGGCCATTGTTCTACGATCGTCGGCAGAGGCCGACATGGTCTGAATCACTCCGAGGAATCATGTGTTGTAAGCATCTGGCTCAGCTCACCGGACTGGTATAGCTCGAGCGCGATGTCTGAACCACCAATTAGCTCACCGTTGATGAATATCTGGGGGATGGTAGGGAAATCTGACCATTCCTTTAGTGCAGACCTGGCTCTGGGATCTGCCAGAACATTAACACATGCAAACGTCTCTATATCCAACTCTTTGGCTACCATGCTGACCACTTGGGCTCCTCTGGAAGAAAAACCGCACTGTGGGCTATCCGGAGTCCCTTTCATGAAAATCACAATTTGGTTTTCATCGACAACCTGCTGCAACTCTTCTTCTGTCCAATCAAAACTCATCTCAATCATTCCTTTCTGGGTCTTCGAATATGTACCCCATAGAACTCTTGCTCTTGACCATGTGGGTCGAACTCAGTCTCTCCGGATTGTTCAGCTTGCTTGGGTGTCATGCACTTCAAATCGAGAGCGTGGACAGTGTTGTCAGAAATATAGGTCTTGAAATGGCTCAATATTGGCTTCTGTCTCTGAAGTGGCCGCACTCCTTCGAAGGATTCGGAAATTACTCTAACGTGGAAGTGATCTCCTGAACCGTGTAAATCGGATACTTCTACTGAGGCATCGGGAATCACCTTCAGGACTTCTTGCCTCATCCACTCAGTGGTAACCATGTGATATTGGAGAGGAAAGCACCAATTTAAACTACTTCTCTAAAGATTTAGCAATTGATCTCAGATTCTCACTAATCGACCCTTTGCTATTGATTAGTCCAGATCCTACAACAGCTATGTCAATACCCCACTCAGAGACCATTGCTGCATTGTGATCCTTTATTCCTCCATCAATCATCAGCTTTGTCTTCTTCCCACCTTCATCAATCTGCAAATCAATAGCTCGTCTGAAATCTCTAACCTTTTGCTCTACTTCAGGCATGAATGACTGCCCCCCCTTCCCGGGAACTACTGACATTACCAAGACCAAATCAAGATCGGAGAGGATTCCCATAACGTCGTCAGTGGGAGTGTCAGGATTCAAGACACAGCCAACCATTTTTCCAGCCTCATGTAGATTTGAAATTAGTTTCGGAAAGTCATCTACTGCCTCAATGTGGGCAATTACCATGTCCACTCCAGCTTCTACATACTGGTCCCAAGTTTCCTCTGCATTGGTAATCATCAGATGACAGTCTATGAAGACTTCAGGGCCGGCTCTTTTTCTTACTGATTTTATTAGAGCTGGGCCAAAGGTGATTGTTCTGTTTACAACCCAGTTTCCATCCATGACGTCCATGTGTAACCAGTTTATTCCAGAGTCTATGGCTTCATCGACGGTTTCACCTAATCTACAGAAGTCAGCAGTTAGTATACTGGGAGTGATTTCCATCAGCTTGTCATTCAGATGGGAAGGGTGTCGGTTCTCAATACCTCCTACGCTTTTGGACTCCTGATACACATGTTGATATGGTGCGTTGCCATCGAAAAGTCAGGTGGAATAATGGGGAAGGTTGTAGATGTGAGTGATTCGGACTTTGATGTGGCGACGAAGAGCGACGATTGGGTTCTAGTCGACTTCTGGGCACCTTGGTGCGGACCCTGTAGGATGGTTGGTCCCGTTCTTGCACAGATAGCCGAAGAACGCGAGATTACCATTGCAAAGGTGAATACCGACGTCAACCCTCTGACATCTGGGAAATTCGGAATTAGAGGAATTCCGGCCCTTATCCTATTCAAGGATGGAGAGGTGGTAGACAGGATGACTGGTGCTATGCCAAAGCAAGGAATGGATTCTTGGCTAGATCGGCACATGACCTAGTTTCTAGCTTTCTCCAATTTCCTCAACCTCTCGTCCAAAGGTTCGCCTACCTCCCTTAGGAGCCTAGATCGGAGGGCTTCATGTAACCACATGCCTTCATCGAATTCAAGCATCAACCCCCTCTCTAATAGCTGGGCAGGGGGGGAGCCGTCCACTCCTGCGGCTCTCGCCAAAATGTTCCAAGGAACGGGCATATCTGAGACAGCCAGGATAGAGAGAATCTCCTTGTCCTCCGACGGTAGGACATTCAGAATCTCCTCGTCCAGGAAACGAGTCCAATCCTCGTGAATGGTTTTTCCATACATCTCCAGGAGTTCTACAGCTAAGGGGTGCCCTCCTGTGACTCTGTATATCTCCTCTGGCAGAGTTTGTTCTGGAACGTCAATCGATTCCAACCATGAGGAAATTTCGTCAAACGAAAGACCAGATAGTGACAGTTCTTCGACTCGATCCCTAGTGTGGACGTCTCTACGATCATAAAACCCTAGATATGATCTAGAAATAAGTAGAAGTCTCAATTTTGAAGACTCGGCGGCCTGTAGTAGGGCTCCGAATAAGTGATTTGCTCTGGTTCCGAAATTGTGTACGTCATCCAAAATTACCAATATTTGCCCGTGGTCTGGATTTATCGATTCTGTTCCAATAAGAGACTCCTCGTCCAGAAGGTGAGCCGTTAGTCGTCTCCTGAAGGAGTCCAGCTCCAGTTTAGCTGCAGGCTTGTATGGGAGGGTCTCCAGAATATTGTAAGGGTCTTTCGACTTTTCAATTATCCCAATCCTATGAAGAAGGCTTGTTGCGATTCCCAGAGGAGAGTCCCATGGCTGGCAGGGATAGTACATTGCATCAAATGTAGTATCCTTGTCCATCAAGTCTGAAAGCCAGTGAGAGGCAAGTGTTGTCTTGCCGCAACCTGCAATTCCCGTCAGGACAAGCATTGACTTTTGCGATTCTAGCCACGCATCGAGTGCTCTCTTCTCTTCCTTCCGACCATGTACTGTCCTCGTTGTTGGAGGTCTCGTATGATATGTTGAGTGAGCTCCAGCCAATATGGAAATAGAGCCCGGAGGGGGGATGTTTCCTGAGCCGGTTACAAGCGCTCCGAAGCGAATGTCGCCAAAGTTCAGAATTCCCTCATGCTGGGCGTGCATCAGGACTTGAAGCAGGCTTAACCCGGCCCTGAGCTTGTTCGCAGCCTCATCTGCGCGTAACTCTAGTAATTCTCCGTCCTTTGATCTGACCAAGACCGTTTGAGTTCTAAGTTGCATTACTCGTTCCCTAGCATCTTCTCGTCCCTCGTCGGTCAACTGCCAGGTCTTTTGGCGTCGATTTTCCCCCCTGACCGTCCTACTATGCTGAGAAATCAGACCCTTCGACGTCAATTGTCTCATAGCCCTAGATACATTGGGAGGATGCAAAGCACATGACTCAGCTATACCTGATCTAGTAACCTCGGGTGAGACTATGTAGTGATCGGCTTGGTGATCCTGTTCCCATAGGTGAAGGATTATGCGATCCTTCACGGGTATGCTTGGCCTGGTTTCGGCTGGTGCCACGAGTCTTCGTCCAGCAGGGTTGACATCAAGAGTTCGCAAGTATGGCCATCGAAATAGGATGGTCAATTTCATTAGTGAGGGTTTAGATTGTGTATTGTGGACGAAACCACCAGAGATAGGTTGATTGAACTTCAGAGAATGGAAGCAACAGAAGCAGAAGTCTACAGAAGACTAGCAAAAATACAACGCGATCCAGCGAATAGGTCAATCCTGGAAGGGATTTCTCTTGAAGAAGAGAGGCATGAAAAAGAAATCCAAAAGATGACTGGAGAGAGTGTTTTACCTAACAGACTCAAGGTAATTAGACAGGTTCTCCTAGCCAGAATTTTCGGTTTCACTTTCTCTGTTAAAATGATGGAGAATACAGAGAAAGACGCTGCAGCCGAATATAGAGAACTAGGGCTTCACGATATTGCCGAAGAGGAAGAGGCTCACGAGAAGAACATGATTGAGATGCTCGACGAAGAGAGATTGAGGTATTCTGGAAGCGTTGTCTTAGGGATGTCAGATGCTCTGGTAGAGCTAACTGGAGCTCTAGCGGGACTGACCTTTGCATTGCGGGATATTCGACTAGTGGCACTTGCAGGACTGGTCACCGGGATTGCTGCATCATTCAGCATGGGAGCTTCTGAATACTTGTCCTCGCGTGCTGAGAAGAAAATCGAGTCTCCATTAAAAGCGGCATTTTTCACTTGGATCTCGTATCTTCTTACAGTAATTCTTCTCATTTCACCATATCTCCTAATCAAACCCGAATCTCCTGACTATTTGGGTTTGGAAGCTTATTCCCAAGCACTATTCGCGACTTTTGCGATAGGCATGCTAATTGTAGCTTTGTTCAATTTTTACATTTCAGTTGTCGAGGAGATTTCTTTCAGAAGCCGCTTCGTTGAGATGGTAGGGATTCTAGGTGTGGTGAGCCTTATTTCCTATGGAATAGGTATTGCACTTAGAGCCACTCTAGGAGTTTGACCTTGGTTATGACTCTGAAAGCTATTTGTCTTAGACTATGGTCGGCTACATATGAAAGCCTACGAAGATCTACTCAATAGACTAAGGGAAATAGACCTAATTGGTCAGATTGGTAGCCTTCTTAGTTGGGATCAAGAAGTGCTGATGCCAAAAAAAGCTGCTCCACTAAGAGCCGAGCAGCTTGCATGGATTTCGAAGACTTCACACGAGAGGCTGACCAATCCAGGGGTTGGGGAATTGCTAGAAGAAATCGAGAGCGTTGGTGATGTTGGAGAGGTTCAATCGGCAAACATCAGACTGGTGAGGGAGGCATATGACAGGGCTACTAAGTTGCCTACAGATTTTGTTGAAGAGATGGCAATTCACCGTTCAAGATCCATTGTCTCTTGGACGGAGGCAAGGGAGAAGGATGACTTTTCAATTTTCAGAGATGACCTTGCTATTTCAATTGAACAAGCCAGAGCAAAGGCAGATTTCTTTGGTTACGAGAATCTGAGATATGACGCCCTTCTGGATCTTTATGAGACGGGATTGACTGTTGAGAGGTTGGATCCCCTCTTCTCAGGTCTAAGAGAGAACGTGTCCCCTCTAATCAAGGCGGTAGTGGGCAGAGGGCTTAGGCCAGACCTTTCTTGGGTCATTGACAACAATTGGAGCCAGAAGTCTCAGGAAGAGTTGAGCCAGAGCGTTGCAGAAGCTATTGGTTTCGATTTCTCGGCTGGCAGAAGAGATTTGTCTACACACCCGTTTTGCGGAGGGCCGAATCCGGATGATGTCAGATGGACAACTCGTTATAACGAGGATGAGCCCTTTGGTTCTCTATTCGGTTCAATGCATGAGACCGGACATGGGACATACGAACAAGGAAGGCCTCGACACTTGGACTTCCAGCCTGCTGGAAAGGCAAATGGGTTGGGTATTCACGAGAGTCAGAGTAGGCTTTGGGAAAATCAAGTTGGAAGGTCCAAGGAATTCTGTGAATGGTCTCTATCCTTATGGAAGAAATTCTTCCCGGAAAATATGGAAGGAGTCGATTCCGATCAGCTATGGAGAGCGGTAAATCTGGTCGAGCCCGGTTTGATAAGAGTGGATGCTGACGAAGCGACTTACAATTTGCATATTATGATCAGGTACGAGATCGAGAAGCGGTTGATTTCAGGCGATTTGCAAGTAGACGAGTTGCCTGATGCTTGGGATGAAATGTACGAAGATTTCCTGGGAATAAGATCCACAAATAGTTCTCTTGGAGTCCTCCAGGATATTCATTGGTCTATGGGTGCGATTGGTTACTTCCCAACTTATACCCTTGGGAACCTGTATGCGGCTCAACTTCTAGAGGCTGCAAGAAGCGACTTACCAGACCATGACGAACAGATTCGAAAAGGTGAGTTTTCTCACCTACTAAATTGGATGAGAGAAAATGTGCACAGCAGAGGGAGCCTTCTGGAACCTGCGGATCTAATTGAAGAAGCTACTGGATCGCCCCCTTCTCCCGACGCCTTCGTAAGCTATCTTAGTTCCAAAGTAGAGAGTTTGTACGGTGTTTCCGCATGAAATTTGGGTCATTTGGTTATTGGAGGCGCTTTCGATAAACATGTTTCGAGCCAACTTGCATAGCTATTGTTCCTTTGTTAGGGAGATAAAAGGCGAGTGCTCATTTGTTAGGATATCCGAAGGGAGTGTTGTTGCCGGTTCTAAGTCCGGCGAATTAGTTTGCTGGGATATGGACAGTGGGGATGAGAAATGGAGGAGGTCTTTTGAGGGTCCTTGCTCAGACTCGGACTATCGAAAAGGTGTGCTATTCTTTACTGAGTCAGACAAGGTTCATTCGATTCAGATTAGCTCTGGGGAAATCCTATGGAGTTTGGAGCTAGAAGGTTCTAGCGACTTTGTTTGTTGCTTCGAGGAGGGTGTTTTTGTGTCGACATCTGTCTACAACTTTGAGATTCAGGATTATTCAGAAGGTGCTATTTGGAAAATTGGTTTCAGTGGGGAATTGTGTCGATCTTGGGCCACAATTGGTAGGGCATGGTCTCTTTCTGCCTATGGAAACGAAGTTGTATTTGGCCTTAGTAGACCCAAGTGTGGTGCTGGAACTTTGCAGGGAGGGAGCGAGCTTGGTCACATTTCACTGGCTGGAGATTCCCCAGTAACAGTGGGAAAGGGGGACGGGCGAGGACCAGTAGTATTGGGGCATAGCGATGGAGTTATTTCCGAAATTAGTGAAGTAGGAGCTTCTTCCATCATCGCAGGTTACTCTCCGATTTGTTCAATTGACTATGATAATGGCTGGGTTGCAGGGCTTGAGGAGGGGAAAGTTGTTTCGGGAGAGAGTTTCGAATCTTGGTCGATAGATCTTGGGAGCCCTGTTGAGTTAGTCTCATTCGGCCCATCCTTGGACAATGAGAGAGCAGTTTGGGCTTTTACATGGAAAGAAGAGTCTCTACTTCACATCATTGATCTGACAGGGAAAATCGAATTGAGTGTTTCACATGACTTTAGGATTAGTTCGATTTTCAATGATGGAGAGTCGATTTGCCTTGGTGATTCTACAGGAAATATCTACCTGTTAGAGGGGGAAGTGATTCGGCGTCGTCACGGCCGTTCTGAAGAAGAGTTTGGGCAAGAAGAAAAACGAGTTTCGCTAAGAAAGAAAATACGTGAGCTGCGAGGGGGAAAATTTGCAGTGGAAAAATAGCATTTTAGACCCCTATTTCCAGTGAACTACGGCTAAATTCGCGAAATGTTTATGTGCCTCTCTCGTCCCTGTGTTTTTTGCCGCTCCGGGGGAGTGGTGTGAAGGGCGCTTCGGCGCCAATCGCGGGCCACAAAACCGAGCCTCGAAACCGAGGCGGTAGAACCGAAATCCGAAAGGATATCGGGGAAGAGCTGGAGCGTCTGTGGACGCAAAGGCGACGGCTAACAAATCGGACAAACCGGACGCAAGGAAGGGGAGAGCGAGTTGAAAGCTGAAGAGATACACGCGCGTAGGGGGATAGAGATTGAACCTGGGTCGTGTTAGTGGGAAAATAGGTGGAGAAAACCGGACGCAAGGAAGGGGAAGGAAACCTACGGAAACACTGGGCAACAAGGGCGGGGAGACCCGTGGAGAAGCCAGTATCGAGACGTGAAAGGAAAAGCGGAGACGAAGTACCTGAAACGGATACGGCGAGAGAGGGGGAGATTCCTCACTAGTCGGAAAATGACGAAGGAAGAGCACGAAGTTCCCGAGTCGTCTACCCGGGGAATCCCGGGCCTTCGGGCCCGGGGGACACCCGGACCCTGCGGAGTTAACAGAGGGGGAAGCTCCCCCATGTGCGGAACCCTCTGTTGCTCCCACCTTAATTCGAGCCCTTATTTTTTCTAGTCCTAGCTACGCTCTTTTTCATTCTGTAGTCGGCCCAATCATTTCCTCTGGACGCACCCACTCATCAAATTCTTGATTGGTCAGCATTTCCAGATCAATTGCACTCTGCCTAAGAGTCAGTCCATTCTCATGGGCGTTCTTTGCTATCTTTGCAGCATTGTCGTATCCAATATGGGGATTTAATGCGGTAACGAGCATTAGAGAATTCTCCAGATGCTCTGAGATCTTGTCCCTATTAGCCTGCAATCCTGAAACACAATAATCAGAGAATGATGAGCAGGAGTCTGAAATCAACCTAATACTATGTAGTAAATTATGTATCATCATGGGCTTGAACACGTTTAGCTCAAAGTTGCCTTGGCTACCCCCAATGGAAATAGCAGTATGATTTCCCATTACTTGGCAACAAACCATTGTAATGGCCTCTGACTGGGTCGGGTTGACCTTTCCTGGCATTATACTGGAGCCTGGTTCGTTTGCGGGCAACTCCAATTCTCCAAATCCGCATCTAGGTCCCGATCCGAGCCATCTAATGTCATTGGCGATTTTCATTAATGATGCGGCTAAAGTGTTTAGAGTTCCTGAAGCTGCGACGATTGCATCATGCGCTGCCAATTGCGCAAACTTGTTCTCGGCACTCACGAATGGTAATGCCGTCTTTTCTGCGATCTCTTCTGCTACCATGTGAGCAAACTCGCGGTGCGTGTTAAGACCGGTACCCACAGCAGTACCACCTAGGGCAAGTTCGAATAGGTCTGGCAGTGAAGATTGGATTCGAATCAAGTCTGCATCAAGCATAGAGACGTATGCTCCGAACTCTTGTTCAAGAGTTAGAGGAACGGCATCCATTAGGTGGGTTCTTCCGATTTTCACTATTCCCGAGAACTGTTCTGACTTCGAAGAAAGTTCTGAACGGAGCTTCCTAACTGCGGGAATTAAGTTGTGCTGAATCTCCTCGGCTGCGGCAATGTGCATTGCCGTTGGAAACGTGTCATTACTTGACTGAGCCTTATTCACGTGATCGTTTGGGTGTATCGGAGTCTTGCTACCCAGTTGACCTCCTGCCATCTCAATTGATCTATTTGCTATTACCTCATTTGCGTTCATATTTGTCTGGGTTCCTGAGCCTGTCTGCCAGATTCTTAGCGGAAAGTGATTGTCAAGAGAGCCCGATATCACCTCTTCGCATGCGTTAGAAATTAGTTTGCCAACTTCCTCTTCAAGGGCTCCCAATTTAACGTTGGTTTTAGCTGCGGCCTGCTTCAGGATTCCAAATGCTCTAATGATCGATCTNGGCATGGTATCTTCGCCTATATCGAAGTTTACGAGGGATCTAGCTGTCTGTGCTCCGAAGTACCTGTTTGAGGGTACTTCGATATCACCCATCGTGTCATTCTCTATCCTAGTCTTTCCTTTGGCTGACTTAGGATCCCTAGGCTTGATGATGGTTGGATGATTGCAACCCTCTTCCTTGCTTGAGAGTGAGTTCTCAATCATTTTTGATATAGTCGCCGATCTTCCTCTATCACGACCCTTGCCGACTCTGGCATCAAGTCTCCTGGCAAGATTCTCTGGAATGCTGACTGTGATTATCCTTCGGTCTCCCGCTCTGTGCTTTGCCATGGTAGTTCTAATTATTAATTATTAATAAATATTGGTATTTTGTTAGATTCTTTCTACCTTGATGATTTTCTGAGGGGTTTCAGGCCTATCACCATGGGAAGTTGAAGTTGTTTCTATTTTCCTGACTACATCCATACCCTTTGCTACTTCTCCAAAAACNGCGTGATTTCCATCTAGCCAAGGTGTTTCTACTGTGGTAAGGAAGAACTGTGAGCCCCCTGTATCTCTACCTGCATTTGCCATTGAGAATATCCCCGGCTTGTCATGCCTCTTCTTCAATGCAGCTACCTCGCACTGAATTTTCCAACCAGGACCACCAGTTCCTGCTCTTCCATTATGGGGATCTCTAGAGTATGGGCAACCGCCTTGGATCATGAAATCCTTTATCACCCTGTGGAAATGTAGTCCGTTGTAGAATTCATCGTCCACCAATTTTAGGAAGTTTCCAGTTGTTTCTGGGCATTCTTCGGTGTATAGCTGTATGTCGATATCTCCTGCGCTAGTATTCATTCTTACGTATGTCATGAGTGAACTGGGTAGTTCCAAGTCCAATATGGTAACGATTTGGCGAAGTGTGATTTCGGTTTTGATTTGGCTAGATTTTTGCTTTTTCTCTTCAAATCTATGCAACTGTGGAACCTGGTAAAGTTCCCTCGGGAAGTTCCAGCAGTCTAACTGTTCCATCAGGATCTAGAGAACCTAGGACTAGAAATTGGGAAACAAAACCGGTAGGAAGGGTCTTTTCTCCTAGGTTAATTGCTCCTACAACTACTCTGCCTATTAGCTGTGCTCGAGTGTAATTTGTTATTTGCGCAGAGCTCCAGAGTTTTCCCACTACTGGTCCGAAGTCGACCTTAATCTTGTAAGATGGTTTTCTCATCTCGGGAAACTCCTTGACTTCAAGGACAATCCCGGTCCTCATATCTACGGACAAGAACTCGCCTATGCCGATGTACTCCTTTCTATCCAGCTTGTCAGGATGGTAAGGTTGACTTTCTTGATCGATCTCGTGCTGCCNCATAACATCAACCCACGATGTCTGATTTTAGAGTAAGAGGGAGGAGCTTGATTCCGGCTTCTTCGAACGCTTCAATGCCTCCTTCCTCTCTGTCCAAAATTGTAATGCAAGCAGAAATCTCACATCCCAACTCAATCAGNAGATCTGCAGCCTTAAGTGCGGAGCCGCCAGTAGTTGTCACATCTTCAAGAAGGACTACTCTGAATCCCTTCTCAAGACTTGATCCTTCGATCCCAGGAGGGTTTCCCGTCTTCCTCCCACCTCTGCCCTTGGGTTCCTTCCTGACAATGAATCCTCGTAGTGAGGACCCTCTTCCGGCCTTTGCGATTGCAATTCCGGTAAGTGGAACTGCACCCAATTCCAATCCGCCCACGGCATCCACGCCCCCTAGATCCTCAATTGAATGGTGGATCATTACTCCTAGTAGATGAGCACATTCTGGATCCATCATCACTGGTTTCATGTCGAAGAAGTGATTACTCTCCCTTCCACTAGCCAAGGTGAATGGCTCCTGCGAATACAAATATGCCAGGCTTCGTATCCTCTCGACTAGTCTTTCTCTAGCCTCACTCACTGAAGTCGAGGTCATTCTACGGTATTGGCCTTGGCGAAGACCGATGAAGGTTGCCTTCTGTGAGGTAATTTTTTGGGAGAATCGCCGGTCAATGTTCTTGGACGGTCTCTCGCTAGTGCAAGACACCGCGAGGGCATGCGCCATGAATATTGAGGCCAATATCTCGGAAATGGATGTCGATAGGCTAGAGCAAGAGAAAACAAGTTATCAAGAGGTATTGGAGCAGCAAATCGAGGAAGCTTACCTCGTTGCTTCAAAGGCGAAATCCAAAGGTTTGGACTTCTCTGAAACTGTAGAGATTCCTAGGGCATCGGATTTGGCCAGTAGAACAGAAAAACTGCTAGAAGACCCNTATCTCTATCCAGACCCGGATAGGCGTGATCAACCTCCATTGAGAATTGAGGATGATTTGAGAGTTCTTCTTCAGGAACACGATAGGGAGACTGCAGCAATAATGATTGCAATTTCAGTAACTAATGAGATGCACTCTAGAACTGGAGACAGAAGGAGGTCGATTGATTCGGGACTGAGGGTCGGGCTAGCAGTGCTAACGGAAGCTGTACTAGTGGCCCCTCTCGATGGAATTGGAGAAGTTAGAATTCTGAACAACTCAGATGGATCTGAGTTCCTCTCCATAGACTTCTGCGGACCAATAAGGGCAGCTGGTGGAACTGCCCAAGCATTAGGGGTCCTAATTGGGGATATCCTACGAAGGGAGCTTGGAGTAGGAAGGTACTTGCCAACCATACCTGAAGTAGAGAGGGTTAAGGAGGAATTTGGACTATACAGAATGAACCTTCAGTATAAGCCTCCTCCTGAAGAGACCGAGCTAATTGTCAACGCATGCCCTGTAATGATTAATGGAGAAGAAACCGAAAGAATGGAGTGTGCTGGTTACAAAGAAGTAAGGAATGTGGTGAACGAAAACGGATCGTTCAGAACAAGAGTCAGAGGGGGTGTCATGCTTGTCATTGGAGAAGGCCTCTGTCTAAAGGCTCCAAAGGTTCAGACCCACACAGAGAGATTGAATGTTCCTGGTTGGGAGTTTATTTCTAGTTTCGCAGACAAGCAAAAGGGTTCTGGATTAGAAAAATCTCAACAGAAAATGAGGCAGCTTGCAAAAGAAAGTCGTTACATGGGAGATGTGATAGCTGGAAGGCCAGTATTTGGAGAGCCACGAGAACCGGGCGGATTTAGACTTAGATACGGTAGAAGCAGAGCCACTGGACTAGCTGCAGCTGGACTAAATCCAGTAACTATGGAAGCTTTGGGGGGTTTTCTTTCTGTAGGGACACAGATGAAAATTGAGGGTCCTGGAAAGGCCTGTGCTGTGACTCCTTGCATAGAAATAGATGGTCCGACAATATTGCTCGAGACCGGGGCTTTCCTTAGAGTTCGTACGCTGGAAGAGTGGGAGGAGAACAAAGAAGATTTGGACTCAATTTGGGACTCTGGTGAGATTCTCCTAGGATACGGAGAGTTCCTTGAAAACAACAAGAGGTTGTCTCCATCTCCATATTCGATAGATTGGTGGGCGGCGGATCTGGCAGAATCTATTGACACAAACGAAAAATTATCTTTCTTTTCAGAGACAATTGGAAAGGAGAAGAGCGCGCTTCCAATTGGAATGCCATTCAACGGAGCGATTAGCCGTGGTGGCGAGGATCCTCTTGATAGATCCTGGAGAAGGAGGGATTGGATATCTTTCTTGAAAGAAGTGGATCTAAGTTGGGAACAGGTAAGGAAAATCTGCGAAAAATTTGGTACTGCGGTTCCGCCGCCATGGAACCTATGGTGGTCGGATCTACCGGTTCAGTTCATCCCCAATCTGGTGGATTCATTGGTTCAAAGAGGTTCAATTGAGGACTCGAAGCTTCGAATATCCTCCTCTGTAGTCGGTTGGCCTTACAATGATGTGGAAGTAATCNAAGACATGCCATCCCCAGTCCTAGGAGAGTGGCCCAGATGGACTGGTTTAGCTAGACATGGATTGGTTAAGTCCTCGCTGATGACACTTGGCCTCTGTCATCATCATGATGGAGATGACATTCTGGTGAATGAGAACTGGGGGGGACTTCTCGATGGTCTGGGGCTAGATGTTTCCGATGGGTGCATTGTTCCGAGGTTCGATGTTAATAGCGAAGTGGAGCATATTGTAGAGAGAACCTCTAGATTCAGAGGACGATTGCTCAATGCGAATATTGAGGAGGATGGGTCGGGAGAGCTTGAAAATGCAAGTAGGGGCTTAGACGATTACGAGGTAGATAGGTCCCTTGCAGTTGTAAGAAGGGCATCTGCTCTCAGATGGGAGGACGCAGTTCCTTGTAGAATCGGAGCTAGGATGGGAAGGCCTGAGAAATCGGGGATTCGAGAGATGAGCCCTCTAGTCCACGCAATATACCCAATCGGAGATTCGGGCGGACCACAGAGGCTTGTCTCGGAGGCTTCCTCCAAGGGAGTCATCAGAGTGGTTGCAGGACCTAGGGTTTGCCAGTCATGTGGAAGGGAGAGTCATCACATCATATGTCACCACAGACCAGATAAGGATAATCCGATAGAATGTGGTGGAAGAACGGTTGGCTCTTCTAGGAAGAAGAAAGGAAGGAGGAAGGGGGAGAGGACTACGATAAATCTTGGATCGATATTGGAGGTGAAAAGAAGGAAGCTCGGCCTAGATCGAATACCAGAGAAAATCAAAGCAGTAAAGGGCCTCTTCTCAGAGGAACAATCTCCAGAGCCTCTCGAGAAAGGGATTCTTAGAGCGTTACACGGAGTTTCTGTGTTCAGAGACGGAACATCAAGATTCGACATGAGCGATGTTCCGGTAACGCACTTCAGGCCTTCTGAGATTGGTACTCCTTGGAAGAGACTGGTTGAATTGGGTTACACCCATGACATGAGAGGGGACAAGCTAGAAGACGATTGTCAGATTCTTGAGCTACTTCCGCAGGACTTCATTCCATCCAGTCTGGCTTCGAAGCATCTCCTTTCCACATGCTCATTTGTCGATGAGCTTCTAGTTAGATTCTACGGAATGGAACCATTCTACTCTGCTAGAAAGGCTGAGGACATCGTGGGACACATCGCCATAGGTCTTGCACCCCATACTTCTGGGGGGGTAGCCTGCCGGATTATCGGATGGACTGGTGCCTCAGCGGGATATGCCCACCCGCTTTTCCATGCTGCAAAGAGAAGGAATTGCGATGGAGACGAGGACAGCATAATGATGCTGATGGATGGTCTACTAAACTTTACTCAGACCATACTACCTGCAAATAGGGGCGGTAGGATGGATGCCCCCCTCGTACTTACCACCAGACTGAACCCTAGCGAGATAGACAAGGAAGCTCTGAACGTCGACTGCTCCTGGGACTACAGAAGGAGTTTCTATGAGGCAACTAAGAATCAGCCCCACTCCAAGGAGGTTAGGGGAACTGTGGATATCGTTGAAGATAGATTGGGGATGATTGGAGAGTTGAGAGGTTACGGTTGGACGCATGACTCGGGGGCCCTAGATGCGGGTCCGAGTAATTCTTCTTACAAAACTCTGGTGACAATGAAGGACAAGCTGGAAAGTCAATTGAGCTTAGGGGGCGTTCTTAGACCTGTGGCAGTTGAAGTAGTGGCAAAGCAGGTCATAGAGTCTCACTTCCTTCCTGACATGAGGGGGAATCTGATGGCATACACTCGGCAGAANATTAGGTGTGTCAAGTGTGGAGAATCTTACAGGAGGATGCCATTAGCAGGAAGATGCATCAAGCAGATGGTTAGGGGCTCTGGAGGTTTTTCTAGTGGGTCGGAGGACAGCTATTGTGGAGGAAATGTCGTACTTACTGTCTCAGAGGGGGCCGTGAGGAAATATATCCAGATTACTGAGGACGTGATGAATGATTACGGGGTGGATGACTATACAAGGCACAGAGTTGGATGGATGTCATCTAGCGTGGAGTCCCTTTTCAATAACGATAAGGTGACTGTGATGACGCTTGAGGATTTCATCTGAAAAAGGGTGCTAATGGGTCTCCTATTAGCAATAGTGGGAATATTGCAAAGAAGAGGTACACTATGAAAGGATGTTTGCTGGTGACCCATACAGATTCGATGCCCAGCGAGCTTAGTCTTTCTCTCTGATCGGGACTGATTCCATGTGAAACAGATTCCTTNGAAGGTAAGATTCGGTTTACTACCCTTTCTTGTCCGTCTTTTTCGGTTACTTCAGTGAGCACCCAAGCCTTGCCTTCTCCAAACTCTAGTATTGGCTTCTTGGTCGCATGCCAGGCCATCTTTAGATCTGAGATTGCTTTTATGTTTCCAAGATAGGCATTCTGTAGAAAGATTACAGGGGGGGCGATGAGGAATACGGCTCCTGCCCACAAGAAGATCGCCATAGCTGGAGGGATTCTGAAGACGGACTCGCCGAGCGGGTACATCTGGTCGGGCATGAATGCCCACGAAGGGAACACCAGTGCCACCAAGGCAAGGGCCTTCACGTCTGCTCCTCCCTGGATAAGCCCGACTGACCAAGCAGCTAGGAAGAATCCGATTGTTAGAATGGCTCCTAAGAGGCTCCACCAGAGGGTTACTTCAGCGGATTCGTCCCCCAAAACCAAATCAACGAAGTTGGTATCTGAGTATGCCAAGGCTCCTCCCAAAACCCCAATCGAGCCTATGATGAAGAATGCAAACACCGATGCCTCGATTCTGCCCCATTCCCTGGCCTTCCTTGGATCTGGTGGGTTTACGAAGCAAATTGAGAATGCTGAGATGAGAGCCGCTACCATACAGATGTTTGACAAACCGGAGTTGTTTGAAACTAGCTCTGAGGCCAAAAGTAGCGAGGCGGGGGCTGCCCACTTGACCCAATGGCTATCCCTGACGTGTAGAGTTTCGTAGTCAGAGCGGGCGGCTGTAGCCATGCATAGGACCAGTGTCGAAATCCTGAGGGTTGAGAATAGAGGGTCTGCTGACATTTTGCTTTTCTCCTAGCTGCGAGAAAGAGTCCTCAGCTATCGCTAAGCGGCTCCTGTTTGGAAGAGTCCGACGGACTGGGTAAGTATCCATGCACTGAATAGATTCGCCAAACCGGCAACCCACATCATCTGTATCATTTGGCCCAGAACTAGAGTGGTTCCTCCTCCACGAATCCTAGCAGTGATTAATCCGAGAACTAAGATTGAGATCACAACAAGAAATGAGCCCATGTACTGGAAGAGACGGATGTTCTGTTCCACTCCTCCAGTGTCAGAGAGAACTGGGAGCGCGACATCCACTCCACCAGCGGCAGTACCTGTCTCGCCGGCACTGTCTACCAGTCCTTGAGCGACCTGGGCTATGGTCTCGCCCAGACCAGCGATGATTGACGTGGTGATATTTAGGGCGATTATCATTGCAATGAGAAGACCATAGGACACGCTGCGCATGACGTTGGCCGAAATCTGCCTCCTTTGCCTAAGGCCTAGGAGGTTGGTAGTGCTCTGGGAAACCATGTCCCCGACCAGTCCGGCTTCTCCCGTTGATGCCGAACCCTCGATGAACACACGTGTGAAGCGAGAGACTAGCATGGAATTATTGTCAGCAGCGAACCAGTCCCAGGAGTAATCGCTGTCTATCCTCATGGATAGTCTCTTCTCCAAATTGGCGATTGACTCGTCGAGAGCACCGAAGTCGATTCCTGATAGGGCCTTTACCATAGCGCTGGGCTCCTGGGCCCTAGCTTGGGCGGTTCCACCGAAAGCCCTGATGAACTCTGGGAAGGCCTCGTCCCTCCTCCTCACCCTAGTTTCCTCCTGAACGGTCAACATTGCTGGAGCTAGTAATGGAGAAGCGAGGGCTGCGATAACGAGCAGNCCGATGAAATTCCAGTTATCGAAGAGCCACGACGTTCCGACAAAAAGGAATAGGGCTAACAGAATTATGAATTCAATACCGCCCAATATCCCAGCGAAGATCCAAGCTCTCCTCATATCTACTGCCTGTTGGGTATTGAAGCCATGCCTGGCGAAAAGGTCCTCGTCGGGAATTACAAGTGTGAAAAGATACCAGGCTCCAATCTGAAGAAAGGCGAACAGCAATCCTGCCAATAGGACCCACCTAGCTCTTAGGATAATCANGAACGGATTGTTTGTCTCATCCCCAGTTTGGAAGAGAATCAGGTGAAGCCCTGCAACCACCAGTAGAAGTAGGCCGGTCGTGGTCAGAGAGACGAAGGTCTCCCTAAGGGTGTCGAGCTGCTCGAGCCTAGCGTCGTAAATCGTGGTGAATGCTTGCTCGAATGTCTCGTTCTCGCTGGTGAAGAACTCCCCTATCGGCTGCCCNACTTCGACAGAGAACGCCATTCTGTCTAGGAAGTCGCTCCATATCGCGGAGGGGCTCTGGCGTCCAACTATCCTTGCAGCCTCTGGCAGGTTCGTGTGCCACTTGGTCACCAATGTCTCTATCGCCTGTATCTCATGAGCTAGTGCGCCATAGTCACCCATCTCCTTCAGTACGTCGAACATTCCCTTCTCAGCGGACTCGCCCATAGANAGAATNCCCATTCTCGTCATGAACATGTGCATGTCCTGTTCTATCTGTATGGCTTCGGCGGAGACTTGNGCGATGGGATACAGGATTGTTGCGGAGAACGCTAGGAATGGGAAGAGGAGGATGAGGAAAACCGTACCAAAGGCTCCTACAACGTCGCTAACCGAGTACCAAACTGTTATTCCGGCAATTAGTCCTATNATTGTGGCAGGCAATGAGAAGAAGAGGAGATACCTGTTGAAGGGCATCCCAAGCCTTAGTAGCGCAATCTCCCATGTTGAGGCCTTATCCTCCATGCCACTCCCTCCCTAGTGATTGATTCCTGTCCAAGTCTCGATCGCCGAGGCGAACCTGTCCCACCCCTCTTTGTAATAGACGTCAAGGAGGTCGTAGACATCGTCATAGTGGGTTAGGTCCCTATCGCACATCACCTGAATGGCTACTGTCCTTCTCTCAAGCTCATCGTATATGTCCCTCTTGCTCCTGAATCCCATCCTTGGTGCGATCTTGTTTTCCAACATGTCGGACTGGAACATCCCTCTGAAGTATACCTCGTCTGCGACTGGATCCCATTCGAACATGTTCCTTGTCAGGATTCCATCTGCGGTCTTGTCGAATCCTATTACCTCGCTAACTCCGGTAATTCTCCTAGCAATCCCGCCTCCGGGAGCTTCGACTACCTCTTGAAATATGGCGAAGTTCAGGTTATCGAAGAAACGTGCTGGTACGTTTATCGGATCCCCAGTGAACCTCTGGATCAGCTTTACGATGTTTGAGGCGTGGAACGTCCCAACTACCGGGTGTCCGGTTTGCATNGCTTGGAAAGCGATGGCCCCTTCGACACCTCGAATCTCTCCTATGATGATGTACCTGGGACGAGACCTCAGAGCAGCTTTCAGAAGGTCGAACATCTCAACTCTTGAGTCTTCGTTCTTTGAGTCCCTAGTGATTAGCCTCTGCCATATGGGATGGGCTACCTTCACCTCGGGGGTGTCCTCTGCCGTGTATATCTTCACGTTGTGATCGATGAATGGGAGAACTGCGTTAAGAGTGGTCGTCTTACCCGATGCCGTCTCTCCTGAGACCAGCATGGACATCCCGCTCTCTAGTCCCAGCCAGATGTACGCTGCCATCTGAGCTGAAAGTGTCTTCCACTTGATTAGCTGNATAATGGANATGGTCTCCTCTGCGAACTTCCTAATCGTGAAGGATGATCCCTGTATGGAGACGTCGTCGCTGTAGATGATGTTTATTCGTGATCCATCAAGAAGCGCGCCGTCCACGATAGGTTTGCTGTCCGAAACCGGCCTGCCTATCCTCTCTGACATCGATCTGAGATATCCTGTCAGGAGCTCCTGATCCTTGAAGGCGATGTTTGAGGTTAGCATAGGGAAAACCTTGTGGTCCATATGTATCTGCTTCATGCCTATCGAGTGTATGTCCTCGAGCATCTCGTCTGCAAGAAGAGTCTCCAGTGGTCCNTTGTTTACCAGATCCCTTACGACGACGTACTTCAGCCTATCAAGCTGGTCTTGGGTGACCTTGATTCGCGCCTCTCCCAGCCCAATGAGCTCCCTAGCCTGATCCACTATAGGGTTGGAAAGTAAGGAGGNCGTTGTGGTGGTTGTCATTTCATCCATCATCTCATGGATCATATTGATGAATTCCTCGTCATTATCGAATCTCTCCTTCTGAGGAGCGTCCCTTAGAAGCCTCTCGACTATGTCGTTCCTGATTACCTCCTCCTCCTCGTCGATGGTGGGCTCGAGGCCGTACCAGAATGTGTTGCCAGCTCCTACTGCACCTTCTGGAGGCGAGTATACGTGTGCGAAACAAGGGGGTTTTGTAGCGTAGATCAGGTTTCTCGGGCTAACGCTCTTGGCATCTCTGTCTAGAGGNCCGTAGTAGATTGGCCTCGAGCCGTGCTGTGCCTCGAAGTTCTCGACCCAGTCCCTGATGTGTGGGAACTCTGCCATAAGGCCTCCCAGGTCACCCGGCTCGATGTTGAATTCTGGCTTCTTCGGGCCCTCTTCGCTGGTTTCCTGCTCCGTTACCATTCAAAACCCCCTCAAGCNACTGCTGTAATGTCGACAATGAAGCCCATCTCTGGCATCACCTTCCAACCTATCCTCTCTGTTACTGGTCCCGCGGCTCGTAGGAAACGTGTGACGCCGACTGTCCTCACGAGTTGCCCGCCCACGACAGCCGTCATCATGTCCAGGACCACCTCTGCNGAGTTCTTCATGTCCCTTAGAACCGTTTGGTCCATCTCGTCTGGATCTATGGTAAGAATCAGGGTTCGTCCCTCGGAAGTGAACTTCCTGAGTGCTGAGAGGATCTCCTTGCCGCTGGCCTCCTCCGGCATTAGCTCAGAAGCTCGGTCGATTATCACTACTTCTGCGTCCTTGGATGCGGGATTGTCGATCAGATCCATTATCGTGACCTTCTCCTCCGCCTGCTCTGCCAGAACCCCGAAGCTTGAGATCAGGTGGAACTTGCCCTCGTCTATCCTCTTGTCCATGTAGTACCCGATGCTGGAGACCTGCTCCAGCCACCCCCTTGTGGTCAGCTCTGTTGTATAGAGGGAGACTTGGACGTCATTAGCTGTCATTCCGAAGGACATTCGCTGCCCTATGATGCTCTTCCCCGATCCTATCCCACCGCATACGAGCATGAGGGCGCGGTTTGGGATCGCTGTTCCCATGCTCTGTCCCAGGCTGTCCTGAATGACCCCGAAGTCGAAGTTGTCTACNTTAGCTTCCGACAAGTCTTACTTCCTCCGTTACAGTGTACGCGCCCGCGTAGCCCAGCGCAGTCGATGAAACAGTTATTGTNATTCTTACATCGTTTTGACCCGTGTAGCTCAGAGTATCTGTTGTTTCGTCGATCGTGAATGCCACGACCTTTCCCGGTTCCCAGACCGTTGAGCCATCGGAAACAGCTACGGATGTGCCTGTACCGTTGATGAAGACGCCGACCTTCTCCAAGTCAAGGAGGACGTCTCCGGAATTCTGGAGGTAGATGGTAGCGGTCTTCTCCGAATCGTCCCATGCAATGTTCATCGGATCATTGGCAAGAGAGACCCTGGTCCTGACTTCCTCAGCGCCCTCCTTGCCTCTTTCGTCTATGGCGTCGCCCATGTCGTCCCACGTCTCAAGAAGCACCCCGGATACGAGGCCGGCGACAATCAGGCCGGCGCATAGTAGGATAATCTCAGAAGGGCCGCTTGCCATTTTTTCGCCTCATGTAATTGTTATTGAAACCACGCTGTTGTGATCGTAGATTGCTAGGAACGCCCTGTCGGGGTCGTCCCCGATATCGTATCCGTGGGCATTTGTGTCTAGAGGGAATGAGCCAGTAGAGATCTCCTCTCCTGGGAACAGGAAGAGGTTTGGGCCAGTGTAGTGATCTGTGAAGGAGAAGGGCTTGCCCTGAGTTTCTGATGCNGAATCTGAGAGAGTGATTGAGATGTGAGACAAATCCACGTTCTCGGAACCTGTGTTCCTGATCGAGATGGTGTTCTGGTCATGAATGTCATCGATGGTGACTTGGCCCGAGGAGCCTCCAGAAGGGCAGTCAACGTCCCATGTATTAGTCTCAGTGTAACCCGATCCCGCTGCAGTTATGGTGACACCAGTGAGTGCTCCTAGAGTCTCTGAGATGCTGAATTGGAGCCCAGTCCCCGAGGCTCCAGTAACTCCACAAACATCGCCGTTTGTGTATCCGCTCCCGGGATCTGAGATCGCCAGTGACTCAACAGGCCCAGTGGACTCCTCTTTGTCCGTGACTGATACCAGGGTCACCTCCGGGTCTGGAAGCTCGTAGTCCGCGTTGCTGATGGACTGGTCCACGCTGTCGACCAGGGAAACCGTGGCCATGCCGAAGATCATTATGAAGACGGTTCCGACGACCATCGCCGCTACGCTTGATCCAGCCAATCCCATCCCCCCCTAGGGAGTCCCCTGGGCCCTCCAAGCCTCGATTAGCGCAGCGAAAGTGAGTAGTGTCCTGTTGTTGACTGCTGGTGGCCCCTCAGAAGCCTCGCCTGCCTCGGCTAGAGAGGCTATTGAGTTGAGGGACTTCTCCTCTGCAGCCGTTATTACTCCTGACTTAGATGCTGCCTTGAGGAAGGCCAGCGTGTCTGCCCCAGTCATGTTGTCAAGGAGCAAGGCCACAATCTTGGTCGGGTCCACAGAGGGCCCATGCATCAGGGCATCTGCCTCTCCGCTCTTCAAGAAGGGATTGACTGCTAGGGACTGTGCCTCGTAGAGGTCGAGGAGTCCCGGCCCACCGGCCATTCCACCCGTTGATAGTGCCATCCCTCCCTCCGATGGCGGGCCGTCAACAGGCCGGCTGGTGACCTCGCCGTCGTCGCCAACGGTGTGCATGACGTCCTGTGCAGCGCCCGCGCCTCCTCCGGAGCTGGCTGCTGAGGAGAGGGTCTCCGCAGCANGCTTGGCGGTTTGCTGGGCGGTGGTCTTGATATTGGCCTCCATCAGATCCATGGCAGTCTCGAGCCTCTCGAACCTGTCTTTCATCATATCGACGAGCTCGGGTATCTTGTCCTGACCCTGGTTGGACTGGGGGTCACCGAGGACGCCGACCCTGGTTCCCGAGGGGGCGAATAGCCATGCCTCCAAGTCGGTCGGCCTGAACTCAGTGGGGATATCGACGTGCTCCACTGAGAGCTTGGCAACNCTGTCCAGCCTAGATGCNATACCGGGATCGGCGTTTGTGTCCGATGATGGTCTGAATCTATCCAGAAGTCCCATCGAAACACCTCATGCCGGCCACCCGGGGCAAGTCCTCCCGCGAGCTCCCGCTCACATCATCGAGGAGCCGAGAGTGAGGGACTCGACCTTCAGATCTGTTAGGGTCTCTCCGCCTCCATCTACGACTATCCTCATGTTCAGGCTAGAGCCCTGAGTAGCTGTCGCGTCGCATCCTGTTCCTGCGTCGTTTCCGTCTAGAGCGTTGTTCTCATTGTCATCCGCATCCTTCAGGGTGACGGTGGTGTAGTATGTGTTTCCAGCAGTTAGCTCNACTGTGTCATCGATCTCCGTCTCGGTTAGGAGGTCGTTGGCTGTAAGCTCGTCAGTGTCGAAGAACGCACCAGCTGCGTTGCTGACTTGGCACGTGATATAGTAGGAGATGTCAGGTGGGTAGATTCCGGAGGAACCGGAGGAAACCCTCCANACGACGTCGAACGTCTTCACNTGGTCNTCACCANTCCCGACTAGCTCGTCCCCTGTNGATGCGACGATAGCGTCCAGAATGGCTACCTTTCCTGAGATCTGTTGCCTCGTGTCGCTGCTGGTCTGCTCGGCGTTCTGCTGCAGCTCCTCGGCGGTCTTGATGATGATAGTCGAAGCGACTGCCGCCACCAGGATAAGGGCGATGAAGACGATCATCGCACCGATACCGATAGAACCCTCTGTCTCGTTCCTGCTCGTGTATTCTCTCTCGTTCATTTTATCACCCCTCATTCAAACCACCGAAGCCCCTGGTGTGACTGAGTCAAGTGTGAGCTCAGTCACCGTAGTGCCACCGTCGGTGACTATGATCTTGAGCGCTAGAGTCTCGCCGACGCCCGCTAGTGCGGCGCAGTCGCCGCCGTTAAGCATGATGTCGAACCTGAAAACGGTCCCAGCGGTAAGCTCGTCTGTAGCACCGTAGTCGGTNCCATCCAACTGGTCAGCGTTTACGGACTCGGTCCCATCCAGGTCACCGCCGCCCGAGTCGTTGGTTGCAAGGTTGCCACCCACAAGACCGTAAGAACCCGAGTCACCGCATGTTAGTAGCCAATTGATATTCTGAACCTGGAGGTTGATTGCCCCCGCAGCCACCTTTGCTGTGAACAGAAGACTGGACGCATCCGTCCCGTCGGATGTGTTCACAAGTCCCTGAACGATGTTGATCTTTCCTGATATCTCCTTCCTAGTGTCGCTACTGGTCTGCTCGGCGTTCTGCTGCAGCTCTTCGGCGGTCTTGATTATGATCGTCGAAGCTACTGCTGCCACCAGGATCAGGGCGATGAAGACNATCATCGCACCGATACCGATCGAGCCCTCCTCTCGGTTTCTTTCTATTCTTTGGTTTTCTTCGCACATACGCGTGTCACCTGTGCCCCCTTGTGGATGCTAATTACTTATGATATTAGTGGAAAATGTGCGTGATTTTTAGGTTCGTAAACGATAAATCAACTGCCTATTCCCACTGCTTCGTTCAGGTTCAGTACCTCCACAGGAATGTGCGCAACCTCCCCGGGACCTAGGTTCTCTATCAGAGGTAGCCTCATAGTCTCAAAACCATCTGGCATCCATGGATCTAGAAGGAGCCCCTCCATGACCTTGGGTGTTCTGTTCTCGACCCTAGTCTGGACTCTGAGGCTGCCGTAGTCTGCGAAGTACCCCGTAGTGATGTTTAGGCTAGTTCCCAGGAGGGCAGTCTGGGAGAAGGAGCCGGAAGGCCTGATTTCGACCCCTATCTCGATGAATCCTTCCGGNGGGATCTCGGGGATCTCGCACATCTTTGGAGTGGCTGTCCATCCGTAGGGGATTGGAGGGGAAAGCCTCATGGTTGAGATATTGTTCTCACCAAGGTTCTCTAGGGTGATTACCATCAAGCCGTGATCTCTTCCCTCGGGCCAATTGGTACCAATGGACATGAAGAAGCTGTTTACTAGGAAGGGGCTGGCGGCTTCGGNGACTGCGACAGGCCCCAGGGCGCTGATAGCGTCTTCAAAGGCCTTGGCGGCTGAAGAAAGGTCTGAGTCTAATGCGTTCTTTCCCTGATTGACCAGCGTTAGCGCAATCTCCTCTACATCGCTGAGCTCGCCCATCTCGTTGAGATGGCGACCTAGGGTGTTCAGTGACCTCTCAAGGCCGTCCTTGCCCATCGAAGCGACTGCTCCCTCGACACAATCCGACGCGGCGCCCCAGTTGCCTTCTCTCAGGTGCTGCAGTCCGAGCATGGTGATATCCCAGGCGTTTCTATCGCCCTCTGACATCTCCTCTAGCTCTTCGAGGGATCTCTCTAGCGAGGATAGTGCCCTGTAGAGATCCATGATTTGGCCCTCAGCCTCGTCGACCTCGGCTGAAAGCTTCTTGAGCATCTTCCTAGCGTTCAGGGGGCGGTTTGCCCAGATGGCGAATTGGATGTTCTCTGCCTCTTCCTCAATGTAGTCGAGCCTCTTCAGGGTCGCCTCGGCGCCACCTGAAGCAGAGGCATGCTTCTTCGCNAGATCAGCCACCCCCCTGATCGGGCTTCTTCCCAGCCCTTCCTAGGATCTTCTTGATCCTAATCGCCCTCAGTTCTATTTCGGCTAGTTGGCTGTATAGGGTGTCGTAAGATCTGTCTAGGAATCTAAGAATGAGATGGACTAGTATTGGTGAGATTACTATGAATGCTACCATCGAGAGTAGTGACTCTAAGCCTAGATCTATGGCCAACGAGGGGGTGATCAGAACGAATGGCATGAATGCGAATGGTGCGCAAGAGATAATCGCCCTGAGCTCCTTTCTGGTATTCTTCTGCTCCTCGTCGTGGTTCTCCANAAGTGCCCTGGTACCTATCCTAGACTTCTTCCTATCGTCATGAATTGCCTGTAGCTCGCTGGAGGATANCCAAGCTACCAATCCAGAGAAGGAAATTGTAGCCAGTGCACAGAGTATNGTTGCCAATGTTGAGAATCCAGATAGTGATAGTGTTCCGAAGCCCATCGCAGCAACATATGCAGATGCGTGAAGTCTGTCCTGGTCATCGTCTAGACCCTGACGAAGAAGGGATAGAGCNAGGAATAGAATTGCAAGAGCTGCGAAGGCGGCGGATGGNAGGGAAATTCCTGCGAACTCAGCTGGAGGGGTTGACCACGAGGCGATTTCTAGAGAGGTGACCGATACGTCATTTTCCTCCAAGTTTCCGAATATGCCCCCCTGCTCGACGATGTCTGGAGGTATGACCAGGCTGGCGATGCATTCTAGATCGACAGATGAGGTGTACCAGGGGATTGGGTTCAGCGTTACGCTCCAGGATGCTGTGAAGTTCCCTGTTGCCTCTAGAGGTGGAACAGCCACGTTATTGGACATACCGACAATGTTCGCAAATCTGCTTGTTGGGCATTCAAGTTGGACCTCAACGCCAGATGGCATGATTGCATTGCCGGCATTGATAACTACTACGTCTATCGATGTTGACTTGCCCTCCACNCCACCTCCATCGAAGGTAACACTTTCTATCAATGGATCCGTTGACTCTGTCATCCTGATTTTGACAATCAAGTCTGTGGAGTTTAACGTAGTAGGGCCCTCCTCTGGGTTCCTNATCTGGAGGTAAATGTCCCACCCGTCCCCGGGTGCTAGTTTAGTCTTCTCAGGAACGATAACCTGAATCACGATTGTGCCACCGTGCACCCCCCCGGGTACGAGGTCGTAAGGGGTCGTGGCATCCAAGTCCCACAGAGAGTCGCAGTTCTCTTTGGTAGCACTGCTAGCCCCCACTCCCTGAGCATTGGGCTCGGAGGTCATCTGGCACATCGATCCGCCTCCCGTACCTGGGTTTGTNTCGATATTGAGTCCCCATTCTGCCGTAGAGTAGAAGATTGAGNTNACGAGNCTTTCTGGNTAGTCTGCAGAGGANCCGTATGGGTCTCTTTTTCCGTTCAGAGCCAAGGTGTAAGTCCTCTCTGCAGTGTTAGTGCTGCCTGCAGCATTTACGTTTGCCCATGGAATCTCTATCTGTCTACAGCGGGATGCCTCTGCGGGAGCGTAGTCGGCAACGTCATCGCATTCATACTGGCCAGCAGCGTCGNCACTTAGGAGGTACTCGTCGTCTGTCTGAGCTCTAACAATNTCGATAGGAGTGGACTCAATGGATGGNTCTATGTCAACTCCCTGGGGGGTTAGAGTCAGAATGAATGACCCTGGCTCCCCCTTGTAATGATCGCCNCCTTTGGTGGAGAATGTGAACACCATGGACGATCTATCGCCCACATCGAGGGAGAGCAATGTGGAGCTCACGGCGGCTTCNACTCCAAACCTTTCCTCTACGTCGCTATCCTGGGTACGCCACTGGACGGAAATGTCCATCTGGGCGTTGCCTCTATTCTCCAGAACATAGTCGACCGTTCTATCGATACCGGGTACCAAAGCTATCCTGTGTGGCGCTTCTACTAGCTGTACATCGAAAACAGGGAGAATCTCCACAGAGACCTTCTTTGTCCCCGCGGGAATGCCAACCCTCTCGCTTACTGGTACAGTCACCACCGTTCCATTCACTGTTTTTGTGGACGGCCATGTGGGGAATGGGTCTGTGATATTGATAGCCCTAATTGTGACCTCGTGACTGATATAAGCCTCCAGTATGGAGCCGTTTACATCCAGCTTTGGGACTGAAATTGTCAATAGCACCGAATGTCGCTCCTTTGGATCCAGGGAGAAGTTTGAGTCGTTTACTGAGTAATTCCAATTTGATATCGAAGGGCCGAACTCGGCTGTTAGATTCAGAGTCTCCCTCAAGTTTCCATCGTTGATTAGTGTGATTGGGATTTCCAATATGTTTCCAGGGGCAACTTGCAAGTCTTGGCCAAGGACGAAGGTCATAGCGTGATCTGGAGCGACTTGTACGACTACTCCGCTCCTGTCTAGCTCGGTTCCGTTGTGGGAGACAGATAGCTCAAATCTGCTGTTTATGTCAGCCCTAGCCTCAGAGCCAACAGTGGCATACACCCTGACTATGGCTTGGGATCCTGGAGCAACGGTCATCGACTTGTTCAACAACGTCGTTCCGTCATCTGCGAAGGTGACTAGGACTTCTGTATCGAATCTGTGTAGATTCAAGTCGTAGGTGACGTTGGAGTTACCTGAATTGTTGAGCTGCATGATAATCGTCTGCTGCCCTACCCTACTGGTTGCTGCCATGTCGTCTTTGGTTATCACAGCAGTGGAGTTTTGTGGGGTCAGCTCTGCAGAGATGACCTTGGTTAGGTCGATCAGAGCAGGAGCAAATGCCAGTAGTTCTCCTGTCTCTGTAGAGTTAGCATACACCCAAATCTCATGGATCTTTTCTGCACTAGCATCTGAAGGGGGAATGGCAGTNACCGTGATATCGAACAAATCCCCATCTGGGGCTCGATCGACTCCCTTGGGGTACAGGTTTGTTCTAGACATTAGTTGATTTACAGCTATACTTCCCAGTGAGATGTCCCAATCTGGAATAGGGACGTATCCAATGGTGAAATTGGCCACATCATTTCCGGTGTTCTTCAGGACGAGATCCGAGGAAATTGAAGTTCCCGGATCCCCAGTTGCGATCGANCCCGNAGTTAGTTCCGCTGACCAAAGCTCTTCTATGCTGAAGTTTACAGAAGCAGAAGAGTTCCGGGAGATTGTCCCGGGGAAGGACCCCCAATCAGAGGATGCTTCGAAGGCATATGAGAAAACACCTGCAGCTGGGTAGGGGAAGTCATGGTCATCTTCGAAGGAAATTGCTACGTATCCGTACCCGACCTCACCNGGCTGCAGCTCCATTGTCGATGGCACTGCAGTTGCAGTCCATCTCGTATGTTCAGAGGTACTTGAGTCTGCGAGGTAGTTATCCCCAATGAATGTCTTTCCTGATCCGCCTCCATCTAGAGTTGGAGNTAGGGAGACTTGTGCCAGAGTGCTGTTGGATCCTAGGTTATGGACGATACGAACCTCGAAGTCTACGAATCTATTCGTATTTCCGCTGATTACATCGGCTACGGAGACGTCGTTCGCCCCTCCTGTAATCTGGACGTCTAGCTCCACTACGCTATCGATCACCAAGGTTGTCTGGTTAGTGGATGGTATGCCCCCATCCAGAGGGATGGCCTGAACTACAAGCTCAACCTGCTCTATCGATGACACCTTCCAAGATGGGTTGAGTGGCATCTCCAGCTCGGGCGTGGTGATTGTGACTGGAATTGCCCTAGTCTCGTTGGGCATCACAACGTCTGTAATTGTGATTGGCGAGTGTATTGTCCAGAAAGGAACTGCCTCTGTCGCGCCGACGTTTATCTCGAACTGGGTAGGTGCGGTTCCGGTGTTCTTGAGAGTATACTCCAGATGCTTTGGGGTTCCTGGGGTGATGTTTGCGATGTCCTGGCCGTCTTCGTGGCTGTGGTTCTGGAAGATTTCGGAGTCGTAGGTACCCCCTGCCATTACAATGGTCCTGCCTTCGATCACGTATCCTGCNGCCAAACTCTGAACGGAGATTGTGACGATTACCGATTCGCCGTTGGCTGCGTCTGAAGGAACGTCTACAGGCACTTGAATTGCCTGGGTTGCGCCGGAGCTTACGAAAAGGGGAGCTGCTGGTGTGAACATGTTGTGAGAGGTGTTTGCCCAGTAGTTTCCAGGAGAAGAGGTGTTAGTCTGGGTTACTGTGAAGTTATCACTGACGGTCCCTGAGTTCTGNAGGATGAAATTCAGGATTGTCCCTGATCCTGGGTCGACATTCCTGTTATTTGCCGGAATAAGAGTTGCCCTGAGCGCGATGAAGTTTACTATTCTGGATTCNATGTTAACCACGGACTGGGTAGNTCCTGAGACCAGCAGGCTCCCCCCTAGAGTATAGTTGCCCTCTAGATTTGTACCATCGAACCCTATTGAGATGTTTTTGGGTTCGGGAGGGTCGGATAGGCTTCCCGGTGTAAGGTCCTCTGTGGTTGAAGTCAGTGAAACAGTAGGACCGCCTATTACTGGTGTCAGGGTTAGTTGGGCTGTGACATTTACAGGTTCGTTTCCGGTATTGACTACTGTGATTGCTCCTGCCCATAACGCTCTTGCAACCGAGCTGCCCTCTTCAGGAAGGGAGTCCGCAATTCTAGAGGCTTCTTCTAGAGAAGTGACTTCGACGCTTTCCATAGATAGAGCGTTATTGTCGGAATCTGAGTCTCCAGCGGGTGTGTCTGGTTCCCAGACTACTTCGAGATCGATCCCAGAACCAGGAGTGGCGTCCCAGAGCAATAAGTGGACCGCCTGCTGGCCTGGGTTGATACTTACAACCCTTGAGTCTACAGCTACGGTGTTAACCTTGAGGTGCAACTCCCCATTGGCAGTTGAGCCNCCCATGTTTGCGATATTTGCGCTGATNATGTGCTCTCCGGGNGCAAGATATGGGGTTCCGCCTACCATGACAGACGGCGTGGTGACATTCATGTCAGTAACGGCTACGTCTGGCTCTGTAGATCTTTGAGAGCTCAATTTCTTTGACTCTTGTACTGACTCTGGTGGGATTGAGGCCACCAGAGGAACAATCAGGAGAAGGGTGACTAGAATCGTCGCCCTAGAGGCTCTTCTGGCNGATTTGCCNTCCCCAGAAAGAGTTGTCAAAATTGGTTGAGTTCCCATCGCTGCCGCTCCCCTCCTCGTAGAGGAGACTAACCATGATTATGAAACAACCGGCGACAAATTGTAATCGATCNTTCTCTGGAGTGTTATTGACCGATGTTATGAAAAGTCACTGCTCACGTTCGGTCACGTGGCGGACGCTGTATCCCTCGTCGTAGTCGTGATCTTCGTAGTAGCTACGTTTAGTGGCATGTTCCGAATTATGCGTTCTGGATCAAGGAGGACAATCCTTCCTTCTACTAGGAGAAACCTGCCTGAAACCTTCTCTGAGGCGGCTCTAAACAGAGTCAGGAGGTCAAGAGGCAGAGACAGGTCTGGATCTCCGACTTTATCGAGTCACCTTGGCCAGGGATCAGAGGCTATGGGGCCGGGAGTTCAAGAAGCTGAGATTACCGAAAAGGAGGCTTCGGCTTTAGAAAAGAGGCTCGAAAGAGAAGGAGCAAAGAGGGGTTCCGTCCAAATAAGCCTGATGTGGGACAATTGGAATGATCTTGATCTTCATGTAATCACGCCTTCTGGAGAACACATTTACCATGACAATAGGACATCAAGTTGTGGTGGTGAGCTAGATGTGGACATGAATTTCAAACCTTCATCTAAGNCCCCAGTAGAGAACATTGTCTGGACAAATACNCCCCCTCCGGGAGTTTATAGAGTTGGAGTNAGGCACTACAAGATTCACAGCAAGGGCATCTTCTCATGGATCCCTTTCCTAGGAGTAATCCACAAGAAGAACATGACTGACTTCACCGTAAGTGTCACAATCGGGGAAAGCAAGAGATTCTATGAGAGCTCGATGGTGAAAAGTAACGATTTGCAGTTTGTAGCAAAATTCGCAATCGCAGGGCCCGATGGGGAAGTACCCGAATCGGCTCCTGCTGAAGAGGCCACAGAGGCACAGGAGGACTTTGCAGAAGCCAGAGATGTAGATGCAATGAGGAGAAGAGTGGGCACAGTCCAAGACGGTGTTTCAATAGACCTAAGCTGGGAGGGGTCAAGCGATCTGGGTCTTTCAGTGGTTAATTCTGATGGTGAAGAGTTGTCTTTCTTCAATCCCGAAGGATTGAATGGGGGTTCGTTCGACTTAGATGGCTTCGAGGCAAATTCTGGCAGTAGATCGATCAGCTGGAGTTCTGGGCCACCNCCNGGAGAATATTCNGTNGTGGTCAAGCACTACGATTCAAGCGAAGACGAAGGGGATATTCAGTTCAAAGTAAATATCAACAACAAAGGAGAGGAAGAAGAGCACCTTGGATCAATAGCTACTGATGGCTCTAGTATCGAAGCTGCTAAGTTTCAAATCTAGTCATTCCAAAGGCCTTGTAGCCTGAGGGACTTCTCCATCCAGCGCAGCTTTTCCATTTTCTGAGGTTNGTCAGTTGACCCAGACCAACGTCCAACNGAGTCAATTCTAGTTCCATAGATTCCAATCCTTCCTACCTTTACTCCTAGTGCAGTCAGGAATGAGGCAGCTCTGTCCCCATCGGTGAATCCGCCCGGATTGAACATTCCTGGTATATCCTTAGAGGTCTGGTGCGTCAGAATTAGTTCTGGAGGGTTAGGTAGAGACTCTGCTAATTCGACCAAATTTCTCCAATCGTCTCTATTGTCGCCATGTGCATGAAGAACAATAGGGACTGCCCTCTTTACTGCTTCAATTGTCCCTTGACCTCCATCAGCATCACTCACCACGCAGGACATTCTCGACCAAGCTCTTTCTGACAGGGTCTTGGGTAGTTCTGAAAATACCCCCGAAGCCCCGTCAGCAGACACAATTATTGCCCTAGTTTCTAGGATATCGATAACCTCCTGGGGTTCTATTGCTGCACCAATGATTGCGATTTCTGTTTCCCTCATTACCATCCTTCTGAATAGCCTGAAAAGCGAAGCTGCCCTATTATGTCTAAGCCAGCTCTGGACGAATGAGGACTCCACCCTGTTTTGCAGATCCCTCGCGCTTTCTTCGTCTCTCGATTCGTCCCACCCAAAAAATTCCCTTACCTCTCCCTGAATTTCTACAAGTTCTGGGACGAATGGGGATAAGTCGTAAGGTCGTCCAGTTGGTGACATGCTCCAGTGGAAGGGCTCGGTGAGTGTTGAAGAACCCTCTCTGTGCACTGATGTTCGTGCCGATGCCCTTGGTGCCCCAAGAAATCGATGACCAATCGGTGCTAGCTAGGTATCCTTTTCTCCCACAAGGCAGATTGTATATTAGAGAAATGCTTGAAGAAAACAGAATTGAGGTCGAAGACCTAATTGATGCCCCATGGCTAGAGGATGTCAGAATTAGCGGAAGGCTGCGACTGGTAAATTCGGTGCTCCAAGAAGAAGCACATATTTCTGCCTCAAAAATAGATATTTCAACCGATGCAGGGAAGATGACTGAAGCACTATCATTCCTGCATGCGATGTTGGTGGTCTGTGCATCATTCGATGAGAGGCTGCTATCTAGATGGATCGAAGGGGAGGCTAGCAGAGCAGACAGGCTTCTTGGGATGGATGCAGAAAATTTTGAGGTNGTGTCCCGTTCTTTGCTTTCAGGAATCCGGGCAAAGAGGAGGAGAGATGGAGCAGATGAGTACTGGGTTCCGATGGTTGATTTCATCGAGCTATGCCCTAGGATTTCAGGAAATTACTGGAGATTGGTAAACAGGAACATGAAGGATGGTTGGGTATGTTTGGAATCNGGAGCCGGGGAGTCGAGTAGGGAAAGGGCTTCTAGGCTGATCAAGGAGAGAATTAGGGATATTCTGAANGAAAGCTGTGAGCAGAGGATGGATCGAATGGATGATGAGTTTGCAGCAAAATTCTCTGAACCCGTAGAGAGGATTACTGGACTTCTTTCGGAAAGGGTGCAAGAGGAGATGCCTATGACTGCCGCAATTCGAGGTGATTGGCCCCCCTGCTTCGAATCTGCTGTTTCGGAATTGAATCAAGGAGTGAACGTGAATCATGTCGGGAGAGTCTTCCTAGCTGCATTTTCCAAATCTATAGGGCTTAGCAGGGAGCAAACATGTGGTTTCTTTGCCAATGCTCCTGATTATGACGCCGATACCACAAATTATCAGGTAAGACAGATTTTCGAGAGGGATTACACCCCCCATGGTTGCTCATCTCTGAAGACAAATGCAAGATGCCCAGTAAGCCTGGGAGACGATTCTCTATGCGACCAAGAATGGTTGACTCACCCACTAAAGTACATTAGAGCGAAGCAGAGAAGAAGGTACAATTCNGAACGAGAAGAGGAGGNTGGNCTATCGAAGGTAAACGATTCGGCCAATTNCTCATAAGTAGAAGCCTTCCAACTAACGACAAAGGAGGGGGGACATGGTCCGAACACTGGTTCTAACTGTAGACAGGGACAACGACTTGGGTGTCAAAGCTGGAATCAGGGGGCCAGTTGTTGGCAGGAAATCCTGTCTTACTGCTGCTCTAAGATTAGGTATTGCAGATCCCGAGGAATCAGATACTAATGCCATTCTTGGTGCTCTGCATCATCATGACAGAATGGCAGAAAATGCAGGAGCTAGCGATGAGATTGAGATCGCTATTCTTACTGGAGACGTTCGAGTAGGGCCTAGAAGCGACCGTGCTATTGCGAGTCAGCTTGATGAGGTTATTCAAGAATTCCAACCAGATGCTGCGATGCTGGTAACTGACGGAGCTGATGACGAAGCTTCGCTACCTATTATCACTTCTAGAATAAGGGTCGATACAGTAGAGAAGGTAATTGTGAGACAGTCCAAAGGAATTGAGGGGACTTACTACTACATCATTAAGGCCGTAGAAGATCCTAGATTCAGGGCTAGACTATTAGTCCCGCTCGCTATTTTCCTGATTATTATTGGATTAGGTCTAATTCTCCCAAATGGAATTGCACTAATCGGTTCTCTTCCGCTGCTCATCGGATTGTGGGTACTAGGTAAGGGTCTTGGCCTAGAGGCACAAATGGAGAGAGTGGCGATGGAAATGAGGGATAGTGCGACTGGGGGTCTTTTCTCCTCCCTTCTCTGGGGTATGTCGATAGTTTGCTTATTCCTAGCTATTGCTACAGTTGTAACAGGGATGAATGATGAATTGNGCGAAGGCGAGAGTCAGATTCAGCAGGCTATAGGTCTTGTTGATGAGGTCCTTCAGTGGATAGTTGGTTCAGTATTCTCATTTTTGTTGGCACTAGGGGTACTAAGGTGGAAGGAGGGTTCGTTCACAGGAAGAAGCGTGCTGCTAATTGGTCTTAGTGTTGTAATTTACACCTTCGTGGCTACCACGATAGATGTAGCAATGGAGATTGCAGGCGGTGGGAATTATAGCCCAACATTCACTGCTCTTGTTAATGACTGGGATATGCCCATCCTTACTGTCATTCTGTACTACCTCCTTAGGACAATCGTCCAATCTTTTTCGGAGGACGACGAGCAAGCTTACGTAAATCGGTTTTGGGGTGTTTGATGGGTAAAGTGGAGGCTTCTATTCTGTGGAAGGGGCCTCTAGAATCTGGGGAATCCCTACTAGCGGCAATTTCTCCGGATGATCCTAGTTCCTTTCACGCAGAGTTGATCCCAAATGGTGAGTTCTCAGAGCTAAGGATTAGGGTGATGTCGTCTAGTCTGGGTCAGTCTAGATCTTCTGTAGATGACATTCTAGCGTGCTTGTCTGCATCTGAATCCGGCCTAGCCTCCGTGCGCAAACATTCTCACGAAAGCTAGGACCATTCAAGGAGGGGTTACTTTACCGGGGCTCGTGAAAAGTCTACCTCACGACCGCTCGTTTCTTCTTTGCCAAGGGGAGAGNGGGGGTAGTCCGACTGAGCTGTTTATCGAGTCTATTGACAGGTGGATGGGAGCATTGGTAATGGACGATATGGTCTCGGAAGGAGGAACTGGGGACAATGTTGAATCAGTTGCCTATGCCAAGGAAGCAGGCATTGTTGCCGGATTCTTGGCAATTGAAAGATTGGTGAGGNGGTTCTTTCCTTCATGCACTCTTGATTTAGAAATTAATGAAGGGGATGAGATTTCGGTTGGGGATCGGATTTTGTCGATTTCTGGCCCTTCCTCAAGTGTGCTATGCTGTGAAAGGGTTCTGTTAAATGTTCTCGGAAGGATGTCAGGGATCGCAACTGAAACCGCAGACTGGGTAATGGATTCTGATGGAATAGGGATAGCCTGTACAAGAAAAACTTCATGGGGACTACTAGACAAATGGGCGGTTCACTTGGGAGGAGGACTTACTCACAGACTCAGCAAACAAGACTCTCCGATGATTAAGGAGAATGACTTGGCAGTAATCACAAAAGAAAAGGGGGATTTGAAGAGCTCTATTCGGTTTGCCTTGGCTTCAATAAACGAGAAAAATGCATCTTTCATCATTCTAGAAGTCACTACCCAAGGTCAGGCAGTGTATGCAGCTAGAGTTTGGTCAGAGATTCAAAGAGAAAGAGAGAGATCTGAACCTTTGGTGATACTATTGGACAACATGGGACCCGAGGAATGCGGAAAAACTGATTCGGCTCTCAGAGATTGTGACTTGAGGCATTGGTGTATCTTGGAAGGCTCAGGTGGCATAAAACGAGTAATGCTTGACTCCTGGGTCTCGGATTCGGGAGTAGATGTCATTTCAACTAGCGAAGTTAACTTATCNGCCAAATCTCTAGACATTTCAATGATGATCGGGGGGGTTTGAGTGGTTGAGATTCCAGACAGCCATCCCAGAAAGTCTTCGCTAATGGCGAGGCTGAGGATTGTAGAGGGTTCATCAAAAGGGCTTCTAGCAGAGTCTGCAATGATTGCACATGGGAGGGGCGAGGCATTTGACTACCTGCTAGGAGAGAGAACTTGTAAGTCTGCTAGATCTGCTATACGAGAGTCAGCCTCTAGACTAAGGAGCTCTGAAAGACCTGTGATCTCGGTAAATGGGAATACCGTAGTTCTTGCTGGAAGAAAACTTCTGAGAGTAGCCGCTGTTCTTGGATGTTGCATTGAAGTAAACCTGTATTACAGGACATCGGAGAGGGTTTCTGGGTTGTTGTCTGAGCTTGAATTGCAGAGAGCCATTGTTTCCGAGGAAGAGCCCCCTGTTGGGTTCTTGGGAGAATGGTCAACTTCTGTAAAGAAAATCAGGCTGCTTGGAAGGAGTCCTGATTTCAAAATAGCGGGGTTGGAAGGCCCTAGATCTAAATGCACTAAGGAAGGTATTGGGAGTGCNGATACAATCCTGGTACCTCTAGAAGACGGCGATAGATGCGAGGCCTTGATAGCATTGGGTAAGGAAGTGATTGTTGTGGATCTGAATCCTCTTTCTAGAAGCTCCAGGAACGCCACCATTACCATCGTGGATGAGATCTCGAGGGCTTCGGATGTAATGTTAGAGGAGTTGCTTGTTTCCGAGGGAATTCCTTCGGAATGGGACAATAGCAAGGTGTTGAAGGAAGCAGTTAGGGAGATGTGTTCGTCAGTGAACAGAATCTAGGATGATAGCTCAGTTAGAAGATTTCTGCACCTATCTGCAATTTCCTTCCCAACTTGAGTAGTGGAGGCCTTCCCTCCGAGATCATACGTAATGGCCCCTCCCGATGAGAAGTGTTCTGAAATTGCCGTCTCTAGTACCTCAGCACACAGGATAGCATCCTTGTCTCCATTCCTTGACCCAAGAGTGTCAAACATGAGTTGCACTGATGAAATTGCAGCAATCGGGTTTACCTTATTCTGTCCTGCATACTTAGGACTAGAACCGTGAACTGGTTCGAAAAGCATGTGACTATCACCAATATTTGCACTAGCTGCCATTCCCATTCCGCCTTGAAGGACCGAAGCTAGATCAGTAGCGATGTCGCCAAACATGTTAGGGAGAACCACTACGTCTAGCTCCTCTGGATTTCTTACAAGCCACATCGAAAAGGCATCGATGAAGGCCTCATTGGTTTCGATTCCTGAGTTTTGTTCAGCTACTTCTCTGAAAATCTCTCTAAATAGCCTGCAGCCTCTAGTCACATTGCTCTTGTCTACACAAGTTACCTTCTGATTTTTACCTGTCCTGCTCTGTCTTAAATTTGCGGTTTCGAAAGCGAATCTGATGACTCTCTCGCTTCCGTTTCGAGAAATAGGCCTAACATCCCATTCGACTTGACCATTCAGGCCTGGGAACTTGTCGATGACGATGGGCTGGTCCNTTTGCTCGCCTTGAGCTGCCATTGCAGATCTCCTGAGTAATGCATGGTACAGGCCCTCTGTATTCTCGCGAATTAGCACCATATCCACCAGATTGTGGTCCCAAACATCCTTGAATGTGCCGTGGACCTTGTGATTTACTCCCTTGTACAGTTTTACTGGCCTGACATTAGCGTAAAGATCCAATGCAGATCGAAGACCGAGGAGTACTTGTCCTCCCGCAATGTCTCCATTTGGAAGTTTAGCTCCTGGCCATCCTACTGCCCCGACAACAATTGCATCAGAATTATCCCTGCAGTGTTCAAAGGATCCCTCGGGCCATTCTTCCCCGGTCTCGAGATAGTGTTCGCCACCACAGGGGATTTCTGTAATTTCGAAAGATATTGGGCCTAATTCTTGAAACACAGAAAGTATTCTCTTTACTTCCCCTATGACTTCTTTGCCCGTTCCATCACCCGGCAGAAGAGTCAGGCGATACCCACCCATATAGCATGGCAATAGCTTTTCATTCATCAATCCAACCCCGAGGAATACTGACTGAATTTGGGAGATAATTGATAGACGGTCAAATGGCACGGATAGGCATGGACCGTAAGTCCGAAGAGGGAAGGGGCGGTCCCAAGATAGATGTTAGGACTCTACCAGAGTCGGTTTCGATTCTCTGGGAGTCTATGTTGAGGCAAAATCCAAACTGGGACTTGTCGAATTGGCTAGATGAAAGGGCGACTGAGGAGCTTGAGCTTCTTGAGTCCCATTTGGGTCGGGAGAAGCTTAGATTTGAGCAGAGGCTTCACAGAATTGAGAACCTTGCAAACCAAATGAAGAGGAGAAGGGAGCGGGAGAGTACAACACCAGTTAAGGAACCAGGACAGATGAATCTTTTCGACATTTATGATTCTTCAAAGTGTGGCGAAAATGAGAGTCACAAAGGTAAGTTCGATGCATTGCCACTGGTCGATTTTGGTTCATTGGGTGCTGAAGACGACCCTCTTCTAGCATACGTTAGTGAGAAGATTCTAATTGCAATTGAAGATTCTTGTAGCCAGGGAGAAGGGCTTCATTTCAATGACATTGTCTCTCTTCTTCGTTCTCCTGTGATAAGCTCAGATGACATCGATGAGTCGATATCATGGCTCCTACAGAAAAGAGACATTATCGAGATTGAAAGAGACGTATTCGTAATTGACGTATGAGCAGATTTTGCAATCTCAATCCAATCCTTCAAAGAAGAAGAGTGTGTCCGACGACTACCCATATGACAAGCGAGACATCGGGTTGGTATGCTAGGCTGGATCACCAGTGCCCGGACAGGACCGAGCAGATTAGAGTCTGGCTAGATTCATGGATGTCAGCAACGAAGAAAGGTCAGCCAATAGCAGCAGCTCTACCAATGTCCTGGCCTACACTTCCAGCCGGACTTCTTAGTAATCCCGGGACAGTTTTGGATAGTCTACTCGCAAGGCTGGAAGCAGAAAATGATGGTAGGTCACCTAGGGGAATTTACTCTACACCGGCTAAGTTTATGGATGCAATTCTATATGATGAGCTGCACCATGGAAGAAATCGAAAAAGGGAGCCCCCAGCTACCCTCTCTCTTGCAGCACTACCTCCAAGTTTCAGGGCCTTTGCTAAGGAGATTAATGAGGGCATTCAAGGAGAAGGGGCAGATGGCCATTCTGAGGGATCTGAGAATGAGAATCGAAGCAAATCTGGAATTCCGCTTCCATTCGCAGACCCTTGTGTNGGGGCCGGGCTGCTAGCTGAGAGAATACTCAGGATCCACTCAGAAAGAATTTCAGATTTCCCGCCCAATGTGAGAAGAGAAGACACACTTAGACTTCTAGAAGGACTTCAGCTGGTTGGTAGCTCGGAGATTTCAGTTGATAGTGCAAGAAGGAGAATAACGATTATTCTAGCAAGACTCGGGTTGGTCGATCTCGAGGGAGAGGGAGATGAAGGGAGGATTGGACTAGGCGAAGCTGAGATGATAGTCGAGAGTAACGTAAGATGCATAGATCCTCTTCNAGGAGAGTGGCCTTGGAATGAGCGCCCTATGCTTCTTGTTTCAAGGCCCCCCTGGCTGAGAATCAAAGACCGGTTTAGAGGGCACCCAGAAGGAAGCNAGAAGAGGAAGAATCTATCCAAGGAACTGAGGCAATACAAGGGTGCTGATGGAAAGCCTCGGTTTTCAGCGATAAGGGGAAATGTAAATCTGTATAGGCTTTACATCGAAAGATCGCTTCAAATTGTAGAGAATGGAGGTAGGGTTAGGCTGGTAGTCCCAGACTCGGTTCTAAGGGAGAAAAGCAGTGTTCCACTTAGGAAACTGATGGTTGAAAGGAATGATTGGGACAGTGTTTGGTCTTTCCCTGAAGACAATCACCTACTATTCGGGGGCTCTCAGGGAGTAGCTGTCTTGGGTGCTACCGTAGGCGGGGTTACGGAAGTTTTGACTAGCTTCGGACCGTTGTCGATAAGAGAGATTTCCCAAACTAAGAGAGGCCTGGTCGCGGAGGCCCCATTCTTGGAGTTAGAAAGGGGGCCTTGGTCAAGCTGGACTGACACTTCTTGGGCTGTGCCCAAGATGCCTAGGTCTGAAGACGAAAGAAAGAGGACTCTGGAGGCCATAGACTCTCTTTCTGACAAGCCTAGGTTGATTGAAGGAGGTTCGTGGCTTAGCCCGAGTCGGAGGTCAATTAGAGTGAGGGTTGGTGAAATAGACAGAGCATCTTGGACTGTCGGAATTTGCGATTGGGAAACTGGCTCTGGCATGGTCCCGTTTATCAGAGCTGCTCACATAGAGTTTGAAGGAGGAACGGGGGTACTAAGGCATCCAGCATTCGACGAGAGTTTGCATTCGGATCCCAAATGTAATGAGGCTGGTTGGAAAGGGCCTTCAGAAATGGTTGGAAAGGCAAGAGTAGTGTGCCAAGCAATCGTTAATCCACAAGTAGAAAGAAGGCTCGTTTGGGTAGTTGTTCCATCAGGATGTGTTCTGGGCAATTCAGTAAGCTTCTTGGAAATATCTGATGAGGTCTCGTACCGGCTAGAGGAGAGGTTTGGGACGATTGAGAATGGTCTTTCTTTCCTAGCATCGAAGCTGAACTCAGATGAGCTGGATCTCTGGTCCAAAGCTTGGGCTGCTAACAACAATGTGAACAACTACGAGATTGAGATGCTCCCATTCGATTCTCCGGAGAACGAAACCTCAGTTTCGATTATTGGAAAAGAAGATTCTCCGTAGGAGGAAGTTTCGGATTTGGATTTCCTCCATTAGGAAAATGCAACCATTCGTAGAATGGATTAATATCCATGTTTAGTATACGGGGGTCGTCCCTCGTCGGAATAGAGTTAGGAGAGCAAGATGGGAATCAATCCAAAGATTGGCATCACTGGACTTCCTCGATCAGGAAAGTCAGCAGTTCTGCAAAAGGTCGTAGACATGATTTCCCAAGAAGATGGCGGATTCAGGAGGACGAGGGGGCCATCTCCTCCTGAACACATTGTAGCAGGAATGAGATGCGAGCCAGTAATTGAGAACGGGGAGAGAGTAGGATACGCATGCATTAACATTGTCACTGGAGAAAAGGGAGTGATGGCTCACAGGAATATCGACTCAAGAAATAGAGTGCTTGGTTTCGGGATTGATCCTTCGGAAATTGAAAGGGTCGGTGTACCGGCAATTATTGATGCAATAGGAAACTGTGAGATTTTGGTCATTGACGAAGTGGGCAAGTTCACTGTGGAAAGCGAGGNTTTTGTCGATTCTGTGCGAGTGGCATTGCAGAACGACATGCCGACATTACTTACGCTACATAAGAAGAGCAGGCATCCACTCCTTCAGGACATAAGGAGGCGTGATGATGCTAGAATTCTGGAGGTTACCCCCGTAAATAGATCTCTTCTTCCATACAAGATCCACAAACTGATCCAGGAGTTCTGATGTATCTCATCAGGAAAGTGTAGATATGGATTCGCCAGCAAGAAGATTGACAAGACTTCTCACTGGATTCTTAATTACACTCTTGATTGTTCTGATTTTTTCTTATGTTGATGAAGGGTCTTTTTTCGGAGAATATTGGTTAGCTCCTGCATCGATTGCTATTCTTTCCTCATTAGTGATGTTTCTATTCTATGCAGGAAGAGGCAGGCCACATGGAGAATGGTTTACTGACTCATGGTTCAGCAGAGAAGATGAAGGCGAAATGAGATCTAGGCTCGAGAATGAAAGGGAAGAGGCCAGCATTCGGGATCTTGGATCAAAATGGGCTAGGATGGAGATGGCTCACTTAGAGGAAAAACATAGTGAGGAATAGGGAGCGAAAACTTGACCCTTCTCTTCTCATCAGAAAGGTACAGGTGGAAGCATGGGAGAAGTGCCAGGAGAATTGAGATATACTGCTGAACATGAGTGGGTGAGGGAAGAAGGAGGGGAAGTTTGCATTGGAATAACCGACTTCGCTCAGAACGCTCTCACTGAAGTTGTCTGGGTAGAGCTACCAGAGATTGGAACTACTGTTGAAGTAATGGAGTCATTCGCTAGTGTTGAATCCGTGAAATCAGTTAGCGAAATCTATGCTCCGATGGCAGGTGTCATTTCCGAAGTGAACGAATCTTTGGAAGATTCACCTGAGAAAATCAATGAAGATCCTTATGGATCTGGGTGGATATGTAAAATTCGAATAGAAGGGGAGATGGAATTTGAAGGCCTGCTTGATTCTTCTGAATACTCTGATTTGATCGGAGACTAAGCATGGAAGAAGTTCCTCCTAGGAGTAGTTCTCAATTCTCTGCAAATGGGGATCTCTCTGGGTCACGAGTAATGCGAATTTATGTCGATGGGTCTTGTGAAGATAACCAAAATGTTTCACCTTCAACTAAAGCTGGATGGGGTTTCTGCGTGATTGAGGGTGATGATGGAGCAGGGAGGGGGAGGGGGGACTTGGTTTTCGAGGCTTTTGGACCTGTTACAACGAGTTCAGAAGAATCCCTATTTTTCGGAGCAGAAGTCGGTTCAAACAATACTGCAGAATTGTCTGCAATCATCAATGCTCTGAGATGGGTCCTTTCTTCTGGAATACAAAGTAGAGTGGAGATCTGCACCGATTCAAAATACGCAGGCAATATTTCTAGCGGGATTTGGAAAGCAAAAGCTAATTTGGCTCTGGTTAGTTGTGTCAGGAGATTTTGGGAGGAAGTCTCGGAAACAATGCCAATAAGTTGGAGGCACGTCAAGGCACATAGAGGTCACAGGTGGAACGAGAGGGCCGATCATCTAGCATATAGAGCCACTCTTGGAGAAACCCCAGTACCTCTGCAGTTCTGGAAGCCTGGACAGAGGTAGTTAATCTTCCTTTAACGGGCCCAAAACCAGCATTACATATGCCGATTGAATCAGAAGGAGGAGGCCGATGAGGCTTAGCAATAATCCCGTAGGATCGGGAAGATGGCTCTGCAGGATGTTTCCTGCAGTCCAAGACATAGATAGCACAACGAATGCTAGCACCATTTCCAATCTTGCTGAGCGTGCGGGGTCCTCCCACAGGTCAACCCAAGGAATTAGTCCCCTCCGTTTGAAGTTGTATCGGTACCAAGCCACATACCCCACAGCAAGGCCTGAAATACCAATTATTCCCAAAGAAAAACCTGTATCCCCCCATGGGCCCGCTGGAGCGATCCCCAAGAATAACGAGTTCAATATTAGGACGAAAGATAAGACTGCGAGGGGGATCCATTCAGGATCCTGATTGGTTGCCACGTAGGGAGCGAAGAGAGTCGCAGTAATGATGTATTGCTTATCCCTGGGGTGGTGTGAGAATATGCAAGAAGTAACCTATTCTGATGTTCAGTCTGCTGCTGAAAGGCTGGATGGTGTAGTTTCAAAGACCCCGGTGATTTCTTCACAGGAGATTGACAGAATGGCAGGAAGAAGCGTTTTCATGAAATGCGAAAACCTTCAACACGTGGGTGCATTCAAATTCAGGGGGGCTTCTAATGCCGTAATTCTCCTAGAAGAGGAGTGTGATTCGGGAATTTGTACTCACAGTAGTGGGAACCACGGCCAAGCTGTCGCTCTCGCTGCAAAGCAAAGAGGTGTGCCCGCCTACATTGTAATGCCCAAGACGGCTCCTAGAGTGAAAATTGAGGGTGTAAAAAGTCACGGAGCTGAGGTCATTCTCTGCGAGCCAACTCTTGAAGCTAGGATTACTACGGCTAACTCAGTACTAGATAGGACCGGGGCATATTTTATCCATCCTTTCGATAATCACAACGTCATAGCCGGTCAGGGAACGGTTGCAAAGGAGATGATTGAGGAATGCGGAAGTTTGGACGCAGTTCTTGCTCCTATTGGGGGTGGAGGATTGATGTCTGGGACAAGTATTTCGACCAGAGCTCTTCTTCCCAATGCACAAATCTTTGGGACTGAGCCTTATGGGGCCGACGACGCTGCAAAATCGCTCGAATCGGGTGAGTTCGTTCCCCAGACTGGGCCTGACACGATTTGTGATGGTCTACTTACAAGCATGGGGGAGATAACATGGCCCATCATAAAGAGTCATGTTGAGCAAATTATCAGAGTAAGTGACGAAGATGTGTTGAAGGCCATGACGATCTTAAACGAAGTTTTTGACATGATTGTGGAGCCTAGCGGGGCAATTTCTCTAGCTGCAGTGCTAAAGGATGAGTTCGTAGAAAAGGAAGGTATCGATAGGATTGGGATAATTCTGTGTGGTGGGAACGTGGATCGAGAAAAACTGCCATTCTGAATATATGGAAATCATTTGACAAGAGCTTTGATATTGTTCATTTCTGGCTAGTCAAGGGCTTGTTGTATACGCTAAACGCAGTGATGGGATAGATTGTGGAGCACGAGCCGGGATTTGCACCCGGGTCCATGGATCTGCAGTCCATTGCATAGCTGCTCTGCCACTCGTGCTGCGCCTCCCCGACCAACCACCCTCTCTTGAAGACTGTCCGTGCTTCACGGAATACCTTCATTGGGAAGAGGGGGGCCTGTACCTTTGTGCCTCGAGTGTCATCTAGGTTCGAAGGTCTCGGCGTGGGATTCGCTCCGTACCTCCAACCTCCAGGGCCGGAGGTTGTCAGGTGGACGGTTGGAGAGCCTGGTTTCGAGACTCCAGAAGAAATTGTTGAGGCTGCAATTGAAGAGCTGCGGAGAGGGAGGACGAAGTACACTCGAGGGCCGGGAACAATAGAACTGTGCCAATCTGTGGCGAACTATCTATCGCTATATCACGATATCGAAGCTAGTGCTGAAGACATAGTAGTGACTCCTGGTGCCAAGCAAGCATTGCTGTATTCTTTCCTGATTACTACGATGCCTGGAGATGAGGCAATACTGCTTGCTCCTTCTTGGGCATCTTATGAGCCGATGCTGGAGTTCATTGGAGCTGTGCCTGTCCATGTTCAGGTCAACATGGAAGACTTTCATCCCGATATAGGCACGATTAGAGAGGCAATCACCGATAGGACAAGGATGATTCTAGTTAACTCGCCGTGTAATCCAACTGGAGCAGTGTTCACGCCAGAGGAGATATCTGAGATTGTCCAACTTGCTGTGGAACATGACCTTTGGATAGTGTCAGACGAGATATACGGTAGAATGGTCTGGGTAGACTGGCCTCATGTTTCTCCAGCGACCATCCCTGGAGGGAAGGAGAGGACAATAGTAGTCAATGGATGGTCCAAATCCTGGGCAATGACTGGAATGAGGGTTGGTTTCCTAACTGGACCTAAGGAGGCGGTAAAGGCTGCTATGAAGAGCCAGGCAAACTCAGCATCCCATATCCCTACATTCATGATGGAAGCAGCGAGAACTGCTCTGGAGTGTGAAGATTCAGTGGAGTCCTTCAACCAAGAATATCTGAAGAGGAGAGAGATCATGAGGGCAGGGTTGGATTCGATTCCCGGAATTCGTGTTCCGGAGCCTGAAGGGGCCTTCTACGTGTTTGCTGATATAACAGGAACTGGGATGACGGATATCGAGTTTGCAGAAGGTGCATTGGAAGCAGGAGTTCAACTAATTCCTGCCTCTCTGATTTCTGGTGGTGAAGGTTTTGTCAGAGTATCATACGCCGCAGACGAAGAAGCGATTCACGAAGGACTATCTAGGCTGAGATCTTGGCTTATTCAAGAGTGAGTTTGAAATCGAAGGTGCCTCACAGTTGCAATGTGGGTGGAACTGAATCAGTAGGATCGCACGTCTTGTTAGACTACACCAACTACATTTCACCAAAGGGCGATGGTGGGGCTAGGATCCTTTGCATACTTAGAGACTCGGTGCGTGATTCCGGTGTTAGAGAGGTGCACTCACACGTAGAGTCATTCGATGGATCAATCAGTCCTCCGGGGTTCGCTTCAGTAGTTCTTATCGACGAAAGTCACGTAAGTGCACACTGCTACTCCGAAAAGGGCATACTGGCAGTAGATGTCTTTACCTGTGGAGAAAATGATGCAGATTCCCTGGCAGATTTAATTCACGAGAGTTTAATATCGGAAATTCCTACTCTCAGGCTAGTATTTCGAGAACGAGTAAGTCGATTTAGGAGTGATTAGGTGGCTATTCGAGACTTCATTGATGATCACTACAAACACTTCAATGCTGGAGAGCTTTCTCGTTGCGTGGAATCACTTAGAGGTTTCCTCGATTTAGGAGGGAGGTTGATAGTGACAATTGCAGGGGCAATGTCTACTGCAGAGATAGGAAGAAGCTTGGCACCTGCAATTAGGAATCAGAGGGTTCATGCGATTTGCTGTACGGGTGCAAATTTGGAAGAAGATCTGTTCAGTCTAGTCTCAAGATCCGATTACGAGACAGTGGCTAATTGGAGGCAGCAGACCCGTCGTGATGATGCTGATCTAGCCAGAAGAGGTATGAATCGAGTAACCGATGTAGCAATTCCAGAGAGTACAATTGTTAGAATCGGGGAGAAGATGATGGAGCTGTGGGAAGAAGCTGAGGTAGTTGGAGATTCACGATTCCCACACGAATATTTCTACGATCTTCTCCTCCATGGGGAATTGGACTTCTCATACCCCCCGGAAAAATCATGGCTAATGGCGGCCGCTGATGCGAATCTTCCAATATTCACTCCCGGATGGGAGGACTCTACTCTTGGCAATCTCCTTGCTGCAAAGGTAATCGACTGTAGTTTGAAGAGTAATTCTATTGTCAGGGGCGGATTGGACGCTATGCAATCTCTGGCAGACTGGTACAGGGAAGACGATTCGCCGACAGGAATTCTGCAAGTCGGAGGAGGGATTTCTGGGGACTTTGCCATTTCTGTAGTTCCTATGCTAATACAGGATGCAAAGGTGAGCGTGCCCCTTTGGTCTTGGTTTGCTCAAATTTCTGAGTCCAAGCCATCTTACGGGGGATACTCAGGAGCCCTTCCAAATGAGAAAATTAGCTGGGGAAAGTTGGATGTGGATACTCCTCAGTTCGTAATCGAATCAGATGCGAGCATCGTCCTTCCGCTACTATTATCATCTTTGGAATAGGGAATAGTACGGAGCTCCCGATTCGGATATTCTCAGCAACTGGTTATACTTGGAAGTCCTATCTGAGCGTGCTGGGGCTCCTGTTTTTATCTGTCCGGAGTGGGTCCCTACTGCCAAGTCAGCAATAATGTCATCCGAAGTCTCCCCCGATCTATGGCTTATGATAGTTGCAAAGCCTGCTTCCTTTGCCGTTCCAATTACTTGCATTGTTTCTGTTACCGTCCCTATCTGGTTTAGTTTAATCAAAATGGCATTTGAAGCGGATTCTTCGATGCCCCTCAACAGGCGGCTTTGGTTTGTTACGTATAGGTCGTCACCCACAATCTGGATACGTTGCCCCTCTCTTGCAGTGAATTCTGACCAAGCCCCCCAGTCGTCCTCTCCAAACGGATCCTCGATCGATACGATTGGGTAGTCATCTATCCAATTGGAATACACTTTACTGAGTTCAGAGCCGGAAAGTTTAGTCCCATCTATGTGATAATGACTGCCATCATAGAACTCCTGGGCCGCAACGTCTAGAGCAATAGAGATCTGCTTTCCTTCGGTATAGCCAGCTTTGTTTATTGCCTCTAGGACAAATCTGAGTCCCTCTTCGTTTCTTGGTAGATTTGGCGTGAATCCCCCTTCGTCCCCAATGCCCACCAGAAGGTTCTCATCGCCCAGTATTGACTTTAGTGAGTGATAAACCTCTACACCGGCACGCAGAGCTTCGGAGAAGTTGTCAAAGCCGTGTGGTATGACCATAAACTCCTGGACATCGACATTCGAATTCGCGTGTGCTCCTCCATTGAGAATGTTCATCATTGGCACTGGTAGTGCAGTTTTTCCTGAGGCAGAAATTTTTTTCCACAGATCAATTGGATGAGCAGCACGAAGGCATGACATTGAGGTCCCAAGAATTGCATTGGCGCCCAATCTAGACTTGTTTCTAGTTCCGTCCAATTCAATCAGTGCTGTGTCTATTTCGTCTCGTTTTGAGGGATCCATTCCCAAAAGTGCTTCTCTGATTTCACCATTGACGTTTGTTACTGCTTTACTTACGCCTCTTCCCATCCACTTATCTCCACCATCACGCAGTTCAACTGCCTCATGTGTCCCAGTACTCGCTCCCGATGGAACTGCGGCCCTACCAGCGAGTAAGCCATCTACGAAGCAGTCTACTTCGACAGTTGGGTTCCCCCTAGAATCCAATACTGCCCGAGCGGAGATGTCGCTGATAGCGGCACCCATTGGAGGGTCGGTAGGCATCGTGCATGTGAAGGTAGCGCATTGATACTCTATGAGTTAAGCCAACTAAGCCAACGGGAAACCTTACTCTGAATATCTGGAACTTCTAACTCCGATCTGCAACAACACTCCCAACATAGCTGCTCCTGATTTGGGGATATCGAGAAGAGCTCCGCTCGCATCAATATTCCTTCTGAATCTGGAGAGCTTCTATTATCATCAACGAAGCAATGAATTAGGTTCTTCGGATAGTGGTGGATTCTACCTGTGTCGGGACAACATAGAATTGCGCTTCTTCGTAGGAAGATCAGTGATGAGCCCGTTTGTTTATCTAGTTCGTGTCCAACTATCCTAGATCCATTTAGTAGGGCTGCAACGTCGACATTGTACCATTGAGAATGAGAGTGTGTGATGTCCATTTCCGAGACATCGTCAAGATACTCCTGAATTCTCAGTTGGGAGATGGCTTCCTCCCTATTCATATGCCACCAAGTGCGGCCATCCCATTTGAATCAAACCAATAGTAATTCTTTTCAGGCTCTCTGAAAAACGGAAAACTACAGAAATAAATTATATCATTGCATCAAGAAACAACAATAAATTGTTCATTTTTCGGAGAAACCATGAGTAATGTTGACTCATTGGATAGATCGATTCTCACCTACCTAAGGGAATCAGCAAGGGCCCCTTATGTGGATATTGCGAAGAAAGTAGGAGTGACAGAGAGAACGGTTAGGACTCGAATCAAAAGGCTCGAGGAAGAGGGCATCATCAGAGGTTACACAGTTAGGGAGGCTGGGATAGGCCTCACAGCACTAATTCGACTAAAGGTAGGCCCCGGAACTGAGATTGGTTCCCTAGCAGGAGAGTTCTCTGGTTGGCAGGGGGTGGAGTGTGTGTACGAAATTAGTGGGGATGCGGATCTTGTAGCGGTGGTGCACGTTGACGATACGGTTGCTCTCAGAGACATGCTTGACAAGATGTGGCTAGCTGCTCCTGGAGACATCAGCTCTACTCAAACAGAGCTGGTTCTTGAGCAGTACTAATTCCTATTCTTTTGAAAGAAGATACCTGAAGTACTTGATTCTGCCAGATTTGAGAGCTTCGTATATGGGTGTACCGGGGACGCCCCCGAATGTCTCGAAGCTCTTCCTAAGTGATCTGGGAGCACTCTTGCGAATCATCATCTTCCTGTCCTCTTCAATTAAATTCAATGCATCAATTACATTTCCAGTTACATCTCTACTGGTTTCTACTACGAATCCTGCTTCGGTGAACTGAGCTTCCATATTTTCCATTGTTGATTGATCTCGCATGTCTGTCCAACAAAGATTACCTCCAGGAATTAATACTCTGAAAGCTTCACTAAGAAATTTCGGGATGTCGCCGTAGCAGTGAGATGACTCTACATTGTAGACTATGTGGAAAGACTCATCTGGTAGTGGGAGCATCTCTGCGTTTCCGGTAATGAACTCGAGGTTTTCCTGACTGGAGTACCAATTCGAGCAAAGCTTGACTGCTTCTCCAGAATAGTCTACAGCGACCAGTCTCTCGGGAGAAAATGTCTTTGCAATCCAACTAGCACCCCCTCCCCTCCCTGAGCCAACCTCCAGAACATGCTTATCTTTGAGAGAGACGTCTCTGACATTCATTTCGTAAAGCTGAATGAATAGTCTGTCCTTTTCGTCCTCTTCATCGAGATTGACCTCGAAATCATCAATGTACCCGTAATTCATGAACCTGAAAGTTGGATCAGTTTGTGATTTTGCCATTCTCTGGTATAGCCTATTCCACATTCTACTTCTGATTCTAGGAGGAGCGATTCTCATTAGGAGATAAAATGCCCTTGCAGGTAAGCCCATTGCCAAGGTAGCACCTAAGCCTTCCACTTGACCGAACAGCCGATACTCTCCGTCCTAGGTAATGAAACAATGTTTCCAGACAATAGATCTGCAATTGCGTCTTCTAGTTCAGAGGTTGTTGCATGGGAGGGGTCGCGAGGAGAGTCATCCATCCTACCCCTGTATACAACCTCACCATCTGGTCGCAAAAGATAGAATTCGGGAGTTCTCTCTGCTCCGTAAGAAAGTGCTACTTCCTGAGATGCGTCGTGAAGATATGGATAGCTCATGCCTCTGTCTGCCCTTTTTACCATATTTTCCCAGGAGTCGGATTCGTAATTTACTGGGTCGTTGGAGTTGATTCCTGCGAATCCGATCCCTTCCTTCCTAGAAAGATCTGCTATCTTTTCTATTCGGGGCTCCGATCCAACAACGTAAGGGCAGTGATTGCAAGTGAAGAAGACTATAGCTCCATTTTCTCCCATTACATCAGATAGGGTCATATTTCCATTTCCTGAGTTTGAATTGGCGTTTGGCAGACTGAAGTCTGGGGCTCTTGAGCCGGGCTCTACAGATTGGGCAATGTGCATACTAGACCGACATTGATAGAGCAGTTCAATCCTTTGGAAGGGTTGTCTCTCTGCCTACAACCATGCGATCTCTGCACTCTTCAAGCCTTCTTCTGGAGAGTCTATGCTGGGGGTCAACATCCAGAACCCTCCTCCATGCAGAGGCTGCTTTCTCTGGATCTCCCTCCTCATGTAGGATTGCAGCAATTCTCAGCATAGCATCAATGTGTTGAGGATCTGAATTTACTGCGCCTTCAAAGTCAGAAAGAGCCTCATCGGACCTCCCGAAGTCCAAGTATAGAAGGCCTCTCTGGTACCTAGCCTCAGATAGCTCGGGATTTTCTTCGATTGCTTTGTTTAGTGGTTTTTCGGCTTGCTCAGACCGGCCCCGGGCAATCATGCAAGTTCCAAGATGTACGAGGCCCATAGAATGGTTGGGATTCATCTGTAGAAGGTTTCCTAGCTCTTCTTGAGCTGCAGCCCAGTCACCTTGATTCATTAGGATCTCAGATCTTCTGAGTCGTGCTAGTTCATGGTTTGGTCTGGATTCTACTAATCGATTTGCGTCATCTAGAGCCATAGAAAGGTCGTCGCATAGCAGTGCTGCAGAGGAGCGATTCAGCCTTGCTCGAGAGTGGTCTGGATCGATCTGAAGAGCCGTTGTGAAGAAGTTCTTTGCTTCTTCGATCCTTCCCAGTCTTGCAGAAATAATTCCTCGTATGAATGGGACTGTTGGGTTATTATTCAGAATGGTAGTAGCCTCCAGAGAAAGGGCGTTTGCTTGTTCGAGATCACCAACTTCCAGAGATAGCTGAGCTTCTTCAAGAGGTATTGATGGATGGTCAGGGATTAGCCTCCTAGCCCTAACTAGTGCCACTTCTGCCTCATCAAAAGAACCCTGATACCTCAGGGCCCGGGCCCTCCCTAGCCAAGCCAGGCCTGATTCTCGGTCGATTTGTATCGCCTTTTCGAAAGACACGAGGGCATCAATAATTGGCAAAGGATCTAGTCTTCCTGTTTCGTCTCTGATATTCTCAGACTCCACTAGAGATAGTCTGCCCTTCATTACGTGCATTGTTGCTGAATCCCAAGATTCCTCGGGTGCATCATCTAGGGTCCTCTTGGATGATTCTGTAGCCCCCTTGCTGAGCCAAATCTGGCTTAGTTTACCCCTAGCTTCGGCATCTCCCGGAGTCTTGGTCAGATGCTCATCTAGTACTTCTATTGCAGCGTCTGTTCTTCCATCATTCTCTAGAATCTCGGATTCCATTACTACGGTGTACTCGCCAAGAGCGTGTGCTCGTCTAATGCACTTTAACGCGTCCTTAGTTCCACCCTTGCCTGCAGCCAGAAGTCTTGCCTTTAGTGCCCATGCTTGGCCAAAATTCGTATCATATTCTATTGCCTTTTCCACGGATTCAGTCGCAGCACTAATCTCCCCAATGAGCAGTTGCTTTGCTGCACGCTCTACCAACCTGTTTGCACTAAGTGGTTGGCCAGAAAGAGATTTCTCGCCATCTATCGACTCTCTGGCTCTCTGGGCAATCTGCGATAGTTCGGATTGTTCTTGTGAAGCTTCTGAAGAGATTCCGAGAGCATCTAGCCTCTTTCTATTCCTACTAATTCTATCATCTTCTCTTCCATCTAATAGCAATGTCTGCTCTTCGAGAACACTGACGTCGTCGGGAGTGATTGCCAGCAATCTCTCCAGAGTTCTGTCTAGAGCTTCCAAATCGCCATTCTCTCTTTGGATAGAAGATAGCGCCCGCAATGAAGATTCGTCTTCCGGATTCAAATCATTGGCCCTCTGGAAGCAATCTTCGGCCCAGTCATACCTGTTTACCAGATGGAACAATTCACCAAGCCTCCTGTGCTCTCCAGCAGAAAGCTCGACGTCCTCGGCTTTCATCTCAGCTTCAGTCAGAATTGCAGATAGTCTCTTTGTGAGGGGTTTTAGGCCGGAAATCGGTTTTTCTCCATGTTCAATTCCGGGTTCTGGATAGTGCTCAAGCAATGACTTTGCAGCATGAGAGGCTATTGCGCATGCCTCGCTGTTGCTCACTGGAATGCCCTGATTGAACAGAAGGGATTCTGCTGACTCCAAGGATCTGTGAACTCCTAGAAGATAGTGCACTTCTGGAGAGTCGGAAAGAATGGTATCTACTCCTCGTGAGAGCAGATCTAGACTCTCAGAAGTCTTGCTTAGATTACCTTTCATTGAGCCAAGCTTGAATGCCATCTTCTCCCTTTGTCTAAGAACTGATTTGTGTTTCATCCAAAGTGCAAATAATGCTACAGACAGGACACCATAGAGAGTTAGGATCGCCATAGTGGTGTCTTGCATCGACCCGAGCGGACATGAGAGACTTTTGATGGCTTCTGCTGAGCTTGGCCCCGAGAAGGGCTTTATCGCCAGAGCTTCGGCTCGCCGGCAAGTTATCAAACGAGCTATTCCAAGTCACTAACTGAGTAAGCTTGCACCCCTAATTTGAGTGTCTGTGGTCCTACAGTTTTACCCACTACGTTGTTTATTCCAGCTCCTGAAGCGAGTTCGTGAATCCTATCGGTAACTTTTCCTGAAAAGATGAGGCCCTTTGCCCCTTCAGTCCCGCTTAGTGCGGTCTCCAGATCCTTTGCGCTTACGGGATCGGAGCCAGAGCCATCCTCGAGTACAATCACTGCTTGGTTTCTCTTTAGGCCATCCATCAATGGGGCCCATCCCTTTACGACATCTGGAGCCTCAAGAGACGGCTTTCCCTTACCTACTGAAGCATCATCATCTTTCTGGATCTCGGTTTGGATTCTAGCCACTGCCTTGGAAGCCGGTTCCTTCTGTCCTAGGCACTTTGTAACTACCTTCCCCTCGAGGTGTTCTACCTCTCGACTCTGTGGGGCGAATGCAACGTGAGTTAGAGATTTGCCCAGGGTTCCACTTATTTCCATTAGGAGTAGCTTGCCCCCTCTGTCCCCGTCTAGAAAGGCGGTAACGGTCTTCTTCTTAGAGGCTAGATCTGCGAGCTGCGGCTTTATTCCAGAACCCATGGTTGCAATAGCATTGTTAATTCCATACTTCAGTAGATTTCGGACATCGTTTCTACCTTCGACTATTATGATCGCGTCCGAATTCTTTACGTTCGGCCCAGCGGTCATTTCTTCAAAGTCGATCTCGGTATCTAGAGTAAGCACGGCCCTTACCTCATCTAGTATGTTCTTAGACTCGCCAGATGCGGAGTTTACAATTCCTAGCAGGAGTTCCTTGGCTCTATCTATGACGTGATCCCTCTTGGCAGAACGGATGTTCTCGATTTCCTTGACCTTGATTACTGCCTTGCAAGGGCCGATGCGATCTATGGTTTCGAGAGCTGCTCCGATCACGGCAGTGCTTACCTGATCTATAGAAGATGACACTTCTATCTGGCCCTGAACTCTTCCCTTGTGGTTGTTCAGATTTACATCGACATGGCCTATTCTTCCCGTTCTCTGAAGTTTCCTCAGTTGTAATCCCTCCCCTAGGAGGCCCTCGGTCTGACCAAAGATTGCTCCAACTACGTCCTTCCGAGCTACTGTTCCGTCGACTCTAATGGTTGCGTGTATGACATATTTTCCTTCACTTGACATGTTTATTCATTCCTGTTGCCTCTCGGCCCCCAAACGGGGCCTTGCCCCCTTTTTCGCCATCTTGGCGGGGGGGTTCGGATGGGCGCAAGGCGCCCGCGAGTAGGGCTGATTAGCATTCTTTCGGGTGATAGGGGGCTTCATGAATGCTCCTGTTCTAACATAAGGTGCGTTTCTGGCCCCACATACCTAGTCGTTAAGTCATATTGCTTAGGTGGAGGGTCGTGGAAGAAGTCGTCGATGACCGCTCAAGAGTTTTCTTGAAATCGACCAGATTAGCATTGAGGGATGGTCAGTTATCGAACGGGGAAAAAAGAATTCTGGTCAAGTTATCACACGCGCTCAGGCTAGGCGATGATGAGCCCCTGAGAATCTACGATTCCATCCTTGCAAAAAACACCGAATCAATCCACGGAGATTCGATAGAAGTAAGTGAAATGAGGTTGGTATATGGACAAGTGCTAGAGGCTATGCTGATTCACACAGATAGGTCGGAGGAGGTTCTGGAGCAGATCGCATACCTGAGGAAGATGTTTGGAATCGAGGATTCGGAACATCGAGCTATAGCCCGAAGTTTGGACAGAAACTTGGAAGAAATCGTTCATCGATCTTTTATTGATGAGTTCAGAATGCATCTAAGAGACTCTGTGGACAGGGTGGGTCAAATCTTCGATAGCGTCAAAATACTTGCCCGGAAAGAGTAGGACAGATGACTGGTGCCCAGCTGTTGGATGACTTTCTGGAATCTCAGCCCAATGGCATTCACAAATCTCACAGAAAGTTGGCCAAATTAGTTCGAGAGGCATACCCGATAGGGGTTCCAGCATTGATTATGAAATCAAGTACTGATCGCCTGGGAGCTTCGGCGGGTTATTCTTTCCACCTAGGCACTCCTGACGATCTTCTCAGGAGGATTGCTTCTTGGCTTTTCACAATGGCTGGGGAAAGACAGGTGGTCCTTAGAAGGCTGATACCTGCTCTGTGGAATAGGCATGGTAGGGAAGATGTGGCTCTGGCCGCACTAATCCTTGCAAACTTGGATCACAAGATGCTCGAGACAAATCCATGGGAAATTTTGGCCTCTTCCATAAATGACACGGAGCCTGCGGAAGCTCTTCTTCTCAGTATAGAAGAGATTCTTAGAGCAGGGCATTCCAAGCCGAGTATGCAGCAATTGAGGGGTTGGTGCGGAGGAAGGCTTGTTGAGTCCCATTTGGCACTAATTTCGGTCTTCGCATCTAGTAAACAAGGAGTGTCCATTGAAGACGAGGCGGTGGCCCTCCTAACTTCCGTAGAGATTCCTAACGAAGACTCTCTGCTAAGCAGAATTAGAGATAGGATCGCGAGCGAAGCACCATAGAGCTAATCCGCAAATGCCGTTTCTGAGGAGTGTGCCGGAACGCCTGCTACCTTCAGATGACCCCGTAGCCGAGGAAGTCTTGGAATGGACAATTAAGAGAGACTCGCAAGACATTTCCCAGCTAATGGAATGGCTCGGAGAAACATCCGTAAGAAAGGATAGGGAGATTTTGATTGACAGAGCAATGGATCTGATGGAAGAAATCAGGCATGCCATGAGGCGTTTGGATGAACTAAGGTGAGCAGTTGCGTTCTCTCATTCTGGCTGGAGGGAGATCCTCTAGAATGGGGTCCGACAAAGCCCTTTTTAGAATTGAGGGGGAAGCTATGATTTCTAGGATTGCGAATGCGCTTTCTAGTGCAAATCTAGAGCCCATCCGAGTTGCAGTTTCTCGCCCAGAAGACGTTGAAAACTATGGAGTTGAAATTCAAGGAGATATTGAGTTGGAATGGGTCCTGGATGGTGAATCATATGCAGGACCTATTGAGGCAATTTTAGAAGCCCTTATTGACCCTAAGATAGAGGATTGCGAAGTTTTGCAGTTAGCTCCAGTTGACTGCCCATGGGTGACAAAAGAGCTTTTTTTCTCACTTCGAGAAGGTATCGGAGAGGATGACTCCCTGATTATGCCTCACGATGGAGAGCGCTCTCATCCTCTCCTAGCTTTAGTCCGTCCAGATAGGATTTTGAAACTGATTGATAGCGATAGACGGCCTCTTCATAAGCAATTTTCTGAAACAAAGCATTCTCTTCTTGTTGAAGACCCACGAGTATTGAAGAACATAAATTCAGTACAAGACCTATAGTGTGATTTTTCCTAAGCAGTATTTGTCTATAGTTTCCGGGTATAATTCGTGTTCCAGATTCTTTACTCTTTCCTGTAATGAGAATTCGTTGTCCCCTGTTAGAACGGGAACTTCTCTCTGAGCTATTATTGGGCCTGTATCAACGCCCTCATCGACCAAGTGGACGGTACAACCCGTAGTGCTAACCCCTGAAGAAATTACATCCCTGTGGGGATGAGCCCCTGGGAAATGAGGGAGCAGAGACGGGTGGATATTGACCATACGTCCCTTCCAGATTCGTACAAACCAAGGTGTAAATATTCTCATGTATCCACTAAGTACTACAAACTCGACTTGTGAATTCTCGAGTTCTTTTTGAACAAGTTCTTCATGGGCTGATCTCTGTTCTTTCTTATCCCCAATAGGAGGAAGGGGGATTGCCTTGGTCGTAATTCCCTTGTTCCTACCGTGCTCCAGTCCTCCTGCATCCTCTTTGTCTGATAATACTAGCACAGTTTTGTGACACCTAATTTCTTCTGATTGGTATTTCAACAGTGCTAGTAGACCAGAACCCCCTCCTGAAATCAGGACGGCGATCCTCAATGGGTTTTCTGGAGATGCTCTCCTTGGGGGAGTCTCGGTGGTGCCCATGCTACTGTGGCATAGGCATCTCGCTTGAGGGTTCGTAAAGGCTCAACTTAAACAGAAATTACCGCTCCCCCTTGATGATAGTGTGGAGAGATTGGATAATCTCGACGAAATTGTTCAGAAATACTGTGTTTCCAATAGTTCATTGAGAAGAGTGTACGTTTCTCTTGGGTCAATTTTTGTCGTTTTCTCTGTGATTGGGATCTGGATTCCCGGATGGCCGACCGTCTCATGGGCTGTACCGGCAGCATTCCTATTTTCACAATCCAGTGAGAGGATGTTCAGGTGGACGTTAACAAATCGCTATTTCGGAAGAGCCATGTTTGAATATTATGCGAGCGGTAAGACAATCCCTAGACATGCAAAATCTGGAATAATTGTCATGATTGTATTTATGACCCTTTTATCGGCAACGTTCGTTTGGTACGTTTCTACCCTAGGGGAAGGCAAGTGGTCGGACCCCGGCTCATGGGATGGAGCAGACCCGGGTTTCGGAGCTGCTACAATAGTTATTGTTGGCTTGGTCGGAGTGTGGTATGTTGGTTCGAGGGTTAGGACTCGTGATTCTGAGAGTTAGCACTATCTCAATTATGCCAGAAGCACCACATCTGTCAGGGAGTTGAAATACCAATCCTCCTTAGTGCGAGTGTGAGGCTGTTTACGTTTGACAACTCCATCAGGGTTCCGACTAGGTGGCTTAGCCGTGAACAGAGGAAGAGGTACAAGAGCAATTCTCTGGGCATCCTCCATGAGCCGGAAGAGGAGGGTGTTTTTCTTGATGCTTTGAACTCCTTGCCTGCAGGAGGAGCTTACGTAAACATAGGAGCAGCATGGGGCTACTACTCACTGTTGGCGAAGAAAACTCGCCCGGAATTGGATATTTTCGCAGTAGAAGCACACCCAAGGATGTGCAGTATGATTTACGAGGCTTCAATGATCAATCATATATCTGGGATTTCCGTAATCAATTCTGCAGTTGTGGGCAAAAACGAGATAGGAAGAAGAGAGATGCGGATAAAATTCGGCTATGGGGCTTCAGTGACCCCTGAAGATTCCGTCAATAAGAATGAGTCGATTCGAGTAGGTCTGATTGATCTCGGAGTAATCCTTGGATCAATTCCTAATCCAGAGATTATGATCAGCATGGATGTGCAAGGTTCTGAGGAGGGGGTTTGCAGAGATTTAGCTACTCAACCCGAAATGGGGGCGCGCGTTTCGAAAATTATCGTAGGAACTCATGGAACCGAGCGACACGATATTTGCAAGGAGATGCTAGAGAAATCTGGATTCTCGATTGATTTTGACGAGCCTGCCCCGTTAGAACAGCCTGATGGAATTATATTGGCTACAAAGAAGTAAGTGGAAGGCCTAGGCTCCCTTTTTACGTGGTAGCTAACTGAAACACTTTTCCAGTAGTGTTACCCGCAAGCGTTTGAGAGAAATGAGGTTCGACACAGAAGCTGTAAGAGGTAGAAGCAAACCAGACCCGACAACAGGAGCTATTATTCCTCCGATTTACCAGACTGCAACATACGTTCTTGAAGAAATAGGAGTGGACAAGGGCTTCGACTATACCAGATCATCTAATCCTACTAGGCAGCATCTCGAAGAGCATCTCGCAGCCCTAGAAGGAGGTGCTCACGCCATAGCCTTCTCCAGCGGAATGGCGTGTGCAGATAGTTGTATGAAACTCCTAAGCAGTGGAGATCATGTCGTTTGTTGTGATGATGTCTACGGAGGTACTGCTCGCTTATTCAATAACCTCATGACAAACTATGGAGTCGAGTTCACCTATGTTGATTCCCAGGATTCGGAAAACGTGGAAAGAGCGATTCGCCCTGAAACGAAGATGGTGTGGATAGAGACACCCACTAATCCTCTTCTAAAAATCACAGATTTGGATGCAGTGGGAAAAATCACCAAGAGTAATGGGCTTCTGTACGTTGTCGATACTACCTTCGCGACTCCTGTATTTCTACGTCCTCTGGATTACGGAGCTGATTTAGTTCTACATAGTACAACGAAGTATCTCAGTGGTCATAACCAGATTATTGGAGGAGTATTGGTAACTAACAGAAGTGACCTCTTTGAGAAGCTGAAGTATATCCAGAAGAGCGTTGGTGCTGTTCCAAGTCCCTTTGACAGCTGGCTCACAATTGTTGGACTGAAGACCCTACATGTTCGGATGCAGAGACATTGGGAGAACGCCGAGAAGATTGCTTCCTACTTGGAGAAGCACCCCAAGGTATCGAAGGTTGTCTACCCTGGACTGCAAACCCATCCAATGCACGAAGTTGCCAAGAAGCAAATGAGTGGATTCAGCGGGATGATCTCCTTCGAGCTTCAGGGGGGATTAGACGCAGGAAAGAAGCTGATGAATTCTGTAGAGCTTTGTCTACTGGCTGAGAGCTTGGGAGCTGTAGAGACGATGATTACGCACCCAGCTACAATGACTCATGCAGAGGTTCCTAGAGAGGAGAGGCTCGCTAGGGGGTTCGATGACGGATTGGTTAGACTATCAGTGGGGATAGAAGATGCTGATGACCTGATAGCTGACCTCGAGAAGGCTTTCGAAAAGGTCTGACTAGTCCCAATCGTCTGGTTCCCAACCGTTTTCCCTAAGCCAATCGTCATTGTAGAACTTGGACAAGTATGGGTTCCCTGCATCGGGAAGTATGGCAACTACCATTGCTTCCTCACCACTCTCATCGGCTTCCCTAGCAATGTCGATTGCAACCTTGATGGAGCCGCCGCAAGAACCGCCACAGAACATTCCTTCCTTTCTTGCAAGAGCCCGGGCCCATCGGAAGCACTCGCCATCGTCCACTTGGTGAATCTCGTCGATGGATGAAAAGTCGGTCGCAGATGGTATGAAGTCCTCTCCGAAGCCCTCTACCTTGTACGTATGCGGCTCCCCCATGGTTCCCTCTTCGAACCACTGTTTGAGAATCGATCCTACGGCATCTACTCCGACTATCTTAGGTGGTGTCATAGCATTTGACTCGGCCATCTCCTTTAGCGACTTGGAGGTCCCGGAAATCGTCCCTCCCGTCCCCATAGTGGCTACGAAGTGAGTGATCTGGCCCGCAGTCTGTTCCCAAATCTCTGGTCCTGTCGTTAGGTAGTGAGTCAACGGATTTGCCTGATGCGAGTATTGGTCGGGATACCATGCTCCGGGGATCTCTCTCGCCAGTCTAGCCGCAACTTCGTAGTATGAACGGGGATCCTCCTTCTCTACGGCAGTGGGACATACGTGGACCTCGGCTCCCATGGCCCTGAGGAGGTCTATCTTCTCCTTGCTCATCTTGTCTGCCATAGTGAAGATGCAGCGGTACCCTCTCTGTGCTGCGACCATCGCGAGTCCAATTCCGGTGTTTCCGGAAGTCCCCTCGACAATCGTCCCCCCTGGTTTCAGGAGTCCCTTCTCCTCTGCATCCAGAACCATTTGCAAACCGATTCTATCCTTTATCGAGCCGCCGGGGTTGCACCTCTCTAGCTTGACCCAGACGGAGGACCCGCCCAGTCCCTCTGTAATTCTATTCAAACGAATTAGAGGAGTGTTGCCTATGGCTGAGACCAAGTCCTCATAGGTATTGGAACGAGGTTTTGGTGGGTTGGTCACAGTGGTGCATCGAACCTCGCTGTATGATGGTTTTCACTGAGGGTTTCGTGTGGAGCTGTGGTAGACCCAGCCAGCAATGGGGACAATCCAGAGCCCGCCTGCTAGAAATCCTAGTAAAACCAATGTTGCAAGTGTTGTTAAATCTGAGTTTGGTGCTCCGAATGATGCGCCCAGGAGTGGGAAAATGAATGTCATAATAGATACTGGAATCAATGTCTTAAGACCCGGGTCAAACCAACCCATGGATTGTGAGATTTTCTTGACGGCGAATGCAGAAAGAAAAATCATCCCGGCGAAGACGACGATAGCCGCTCCAAACGAAGGTGGTTCAAACCCGATCTTGACCATAATCAGTGATACTAACGCGGCCAATACTACTCCAGTTCCAGAACCCGCGGCCAAAGTTTGTTTCCAGTCAATCATCCTACCTAGTGCCTGAAGAGTCGGGTTCCTGTAAATAGCATTGCCATCCCGAACTCGTTCGCGGCATCTATTACCTCATCGTCGCGAATTGAGCCACCTGGCTGCACTACACTCGTAATCCCAATTTCTTTTGATTGGTCAATCCCGTCGCGAAACGGGAAAAAGGCGTCGGATATCATCATGGCTCCCTGCGCTCTTTCTCCGGCTCTCCTCGCGGCAATGCGAACAGCCTCTACACGGCTAGTCTGACCCGGCCCTACACCTACGGTAGAGTATCCTGTCTCTGATTTGCGCACCAGAATGATTGCGTTGGACTGGGTTTCGGCAATTACGGAGGTTCCGAACCGAGCTAGGTTTAGCTCCTCTTCGTCAAGGGTCATTTTGGTGACGAGTCGTGCATTCTCCCAGTCTATGCGAGGGGGCCCTTGGACCTGGGATAGCCAGCCCCCCTGCACCTGACTGATCTTGAGTTCATCGATGAGTTCTCCGAATGGATCAAGAGTCAGCATTCTCCTATTCTTGCTATTGGAGAGTATCTCCAAGGCATCTGTTTCGTAACCCGGGGCAATCATGCATTCGAAGAAGTGCTTGCCAATCGATTCAGCGGTTTCTTTCACTACCACCCTATCGAATGCAATCACACACCCGAATGCGCTCTCTGGATCACTAGCCAGTGCGTTTTCCCACGCTGAAACCTGATTATCGGAGACTGAGGCTCCACAGGGATTGGTGTGCTTGATCAACACACAGGAGTGGTTTCCGAAAGCACAGGTCTGCAATAGAGACCTGGATAGCCTCAGTGCAGCATCGAGATCGAGATAGTTGTTGTAGGAAAGGGCCTTCCCCCCGTGTTGCACTGCTCTCGAGAGCCCTCTTGGCTTTCCAGTAGAGGGGAAGAACGACGCTGGTTGGTGTGGATTCTCCCCATACCTCAGTTCTATGCCCTTCTCTGAAGAAGCTAGAATCCTGTTCGGAATCCTGCTTTCTGTGAATCTACCCCATAGCTCGTTAGAAACCGCGCTATCGTATGCTGCTGTAGATTGGAAGGCCGAAATGGCCAGTTCCTTCCTCATCGTCAAATCAATCCCAGAGGGCTTTCCTTGTGATTTTGAGAGGGCTTCTAATATCGATTCATGCTGTTCTGGTTTTGTGATTACGATTACGTCTGCGTGGTTCTTTGCTGCGGATCTAACCATTGTAGGGCCTCCTATGTCAATCATCTCTATCAGTTCCTGATCGCTTACTGGGGGTTCTCGGGAAGCTGTTTCTTCGAATGGGTATAGGTTTACACAGACCATGTCGATTGTACCGTAGCCCATATCCGCCAGTTTTTCCATATCCTGTTTCGAGTCCCTCCTAGCCATAATCCCCCCGTGAATCGCGGGATGTAGGGTCTTGACCCTGCCATCGAATATCTCCGGGTGGCCGGTCGTATCGGATACGTCAGTTACTTCTATTCCGGAGTCTCTGAGTCTGGTTGCAGTGCCTCCAGTCGAAAGAATGGCCCACCCCATGGATTGCAAAGACTCTGCGAATTCTTCGATTCCGGTTTTGTCCCATACGCTAATCAGCGCTCTGGGTCGTTCCATGGGAATGCGTGAGTGCAAGAGGCTTGAAGGTTCGTGGTCGACTATTCACCTCTTGCAGAGATGACTTGATCGATCCTTAACATCCCCATTGCGGTTTCAGCGGCAGACTCCAGAGAGTTAGCGATTACTGACCTAGGGTGCCATATCCGATTGATTTCCTCTAATTTACCATCAGAGGATATCCCCAAGACAGAGGCATTTTTCGATGAAGAACGGAGTTCTAAGACCCTGTCAAGTGACTCTCCTCCGGCATTCTCGACTAGGGTCGCGGGAATCGTTTCTAGAGCCCTAGCGAAGGCCTCCATTGCAAGCCTCTCTCTTCCTGCTTGTGCCTCAGAGGACTCTCGTACTGCTCTTGCCATTCTGCTGTGAATGGAGCCAGCACCTGGAAGAACTTCTTCCCTAATTGCCAGAGAGGCTGCTCTTAGGGAATCGTGCAGTCCTCTAATTACCTCCTCTGTTCCGGCCTCTCCTGCCCCTCCTACCTCAATCGTGACAACCGAAGGAGAGGGGCAGTCAAGAATCCTAATCACGTCCTCAACCTCATCGGAATCCTGTCCTCGTTCCCAAACCACTGATCCGCAAATCCCAAGGTTCTCTTCGCATATATCTAGAGCTGTTTCTAAAATTCTTGCTCCGGTAGCATCGGAGCAGTTCCTTAGCTCGGATGAGTCAAGATCCCCTATGGCTAAGATTCCATTGTCATTCAGAAGGTGTAAGATGTCCTTGTCTATTTCGCCGGAGCATAATACGAGGTTGGCACCTGATTCAACGATGCTGCCGGAGATTTGCTCCTTGCGATCATTCTCTGCTTGGAGGAAAGCCTCGTAATCATCGGCACTGGAGATCTTTAGTTCTGCATCCCTAGTCATTTCCCGAATCTTTATGTCCCCATCTAAGCATACTACTCTAGCATCTTTGATGTTATTTGGGAGACCCTCAATTAGGATTCTTCTTCTAAGACACACTCCCTTTACCAATCTAGAATCTCTGATTGATCCCTTACGTGTCTTGAACATGGATACGTTTTCGGCTGAGGCATGCCCTCGATTCTTTTCCACTGTGTTCAGTGCTTCTACGATTATAGGAGAGAGAGAGCCCACTGCCGATTCTGCTATCTTTCCACTAAGTGCCGTTTCTACGACAAACGATAGCTTACTTTCATCGGTTTGTATGGAGTCTGATTCAATCTGAGACCTGCAAGCTTCAAGAGAAATCGCGTAACCCTCTACAAGAGTAAGTGGGTGGATTCCCTTCCTGAATAGATTATTTGCTTCGATCAATAAAGAGCCGCACAGGAGCATGGTTGTAGTAACCCCGTCACCACAGTCTTCCTCCTGAGACTCGGCCATCGAGACCATCATCTTTGCAGCTGGATGCTTAACAAGAAGCTCTGCTACGATCTTTGCTCCATCGTTTGTTACTGCGGTATTTCCGTCTGTCTTGTATAGCATCTTGTCGAGGCCACGAGGGCCAAAAGTTGGCTTCAAGAGGTCCGAAAACACCCTTGCTGCTTCAATAAGCTTCTCTTGGACCTCTGTTCCACTTGTAACACTAGTACTTGAGGGGCTGATGGAAACCTTTGGCTTCTCTGAGTCTTCTGCCATTGTTCCCTGGGCGAGATATCCCGACATGAATGCTTTGAGCGAAAATTAGGAGTATTTTATCCCCGAGAGGATAATATCTATGACATAGCTGAATTAGGCTTTTTCATGAGTAGAGGGGCGTTTATTGGTTTTCTCTTGGCTGTGATGCTGTCTTTATGCGGCATTGCCCCTACTGCATCTGCGCAGGTTACCCCACAAGTTGAGTTGGAATGTCTAGACCCCTCTGCAATCGAAGTTTACCCTGGATCGAGTAGAACTACAATAGTATACTGTACACTAACCAACCCAACCACATTTGTCGAGAATGTTGAGCTGACCTACCAAACTGGTGTTCTAGCTGGAGCTGGCCCTGGGAGTGTGACTGTCGGAGCTGAGTCTGAAACCGAGTTCCAACTGTCTTTGAGGGCAGAAGAGGGGGAAGATGTTGGAGACTATCAAGTAAACATCACCGCTTTAGTCACTCAATGGAATGGAATTCCAGTGAGTTTTCTTGGAAGCTCTGATGAGGAGGAGGAAATTGTCGAGATCCTTCCTTTCACCGTCTGCAGCTTAAATGGGCCAGGGCCTATGACCGTAGATTCGGGAGAAGATCTGGTATTCTCGGCAACTTACGAATGCGAAAGCAATGAAGAAAATGTTCTCGAGGTTTCTCTACATCTCCTAGAGGAGGGGAGCACCGAGGAAAGGATGTGGCCTTCCGGTTTCAACGATATGTCTGATGGAGAGTGTAAGGTCGAGAATCCGATGGGATCGGCTGTTTGTGAGTTTGTTCTCACAACCCCTCCAAACCTAGAGAGCAAGTGGGAGGGTTGCCTCATTGTAGTAGATGTTTCCACTGATCCTGAATGGTCCTGTTCGAGCAGCTTCGCCTTTCCTCTAACAGTTAACGAGAAGGACAGTTTGGTTCCATCTGTTGGTTTGGGAGTAAATGGAAGCATTCTGGATGATCTTGGATCTGGGGAAGAAGGGGCTCTCTTGGTAACTGGAGTTGTTTCCTTATTCATTCTAGCTGCCGTGCTAGTGTTTCTCTCAAAGAGAAGGGGCCGTAAAGAAAGCTAAAGCATCATCCTAGAACTGTGACCATCCAGCCAATAAATACTGAAGTCGAACCCGCCAAAGCCACTGAGGCAATATTCTGGAATCCAAATACAGAGGTGAATATATAGAACAGGAAGACAGTGAGTGAGAGTAATGTGAGTCCTTGCTTGGCTTGCTTCCAACCAATACCTGAGTGTTTCAAAGCATGTTCCCTGCCACCAATAGCTAGGACGATCAAGTACAGCGCTGAAAGTAAAATTGCGTGACCGATTGCCCAACCTAGAGAGTCACCAAATACATTGACCAAATCGTCTTGGAAGCTTCCCAGAACCATTGACGCCAAGTCAAACACAAAAGGATGGTATGGTGGTAGATTTTTCAACTAAGCGCAAAATTATGAGGATTAGGAATAGAACTCTAGTTTCTATCTGAAAAGGGGTTTCCGCTGGAGACTATATGCCCAGTTATCTAATACGTTGCATTTTCTCGAGGGGGCGTGGAGATTCCTGGCGTGTGGACACTTAGGAAGATGGGCGCTAGGATGAGGCGAAGTATATTCTCTACAAGACCGGAAGAGAAAATTCTTCTGATTAACCACCACAAAGTAGGCTCGGCTCTAATCTGGAAGATTTTCGAGCCTATGTGCCTAAGAATCGGCTGGACGATTGGGAATATTCACGGTATAGCGGAGCGTGCACCGCCAAATATCGACGTTGTTCAGCTAATGCATGGAATAGTAGGGGACGAGTTTCCAACCAGAGAGTTTCGTGCAGTTAGATTTGTTCGCGATCCGAGGGATGTGATTGTTTCCGGGTTTCTGTACCACAAGAGATGCTCAGAGAAATGGTGCATTAACGAGCCTGCTGGTTATTCGTCTATGACATACCCCCACGTTCCGTGGCCTCTTCAGCATCTTGGAGATGTAGAGAAAAGGGAGTGGGTTGACCATCTTGAAGAGAGATCTTACCAGCAGAACTTGTTGGAGATGAGTCAGAATGAGGGTCTGATATTCGAAATGAAAGGCTATGCTAAGATTACCATCGAATCAATGTGTTCTTGGGAAGACTCTGAGCAGATTCTAAATGTTCGAATTGAGGACTTGGCGATTGATTTTGAAAATAAGGTCATTGAAATCATGAAATGGGTAGGTTTAGACGAGAGATTTATTGAGAGAGAGCTTGATTATGCCAAAGAGCACGACATCTCAAGAATGACGAAAGAAGAGATCAGCGCCGATAGTCATATTTCTAGCCCAGATGTCACAAAATGGAGAAGATACTTCGATGATGAAGTGCTCCAGAAATACAATGAGCTGTTTGGAGAAGCACACACAACTCTAGGATATGAATAATGAGAGGTGGGGACATAGCGATTGGATGGGTTTCAACTTGGAATGAAAAATGCGGTATTGCTGTACACTCTGAGAATATTCTGAAGAATCTAAAACAAGACTTTCTTGTTTTTGCCCCATATGAAGAGTCGTTGGTTAGGGAAGATGAGGGATTCGTTAGAAGATGTTGGAGCAAGAATTCGAAGTCATTCGGCGATCTAATTGATCGAATCAGAGAAGGAGGAGTCACAAAGCTAGTAGTTCAGCATCATCCAGGATATATGCTGTTCAGAGATCTCAATTCGATAATCCTCAAATTGGCTGATTTTGAGGTAGAAGTCACCCTAGCTTTGCACAACACCAGAGAAAGGCCTCGGGTATTCAGGTCAAACAGGATTGACAGAGCTGTTCCAGGAATGAAACTATGCAAGAACGTGATAGTTCATCAGACTGGAGATGTGGATAGGCTGCATAGAATGGGCGTAACTGAAAACGTCAGGCTCGTACCTCTTGGTGTGTATCCCCCTCCTTCTGGAACCTCTGGGATTCCTATTCCTGAAGGAAGGGTCCTCGGAACATTCGGATTTTTGCTTCCCCACAAGGGTTTCCCTGAGTTGATTCAATCATTCTCAATGTTGGAAGAATGGGACTACTTGGTGATGTTATGTTCGGAAAGGGAAGAGTCTGCTGATACGCTAATTGAATGTGAAGAGCGAGTCAAGAGTCTTGGTCTCGATGGGCGTGTAATTCTGAATACAGAGTTCCTCGATCAAGACGTAGCCATTTCCACACTCTCAGAGTTAGATTTGGTCGTTTTCCCATATCAGAATACCAAGGAAAGCGCGAGTGCTGCGATTCGAATGGCTGTAGCTGCTGGTTCGGCAATAGCTGTAACCCCTTTGCAGATTTTCGCTGACGTTGAAGGGGCGATTATCATGGATGGTTGTTCTATAGAAGAGATGCTTTCTTCCCTTTCTAGATTGCAAACAAGCGACCTTGAGGACTCGAAGAAGAATATCTTGGAGATGCGGGTTGCTCACCAATGGCCTGAAATCTCCAAGAGGATTAGTGATTTGGTCATGGAATAAGTAGTCGATTTATCCACTATTATTTTTCATAGTTGAATACTTCGAAGTCTTTCCTGAATCTCTTGTATACCATTTCTCTCGTCTCATCGGTGTATAACTCCTCAGATGTTTTTCCGGAAGTTTTGTACCTATGAGTCAAATCCAGGAATCCAAACTTTTCTTTCAAATCATCAAAGTCT